>BTVJ01000026.1:0-95287 GCA_045863395.1 Myxococcales bacterium
CCTCCTCCTCGGGAGCCAGCCCTCCCACCGACCGGCGAGATCCGCAGCCGCCAACAACGGGACAGGTCCGCCCAGGACCCCACCCCTACGGCGAAGGTTACCGCGGCGACGGCCCCATCGGGTCCGCCCCGGGGGGCATCCACCCATGACGGCACCAGACCGTGCGGGCCGGCTCAGGGCAATCATTGTGCCCGCCCCCTAGCGCGCTCAACCGCCGCCCCGACCACGCCGGCACCCGGGCGGAGCCACCTGGGCGCCCCCGCCGCGCTGCCGCCACCCTGGCGCCAGCCCCGCGCCGGCAGCGCCGCCCAGACCACGGCAACGCGGGGCTCTCGCGCCACCCGCCCGCCACGATCCGCGCCGCTGCGCGGCAACTTCGCATGCCCACCGAAAGGACACGGTGCCCCGCCTTCCCGGAGCCGACCGATGGCCCCGCCGGACCGTGCACCCTGGGTGCTCGCCAGCCTGCTCGACACCGTCGCCGCGGGGCTCGCGCCGGTGGCGCACGCGGTCGTGACAGGCGACGGAGGGCCCGACGTGCCCGGCGCCGCCGACACCGCCGCGGTCGTCCTCGTCCTGGTGGGCACCACCTGGTCGGCCGCCCTCCTCCGGGGCCTGGCTGTGCGCGTGGTGACGGGCGGCGACCACGCGACCCTCCATGGGCGGCGGCGGCAGGCTCGCGACCGCCTCGCCGCCGAGTCTGATCGTGACGCCTCCTTGGCCGGGCCGTGCGCGGCCTCGGGGCGGCCAGCTTCCCATGACGACGCGAAGTCGGGGAACGACCGCCCGTGGCCTCAGTCTGTGGCGCTCACTGCTTTGGATAGCAAACGGCGTACTGACCCATGACCTCGTGCTCCCAGTCGTACAGCTTCCGCAGGAAGCAGTACTCGCTCGGGTCGCACTGGACGCCGACGTTCTGGTCGGGGAGCGCTGGATGCCAACAGGAAGCGAGGCACTCCCCGCTGTTGTAGAAGTCTCCCGTGCAGACCTCGCCCTCTGGGCAGGGCGGCAAGTCCTTGATCACCCAGTCAACCGCGTCCCAGAATGCGTCGCAGTCGTCTCCATCGGGCCAGCAATTGCAGCCCAGTCCGCTCGACGGAGCCTTCACGACGATGTGTACGTCCTGGACGTCGGGGAGCTGTGCGTCGATGGAGACAGCGGAGTCTGGGTCACCGACCGTCGCGTCTTTCGCCTCCACGACCGCGTCGTCGCCAGTCTGTGTCGCTCCGAGGTCCCCGGAGTCCTCATCAGCCAAAGGCCCCAATGAGTCATTCTCTGAGCCGAAGCTCGCGTCCAGGTCCAGCGCATCTGGCCTGAAGTCGGATCGCCTGACGTCGGGGACGCCCTCCGCAGCGTCCGCAGTCACTACACCCGACTCCTTGGACGTGGTATCGCCCTTCCCGGAGGAGCAGGCGCTCAGGAGCATCGCGATGGCGCTGACGGAGACGAGCCAGTTGTAGTCGCGGAGACCGGAACCGTCCGGCCAATGAGTCTGCTGTCTCAGTCGCATGATACGCCTCCAATCATCCCACCAACTTCGTCTGGAGCATGGTTCATCAAAGCGACCTCGTCGATTCGGCCGCGAAGCGCGTGGGTCAGAGGTGTATCTCGGTGTGCCCCCAGACGAATGATGCCCGTCGATGAGTCTGCGACATGCGCGGCGCTGGATGTTGAGCAGGCTCCCAATGAGAAGCGCCAGGCCCAAGTTCCAGCACCATCGACCGCCCACGGCGCGACATACGCCCGAAGCTCCGCGTGATCCCACCAGACCAACACCCAGTACCACTTGTCGGGAAACATCCAGCCACTTCGATTGGCGACCGTGACCGAGACCGGCGCAGCGCCCGTGTGGAGAGTCGCGGTCAGCGTCCCGTGCCCTCCTCCGTTGGTCACGTACACATCGAGGAACGGTCGCGCGTCGATGAGCTGGTGCGCGCCGGTGAAGCTGACGCTGCGCAGGTTCACGAACGCGTGAAACACTACGCCATTTGCCCCCCGGCCGGCAAACTTCTCGGCGATGGAGCTCTGCAGCGGAGTGTTCGGGAGCACGATGGCGTCGGAGAAGCCCGGTCCGTCCAGGTCCGCGGACAAGCCGAACGCGGCATCGTAGGAGCTCACTCCTGAGGCGGTGAAGTGGACGGAGCCGACGGTGGTCCCGTGCTCGTCGCCTCCGGCGAGATCCGACGCATCTCCCTCCATCTGACCGAGCCAGGTGTAGGTCTTGTCACAGCAGTCGTCATCGACTCCAGCGCCCGCATTGTCGTAGATCCCCTGCCAGTCGTCGTAGTCGTTGAACGGGCTGCTGCTCAGGACACCGTCCTTCTTCAAATCGACGCCGGGGCTGGGACCGTTGGCGTACTCTGGGGTCCCCGGCGGGTTCTCGCCCTGATCCCAGTTGACCTTGCAGTAGGGGACGCCGTTGCACGTGGCGTCGAAGGGGTTCACGTTCGGCGCTGCGTCCATCTGGCACACCACCTCGGCCGCCAGCTTCTGGTCCACCCCGAGCTCCTGCAGGTTCGTCTCGACAAGGGACATGTTCGTTCCCCGAGAGAACCGGTAATACCCGCTCCAGCACTTGACATGGCACGTCTGCGTGTCGGGGTGGCACCGCCCGGACACGGGGCAGTCCTGAGCAGTCGTGCAGGGAAGCCCGAAGTCCGGGGGCCAGATTTGGCCTGAGTTCGGCACCAGCGAGGGGTCCGGGGCCTTGCGCGTGAAGGTGGTGTACCACTTGTTGTGGTTCATCAGGGAGGGGTAGTTGATCTTCGGCGCGCCCTCGTTACCTCCGTGGTGGAGGCCCAGGGTGTGTGCGAGTTCATGGCTGAACACCACGGCCGTCTTCGCCGAGTCTCCGACGCTCCCGAAGATCAGCCACCTTCCCTTGGGGGAGCCTTGGCCGGCGTCAGACGCGGTCGTGGCGAGCGCATACCGAAATGCGTTCGTGTAGCGCCGCCAGGACGAGAAGTGCTTCGCGTACCATCCAGCCACGAAGCCGGTCCAGCTCTTGTTGATCTTCACGGACGTGCGGAGGTCGGAGTCGAAGACGTGCACCTTGACCCGCCGGTACCGGTCGAGCTCCCCGGGACAGTGCTGCGGGTCCGTGGAGACGTTCTGCTCACACTCGAATCCCTCTTCGGCGTGGATGTGCTCCACAAGATCGCGCTCCCACTGGTTCAGGAAACCATCGTCGCCGGGCAATGCAATCGCGTCCAGCTCCACGAACGCGTCTACCTCCCGTGGGTCCGCTGCCAGGGCGCTCAGCGCGATGGCAAACGTCGAGTTGCAGCTCTGTCCGGGTGCGCACTCGATGAGCGTCGTATCGTGACACTTGTCGCCCCCTCCCGATGTCAGCCTCATGAAGAAAGGCGCATCCAGTGGCTCGCAGGACACCTCGCGCCCGAACACCTCCGTCAGGTCGTCTACACCGTCGTTGTCCGTGTCGCTCGGATCGAAGCCGGCCCGATCACGGAAACAGCGACAGGATCCCGCAGGGCAGTTGCCCGGAAAACCGTTCGTGCAGGTCGTGCAATCAGGAGCCGGTCCCGTCTCCGTGTCGCACGTCCCCAGAAGCGCTTCGAGTTCCCACGTCAGGCCGTCGGGCTCCGCATCGACGGTTCCTGCCCCCGACCAGGCTCCGCCCTGCGTCGAGGAGCGACGGTTGTGCATGAATCGGACGCCCGTCGTGTATGGCGTAGCGGATCCAATCTGGATCCGGGCCGATGACCAGCTCGATGTCATCAGGACATGGGATAGACCGAGCAAGGCCGAGTTGGCCTGGTCCTGATACGAGCCGCAGCTCTGATCGCAGTCGTAGGGAGCGCTCGTAGAGAACACGAGCATCCGATTGGCGTAGTACGTCCCAGGCAGGGCTCCAGCCAGGAGGCTGTCCCCCGCCCGCACGTCCTTGGAGACGAGCCGCCAGCCACCGAACTTCTGCAACTGTCGCAGCGCTGGCGGAAGCAGCTCGGTCCCGAGACCCTCGAGCACGCTCATCGACATCGTGCCGTGGTTGGCGTCAGCGTAGCCGGCCACGACGACCCGCGCGTTGAATGTCGTCGCGGCCAGGTGGACGATCTGCGAGTCGTAGCAGTCCCAATCCGTCTGCGGGTTGCCGCAGACAGTGCTCGTGTTGTCGTCGTCATCGACTGCGACCACTGCGCCCGTATCGAGGTTCAGCAACCACATGACGGTGTCGGGAATGTTGGCCTGGCCCGAGAGCCGGGCGAGGTCCGAGGAACGGATCGTGTAGACGCGCCCGCCGACTGCCGTGAAGTCCCACTGCCAGACCGGGTAGACCGTCGCGTTCGTGCAGTGAATTCTGGCGGGGTCACACGCCTGAGCTGCGGCTGACGGCTCGAACCAGACGAAGGCGGTCCAGGTTGCCAGAGGCATCGAGAGGTACTTCCTCATGGCTCCACCTCTTCCTGCGACGGGACCTCCGGTTTGCCCTCGATCAGCAGCGCCTTCAGCTTGCCGTGCTCTTCCTCGTCGAGCGACCCCTCCGCAATGATCGCGGCGTACTCTTGATAGGCTTGGGTCGTCTGGAACTCGTGGTCCTGGGCGAGCTGCAGAGACTCGCCATCCTTGAGCGACAGCTCGGACTCGTGCTTGCCGGTCGAAGGGTTGGCGGACCAGATCTGCGTGATTTGGACGAGTCCTGCTTCGGACAGGTTCTCCCACCCGCTGGCGCTCTCGCTCGCCAGGACCTGGCGTGCAAGCTGGTGTAGCTCATCTGGAGCCAGCCTCCCGGGGTCCGGCGTCGCGGGGGCCTGCTCCGAGCCCAACGCGCCCCCAGAGTCGAAGACTCCCCCATCGTCCGTTGTCAGTTGGGCGGATCGACGAGCGCCGTCTGTCCCCCCCCCCCCCCCCGGTGCCGCACCCGGCAACATGCGGGGTGGCCAGCGGGAGCGACGCCATGAGAAACGTCAGCCATCTTCCCCGCGTAGTGCAGCGAGACACATCAGGATCACCTACAGCCAGACTCATTCCCCTACCTCCTTGGCGTCCCCATCTCGACGAGCGAACCGTTGCTCGGCCGTCCTTCCGACTCCGATTCGAATGATAGGTGCTGAGCGGGCAGAGCAACAGAGTGCTCCAGGCTTGCGAGGGCAGAAGTCGATACGCCGGTGTAACCATCGAGCGGACCGCGTGGAGTTGACTCCGAACGGTCTGGCTGGGTCGCGCGCGCGGCCCGCACCACAGGGGAATGCGCGACGTGTCAGCGCGGGAACCGGAGCCTCGCCATCACCGCCCGGTTGTCCGACAGGGCTGGCCCATCGTGAAGGGCCCGCCCCTCCGTGACGGCCAGGCCTGGGGAAACGTCCAAGGGTGAGGGGTCAGGCATTGGGTGACGGGGCAGGTATACTCAGATCTCATATCGGTCGGGGTCCGCGCCCGACGCGATGCGGTAGTCCCTCACGTCCCGGAGGCCGCAGAGGACCACGGACCAGGGAGCGCCGCTCGGCCGGGACGCGAAGCCGGCCCGTAGCTGCCGGAGCACAGACCCGAGGGCGGCTCCCCGCAGCGCGCCGATCTCGTCGATGAGCAGGACGAGGGGCCTCGGGCACCCGTTCGCCCACGCAGCGAACGCCGCGCGGAGCCGTTGCCCCTCCGGGGCCGCGGGCCAGGCAGCCTGGGGCCGCAGCTCCGCGGGCAGGGCGATCACCTCGATCCCCACCTCCGCGAGCACGGCGTCCTCCACCCGACCTGGTCACCGAGGACCGAGCCCGCCTCACAGGAGAACGCCAGCGCCGCATACCGCCCCTCCGCGGTGAGCGTCCGCGCCAGCGCCCGCAGCGACGTGGTCTTGCCGGTCTGGCGCGGCGCATGCACCACGAAACAGGAGCCCCGCTCCACGAGCCCCTGCGCCTCGAGGCACGTCGGTGCGGCCCAACCACGAGGCGGCGCGCCTGCCGCGAGCGCGTTGACCTGGTCCGGTTCCTGGTCTAGTTTGGGGTCATGGTGACGCTGAACGTCTACGAGGCAAAGACCCACCTCTCGGAGCACCTGGACCGGCTGGAGCGCGGCGAGGAGGACGTCGTCGTCATCTGTCGCCGCAACAAACCCATCGCCGAGCTTCGAGCCGTTCCGGCGAGGCAGGAGGGGGAGCGGCCGATCTTCGCTCGCGACCCGCGGTTCTCCATGTCTCCAGCGTTCTTCGAGCCCCTCCCCGAGGAGCTCGTGGCTGCCCTCGAGGGACACGCTCCGTGAAACTCCTGTTGGACACCTGCACCTTCCTCTGGTGCATCGAGGGGGGCTCTGCGCTCTCCCCCCAAGTCCGACATGCCCTCGCGGACCCCGCGAACGACGTCTGGTTGAGCAGTGTCTCCGCGTGGGAGATCGGTGTGAAGCACGCGCTCGGCAGGCTCCCGCTCCCGGAGCCTCATGAACGCTACGTCCCTGAGCAGAGACGCGCCCGCGGGATCGCGCCCCTGTCCCTCGACGAGGAGGCGACGCTGTGCCTCCATCGTCTTCCTCCGGTCCACCGGGATCCCTTTGACCGGATGCTGGTCTGCCAGGCGCTCGTCGGTGGGTTGACCTGGTGACCCCCGACCCAGACATCTGGCGCTACCCGGTGAAGGCGCTCTGGTGACATGGCCGTCTGGCGGTGCGGAGCCGCGGGGAACCCCTGCACGCCTTGCGCCCACCGGAACGTCGTCGCTGCCGGGGGGGAGCTTGCCCTCGCGCCCCTCTCACCCCTGCTGCACGTGGTACAGCGTCTGCGTCGGGTACGCGAACTCCAGCCCCTCCGCTGCGAACCGCTTCATGATGGCGAGGTTGATGGACTGCTGGGTGGCCATGTAGGCGGCATACTCCGGCGCGAGCACGAAGTACACGGTCTCCACGTCGAGGGAGGAAGGCCCGAAGGCCTTGAAGTGGGAGCGGTCGAAGCGCGCAGAGGGATGGGCCTCGACGATCTCCCGGATCATGCCCGGTACGGCCTCCATCTTCTCCACCGGCGTCTGGTAGACGAGACCCAGCGTGAAGAGCACGCGCCGCTCCTCCATGCGCTTGAAGTTGCGGATGTCCATGCTCAGGAGCTTGGAGTTCGAGAACACGAGCTGCTCCCCCGACAGGCTCCGGAGCCGCGTGGTCTTGAGCCCGATGTGCTCCACGGTCCCCGTCTTGTCGCCGACCACGATCTGGTCGCCGAGCACGAAGGGCTTGTCGAGCACGATGGCCATCGACGCGAACAGATCCACGAGCACGTTCTGCGCCGCCAGCGCCACGGCGATGCCGCCGACGCCGAGGCCCGCGAGCAAGGCGGTGATGTTGACGCCCAGGTTGGCGAGAGCGCTGAGCAGCACCACCGCCCAGAGCACCACCTTGCCGAGCACCATGACCGCGGCGAGGGTGGTGGAGGCCGCCGCGTCGTCCGCCACGCGCTGCCGCACCGACCGCCCGAGCAGGAACGCGAGCACCTGGTTGCCCCAGATGCCTCCTTGAAGGAGCGTCGCAATGATGAAGGCCGTGCGGATGTTCCGCCCCAGGTCTCCGGGCAGCGCCACGAAGAGCGAGCCCACGTAGACGCCCGCCGCGACCAGGAACCAGGTCCCGGTGCGCTCCAGGAGCGCGACGAGCATGTCGTCGAGGGAGGTCGCCGTCCCCTCGGTCAGGGGGCGCAGGCGCCGCAGCAGCGGGCGGCGGATCAGCAGCGCCCCGACGACGAGGAGCAGGCAGACGCCGAGGGCGATGAGCCAGGATTGGAGCGAGTTTCCGAGCCAGACGTGGTTCAGGAAGTCCACGAGGGTGCCTCCGGGCGGTGGGTCATCGGGGCCCCCGGAGGCTCCACCCCGACTGCGCGAGGGGTGAAGCGGTGTGGACCGGCTCCACCCTCGCGCCGGCCACCCAGGTCAAGCCCGAGGCTGGAGGTGGGGCGCGCAGGCACCCCGCGCGATCAGTTCGCGTCCTCGAACTCGGCGTCGATGACGTCGTCGCGCTTGCCGCCCGCCTTGCCGCCGGCCGGCCCCGCCCCGCCCGCAGGTCCAGCGCCGCCGTCGCCCCCGGGAGCGCCGCTCTGGGAGTACATCATCTCGGCGATCTTGTGCTGCGCCGCCTGGAGCCGCTCGGCCGCCTTCTTGATGGCGTCCACGTCGTCGCCCTCGATGGCCTTCTTCACGTCGGCCATGGCGATCTCGACGTTCTTGACCTCCGCCTCGGGCAGCTTGTCCTTGTGCTCCTTGATGAGCCGCTCGGTCTGGTAGACCGCCGCCTCGGAGCTGTTGCGGGTGTCGACGAGCTCGCGGCGGCGCTTGTCCTCCGCCTCGTGCTCTCGCGCCTCGCGCACCATGCGGTCGATGTCCGACTCGGAGATGCCCGTCGACGCCGTGATGCGGATCTTCTGCTCCTTGTTGGTGGCCTTGTCCTTCGCGTTCACGTGCAGGATGCCGTTGGCGTCGATGTCGAAGGTCACCTCCACCTGGGGCACGCCGCGGGGCGCCGACGGGATGCCGTCCAGGTGGAACTTGCCGAGCGTGCGGTTGTCGCGCGCCATGGGCCGCTCGCCTTGCAGCACGTGCACCTCCACGCTGGTCTGGTTGTCCGCCGCCGTCGAGAAGATCTCGCTCTTCTTGGTGGGGATGGTGGTGTTGCGCGCGATGAGCACCGTCATCACGCCGCCCAGCGTCTCGATGCCCAGCGACAGGGGCGTCACGTCCAGGAGCAGGATGTCCTTCACGTCGCCCGAGAGCACGCCGGCCTGCACCGCGGCGCCGACGGCGACCACCTCGTCGGGGTTGACCGTCTTGTTGGGCTCCTTGCCGAAGAACTTGCGGACCTCGTCCTGCACCCGGGGGATGCGCGTGGACCCGCCGACCAGGATCACCTCGTCGATGTCGCTCGGGCGCTTGTTGGCGTCCTTCAGCGCCTGGCGGCACGGCTCCAGGGTCCGGGTCAGGATGTCCTCGACCAGCGACTCGAACTTCGCCCGGGTCAGGCGGATGTTCATGTGCTTGGGGCCGGTGGCGTCCGCGGTCAGGAAGGGAAGGTTGATGTCGGTCTCCGTGGCGGAGCTCAGCTCGATCTTGGCCTTCTCGGCGGCCTCCTTCAGGCGCTGGATCACCATCTTGTCGTGGCTGACGTCGATGCCCTGATCCTTCTTGAACTCGCTCGTCAGGTACTCGATGAGCCGCTCGTCGATGTTGTCGCCGCCGAGGTGCGTGTCGCCGTTGGTGGACACCACCTCGACCACGTTCTCGCCCACCTCCAGGATCGAGATGTCGAAGGTGCCGCCGCCGAAGTCGAACACGGCGATCAGCTCGTCCTTCTTCTTGTCGAGGCCGTAGGCGAGGGCGGCGGCCGTCGGCTCGTTGACGATGCGCTTGACGTCGAGGCCCGCGATGCGCCCCGCGTCCTTCGTCGCCTGGCGCTGCGCGTCGTTGAAGTACGCGGGCACCGTGATCACGGCCTCGGTGACGGCCTCGCCCAGGTAGTCCTCCGCGGCCTTCTTGAGCTTCTGCAGGACCTTCGCCGAGATCTGCGGCGGGCTGTACTTGGACCCGCGCACCTCCACCTGCACCTCGCCGTTGCTGCCCGAGGTGACGTGGTAGGGCATGCGGCGGATCTCGTCGGACACCTCGTCGTAGCGGCGCCCCATGAAGCGCTTGATGGAGTAGACGGTGTTCTCGGGGTTCGTCACGGCCTGGCGGCGCGCGATCTGCCCGACCAGCTCGTTGCCCTTGTCGTCGATGGCGACGACGGACGGGGTCAGGCGGGCCCCCTCCTGGTTGTGGATGACCTTGGGCTCCTTGCCCTCCATGACCGCGACGACCGAGTTCGTCGTCCCGAGGTCAATCCCGATGATCTTTCCCATGGGTTCCTCCTTATGATCGAGCCGAGGTCCGGGCTGTCGTTCCGTTGTTCCAGTGAGCGAGAGCCAGCGGGCTGAGAGGGTGGCGCCACCCGGGCTGCGGCGGGGGGGCCGAAAAGCGGCGACAACTTAGTCGACGACCTGGGGATGTCAACACGTCCTTCTCGTGCCCCGCGCCGCCCTCGGGGCCACCGCGCGCGGCCTCCCTGGAGCCACCGCTGAGGCTCGCGCCACACTCTTCAGAGCTTCACCGACGGGCGCGCGGGCGTAGTGGTGCTACTGTGAGCGCGGAGGCGTGCGTGCCATGGGTACGGGTGGTGGCTGGGTCGCAGGTTGGCATGGCGCGGGCGCGGCGTGCGCCGGTCAGCCGAGTGCCTTCTAGGACGCTCCGCCGAACATGAGCCGCGAGGGCCCGTGCGTCGAATCCGCGCCGGATCGGTCGCGGACAAGTACTTGGATTTGCTGGTGGCAGATCCCGCACTGGCCCGTGGCCGCGGCGGCCGGAAGCGGCGTGTGGGCACCGCGGCAGCTTTTCGCCGGAGTACCCTAGTAGGGCGTCGCCCAAATGCTGCGGCAATCCGGTGGGTCGAGGCGCCCCGCCAGGCGCTCGGGCCAAGCGCAGGAATACTCGGGGTATTTCAAGCTTGGGCCGGGCGTCTGGCGGGGATGGATCGGCCCTCCCGGTTGCATCATCAATTCGGCGACGCCCTACCAGGTCATGCGGAGCACCTCGTCGAGCTTGGACGCCGGGAGCGTGCTGGCACGGAGGAGGACGCCTGTGAGCCACGCGCGCGAGCCGACGCCATACTAGCCGCAGGTGCTGACCAGCGTCCGACGGATGGCCAGATGTTCGCCGGCCTTGTCGTGTCCCATCCACCGGAAGTTGTGTAAGCGTCCGGTTTCCACCGTCCCGTCGGGGGCCTGACGGTGGTGTAGGGTCTCCGCTGACGCGTGTGTGCGTCGTGGAGGTCAAGATGAAGGTACGTCGGTCTCGGGAGTGGTGGCGGCGCACGGTGGCCGCGCAGGTGACGAGCGGGCTCAGGCTGTCGGAGTACGCCGCGCGCGAGGGGCTCGTGGAAGCGACCCTGCGCTGGTGGGCGAGCGAGCTGCGAGGGTGTTCGGGCGACGCGCCGGTGGGAGGAGGGTTCATCGAGCTCGTCGGGGGCTCGGGCGCGCATGACATGTCGTCGGTGGGAGTACCGGACGACGGAGAGGCGCCGTGGCGGTTCGGCATCCGCGTGGGCTCCGGGGTGACCGTGTTGGCCGTGGCGCTGCCTGCGCCCGAGTACGTCGCTCGCTTGGCTGCGGCGTACGACGAGTGTCGGTCATGATCGGGCTGCCGTCGTCGGTGCGGATCTTCCTGGCGACGGAGCCCGTCGATCTTCGCAAGGGCTTCCACTCGTTGGCTGCTTTGGTGCGGCAGCATGGCGGTGAGCCGTTCAGCGGTCACCTCACCGTGTTTGTATCGCGGCGCAAGGACCGGGTGAAGATCCTGACGTGGTCTCGTGGGGGCTTCGTGCTCTGGTACAAGCGGCTCGAGCGGGGATGTGTCGCACTGCCGAAGCGCGACGCAGAGGACGGGAGCACGATCACGCTCGACGCCGGGGAGCTGGCCTTGCTGCTCCATGGCGTCGACTTCCGCCAGGTGCGCCGCCCGGCACGCTGGGAGCCACGTCTCCACGAGCAACAACCACTGCACCCGCCCAAGGGGCCGATGGGTGAGGCCATTCGATATGCCCTGAACCAGTGGAAGTACCTGACGCACTTCCTCGACGACCCCAAGGTCTCCCTGGATAACAACACCTCGGAGAGAAGTCTCCAGATCACCGCCCTCGGACGCGACAACTTCCGCTGGGTCGGACACGACGAGGCCGGCGAACATCTCGCCATCCTCCAGACCCTGGTCAGCACCTGCGTCTCCTACGGCGTCAACCCACATGCCCACCTCACCGACGTCCTCCTCCGTGTCACCACCCACCCGGCCTCCAAGCTCGACGAGCTGCTCCCGATGAACTGGCAGCCCCCTGGCTGAGCCTCCGGAGCCTCGCGCCCCGCCGACCAGCGACCCCGCCACCACCGTACCTGCAGCATGCACGCCTCCGCGCTCACTGTAGCACGGCTGTGGATGTCCGCCCGACGGGGGAGCTCGGACGAGGCCTCGGTCATCGTTTCGGCCACCCGGGTCTGTGGACCGAGCGGGCCGGCCTCCTGTGGGGGCCGCAAGGTCGACCGCCGGCCGGCCGAACGGCTCGTGCGCCCCTCGGTTCTGGCCAGGCATTGGACGAGACGATGACCATGGCCTCGGACGATTACGAAGTTGTCGCGTCCGGGAGTGGTGACCTGAAAGTAGCGCACCGGCTCGAGCATCTCCGCGGAGTGGTGGTAGAGGTATGTGAGCGTGTTTGTCGCCCTCCTCGACTTCCTCGGGCAGCGCCTCCCCCGGGTCGCCAACGACATCGGCCGCGAAGACGTCCCAAGCACCCACAAGCTCACCGAGCGCGCTATCAAGGCATTCCAGCGCCACTACCGAAGATTGGCCGGCTTCGAGTCCATCGAGACCGCGCGAACCACGATGACCGTGCTCAGCTTCTTCTATCGGATGACACCCTGGCCGAACGCCATCGCCCCGGACGACTGCGGCAAGTGCCCCGTGGAGCGGGCCGGGTGGCAAGTCCGCGGCGTCCCCGTGGCCGACTCCCTCCGCGGCTTCACAAAACCGGAGGATCCCGGCGACCCTCACGGCGACTCGCCCAAAGCCTGATCCGGCGACGCCGAACCGCGGCTCGACCCGACCGGACCCTGACGCTGCGGAGCCCCGGCGCCGGGCCTCCTGCGTCGAACCGGGCACCCGCGCGCCCTGCGCTCCCGCGCCCTTGCACCCGTCCACCGCCTCGCGCCCCAACCGCCTCAGCCGGCGCCGCCCCCGGAGAGCAACGAGGCTCTTGCGAGGGGAGCTCGCGGAACGCTCTCTCACACGGAGAGGTCACTGGCGCCGAGAATCGGTTGACAGCGCATGGGGATGGGCGCACACTGCCATCGGGAAACACTTATGAGACATTCAATGTGTGACAGTGCCCTTCGAACCGCAGCCAGGACCCGGCAACAGCAGCCGGATGAGAGTTCGATGAGCGCCGAGACGGGCGCTGGCGTGCGACTGGATGCCCGATCACTGTTCCTCTGCGAGACATGGGAAGGTCTGGGGGATCGACCCCGCGAGAGTGGGACAACTCCGCGGCATGGCGCGACGAGCAGGTCCAACCTCGGTCTGCACGCCAGGAGCGGAGACCAGAGACATGCGAGTCGTACCAAATGGTCAGTCGAAGCATCGTCGCCAGAGAGGTCTGCCGCGGAGGCGGTCCCCTCGACGTTATGTGGTTCGTGGTGTTCGTCTAAGGTCCCGTGGAGGAATAACCTGACCCACCGAGAGCGCCGAATCGCCCCGCTGGCGGTCTGCCGAGACCGCAGGCAGGGTGGGGCCCTTCCACGGTCTCGGCAGGCCGCCAGCGGGGATGCAGCGGCGCTCGAATGGACAGGTTATTCCTGTACGGGCCCTAAACACATCGGAGTGAGTTCGGCCCGCAGGTGCTATTTACAGAGGAGTAATTGAGATGAGGATGCAGTCCAGTGGCTCGACAGAGCCCCAACCCCCCCCCCGACCACCCGCCCCAGAGCATCTGGTTGCGCAGCGCAGCCGCCCTTCCGGCTTATCAGTGTAGCTGTTTCAGCGCTTCTCCTGTTTGACGTGTCGGTCACCGTTCGAGCCGATGGATTGATGAACCCTTCCAGTTCCCCAACCCTGGAGTGGGGTGAAGGTGTGGCAAGCGACGGAGGAGGGCTCTACTCGACCTTCGATTCCTCCAGCCTGATGGACGCTCCCCCAAAAGACGCATCCTACAATGCCTTTAAAGAGACACAGATTGAGATGGCAGGCATGGGTGAATCGCTCAATGTTCGAGTCTACGCGAAGCTTCTAGATACTCCACCCGACGAAGTCATTGGGGTCACACTTCTCCTGAAGGAAATTGACTTCGAGTGGGGTAGCTTCGCAGGGGCGGGAGCAGTTGCTCGACATGCTCTCGTCGCCTCGCGGAAAGCCCAGCTCCAGCCGAGCCAGTACTCTGTGATCAAGGAGCTCGTGAATATTGGTGCCATCGAAATTTCTCCGAACTGGCTCGTCAACCAGATTGACGTACAGGTCCATGCGCTGGCTGCAATCGACCTGGCTGCAATCCCTGGAGTCGAAGGCACTCGCTTGAACGCCGATACGAACACCGGCCGAGCTTACGGAGGCAGCGAGTCGCAGGACGGAACATTGATTGCCCAGTTCTACGCCCAGAGCCTGGACGGCCGATACGGAGGTCGATCAAACAGCAGGATCCGAGTAGGTGTAATTGAACCAGGGCCATTGGCGCGGTACCATGCAACCTGGGACTACTCGACAGGCACCGGCTCGCGTGTAACCCGCTACCGCGAGTGTACCGCCAGCGGGTGCATTGACTCACCCAACAACGCAACCGTGTCTTCGCATGGGACCTGGGTGTCATGGGTGGCAACCGGTAGCATCGAGGCCGGACAGGATCCCGACTTCCCGGGAACCTATACAGTCGACCAACGCAACCGCAGTGGCCACCTCAAGGAGTCACTGCTGTACTACTATCAGGCAACCGAGAATTGTGCATCAGGGAAGCGGGCAATCGAGCAGGCGGTGCTCGACGGGATCGATGTCATCAACTTGTCGCTAGCGTGGGGCGGATCCGAGTCCAACTGCAACTCGGAATATGATTGCTCGGGACTGAATGCCGCCATTGCCACGGCCCTAGACAGCGGAATTCTGACAGTGGCCTGTGGTGGGAACGCTCCCGACACGTCCGTCTGCCACGTTTGGTACCCTGGTCTCAGGACCGAAACTGTGGCCGTTGTTGCGCTTCTCAGCGATCCCTCGACGAGCCCGTATGACAGCCTCGGTCTACGCCCCGACGCTTCCGCGGGAGGGCTTCCGATCAGAACTTTCTTGGGTGCCGGCACGACGACACCAGCCATCGACTTGGCTGCTCCCGGCACATTCACAATGTATGCAACCGTGGCTCCACACGCCAATGGCTCCAGCACGATTGGAGGATGCTCATTCGCGACGCCTGTCATCACTGCGTCTGCGGGCGCTCTTCGCAACGCGTTTGCAGTGATTGGCTGGTCCAACACCAACGCGAAGATGCTCATGGTGAATCTATTGCTGCTCGGCGACGGCTGGAGCGGAAGCGGAGTCCCGGGGTCGTATCCGCCAACTACAGTATCGAGCCGCAGTGGATTCGGCCGGGTCCGCGCGCACTGGCCAGACGACGAGAGCATGGCCGGCGATTGGGGCTGGGGCTGGCGTGCCTTCACGATCTACGAGGGGCAGACGGTAACGTGGAACGTGGGTACCTCGGGCCCTGAGAGCACCAGCATCACGGAGTGGAAGTGGGCTACGCTCTGGTTCGAGCCCGATCTGCAGAACGTCGCCGACATCGACTTCGAGGTATGGGACATGTGCGCGCCAGGAGGCCCTGTCATGCTCCACGCTGACTGGTCGCTGAGCTTGCGCTCTCGGTTCAACCTCCTCGGACCCAGCATTGGAGGGAAGTGTCTGCAAATGCGAGCATACGGCTACAGGGTTCCTGCACAAGGAAGAGTGATCTATAGTGCCGACTACTACCATTCGGGCACTCCGTCTATGTACTAGTCTCGACTCGGTAACCCAGTGGAGAGGGACAGTTCAGGACGAGGTACGCGGCCTGGTGGTACCAGACAGGAGAAGTCATGAAGAGTGTGAGGCATCTCGTGTTGACGGTGCTGGCATTGGTCGCCTGTGACGGCGCTCCGGAGTCCAGCTCCGCCGACAAGTCCGCAGTGGCGGACGGTTTGGACGCGGGCGCCACCGGCTGCGACGTGTGTGTGGCGGCTGAGACCCTGAACCCGACTCTCGGTCCGTGCGCGTCAGGTACGCTGCCAACCACGGGAAGGTTGTACGACCAGGCTGCTGACTGCGTGTCGCCGGAGACCACCGTGCTGGCATGCTACCCCGATATAAGTCCCGACGCCTACGCTACGCAGGGCAGTGGCTGCTACGTGCACGAGCCAACGGGCGTTGCCTTCATCGCCGTCTGGGACGGTCCGGAACTCTCCGGGGAGTACCATCGCTGCGACGAGAAGTATTGGCAGATCCGTGAGGCGGCCGCCGAGGCGGAGCCCTGCGTGGACGGTGCTCCCGCTCAAGCATGTGGGAGTCCCGACGGGGCCGGTGAGTGTGGTGCCGGCTGCACTCCGGTCTACGGCGCGCCGTGGAACGTGGGTGAGGGCTGCGCTCAGGGGAAGGTGGAGTTGGGCTGGTGTACCTATTTGTATAGCGACGCTCCTCCCCACTGGTGCGTGGTGGATGAAGCAACAGGTACTGTCTACCTAGGCGTCAACGGAGTGCCTCACGGCCACCGACAGTGCACGGAGGCGGAGCTACCGGCTGCCTCGGCGGTGCAGTGGTGTCCTTGAAGTTGCGCTGCATGCCCAGTGTCGCACCCCGTTGCACGCAAGCTGTCCGAGAACTCCGTAGTGAATCCCGGAACGGAACGTCGTCATGATCGAGCCGAGGTCCGGGCTGTCGTTCCGTTGTTCCAGTGAGCGAGAGCCAGCGCGCTGAGAGGGTGGTGCCACCCGGGCTGTGGCGGGGGGCCGACAAGCGGCGACAACTTCGTCGACGACCCGGGGATGTCCACACGCCGATCTTGCGTCCCGTGGTGCCCCCGGCTATGGTGCCCCCCTTCCCGGAGCCGACCGATGACGCCCGCGACGGACCGCACACCCTGGGTGCTCGCCAGCCTGCTCGGCGCCGTCGCCGCGGGGCTCGTGCTGGTGGTGCATGCGGTCGTGACGGGCGACGGGGCGCTCGACGTGCCGGGCGCCGGGGACACGGCCGCTGCCATCCTCTTCCTCTTCGGTACGACGTGGGCCGTCGCTCTGACCTGGGGCCTGGCCGTGGGAGTGGTGACCGGGGCCGTCCACGCGACCTTGCATGGGTGGTGGCAAGGCTTCCGCGCCCGCCTCGCCGACCCCGAGCGCGACGTCTCCACCGCCGCCGGCCTGCTCGCTGCGGCGCTGGCTGCAGCGGTCTGGATGGTGCTCTTCGTGCGCCTCTACGCGAGCCGCGACGAGGAGTTCCTCATCAAGGTGGGCACGGCGTCCCGCTTCTTCGCCGTCGGGACGGCCGCGCTCCTCGCCGTCGCCGTGGCTGCCTGGTTCCCGGTCCACCGCCTGCTCCGGTGCGCCCTCGTCTGGCGCATCGACCGCCTCCGCTCCGCCGCGTGGCCCCTGACGCGGCGCCTCACGGTGGCTGCCCTGGCGTGCGCCGCGCTCGCCGTCGCCGCCGCCGTGTGGCTCATGGAGTCCAACGAGGAGTTGGCCAATGTGCGGCGCCTCCCGCTGTACCTCCTCACGTTGGCGCTGCTCCACGGGGTGGCGACCGCCGCCCTGCGCCGCCTCCACCTGCGCCACGGGTGGGCGCTCCTCGGGGCGCCTGTCATCGTCGTGATCCTCACCGTCCTGGGCATTGACCGGGTGCCCGCCGCCCACGAGGCCGCCGAGACGCGCTCCGACGTGCAGGCCATGCTCTTGCGCTTGCTCCGAGGCCCGCTGGACCTCGACGGGGACGGCTACGCGGCGCTGCTCGGGGGCGGCGACTGCGACGACTGGGACGCGGCGGTGGGGCCGCACGCCGGTGAGGTGGCGGGCAACGGCGTCGACGACGACTGCCAGGACGGGGACGCGGACCCGACGGCCGCCGCCGCGTGGGAGGCCGACCCGTCGCTGCTCGCCGAGGACGAGCCGCCGAGCGCCCCCGTCGACACGCCCAGGCCCATCCACGGGACCGACGCGCCCGCCGCCCCAGTCACCGCCGACGCGCCCGCGGGGCCCGGGACCGTCGAGGCCCCCACGCCCCGCCCGGACGCGCCCCCGCCCCTGCCGCGCAAGGGCCTGAACGTGCTCTTCATCGTCGTCGATACGCTGCGCGCCGACCATGTCGGCTTCTACGGCTACGAGCGGGACACGACCCCGGCCATCGACGCGCTGGCGCGCCAGTCGGTGGTGTTCCGCTACGCCTACGCCCAGGCCAACAACACGCCCCGGTCCATGCCGTCGCTCCTGACGTCGCGCTTCCCGAGCGCCATCCGGTGGGTGCGCCTCGACCGCAACTACCCCCAGCTCAAGGACGCCGAGCACACCGTCGGGGAGTCCCTGGCGGATGGGGGCTACCGGGTCGAGGCGGAGACGTCGCACTACTACTTCGTGCCCAAGCGCAGACTCGACCAGGGCTTCCACGAGTGGAGCAACCCCGGGGCGGGCACCATCGCTGAGGCCAACGAGGCGGTGACGGCGCCCAAGCTGCTGCCCCGGGCCATGGCGCGCCTGGAGAAGCTGTCACAGCGCGAGGAGCCCTGGTTCCTGTTCGTGCACTTCTTCGAGCCCCACGCCTCGTACATCCCGCACAAGCCCCCGGCGGACTTCGGGCGCACGCTGAAGGACCGCTATGACGGCGAGATCCGGTTCACCGACGACCACGTGGGCCAGCTCCTGGCGAAGCTGGACGCGCTGGGGCACCGGGAGGACACGCTCGTCATCCTGACCTCGGACCACGGGGAGGCCTTCCGCGAGAAGGGCTACTTCTTCCATGGCCACTCGGTCTACAACGTGGAGCTGCGGGTCCCGCTCGTCATGCGCCTGCCAGGCGTCGACCCGCGGGTCATCGACGAGCGGGTGGCGCTGCTCGACGTCGTCCCGACCATGCTGTCCGCCATCGGGCTGCCCATCGCCCCGACCATGCAAGGTGTGGACCTGGTCCCTACCATCCTGCACGGCGAGCGGCGCGGCCTGCCCATCTACGCGGAGCTGCTGCCCTACCCCAACTGGCCGGAGGACCAGCGCGCGTTGATCCTCGGCCACCACAAGGTGCTCTACACGAAGAAGGGCAACGTCTGGGAGCTCTACGACATCCAGGCCGACCCCTTCGAGAAGGAGAACCTGTTCCGCACCCACTCGAAGGCGCAGACCTACAAGAAGGCGCTGCTCGACTGGATGGCGCTCCACGCCCACCCGAAGGCCATGCGCGGGCCGTGACGCCGCCTCACCGCGACCCGAGCAGGAAGGGCAGGAGCCACGGCGCATAGCGCTTGATGGCGCGGCGGGCCGCGATGTTCTCGGGGCCGCGCCCACCGGCCATCAGCACTCCGGCGACGAGGCGCGCCCGGTCCTCGGGGGGAGCCATGACGCCCAACAGATCCGGCTCCACCTCGAGCTGCCCCGTGGCGTGGAACACGCCGCACGCGAGCCCCAGCGCAACTACCCAGAGGCGCGGGTCGCCGTCGTCGTCCGGGACGAGCTCCTCCGCCTGGTCGAAGAGGTCCAGCACGGTCTGGTCGGGGATGGCGTCGGGCTCGACGCCGAGGGGGTCATGCCAGAGCGCGAGCATCCACGCCTCACGGGCCGCGTCCCGCTCGCCCGCCTGGTGGTGCGCCATGCCCAGGAGCAGGCGGGACTCCGTGTCGTCGGGGCGGGCGTGGATGGTGGCGGCCAGCGAACGCACGGCCTCGTTGGTCGCGCCGGCCTCGAGCCACAGGGAGCCCGCGGTGACGCCGTCCTGGGCGCCCCCCTCCCCGCGGGCGGTCTCCAGGGCCGCCGCCGCCCCCGCGAGGATCTTCGAGCGGAGCCACGGCTCCCCCTCGACGCCCTCCACGGCGGCGCACGCGAGCAGGTGCTCATAGGCGCCGAGCTTGCTGCGCTTGCGCGGGACCGCGGCCAGCGCCCTGGCCAGCGGCAGGACCCCCTCGTACAGCGCCCGACCCTCCAGGAGACGCACCGCGTCGGTGAACCGCAGCTCGGCCATCAGGGCCCGCGCGGCCCGGTGCACCTCGGCGTCCGCCGAGAACAGGTCGAGCTGATCGGCTTGCCTCTGCCCCGGGTCCTCCATGGCACCACCTCCACGTCCATGGTAGCACGAGCGGAGCGCCGCCGTGCGCTGCTTGTCTCTGCGCGCTGCCGCTGACAAATTGGCGCGCGCGTCTCGACGATCTGTGTCAAACTGGCGCTGCTGGTCGGCGGCGCCCTCCAAGGTGCCGCAGATTCAAGCAGATCCGCCGTGGCACCCTTCTTGCGTCGGCAAGCGCGCCCCCCGACGCTCGGAGGGGCCACCGCGGAGGAAGGCATGGCGTCGAGCGCACTGGCAGAGCGGCTCCCCTGGAGCCCCGTCGAGGAGGTCATGGAGCGGAGCGGGCTCACCGGGCGACCGGTCATCCTCGTGGTCGACGACGACACGTCCAACCTGGCGTCGCTGCAGCGGGTCTTCGAGCGTGAGGAGCTGGACGTCATCGCGGCGGAGGACGGGCGGGCGGCCCTCGACATCCTGCGGCGGCAGCGGGTGGACGTGGTCCTCACGGACGTCATGATGCCGGGCATCACGGGCATGGACCTGCTCAAGACCGTCCGCACCGTGTCGCCGGAGGCCGAGGTGATCCTCATGACCGCCTTCGGCACCATCGAGACGGCGGTCGAGGCCATGAAGGACGGCGCCTACGACTTCATCACCAAGCCCTTCAAGCGCATCCAGGTCGTACGCTCCGTGCGCCGCGCCCTGGAGAAGCAGTCCCTGCTGACAGAGAACCGCGCGCTCCGCGAGCGCCTGGAGACCATGCTCCAGGAGAAGGACATCATCGGCTCCAGCGTGGCCATCCGGAAGGTGGTCGACATGGTCCACCAGGTGGCGCCGAGCGCCGCCACGGTGCTGCTGCAGGGCGAGAGCGGCACGGGCAAGGAGCTGTTCGCGCGAGCCATCCACCGCCACAGCGCCCGGTCGGGCGGCCCCTTCGTCGCCATCAACTGCGCCGCCATCCCCGAGAGCATCCTGGAGAGCGAGCTGTTCGGGTATGAGCGCGGGGCGTTCACCGGGGCGGCGCAGCGCAAGGAGGGGCGGTTCAAGCTCGCCGACGGCGGCACGCTGCTCCTCGACGAGATCGGGGAGGTCGCTCCGGCGGTCCAGGTCAAGCTGCTGCGGGTGCTCCAGGAGGGCGAGATAGAGCGCCTCGGCGGGACCCAGCCGGTCAAGGTGGACGTGCGCATCGTCGCGGCGACCAACAAGAACCTGGCCGAGGAGGTGAAGCGGGGACGCTTCCGCGAGGACCTCTTCTACCGGCTGAACGTCATCGCCATCAACCTGCCGCCTCTTCGGGAGCGCCGGGACGACATCCCGCTTCTGGCCACTCACTTCCTGCGGATCTTCTGCGACAAGAACCGGAAGGAGATCCGTGGTTTCCAGCGGGACGCGCTGGAGGCGCTCGCCGGCTGGGACTGGCCGGGCAACGTGCGGGAGCTGGAGAACACCATCGAGCGGGCCGTGGTGCTGTGTCGCGGCGATACGGTGCGGCGCGAGGACCTGCCCGAGCACATCGCGGAGTCGGACAATGCCCCGCTGCCGCACATCACGGTGGCGCTGGGCACCCCCCTGGAGGACGTGGAGAAGCAGCTCATCCGGGAGACCCTGCGGATGACGAACGGCGACAAGCGCCTGGCCGCACAGCTCCTGGGCATCGCCACGCGGACCATCTACAGGAAGATCGACTGAGCACCGAAGCTGGTGCTCCACGGCGCCGCGGATGCCAGATTGGCACCGGCGGCCGGACCCCGCGGGTTCTTTTGACAAAATGACCCGCTCGGCTATGATGCGCGCGGGCCAGGGTCCAGCCGAGCCGCGGCGGGGCGTGCAGATCGGAGCTCCCGCGAGGGTCCGGCGCTCTGCACCCCCGGGGCCGCGGTGACCATGACGCGCGACGGGCGGTCCGTGGCGCGGTTGTTGCAGTCAGGGGCTACGCCCTAGCCCTCGCCGCTCGGCATGCGGGGGGCGACTGCTGGCTTCCATCCTGGACGACGACTCCGAGCGAGTGGGTGGGGGCTCATCCACTCACGCTCCGGATCGGGCATGGTGTGACGCGGCCTCATGGAGACCCTGTTCAAACGGTACTTCTGGGTGATCAACCTGCTCGCGCTGGCGGCGGCCGCGTGGATGCTGGCGACCACCATCAATGAGTACGTGAGCAGGAAGCTCCTCGCGGTGCCGGCGGCGGAGCTCTCTGCCGACAAGAGCAAGGGCGGCGCCCTGTCCCCCCGAACCCTGTGGGCGGACAACATCTCAGACGAGCTCAAGTCGCGGCGGCCGTTCAACTCCGACCCGCCCGCCGAAGAGAAGGTAGACGAGGGAGGCCCCGTCGACGAGGATCCCGTGGAGGAGGCGCCGGAGGAGGAGCAGGTCATCGAGTGCGACCAGCTCGGCGTGAACCTCATCGGCACGATGATCTCGCCGGAGCCCTCCATGTCCATGGCGACCATCGAGGCGGAGGGCGCCACCAAGCTCATCCGCCTTGGCACGTCCGTCCTCGACAAGGCGGAGGTCAGAGAGATCTCGCGGCGCTACATCCGCCTCTCGCAGGGCGACAAGGACTGCGTCGTGCGCCTCTGGGGCGAGAAGGCCCCCCCGGGGATGCGCCCTGGCGCCCGCCCGGGCATGCCGCCCATGCCCGTCGCGCGGCCCGCCCAGAACCCGGCGGCGGCAGCCCCCCGGCAGCCCACCCAGGACTACGCGGCGGGCGTCAAGCAGAAGAGCGAGACGGAGTTCGAGATCAGCCGCGCCATGATCGACCAGAACCTGGAGGACCTGAGCACGCTCGGAATGCAGGCCCGCATCGTGCCCAACTACCGCAACGGCAAGTACGAGGGGTTCAAGCTGGTCGGGGTGCGCCCGAACAGCCTCTACCGGGCCATCGGGATCCGCAGCGGCGACGTCATCAAGAGGATCAACGGGCGTGAGATCAACAGCCCGAACAAGGCCATCGAGCTCTTCGAGAGCCTCAAGAACTCGAGCAACATCGCCCTCGACATCGAGCGCCGGGGGCAGCTCTCGACGATGCAGTACACGATCAAGTAGATGCACGTGGCCCGGCCGCGGCCCGCTCCGGCGCGGCCCGCCTCAACACGAACTCGGAGTCCCTGTGCGCGTCTCACTGTCCAACATCTCGGCGTCTGCCCGCTCAGTCGCACGCCTGCTTGCGGCGCTGATCGTCCTGGCCGCGTCCGTCGCCCAAGGGCAGCAGCCGGTGCCCGTGCGGCCCGCGCCCGTCAACCCCCCGGTCGATCCCGGCGGGGGCGCGGGGGTGATCAACAAGGGCGGGGCCCAGCCGCTGCCCTTCGACCCCAAGCAGCTCGGGCAGCCCGGCGTCGGTGAGGCGCCCATCGCGGGAGAGGCCGGCTCGGACGTCTCCCCCACGCCCGTCGATGACATGATCACGTTCAAGTCCAACTACGAGAAGGACGTGAAGTGCATCAAGCTGCCGCTGAACGCCAAGATCAACATCGACTTCGAGGACGCGGACCTGCTCTCCGTCGCCAAGTTCATCGGGTGCATCACGGAGCAGAACTTCATCCTGGCGGGTGGCCTGAAGGGCAAGACGATCACGATCATGAGCCCCAAGCCGGTGACCGCCTATGAGGCGTACCGGGCGTTCCTGGCGGCCCTCGAGATCAACCAGATGACGATCGTTCCGACGGGCAAGTTCCTCAAGATCGAGGACGTCGGCAAGGCCAAGCAGGACACCCTGCCCATCTACGGGCCGCGCCAGAGCGTGCCCGGGGACGAGCGCTTCGTCACGCGGCTCGTCCAGCTCGAGCACATCGGCGCCGACGAGATGTCGCAGGTGCTGATGAAGTTCAAGACCGCCCAGGGCGACATCTCCACCTACCCGCCGACCAACACGCTCATCGTCACGGACACGGGCGTGAACATCAAGCGCATGCTCGGGCTGCTCAAGGAGCTGGACGTCCCGACGGGCAAGGAGCGGGTGTGGATCCGCCAGGTCGAGTACGCCCAGGCGACGGAGCTGGTCGACAAGCTCATGCAGGTGTTCGGCGAGCAGCAGGGGGCAGCGGCGAAGGCGTCGGCGGCGGAGGCAGCCCGGCGGCGCCTCGAGGCGCGGCGGGCGGCCCAGGCGCGCGGGGCGCAGCAGCCAGCAGCGGCGAGCGCCCCGATGGCGGGCGAGCAGGGGCTGGAGCCCGGCGCCGTGTCCGTGTCGAAGATCCTGGCCGACGAGCGCACGAACCAGCTCATCATCGTGGCCAACCGCACCAGCTACTTCAAGCTCGACAAGCTGATCCGCAAGCTGGACGTGCCGATCCCCGGGGAGGGGCAGATCCACATCCACTACCTGGAGAACGCCGACGCCGACGAGATCTCCAGCACCCTGTCCTCGCTCACGCAAGGGGGGGCGGCCGGTGGCGCGCGAGGCGCAGGTGCCCGCCCGCGGACGGGCGCCCCCGCGGCGGCGGGCGCTCCCGCGGGCGCAGCGGGCGGCGCGGGCGGCTCGGCCGCGCTCTTCGAGGGCGAGGTGAAGATCACGGCCCACAAGGAGACCAACTCCCTCGTCATCGAGGCGTCGCTCAAGGACTACCTGAACCTGAAGAAGGTCATCCAGCGCCTGGACGTGCGCCGCAAGCAGGTCTACGTGGAGGCGGTGATCATGGAGATCACGTCGTCCAAGGACCAGAAGCTCGGCATCAGCGGGTCGGCGGGGACCACGTTCGACATCGACGGCAACGAGGTGCCGCTGCTGTTCGGGCTCGGCGGCCTGGGCATCTCGTCCTTCGACCTGCAGCAGCTCCAGAAGGGCGGCATCGCGGCCGGCATGCAGGGGCCGCTGGTCGATGTGGATCCGGGCTCGGCCGCGCGCTCCGGCGCCCTGTCGCTGCCGACCTTCGGGTTCCTGATCCAGGCGCTGCACTCGAACTCCGACGTCAACATCCTGTCGACGCCGCACATCCTGACCACGGACAACGAGGAGGCGGAGATCCAGGTGGGCAAGCAGATCCCGTACCGTGCCTCCGGGGTTGGGGGCGGGCTCGGCTCCCTGGCGTCGCTGGCCGGCCTCGGCGGCGGCCTGACCCAGAACGCGGGCAGCGCCTTGGGCGGCCTCGGCGGCCTCGGCGGGCTGGGGGCCCTCGGCGCCCTGGGCGGCCTCGGTACGACCCAGTACGTGGACGTGGACCTGACCCTGAAGATCACCCCGCACATCAACGAGAGCGACTTCGTGCGGCTGGAGATCGACCAGGAGATCGAAGACGTCGAGAGCATCCAGGCGGATCTGGGGCCGACGACCAGCCGCCGGAAGGTCAAGAACACCGTGGTGGTGAAGGACCAGCAGCCCGTGGTCATCGGTGGCCTGATCCGCGACACCGAGACCGAGGGCGTGGACAAGGTGCCCTTCCTCGGCGACATCCCCGTGCTCGGCTACCTGTTCCGCAAGAACGTGCGGACGACGGAGAAGAAGAACCTGCTGATGATCATCGTGCCGACCATCATCAGCGATCCGAGCGACCTCAAGCGCATCCACGAGAACCGCATGCAGGAGATGCGGGACTTCGGCGACCAGCTCGCAACCAAGAAGAAGGAGTACATGGGCCAGGTGGACTACCGCAAGAAGAGCGGAATCCTGCAGCACATGAACTCGGTTGTCTCCAGAGCGCGCACGGATCGCGAGCTGTTGGAGAAGACCACCTTCGACCAGTCGGAGCTGGACCTCATCGGGCCGCCGGAGACCCACGACATCGAGTACGACCCCTACGAGGCGGAGAAGGAGCGCCGGGCCCGCGCCCGTGGGGCGGCGAAGCCCGCCGCGACGGAGCCTGCCGCGCCTGCGCCTGCCACCGTCCGGCCCGAGACGGACTCCATCGAGATCGATCCGGACGACGGGCCATGACCAGCGGCTTCAGCAGACGTGAGGATGGGTGACGTGGTGCTGTCCGCGCACATGGACATGGCCCCGAGGCGCCTCGGCGAGATCCTTCTCGAGCGCGGCAAGGTGACCCGCTCGCAGCTCGACGCGGCGCTCCAGTCCCAGGCCGACAAGGGGGGGCGCCTCGGCGAGGTGCTGATCGCGATGCGCTCCTGCCAGGAGGAGGACGTCCTGGAGGCCCTGTCCGTGCAGCTCGGGATCCCCATGATCACGGGCATCCAGCTCGACCAGATGGACCCGGCCATCGTCGCGCCGCTGTCGATCACCTACGCCAAGCAGCACGTCTTCCTGCCGATCGAGCGCACGGACGACGCGCTGATCGTCGCGGTCAACGATCCCCTCGAGATCTACGCCCTCGACGATCTGCGCACCATCTACGACCGTCCCGTGGAGCCGCGCATCGCCTCGTCGACCGTCATCCTGGAGGCCATCAACAAGATCTTCGACCGGCGCGCCGGCGCCGATCAGGTCATGGACGAGCTCGAGACCCAGGACCTGGACAAGGTCGCCCACGATCTGGAGGCCGAGGCCCAGGACATCCTCGACGCCGACGACGAGGCGCCGATCATCCGGCTCGTCAACTCGGTCCTGAACCAGGCGGTCAAGGAGAAGGCCAGCGACATCCACATCGAGCCCTTCGAGAAGTTCGTCAGCGTGCGGTTCAGAAAGGACGGCGTGCTCCACGACATCATCCACGCGCCGAAGCGCTTCCAGTCCTCCATCACGAGCCGCATCAAGATCATGGGGGACTTGAACATCGCCGAGAAGCGGCTTCCCCAGGACGGCCGCATCCGCATCAAGGTGGCCGGGCGCGACATCGACATCCGCCTCTCCACCGTCCCGACCAGCCACGGCGAGCGGCTCGTGCTCCGGCTCCTCGACAAGACCAACACGGTGCTCGATCTGCGCCGCCTCGGGTTCTCGAAGGAGAACTTCGAGAAGATGGAGCAGCTCCTCAAGCGACCGCACGGCATCCTGCTCGTGACCGGCCCGACGGGAAGCGGCAAGACGACCACCCTGTACGCCGCGCTGACCAGCATCAACTCGCCGGACAAGAACATCCTGACCGTCGAGGATCCGGTGGAGTACCAGATCCACGGCATCGGGCAGATGCAGGTCAACCCGAAGATCAACTTCACCTTCGCCTCGGGGCTCCGCGCCATCTTGCGCCAGGACCCGGACGTGGTGCTCGTCGGCGAGATCCGCGACCTGGAGACGGCGGAGATCGCCGTCCAGGCGTCGCTGACCGGCCACCTCGTGTTCTCGACGGTCCACACCAACGACTCGGCGAGCACGTTCACGCGGCTCATCGACATGGGGGTCGAGCCGTTCCTCATCGCGTCGTCCGTGGCCGCCTGCGTGGCCCAGCGCCTCGTGCGGCGCATCTGCAAGCACTGTCGCGAGCCATACACGCCCGCCGACGCGGAGCTGGATCAGCTCGGGCTGCTGGGGCCCACGGCGAGGTTCGCGCCGCTCCTGCGGGAGCGCTTCGGGGCCGAGCGGCCCATGTTCTTCCGCACGGTGGGCTGCAAGGAGTGCGCGGGCACGGGGTACTCGGGGCGCGCCGCCATCTATGAGATGCTGGTCGTCAGCGACGAGATCCGCACGCTGGTCATGCAGAACGTCTCGTCCACGGAGATCAAGAAGAAGGCCGTGGCCTTGGGCATGTTGTCGCTCCTCGACGACGGGGCGCTCAAGGTCATCGACGGGGAGACCACCGCCGAGGAGGTCTTCCGCGTGGCCAGCGTTCGGGACGAGGTGTTCTAGTCCGCGCCCGTGTGCCTCCGCTGACCCACGCACGTACAAGGCGACCGCCGGAGATCGGGAGAGAGCATGGCTGTCTTCGAGTACAAGGGGCTGAACGCGAAGGGGAAGCCCGTCACGGGCGTCCTGGATGCGGACAACCCGCGCGTGCTGAAGATGAACCTCCGCAAGGACGGCATCTTCCTCACGGAGTACGCGGAGACCGACAAGGGGGGGGCGAAGAAGGCGGTCGTCAAGGGCACCCTCAAGACGGCCGGGTCCAAGGACGTCGAGCTCGGGCGCATGTTCCAGCGCGTCAAGCTCATGGACGTCGCCATCGTGACCCGCCAGCTCGCAACGCTGATCAAGGCGGGCATCCCGGTGGTTGACTCTTTGTCAGCGACCATCGACCAGACGGAGAACCCCAAGCTCAAGTCCGTGCTGACCGCGGTGCGGCAGCAGATCAACGAGGGCTCCTCGCTGGCCAACGCGCTGGCCCAGCACCCCAAGACGTTCAGCGAGATGTTCGTGAACATGGTCCGCGCCGGCGAGTCGTCGGGCACCCTGGACCTGGTGTTCCTGCGCCTGGCGGACTTCATCGAGGGCCAGGTCAAGCTCCGCACCAAGCTCATCGGGTCCATGATGTACCCGGTGATCATGGTCGTGCTCGGCTTTGTCATTGTGTCACTGATGATGGTCTTCGTGATCCCGAAGATCACCGAGATGTTCGCCGAGATGGGCGCGACGCTGCCCTGGCAGACCCGCATGCTCATCGGGGCCAGCGACTTCTTCCGCTCCTGGTGGTTCCTGATCTTCGGCGCAATGGGCGGCGCGGCCTGGTGGTTTCGCAAGTGGAAGGCCGGTGAGGCGGGGCGCGCGCGCTGGGACGGGATGATCCTCAAGTTCCCGATCTTCGGCGAGCTCAACCGGATGATCGCCATCACCCGCTTCTCGACGACCTTTGGCACGCTTCTGGCTAGTGGAGTCCAGCTCCTCGTGGCGCTCGACATCGTCAAGAGCGTGCTCAACAACGTGGTGCTCGCCCAGGTCATCGACGACGCGCGCACCGGGATCCGCGAGGGAGAGAGCATCGCCGGCCCGCTGAAGCGGTCCGGGCAGTTCCCGCCGATGGTCACGCACATGATCGCCATCGGAGAGAAGTCCGGGCAGCTCACGGAGATGCTGACCAACGTGTCGAGCGCCTACGAGGCCCAGGTGGAGAGCCGTGTGGGCCAGCTCACCGCCGTCCTGGAGCCGGTGATGCTCGTGCTGATGGGTATCGGCGTCGCGTTCCTCGTGTTCGCGATCCTCATGCCCATGCTCCAGATGAACGAGGCGATCTCGGGCGGCTGAGCCGCCCACGGCACTTGGGTCCACATTGGCAGGCCCCCGGGCGGGGCGGAGGAGAGCATGAGGAAGTTCTGGGATCGGACGGCGGCGCGCACGCTCCGCAATCAGCGCGGCATGACGCTCATCGAGATCATGGTGGTCATCGCGATCATCGGAATCCTGTCGACGGCCATCGGCTACGGCGTCGTGACCTACCTGCAGAAGGCGAAGATCGACTCCTGCAAAGCGCAGCTCCGCACCATCGCCAACGCCATCGACATGTACGCCGCGTCGGATGACTACCCCAATGACCTGGGGTCGCTGACCGAGGGGAACAACGCCCCGCTCAAGGAGAGTCAGCTCAAGGACCCGTGGAAGCAGGAGATCACCTACAACCACCCGGCGCAGCGCGGGGGGGGGGAGTTCGACCTGTGCTCCAAGGGGCCCGACAAGAAGCAGAACACCGACGACGACATCTGCCACGAGTAGGGCGACGGCATGGTTCACGAGGCGCGCGCGCGGTCCACATCGAGGGGCTTCACGCTCATCGAGCTGCTCGCGACCATCGTGATCATCCTGGTGATCACCGTCGCCGTCACCATCGCCATCGGCAACATCCAGCGAGCGGACCTGCCGGCCCAGTCGGGAAAGCTGGCCGCTGCCGTGCGGTACCTCTACAACCTGGCCGTGATCAACAACCAGAGCTACCGGCTGGTCATCGATCTCGGTGCCCGGGAGTACTGGGGTGAGGAGCTGCCCGCCGAGTCGCCGTGCGACGTGTTCCTGCTGGAGTCGGAGGGGGACCCGAAGGCCGCGGCCAAGCTGCAGACGCAGAAGGGCAAGAAGCGCAAGAAGGGGGACGGGGACGAGGAGGCGGCCGCGCAGACAGCGGCCTTCGACGCGGTGAAGGACAACCTGCTCACCAAGCGCACCCTGGACACGAAGATCGAGTTCCGGGGGGTGATCACGTCGCACCACGCCGAGCTCCAGGAGGACGGACGGGTGGAGGTCAACTTCTTCCCGTCGGGCTACGTGGAGAAGGCGTACATCTATGTCGGGACCGGCGAGCAGACCTTCACCATCGAGACGCGGCCCCTGCTCGGGACGGTGAGGATCCACAAGGAGAAGCTCAACCCCTCGAACCTGTTCAAGAAGGAGACCTGATGAGGCGCCCCTCGTCGGGCGGCTTCACGCTGCTCGAGGTGATGATCGCGATGGGGATCCTGGCCATGGCCTTCGTCGCCATCGGGACCACCACGTCGACGTCCGTCGTCGGGTCGGCCAAGGTCTATCGCATGACGACGGCCGCGCTGCTGCTGCGCGGCATCGTGCTGGACATCGAGGAGGAGTACAAGATCGAGGGGTTCCCCACCAACGACCTGACCGGGCGTGACTGCGACCTGCCGTCACCCTTCGACCGTGACTTCCAGTGCGAGTACGACCTGGAGGGCATGCTGTTCGAGGAGGGCCAACTGGAGATGGTCGCGCAGGAGGCGCTCGCACAGCTCACCGGCGGGCAGGACCCCATGCAGTACATGCAGTCGCTCAAGCAGCAGGGCGGCCGCGGCGGCGCGGAGGGGGGCCTCCCGGGCATGGAGGCGGTCCAGAGCCAGTTCTCGTCGTTCTCCGCGCTGGCCATGCTGATGACGCCGGAGGGGCAGCAGCTCGGCGAGATCTGCGGCGTGAACCTGGCCGGGATCATCATGGGCGTGGTGGGAGTGACCCAGTTCTTCCCCGTGATCGTGCAGAAGGCGGCGGAGCAGACCCGAAAGCTGACCGTGCGGCTCACGTGGAAGGAGGGGCGCCGCAAGGACCGGAAGCTCGAGATCGAGACGTTCATCGTCGTGACCCCCGAGGAGCAGGACGAGCTGATGAAGGCGCTCGGCCGCGCGGAGGAGGGGGGGATGCTCGACGGCCAGGCGCTGCCGGGTGACGGGCGGGGAGGCCAGCCCGCGCAGCCTGTCCAGCCTGCCGGCGGGGGGCGCTGATGGTCCCCCGCTTTGGCCGGCGCGGCTTCACGATGATCGAGATCCTGGTGGCGGTGGGCCTGCTCGCCGTCATGACGGCGATCATCTACCAGGCCTACCGCATCACCATCCGTGCGCAGACGGAGACGGACAAGCTCCAGGAGCGCTACCACACGGCGCGGGTCGCGCTGATGCACATGACCCGTGAGATCTCCATGGCCTTCCTGTCCAAGCACATCAACGCCGACGAGGGGCGCAGCAAGACGCTGTTCGATGGGGGGCGAGAGAAGCTGACGTTCACCTACCTCGGGCACCAGCGACGGGTGAAGGACGTCAAGGAGAGCGATCAGGGGGTCGTCGAGTACTACTTGCGCTCGTGCAAGGACAGCGCGCGGCCCGGCAAGTGCCTGTTCCGGCGGGGGAAGCCCATCGTCGACGCAGACCCGGAGAAGGGCGGCACGGTGGACGTGCTCGCCGAGGGGGTCAAGAGCCTCAAGTTCGAGTACTGGGACCGCGAGAAGGAGGACTGGAAGAGCGAGTGGGAGGTCAGCAGCGACGACTTCGAGGTGGCGCCCGGGCAGATGCTCGACGAGGAGATCACCGACGAAGAGAAGTCCATGCAGCTCCCGTGGAGGGTGAAGATCCGACTCGTGCTGGTCGACGACGACAAGGATGAGCACACCTTCGAGACGCAGACCGCGCTCATGCTGCGGGAGCCTCTGGACTTCACGCTCGGTGGGGTGGTCACCAACCTTCGCGGGGCCCTCGGTGGCCGCGACGGAGGCGCGCAGCCTGCCGGCGCCGGGTTTGGGATCCCCGGGCAGCCCGGAGTGCCCGGGCAGCCCGTCCAACCGGCTGGCGGTCATGGCGGAGGCGCTCAGCCCCTGGCGGCGCCCAACCCGGGTGGGGGGCGGTGATGGGTGGGCGCACCAGGGACGAGCGTCCCCTGCGCGACGGGTGGGACCGGATCCGACCGCTGCTCGCCGCGGACGTGGCGCGCCGCGGGCGAGGCGTGGCGCTGCTCATCGTCATGGTCATGGTGGCGGTGCTCGCGGCCTTCAGCGCGGAGTTCAGCTACAACACCCGGGTCAACCTGCGCATGGCGTCGAACCTGGAGCGCGACGTCCAGGCCTACTACCACGCTCGCAGCGCCATCGAGGTGGCGCGCATGGTCATCCGCGGGCAGGCGATGCTCAACCAGGTGCTCAGCCTGATGGCCGCCGGGGGCGGCGGCGCGCAGAACATCGAGCTGTGGAGCTACGCCTGCAAGTTCGCAGAGATCTACAACACCGGCAAGGTGGACCTCTTCGGCAAGGAGATGTTCGACCTGTCGGGTCAGGCGGGCATCGGCGTGAAGAACGGGAGCTTCACGTGCACGGCCGACGCGGAGGACGGTCGGGTCAACGTGAACTTTGGCGAGACGGTCGAGGCGAAGAAGGCCATGTTCGCGGAGCTGTTCGGGTTCCTGCGGGGCCCGCGCATCGAGGGCCATGGCCTGACGGACGACGACGAGGAGATCATCGACACCCTGCTCAACATCATGGACTGGGTCGACCCGGACGAGGTGAGGACGGACTTCAACCCCCTCGATGGATCGTTCCAGGAGGGTGGCGGCTCGGGGGAGGACTTCGACTACTCGAAGTACGACTATGGGGCCAAGAACGCCAAGTTCGATTCGGTGGAGGAGCTGCGCCTCGTGGAGGGCATGGACGACGAGATGTTCTGCAAGCTGCGGGACAAGGTGACCGTCTACTCCACGGAGAAGCTCAACGTGAACACGGCGGACATGGGGCTGATCAATGCGGTGCTGTGCCAGTCGCTGCCGACGGACCAGCAGCTCACCATGTGCCTGCCGAACGCGGCGCTCGGGGGCATCACGCCCATGGACGCCGTGGGCGCCGTCGTGGACCAGTGCCGCGAGATCAAGAAGATGCTGATGATGACGCCCTTCAACAACACGCAGAAGTTCCAGCAGGTGGTCAATGGGGTGTCCGCGTACCTGCAGGCGCCCATCCAGGTGCCGGCGACGGCGCTCCAGCACTTCGGGACCAAGAGCCGCGTCATCCGCATCTCTGCGTCGGGCACCGTCGGGCACACCACCAAGACCTTGACCGGCGTGATCGACACTGGGAGCGGCAAGTATGTATATTGGCGCGAAGACTGACGGTCAGGCATGCTCGGGCGGGTGCGTGGCCACGGGCAGCAGGCAGGGCAGGGCATGAGTCAGAGGATCCTCGGGCTGGACATCGGTTCCTCCTCGGTCAAGGCCGTGGTGCTGGAGACGTCGTTCCGGTCGTTCCAGCTCGTCAGCTTCGCCGAGCGGAGCGTCCGCGACGTCCCGGACGAATCGGAGCGGGACGCACGCAAGGAGGTGCTGCGGCAGATGGTCGCCACGGGCGAGGCGCGGGCCGAGGTGGTCATGTGCGCGCTCCCCGGCGACAAGGTCATGAGCCGCATCCTGACGTTGCCGTTCGGTGAGCCCAAGCGCATCGAGGCGGTGCTCGGCTTCGAGCTGGAGTCCTTCCTGCCCATGGGCGTGGACCAGATGGTCTACGATTACCAGATCCTTCATCGGGGGGAGGACAAGACCACGGTTCTGGCTGCGGCGGTCCAGCGGACCTTCCTGTCCGAGTTCTTGGAAGACCTGAAGGAGATCGGCCTCGATCCGAAGATCGTCAGCCTGGACTCACTGAGCTACCTGAACCTCTGGGAGCACCTCAAGCGGACCGCTCCGGGCCCCGTTGCCATCGTCGACGTCGGGGCTCGCACGACGCAGGTGTGCGTCTTGGAGGACGGCCGCGCCCAGCTCGTGCGCACCATGCGCGTCGCGGGGGACGCCGTCACGGCGGCGCTCGCGCGGAGCCTGGAGGTGGAGTGGGCCGAGGCGGAGCGCATCAAGTGCGACCGGGGGCTGCTGCCGGCGAGCGGCATGGCCCTGTCCCCCGACGACCGGCGCATCGCCGACGCCTGTGCGGAGGGGGTGAAGCCGCTGCTCCGCGATCTGCGCCAGACGTTCCAGGCGTACCTTGCCCAGTCGGGGCGAGAGGGCATCGGGCGGGTCCTGCTGTGCGGCGGGAGCTCGCGCCTGTTGGGGGTCCAGGAGCACCTGGAGGAGCAGCTCGGCGTCGACGTGGAGCTGCTCGACGTAGCCTCCACGGACTTCAACAAGCTCGCCGACCCCACGGCGGGCGCCGGTATCATCCAGAAGGCGTTGGCGCTGTCACTGCGGGCCGTGGGCGGGCGCTCGCACTCGGATCTCAACTTCCGGCAGGGGCCCTACGCCTACCAGGGCGACTTCCAGTTCCTGCGGGACAAGACCTTCTACCTGATCGCCCTCGCCTTGATGCTGATGGGCGTCGCGGGCTTCAAGGCATACGCGCGCTATCGCGTCCTCGATGACCGCCGCCAGGCGCAGGTGGTGGAGCTGGCGAAGTTCTCGAAGGAGGTGCTCGGCAAGGAGCGCGACGACTACGACGCGGTCTTGCGGACCCTCGGTGACGTGCCGGACGTGGAGGACCTGCGCATCTTCCCCGAGGTGTCTGCGACGCAGGTGTTCTACGACATCACGTCGGCGCTCCAGAGCGTCAACTATACGTCGAAGGCGGACCTGGCGCAGGCGGTGGTCGGCGGGAAGGCTGCCTCGCGCCCGGCTGCTGGCGCGCTCCCGGGCGCCGAGGGAGACGAAGGGAGGGCGCCTGCCCCCATTCGGCCTCCCGGTCCAGCCCAGGCGGACCTGCCGATCAGCGTGGAGGACCGCGCGGCGCGCCTGGAGCGGCTGCGGGAGGCCCGGGATGCGGCCGAGGCGACGGGGCGCCTCCACACGACGCGTGGGCCGGACCTGGAGCGGCTGCGCGCCGAGCGTCTCCAGCAGCTCCGCGGTGGTCAGGTCGGGACCGGGGTCGGCGGCATGGCGGCGCCCGCGCGGGGCGTGGTGCTCCCCCCGACGCCGACGGTGCTTCCGCCCGCTCCGGCGATCCCTGGGGCGAGCGTCCGAGCCAACCGCGACGCGGTCCGCGTAGCGGAGGAGCCCCGGGGTGCCCTTGCCGCGCCGGGCGCCATGCCGCGCGATGGTGAGGTGCGTCCCGAGGGGGAGGCGCCGCCGGCAGAGGGCGGCGCGCCTGCGAATGACAACCTCCAGGTGGAGCTGGAGGAGGTCCGCATCGAGGAGTCCTCCGCCTACGTCAAGGGCCAGGCCAACACCATCGAGGCGCTGGAGCTCTTTGCGCAGCGGCTCGAGGCGCACCGGTGCTTGCGGGACGTGGTGACGGCGGACACGGACAAGGTGACCTTCGCGCGGCACCAGGGCTGGCTGATGTTCAAGCTGGAGATGGCGCTCGACTGCCGAGACCCGAAGAAGGCAGCGAAGAAGGACAAGAAGACCGGGGAGGCGGAGTGATGGCGTCCGAGGGAAGGTTCGCCGCATTTGATCGCCTGTCGACCCGCGAGAAGCTGATGGTCGGCGGACTCGGGGCCTTCTTCCTGGTCGGGGTCGTCCTCGTCGTCGTGTTGGTAGTGAGCAGCTACCTGTCGGGGATCGAGGAGGAGATTGCGGACGCCGAGGAGAAATCCAAGAAGCTCCAGGCGGCGGCCTCGACCTACCTGGAGGTGAAGTCCAAGGAGGAGGCCCTGCTCGACCTGCTGCAGAACAACCCCATCGTCAGCCTCCGGATCCCCATCAACAACCTGGCCAAGAGCGTCACGCTGCCGGACAACACGACCCTGAGCGACGTCATCCGCTTCGAGGGCAAGACGGTGGAGACGCCCATCGCCGCGTTCGGAGACAAGAAGGGCAAGAAGAAGCCCAAGAAGAAGGGCAAGGGCGAGGAGGACACGGGGCCCCAGACCTTGAAGATCGAGCAGGACTTCGAGTTCCGGGACGTCCCGATCGCGTCGCTGTTCGACTTTCTGGAGAACATCGAGAAGAGCCCCGACCTGCTGTTCGTGACGAAGCTGGAGATCCGCCGGAAGTTCGGCGACTACGACAAGGCCCAGTCCGCCTTCGTAACGGTCTCCACGTACAAGCGGACGGGGACGCCATGAGCAGCATCTGGAAGACCATCGCCAGGGGCTTCGGCTACCTGATCTTCTTCGTCGTGGCGCTGGTCTTCTTCGTCTACGTCACCTTCCCCATGGAGCAGGTGCGCGGCTACGTGGAGTACCAGGCGCAGAAGCGCCTGAAGATGGACGTCCGAATCGGCGAGCTGGCGCTGAAGGGCCTCGGTGGGGTGGAGCTCTGGGACGTCGTCGTCGTGCTCCCCGAGAAGCCGAAGGAGCCGTCGGCGGCGGAGGAGGCGGGTGTGACGCGCCCCGGCGGCCCGGCGACCGAGGCGCCGCCAGCCGCTCCGAGGGCGCCGGCCGCGGCGAAGCCGGTCGATGCCGCCAAGGCGGGCGCTACGCCCAAGGCGCCCCCCAAGGCGCTCCCCAAGGATGCCGCCGCTTCCGAGGGAGACGCCAAGACGGACAAGAAGCCCAAGGGCCTGCGGGTGAAGATCGACCACGTGGACGTCAGCGTCAGTCTCCTCGACGTGCTCTTCGGCAAGGAGCCGGACGTGCGCATCGACGCGGAGCTGCTGGGCGGGTCCATCTCGGACGCTCACGTCAGGAAGGATGGAAAGAAGATCCGCATCGAGGCCAAGGAGGTGAGCGGCCTCGATCTCACCGCGACGCCGCTGCTCGGCTACGTCGGTCCCTTCGACGTGCGGGGCAAGCTGTCCGGGAGCATCGACTTCACCTGGGGCGGGAGCCTGTGGGACAGCGCAGGCACCATCGAGCTGGCCCTGGCCCAGTCGTCCATCCGCCAGCCGGAGCTCAAGTCCAAGGCGTACGGGGACTTCAAGCTCACGGACGTCAAGACCGGCGCCCTCGCCGTGAAGGTGGCGGTCGGGAAGAAGGCGGACATCGCGACGCTGCGCGCGGCCCCCGGCCCCAAGGACGCCACGGTCGTTCACCTGGAGAAGGTGGAGTCGAGCGGCGAAGACGCGGAGCTGGTCACCGAGGAGCGGAGCGTGTTCGTGCTGCGCAAGGGCAAGCCGTTTGGAGACGCGTCCATGACCGTGGAGATCGCCTTCGCCCTGTCGGAGCCCTTCTTCGAGCGGGAGGTGGTGCGCCAGGGGGAGAAGGAGAAGCCCAACAAGTTCCTGAAGTACCTCCTCGAGCACGACGCCAAGTGGAAGAAGGCAGAGAAGAACGGGTTCTATGGCCTCCGGTGCACCGGCGTGGTCAAGCGGCCCGAGTGCCTCCCGGTGCGGCCCACGATGCGCGTGGGCTTTGCGAAGGCGCGCACCGATGGCGGAGAGGAGCCCGCCAAGGACGCCCCCGAGAAGGGCGACGCGTTGGACACGAAGCGTCCCGAGACGCCGGCGCCGAGCGCCCGCGGGGACCAGCGGGAGCCGGGGGCGCGACCGACGCTGGGGACGGTGCAGGACCTGCCGCGGGAGCGCCCGACCCAGGTCGAGGCGGAGCCCGTGGATGAAGGGCCGCAGCCGAAGGTGCCGCGCATCCGCACGCCGGCGACCGGCGTCGACCCCAAGGTGCGCATCGAGCAGCTCAAGGCGGAGCGGGAGCAGCGGCTGCAGGAGATGCGCGCCGCCCGGGGGCTGCCCCCGGAGCCCGTAGCCGAGCCTCTGCCCGAGGACGCGCCGCTGCCTCTGGACGAGGAGCTGGTCGACGAGGTGCCACTGGACGAAGTGCCTCTGGATGACGCTCCCCACGTGGAGGGAGCCATCGACGAGCTGCCCTTGGACGAAGACCCCAACTTCGACCCGGACCGCTGATCAGGGTCCTCAGGGCTTGCGGTCGTGCCGCACTGTCCCGTCTGTCTCCGTCGCGCCTTGACCCGAGCGGGCGAACTCCCGGCGGTGCACTGCCTCCACCTCCACCGTCCCCGTCTCCAGATCGAAGTGGAGCTGACGCACCGCGTGTGACGCGATGGCGAGCAGCGGGGTGCCGTCCAGCGCCTCGGTGCGCGTCGTCGAGCGCACGTCGGCCTCGATGACGCCCAGCGTGCGCTCGCCTGCGTTGAGCGTGCCCAGGAAGGTGACCGTCTCCGACTGCTTGCCGGTCGTCTTCGTGCCGTCTCCGCCCAGCCGGACGACGGGGTTCTCGCTCGACCAGCTCTCGCCCGGAGCGAGCGCCCGCTTGGGCGCGTCGAGGGCCGTCTTGTCCAGGCGGTAGTCCTGGAGCAGGGCCCGCTTCGCGTCGTCGGCGAGAGGCTGAGGCTTGCCGTCGAGGGTGGCCTTCGCATCCATGGACACGACCTTCCAGGACAGCGAGCCGTCGGGCCCCTTGGCGATCTCGGAGGTGGCGTTCGCCGTGACCGCCCACACCTGGTGGGACGGCTGGAGGCGCGTGACCGTGCCCGTGAGCTGTGTCGCGTAGCTGCCGTGCAGTGGGAACCGAGGGGACGGGACCACGAGCGGGGAGCCGGAGGTGACCAGGCCGGCGGGGGGCGGGAGCGACGCGTCCAGCTCGGAAGGGGAGGGCACCTTCAGGGTCGCGCAGGCGCCCAGAAGCGCGCACGCGACGAGCGCCGGGAGTGCGCGAAGCATCGGGGGCTCCTTGGTGGCGACCTACTGGCCGCCGCAGTACTTCTTGCCGGCGTTGTTTTCGTTGCAGCTCGTGTAGTCGGGCGAGATGGTCTTGCAGCCGTCCAGGCCGCCAAGTCCGGTGGAGCTGTCGCAGCGGATTGCGCAGTGGTCGATCTGGCCCTTGCTGCCCTCCGGCTTCACGCACGTGAAGTACAGCTTGGCGGCCGGGTCGTCGTCCTTGGAGCACTCGGGCGTGAATCCCGGACAGCCTCCGCACCGCTTCGCGCACACCTTGAACTTGCCACCGGTGACGTTGGGGTTGGTGTCCGTGCACAGCCCGTGGATGCAGTCACCGTTCTCCTGGCAAGGCTCGCCCGGGAGCAGGCCGTCAGGGTTCGGCGCGTCTTCGGTGTTGTAGCAGCCCGCGCCCGGGTTCACGGGCGTGACGCCGCCGTCGCCCCCGGACGCATCGGACCCACCCCCGCCCGACCCGTCCCCTCCTCCGCTGCCGCTGCCGTCCGCGCCGCCCCCGTTGAGCGCGCTGTTCACGCAGATCTTGCTGGCTCCGATCCCGACGTTCTTGCACGCGTCGTAGCCGAGCTGCGCCTTGGTGCAATCTGAATCGGAGGTGCAGGAGATGACGCACCGCCGGAGCTGCTGCCCCAGGTCGTTCTTGTAGGGCAGGCACGTGTAGAACACCCCCTCCGCCTCGAGATCCAGGGTCTTGCACTCGATGGGCAGGGGGCACACGCCGGAGCACGAGCGGATGCAGATCTTCTTCGTCGGAGACGCGAACTTGTCGGTGCCGCAGACATTGCTCTGGCACTCCTCGTTCTTCTCGCACGGCACGCCGGCGACCTTGCCCGACTCCTGGGGGGCGGGTGAGTCGCAGTAGTCGGCCGTCCCCCCGCCCGACGAGCTGTCACACGCAGCGCTCGGCCCGAGCAGCGCGAAGGCGGCCACGGCGAGGGCCCAGGTGCAGGTTGGCTTCATGATGATCTCCTCTTCGTTCGGGGGTGCCACGGCGTCGTGGTGCGGGAGTATAGCCCACGGGTCCGCTCCACGACAATCGCCGCGTAGGCCCACGCCGCGGAACGCTCCCGCCGGCCCCCATTTTCCTTTGTGCGAGCGAACGACCTGCGCTATCATCGCGGCTCGCGTGCCTCGAAGGTCCTCAGGAGTGCATCGGGCTTGGAGCCTCCCAACGAAGCCATACTGATCGCCATTCTGATCGTCCTCTCGTCCCTCTTCTCCGGCTCGGAGACGGCGCTCACCTCGTTTGGGGAGACGCGCATCGCCCGCATGTTGGAGACGCTCAAGGCGAAGGGACGCCGGCACCGCATCCTGGAGCTGTGGCACACGAACCCGAACCGCGTGCTCACCGCCGTCCTCGTCGGCAACAACCTCGTGAACATCGCCGCGTCCGCCCTCGCGACGGACCTCAGCTACCAGCTCGTGACCGGGGGCGACCCGGGGCACGGGGGGGAGGCCGCCCTCGCCCTCGCCGTGGGCGTCATGACCTTTGTCACGCTGGTGTTCGGCGAGATCGTCCCCAAGACCTTCGCCAAGCACAACCCGGAGCGCTTCGTGGGGCTCCTGCACGTCCTGACCTTCTTCTACTGGCTCCTCTACGTGCCGACCGTGATCCTGGAGCGCCTCTCGCGCTTCATGGTGCACATGGTCGGCGGGTCGGTGGCGAAGGAGGGGCCGTCCGTCACCGACGAGGACATCGAGGACCTGATCAAGCTCGGCGGGCGCGAGGGCGCCTTCGACGAGCACAAGGGGGAGCTGCTCAACAGCGTGCTCGACTTCGCGGACACCCTCGTCCGGGAGGTGCTCGTCCCGCGCACCGACGTCATCGGCTTCGAGGTCAACGACCCCTTCGAGAAGGTGGTCGCCGTCACCAAGGAGCAGCAGTTCTCGCGCTACCCCGTCTACGAGGAGACCGTGGATCACATCGTCGGGGTGTTCCACGTCAAGGACATGCTGGACAAGCTCGAGGGCGACCAGATTACGCAGTTCAACCTGCGGGACCTGATGCGGGCCCCCATCTACGTGCCGGAGACGAAGCGCATCAGCGAGCTGATGCGGGAGCTCCAGCGTAACAAGGTCCACCTGGCGGTCGTGGTGGACGAGTTTGGAGGGACCGCGGGCATCGTGACCATCGAGGACATCATCGAGGAGATCTTCGGAGAGATCTACGATGAGACCGACGACGAGGAGGAGCCCGAGATCCAGGAGATGCCCGACGGGACGTGGGTCGCGGACGCGCGCATGAGCATCAAGGACCTGGAAGACATGATGGGCCTCGACTTCCCGGACGAGTCGGACTACGAGACACTCGGTGGCTTCATCATCATGCACGCGGGCAAGGTGCCGGAGGTCAGCGAGGTGGTGCGCTGGAATGGGCTCCTCTTCACCGTGGCCGATGGTGACAGCACCAGGGTGTCCCGCGTCGTGATCTCTCGCTACGAGGGCGAGGGCAGCGGAGCCGATCCTACCGTTTGACAGGTCCACGGCTCAAGGGTAACATCGCGCGCCGGCTTTCCGGAAGGGCCCGATCCGTCAAGAGCAGCGCCGGTCTTCGGCGCGCGGAGCGGCACGGGACAGCAAGGCCGGAAAGCACACCCGAGATGGAGGCTCTCATGAAGGCGATGACGAAAAGGAGCGTGGTGCGTTGGTGCCTCGCGGCCCTTCTGACCGCGGCATTGGCGGTCGGTGGATGCAAGAAGGACCCGCCCGCCGCGCCTGCCGAGGCGCCCAAGGCGGGGGAGACCAAGGCGCCTGAGAAGGGCGGTGAGGCCAAGGCCCCCGAGAAGGGCGGCGAGGCCAAGGCCCCCGAGAAGGGCGGCGAGGCCAAGGCCCCCGAGAAGGCCCCTGACAAGGCCGGCGACGAGCGCCCCGCGGTGCCCGCCACGGTGTCGGTCCCCGATGGAGTGATCCTCTACGGTGGCATCAAGAGCCTCGACGATCTGACCGCCCGCATCTCATCCGTCGTCGACAAGGTCAAGCCCATGCCCGGTCTGGGCATGGTGATCACCGGCGCCCTGAGCAAGGAGCTCGGCCTGTCGAGCATGGACTGGCTCGACACGTCCAAGCCCGCGCGCTTCGCGGTGTGGAACCCGAAGGAGGGCGGCCAGCCGCTGGTGATGGCCTTCCCCATGAAGTCACGGGAGGCTTTCGAGAAGGCGCTCCCGGAGGCGCGCGAGTCGGGAGCCGAGGGCAACGCGTTCAAGTACCAGGCTGGCATGAAGGACGCCTTCGTGAACTTCGCCGGGGACTACGCGCTCCTGGCCCGGGACGCCAAGGCGTATGACCGCCTCAAGGGCTTCGCCGAGGGTGGCCTTGCGGCCTACAAGCCCAACGACGCCTTCGAGATCACCATCGCGGTGGGCAACCTGACCCGCATCTTCAGCGACGAGCTCAAGCAGGCTCGCGGCGAGATGGCGAAGCTGATGGCCAGCGACATGGCCATGTCACCCTTCGCCGGCTCGGCGGCGAGCATGAACACGCAGATCGATCTGATGTTCGACCTGCTCGACCAGCTCGACCAGGCGACCATCTCTGCCCGCATCGACGGTGACCACGTCAAGATGCCGTTCGCGCTGAAGGCGAAGGACGGCTCCTCCATGGCGAAGTTCTTCGACGCGACCCGCGACCGCAAGCTGACGCTGCTCGACTACGTGCCTGCCGGCTCCTACCTGGTGGTCGGGGCGAGCATGGACCCCGCGGGCTTCGGCGAGTGGAACGAGCTCGGCATGAAGATGATCGCGGAGATGTTCAAGCTGACCGGCGAGGAGAAGGCCAAGCTCGACACGCTCATGAAGGGCGCCATGGCGGCGCAGACGGGCGAGTCGGTCTTCGCGCTCTACAAGGACGGCGCCCTGGCCCTGTCCATGCTCGCGGTCGGCGGTGCGACGGACGGCAAGAAGCTCCGTGACCTGTCCTACGAGATGTATGGCATGCTCTGGACCAAGGTCGTCGACCTGATCAAGGCCGAGGCCGGCGCCGAGCTGCCCCCGGAGTTCGACCTGTCGAGCTTCAGCAAGGCCATCGAGAGCCTGGCCGCCGTCGCGGAGCCCCTCGGCGTCACCGTGAAGGTGGCGACCGAGGAGTACAACGGCGCCACCATCGACAGCATCGCGATCACTATCGACTATGCGCGGTTCCCCCTGGCTCAGGAGGACGCCGAGGCTGCCGCGGTCATGAAGGCCATCGTCGGCGACAAGATCGTGCTTGCGGCAGGCTACGGCAAGGAGCGCTACGGCATGGCCATGGGCCCCGACGCGGTCGCGCGGGTCAAGGACGTCGTCGACGGCAAGAAGGGCGCCACGCCGGTCGCCATCAAAACCGCCGTGGAGCACGGGGTGCCCGGGGCGTCCATGCTGTTCTACCTGTCCGCGGTGGACGGCCTCAAGGCGTTCGCGGCCCTGCCCCAGCTCCAGCCCATGAGCGACACCATCCGCGGCATGTCTGCGGCGAGCGGCGCGGCGTTCAGCTTCGGCTCGGCGAGCGGCGGTGGCCTGTCCGCGGTCATCGACGTGCCGATGAGCCACGTGCAAGAGGTCCTGAAGCTCCAGCGCTAGCCCGCCCCGCCCACCAGACGACCCCCGCCCCGACCAGGGCGGCCAGCGCCACCCACTGGGAGGTCGAGAGCGGCCCCCAGTGACCCCGCTGGGCATCCCCCCGAAGCAGCTCGATGAGAAACCGGGCCGTCGCGTACAGGGCGACCCACGCCGCGAGCACCTCGCCGTGGAAGCGCTTGTTCGCGCGCACGCGCAGGAGCAGGCCGAACAGCAGCAGCTCCACGGCCGCCTCGTAGAGCTGTGTCGGGTGGATCGGGCCTCCGAGGAGCCAGGCCTCCGAGCCAGGCGGGAACGTCACGCCCCAGGGGAGGTCGGTCCTACAGCCGTAGCAGCAGCCCGCCAGGTAGCACCCGATGCGTCCGAAGACGTGGGCGAGGGCGACGCTCGGGACGAGGGTGTCCGAGAGCAGCCCGAAGCCTGCCCGGTGCCGCAGTGAGAAGCGCCACAGGACCAGGGCAGCCGCCGCGACCCCGCCGTAGAACACGAAGCCGCCTCGCCACAGCTCCAGGGCAGCAGTGCAGTTCCGGACGGTCGCGCAGGTGCCGGCGTCGCAGACCTGCAGGTCGGGGCATGCCCCGAGCGGCGTGCATGGGATTGAGGGCAGCGCATCTTGCGGGTCGAAGCACAGGTCGTAGAAGAACTCCCATCGAACGGCCAGGAACGCGAGGCGCGAGCCGACGATGGCGGCCATCATCAGCCAGAACATCAGGTCGATGACCGCCCCGCGGTCGAGGCCGACGCGCGGCGCCTCCCGGCCCGCCACGGAGAGGGCCGCCAGGTAGCCGAGAGCGATCATCACGCCGTAGGCGGGGAGGACGATCCCGATGCCCGTACCCGCAAGCAGGTCAGGGTGCATGGGGGCGACCGGGGGGCCCGGACACGTCGGGGTGGGAGACGGGGCGGACACTCCGGGCCAGGCGCATGTGCCATGGGTTGGGCAGGTGTCTCACGCCGGGAGAGGACAGCATCTGCGGCTCACACGCCCGTGCGCGCCACCTCGGGCTTCTCGGCCTCGCGGAACAAGGTGCTGTTCTTCTTCAAGAGCATCTCGTAGAGGAGGAAGCCGACCCCGACGGTGATGCCGATGTCCGCGATGTTGTAGGTGGGCCAGTGGGTGTTGCCCACGTAGTTGTCGATGAAGTCGATGACGTAGTTGAAGCGCATGCGGTCGATGAAGTTGCCGATGGCTCCCCCGAGGATCGCCGAGAAGGCGACGGTCGCCAGGCGCTGGTTGGGCTCCAGCCGCACCACGACGACGAGGATCACGACCGCCGCAATGAGGGAGACCAGGCCGAAGAACGTCTGGCGGAAGGTCCCATGGGCCTGGGCGAGGAAGCTCCATGCTGCGCCCGGATTCTCCGCGTAGATGAGCTGGAAGAAGCCGGGGATCACGGTGAGCTTCCGCTGCGCGAGCAGGTACAGGTCGCCCTCGTTCACCTGACGATCCGCGGTGAGGCCCTGGTTGCGCGGCGGGACGGGGTACGTGAACTCGGCCGCCACTCGCCCGGCGTCCGATGCGGAGAGGTAGGGGACCCGATCCACTAGGAAGTCCGCCAGCTTCACGTCGGACAGCACCGCCGCCACCGCCGCCTGGCGGTCGGAGTCTGCCACGTCCGGCCGGGCAAAGGCGAGCCAGCGCTCGGCGAGGACGTGGTCCTGTCGCAGCACGCGGCGTGGCGGCAGCTCCAGGGACGAGCGAGCGAAGACGTAGTAGCCGGGCGCCCGCGCCGCGGGGTCGGTGAACACCTTGGTCTCCCCGGTCAGGCCCTTCGGGGCTGTCAGGAGCAGGACGTCCTCTGCGATGGCGGCAGACAGCGCCTCGCCGGTCAGCTCCGGGAACCGCGCCGACAGGACCGCGCCGAGCGTGCTGCCTGCCTCGCCGCTCGAGATGACGATGGGAAGAGGGTGCTCGCCGTTGGCCAGGCTCGTCTCGGCCCAGACCTTCGTCCATTGATCCAGGCCGACGGTCACTGCGACGACGAGGACCAGGGTGACGTACTTCTTTGTGTTCATCGCGGGTGCGTCCTCGCGGCGTCGGGAGGGCGGTACGTTACCCGGTGAGGGCGCGGATGTCCAACGGCGGTAGGCCCCAGCTCACCGCGGCGGCGAGGTCTCGGCGCGGATCCTCTCCATGAGCTCCGAGTAGGACGTGTTCTCGACGATGGTGGCGATCTGGATCTGGTAGCGCTCCAGCAGGTCGGACCGCCCGCGGCGCCGGGCGTCGTCGAGCGCCTTGTGGAGCGTGATGAAGGCGCGCTCCGTGTTCACGAAGTACTCCACTCCCATCAGGGTCACGATCATGGCGCTGCCCGTGATGCTGCGCGACGAGTGGCTGAACTCGAAGGTCCGGCCCCGGGAGTTCTGCAGGCCCAGCACGACGGCGCCCACGGCATCGCTGCCCGCCCTCTCACGACGGGTGTCCAGCCGCGCCTCCACACGGAAGGTCGAGAACTGGATGCTGTTCAGCGAAGGGTACCGCTTGCCCAGCTCCTTCTGGAGGGCGTGGAAGACGGCATCGACGAAGCCCACGCCTTCTCCCCTGATCTCCAGCTGCGTCTTGGTCGGGTGCTTGTGCAGGGAGCAGGAGACGGTGCACTTGCCCGTGTCCACGTCCTCCTCCAGCACGAAGCGGTCGACGCGCAGGTCGAGGTACTGGTCTCCCAGCACCTCGCGGACGAGCTGCACTGTGGCCTCCATGGCTTGGTTCATGGGGTGTTCCTCCTGGCTGTCAGGGATGCGAGAGCGAGCTGGGTGGCACCCGCCGTGGGGGGTGCCTGGTGCCCGTCGCGGAGTCGGCACAGTCACGCGGGCACGAGCCCGCACCGATCAACAGTAGCACAACGGTGGAGCGCCGGCTGTGAATTCCTGGTTCGTAAATGAGGCCACGCGCTGGCCGCCCAGACGTGGGGGAGGGCGCTCCCGACCAGCAACCACGGCGTTTTGTTGACGATTCTGGGGGATTCTGCTAGAGCGAGGGGCGCACGTCGTGTTCCGTGCAGTTCCCGGCAATGCCTGCGCGAGCCCTCGGGTACCGGTTGCGGCAGGCGCCACAGGAGATCGCATGCTGAGGTCCACGCCGATCCGTCTTCTCCGCGCTGCCCTGGTGGGTTGCCTGCTGGCCTTGGCGGCCTGCGGCCCCATCCAGTCGGCGCAGGCGATCCGGGAGGGGCAGAAGTCGCTCGAGACGGCGCGCCTCGCCGAGGCGGAGCAGCTTGCTCCCTACCACTTCCATCGGGCACTCGCGTACCTGGAGATGGCCAAGCGGAAGTCGGGCTTCTCGGAGTTCGAGGTCTCACAGGAGTACGCCAAGGTCGCCAAGGTGGCGGCTGACCAGGCGGTGGTCAACGCCAGGAAGCGCCAGGCGCTCAAGCTCATCCTGGAGCAGCGTCGCCTCAAGGGGGCCCCATGAGCCGCAAGCTCATTGCCTGCGCAGTGGTGTGCGTCGTTGGCGCGCTCTCCCTCGCCGGCTGTGCGACGACCGGTGACGTCCGGGCCCGCACCGACGAGATCGAGACCTTGCTGCACAAGATCCACGGGCCTGCCTCGGTGTGCATGCCCAAGCAGCTCGCCTGGTCCGAGCTGATGGTCGACGTCTCGCGCTACGAGTCGGATCGGGGCGAGACCGTGCTGGCTGACATCCACATGCGCGAGGCATCGGACCTCGCCGCCGAGGCATGGAAGGGGTCGCGTGGCCCCGAGTGCGAGGTGGACACGGACTTCGACGGCATCGTGGACTCGAAGGACGAGTGCATCAACGACCCAGAAGACTATGACGGCATGGAGGACGAGGACGGCTGCCCGGAGGAGGACCGCGACGGCGACGGCATCTCGGATCGGCGCGACCGCTGCCCCGATCAGCCCGAGGACCGGGACGGCTGGCAGGACGAGGACGGCTGCCCCGACCCGGACAACGACGGCGACGGCATCCTCGACGGGAAGGACCAGTGCCCCAACGAGCCCGAGGACAAGGACGGCTGGCAGGACGAGGACGGCTGCCCCGACCCGGACAACGATGGGGACGGGATCCCGGACCTCCAGGACCAGTGCCCGAATGAGGCGGGCGACAAGGCCAACAACGGGTGCCCGAACCGGTACAAGGACATCGAGATCGAGGGCGACCAGATCAAGCTGAAGAAGAAGGTCTTCTTCGCGACGAACAAGGCGACCATCATGCCCCAGTCCTTTGACATGCTGGGCGAGATCGCCGACGTCCTGATCAAGAACCCCAAGTGGGTCGTGCGGGTCGAGGGGCACACGGACAGCCGAGGCAATGACTCGTACAACAAGAAGCTGTCGCAGAAGCGCTCCGAGTCCGTGCGCGCGCACCTCATCGGGCGCGGGGTCAACCCGCAGGCCATGATCGCCATCGGCTACGGCGAGGAGCAGCCCATCGGTGACAACAACACCGAGGAGGGCCGCGACATCAACCGCCGCGTCGAGTTCCACATCATCGCGAAGTAAGACCGCGCGCCTCTTCGGGGCCTCCCGGCTCGAAGCAGTCCCCGGCGGAGTGGCCCCGAGGTGAGTCCATGGAGACCGTCGGTCTCGGCAACATCTATCCCGTGATCATGGCTGGCGGCGCTGGGACGCGCTTCTGGCCCGTCAGCCGCCAGCTCCGGCCCAAGCAGCTCCTGCGGTTGTTTGGGGAGCGCACGCTGCTGGAGGATACGGTCGAGCGGGTGCTCCCCCTGGCCGTGCCTGAGCGTGTCGTCGTCGTTACCAGTGAGGGGATCGGGGACGAGGTGCGGCGGCTGCTGCCCGCCATCCCCGCGCAGAACGTGCTCTGTGAGCCCGCCGCGCGCAACACGGCGGCTGCGATCGGGTTCGCCGCGAGCTTCGTCGCGCGCCAGGACCCCGCGGGACTCCTCGCGGTCATGCCCAGCGACCACTTCGTGGTGGATATCCCGGCCTTCCTTCACGTCGCGCGGTCTGCGGCGATCTACGCTCAGGACGGGGCCATCGTGACCCTCGGGATCACTCCTACGCGCCCGGAGACCGGGTACGGCTATATCCGCTTCGGAGACTATGTGCCGCCGCCCGAGGGCGATTTGCCCGAGGGGCCGGTGCAGGTGGCGCGGAGCATCGGCGCGTTCGTGGAGAAGCCGACCCAGGCCGTGGCCCTCGGTTACCTGAAGGAGGGGCGCTATCTGTGGAACGCGGGGGTGTTCTTCTTCAGGGCCGACGTGATCCTGGGCGAGATCGCCCGGTTTCTGCCTGAGCTGGACGAGGGCCTGAAGGCCGTGCGTGCGGCGTTGGACGCCCCAGACCCGACCGAGGCGCTCCGCGGCGTCTACCCGCGCCTGTTGTCGACGTCCATCGACTATGGGGTGATGGAGCACACGGACCGCATCGTGGTCATCCCCTCGAGCTTCGGCTGGAGCGACGTGGGGAGCTGGCAGAGCCTGGACGACTTCCGGGAGCCGGGCGCGCCCAACGCGGTGCAGGGAGAGGTCATCGCCATCGACGCCACGGACAACGTCCTCTACGGGCACGACGGGATGGTGGTCTCAGCCGTCGGCATCGAGGGCCTGGTGGTCGCTGCTTCGAGGGACGCGGTGCTCGTGTGCCCGAAGGAGCGCTCCCAGGACGTGCGCCGCGTCGTCGAGGAGCTGCGACGCCGCGGGCTCGACAGGCTGCTGTGAGGGACACCTCAGGCGAAGGCGGCGTGGATGGCGTCCAGGGCCGGGGACGCTGAGCCCGCGGCCCTCTGCTCCTGCACCCAGGCGCGCATGGCTGGCGCGATGAGGCCGCGGGGGTCCTTTCCATACGGGGCGAGGCGTGCCTCGATCCACTCGACGAGGGCTGGCCCCGAGTGGTCCTGTGCCGCCGCGACCAGCTCCGGCACGAAGGCGTCGACCAGGTCCTGCTTGTGGGCGAGGCCGAGCAGCGGGCTCGTGCGCAGGGCCCAGGCCGGCATGGTGACCCCGAGGAAGGCGTAGGCCTGGGTCGCCACCGCGTCGGCGATGCGCTGCACCTCGGTGGCCGCTCGAGCTCGGGACGCGTCCAGCGCCTCGTCCGTCGCGCCCAGGCCGAGGGGCGGCTCGGTGACCTCCACGTACAGCTTGATCTTCGGCTCCGTGCCCGACGGGCGCACGCTGAACCGGGCCCCGCCAACAAGGCGGAACGTCAGGAAGTTGCGCGCCGAGCGGTCCGTGCCGCTCTTGTAGGCGCCGTGGGTGGACTCGTCGAGGAAGTCGTCCTTGTGCGTGACGCCCAGGCCGGCGAACAGCCCCCCGACCTCCTGCGCTCGGAAGCCGCGCTGGATGCGAGCGATGCTCTCCATGCCCGCGGTGCCTTCGATGACGATGGAGACCTGCGCCGTCTGGTGGACGCCTGCCTTGCGGTGGGCGTCGTCGAGGGCGTGATACAGGGTGCGACCGCGCGCCTTCTCTCTTGACGCCAACTCTGCCAGGGTCAGCGCCGCCCCCGCGGCGTCCTTGTCCCGGATGTTCGGGGTGATCAGGACGCCGTGGCTCTCCTCCATGCCGGCGACGTAGTCGGCGAGGGTCGCTTGGAGGGGGCCGAAGTGGCCGCGCTCCTCCACGTTCGCCATTACGTCCGCGATGTACTTGCAGCCCACCAGGAGGCCATCGACGACCCGTGCGCCGTGGTACGTTGCGATGGCTGCGGGGAGCATGCTCGTGACCTCGGTCTTGACGACGAAGGCGCCGGCGGGCATGCGGCCGTCCTCCGCGAGGCACGTCAGGCGGTGGTCGAAGACCAGGGAGCCCAGCTCGTTGCCCGTGATGAAGCGCCACGTCCCTTGACGATCCGGGGCCATCATGCCCAGGCGGTCTGCATCGGGGTCCGTCGCCATCACCAGGTCCGCGCCGACGCGCTTCGCCAGGTCGACGGCCATGCCCATGGACTCGGGCACCTCCGGGTTTGCGATGCGGAAGGGGACGTGCGTGAACTGGCCGTCGTGGGGGCGCTGCTCGGGGACGTAGTCCACGCGGAAGCCCGCGCGCTCCAGCACCTCGCCCACGTTGGTGTCGCCTGTGCCGTGGAGGTTGCTCAGGACGATGTGCGCGCCGCGTGCCGCCGGACGCAGGGTCAGGCTCAGGTTCTCCTGGACGTATGCCTCGTGAATGACCGCCGCGTCGAGGAGAGTGATCAGGCCCTGCGCGCGCCCCTCGTCCCACGGCATTCGCCCGAAGCCCTCGACCTGCTCCACGAGCTCGCTGAACAGCTCGTCGTTCGGGGGGACCTCCTGGCCGCCCCGCTCCTCATAGAACTTGCCGCCGTTGTCGTCCGGGTGGTTGTGGCTCGCGCTCACGTTCAGGCCGCCGTTGGCGCGGAGCGTCCTGATTGCGAAAGAGAGCTCCGGCGTGGACACGAACCAGTCGCCCGCCGGGTCGGGCAGGTGCACCGCGACCCCGTTGGCTGCGTAGACCTCGGCGGCCATGCGGGCGAAGTCCCGCGACGTGATGCCGTGGAGCGGACTCTGGACCCCGACGTAGCGGCCCTTCATGTCCTTGAAGACGCGGACGTCGAAGGCGATGACCACGGACAGCGGCGCGCCCTGGCCGAACTTCTTGCGCATCCACGCGACGTGCCCCTGCACGCTGGTCGCCAGCGTCCACGGGTTCATGGTGTTGGGGCCGACGCCGACGGGGCCCCGGCGACCACCGGTCCCGAAGGGGATGGTCTGGAAGAAGTTGTAGGCGAGGAGATCCCACGCCCCCCGCTCTGCGAGGGCGTCGATGGAGGGCCGGTAATCGGCGAACGTCTCCTCCGTGAGCCAGCGTCGAAGGTTGGCGAGGGCGCGCTCCTTCTTGTCGGGGTCGATGTCGAGGCTGGCGAAGCCGCCCTCGATGCGGCGGTAGGTCTGGTCCATGTGCGTCTCCAAGGTCAGGGGGCCACGTCCGGGCGAGCATAGCCGCTCGGGCGCCTGGCTGGAAGTGCAGTCGGGCGTCCTCGGTGCTACCATCCGCACCGGAGGTACGCATGGCTGGTCTGAAGGTGGTGGCCATCGGCGGCGGGACAGGGCTGCCGGTCATCTTGCGGGGGCTGCGGGAGCTGATCCGGCGGGGCGAGCCGGAGGCGGCGCGCCTGAGCCCGGACGACATCACCGCCATCGTCAGCGTGGCAGATGACGGCGGCTCCAGCGGGCGGCTCGTCGACACCTTCGAGACCCTCCCGCCGGGGGACCTGCGCAACTGCCTGCTGGCCCTCGCGGATGAAGACGCAGCGCCCGTGCTGCACAAGTTCTTCGGGTATCGCTTCTCCGAGGGAGAGGACGGCGAGCTGGCGGGCCACTCCGTCGGCAACCTGATCATCACGGCGCTCACGCGGCTGAACGGGAACGACTTCCGCCAGGCGATCCTGGACGTGGCGCGCATGTTGAGCCTGCGGGGGCGCATCCTGTTCCCGACCCTCGCCCGGGTCGTGCTGTGTGCCCGCCTCCTGGACGGGCAGGTGGTGTGCGGCGAGTCGCGCATCGGCCGCCGGAACAGCGCGGCGCGCATCGAGAGCGTGTACCTCGGTGCTCGGATGGCCGGTGACTTTCGGTGTGTACCACCGCCGTTCCTGCCGCCCGCGTTCCCGGAGGCGGTCGAGGCGGTCCGCGCGGCGGACGTGATCATCCTCGGGCCGGGGAGCCTGTTCTCCAGCGTCGTGCCGAACCTGCTCGTGCCGGAGCTGGCGCAGGCGGTCGCCGAGCGCGCCGCAGAGCGCCCGCTGTTCTATGTGTGCAACATCATGACCGAGCCTGGGGAGACGGACGGCTTCAGCGTCGGAGACCACGTGCGGGCCATCCGGCGCCACGCCAACATCCCGATCCCCTGGTGCATCGCCAACCGGCAGCGGATCCCGGACGAGCTGGTGCAGCGGTACGCGCGGGCGAGCCTCCTGGCGGGCTACAGGGCGGTACGCCAGTCGCTGGACGACGTCGCCGTCAGCGCCGAGGCGGGGAGCCTGGAGCCCGGGGCACTCATCGAGCACGCGGAGTCTCAGGGGGTCCGCCTCCAGCGCCTGGCGCAGCTCATGCGTGAGGCCATGAACCTGCAGATCCAGGTGCTGCCGAGCCCCGAGCGGGACGCCAACCTCAACGGGACGGAGGTCGTCGAGGTGGACGCCGTGCAGGAGGCCGAGGTCAGCGACCAGGGGCGGCTGAAGCGGGTGATCCGGCATGATGCGCTCGCGGTGTTGCGCGCGGTGCTTGCGCGCGTCTGAGCGGTGGCTGGCTCACGAGGAGTCGCGCGCCCGCAGGAGCAACCCTGCTTCAGGTCGACGCAGCCGTCCGGGCAGCGGTGCGCCCACCGTTGCAGAAACGGAGGAGATCGCGCCCTCGTCAGGCTCGCGTCGCTCCTCGCGCACAGCTACATCGCCCGTAACGCCAACGTACCTCGGGGTCCGATTGCTGTTGACGGCCTGACGAGGGGCTTGGTAGCTTTTGCCGCGCACGTGGCGGTCTTGCCGCGTCGCGTCATGGCCGGAGAAGCCAGCCCCGGAGGACATCATGGACGACGTCATTTTCCAGGTCACCCAGAAGCATCTCAACACCGGGCTCCGCGGCTACCCCGTCGGCACGTGCCGGACGAGCTCCGTGGATCCGTACAAGGGCCTCCACTATGTGGGGTACCCCATCCGGGAGCTGGCGTTCCTCGACCCGGAGGCCGTCATCTACCTCCTCTTGAACAAGAGCCTGCCCACGGCCGCCCAGGACAAGGAGTTCCGGGCCGAGCTGGCGGAGCGGTCCGCGAAGTTCCCGAAGGGGGTCTTCGACATTCTCCGCGCGCTGCCGAAGGAGGGCCACCCCATGGAGTGGTTCATGACGGGGCTCATCGGCCTCGGCATGCTCGGCAAGACCGAGAACTTCCTGGAGGACGGCAAGAACCTCATCGCGTGGGCTCCTCAGGTCGTGGCGGCGGTGTACCGCCTGCGCTCTGGCTGGGGTGAGCCCATTCCGCCGGACCCGAAGCTCGGCTACGTGGAGAACTTCGTCCACATGCTGGGCGTGCCCGGCGCCGACGAGGCCAAGCTGACGAAGCTGCTGCGGGTGTTCGACATCCTCCACTTCGACCACGGCGGTGGCAACCTGTCCACCTTCACGGGCAAGGCCATCGCATCGGGCCTCGCCGACCAGTTCGCGTCGATGGCGGGCGCCATGGCGGGGCTGTACGGGCCGCGCCACGGTCGGGCCAACCAGGACTGCCTGAACTTCGTGCGCGAGGTGGGCAACCCGGACCCGACGCACATCGAGAGCTACGTTCGCAACCTGCTCGCCAACGGCGGCTTGGTGTTCGGGTTCGGGCACGCAGTGCTGCGCGTCGAGGACCCGCGGGCGGACATCCAGTACGAGCTCGGCAAGCAGCTCTGCCCCGACAACCTGGAGTTCAAGACCGCCCTCGCCATGCGCGACGTGATCCCCCGCGTGCTCAAGGAGAACGAGAAGATCTCCGACCCGTACCCCAACGTGGACGCGGTCAGCGGCTCGCTGCTCAACGCCCTCGGGCTCACGGACTCCAACTTCTACACGGTGCTGTTCGGGTGGTCCCGGTGCGTGGGCATCGCCGCCCAGATCATCGACGAGCGGCTCAACCTGCGGGACGGCAAGGGCGTCGCCATCTACCGCTGCAAGTACGTGCCCGAGAACCAGCCGGAGCGCCACCTGTAGGGTGCGCCGCGCCGTCGTTGCCCTCCTCGTCGCCACCGTGTCCCTCGGCGCCGGCTGCTCAGCCGCGCGCCGAGGCGCAGATCCCTGGTGGGGCCCAGACAAAGCGCAGCACCTTGCGTTGAGCACGTTCGCGGGAGCCGCGGGTGTCGGAGCGGCGACCGCCGCTTGGGGCGAGGAGCCGCTCTGGGCGCGAGGTCTGGGCGGCGCGGGCCTTGGGCTTGGCGTCGGCCTGCTCAAGGAGGCCGCCGACGCGGCGGGGCTCGGCACGCCGTCGATGCGGGACGTGGTCTGGGATCTGGTGGGCGCTGTCACCGGGGCTGCGGTCACCGCCGCGGTGCTGTGGGCGCTGGAGCCCGTGTCACTGGGGGGCGGCGCCGAGGCTCTGGCCCACGATGGGCAGGATGGCCCGCAGCTCGCCCATCATCTGGCTGAACATCTCGGGCGTGAGGGACTGGGCGCCGTCGCTCAGGGCGCGATCCGGATCGGGGTGGACCTCGACGATCAGGCCGTCGCAGCCGACCGCCGCAGCGGCGCGGGCCATGGCGGGCACGTGCCGCCGGATGCCGATGCCGTGGCTCGGGTCCACGATGACCGGCAGGTGGCTCAGGTGGCGCAGCACGGCGACCGCGTTGAGGTCGAGGGTGTTGCGGGTCATGGTCTCGAAGGTGCGGATGCCGCGCTCGCAGAGCATGATCGCCTGGTTTCCCGCGCTGAAGATGTACTCGGCCGCCATCAGCAGCTCCTTGATGGTGGCGGCCAGGCCGCGCTTGAGCAGGACTGGCACGCGCCGCTGTCCGATGGCCTCCAGAAGCGAGTAGTTCTGCATGTTTCGCGCGCCGACCTGGAGGACGTCGGTGTACTCGCAGACCATGTCCAGGGTCTCGGTGTCCTTGACCTCGGTCACGATGCGCAGGCCGGTCTCCGCCCGCGCCTTTGCGAGCAGCTCCAGGCCCTCCTTGCGGAGCCCCTGGAACTCGTAGGGGCTCGTGCGAGGCTTGAACGCGCCGCCGCGGAGGAAGGTGGCGCCGGCGGCCTTGACCGCGTGGGCGGCCGCGAGGATCTGGGCCTGGCTCTCGACGGAGCACGGGCCCGCCATGACGTGGAAGGTGCCGCCGCCGATGATGACGCCGTCGCCGAAGTCGATGCGCGTCGGCTCGGGCTGCATCTCGCGGCTGACGAGCTTGAAGGGCTGCGACACGGGGACGCACTGGGCGATGCCGTCGAGGGAGGCGAAGACCTCCTCGGGGACCGGGCCCTTGTTGCCGGTGATGCCGATGGCGGTGCGCTGGCTGCCGGGCATGGGGTGGGCGCGGTAGCCCAGGAGCTCGATGCGCTCGACGACCTGCTGGACCTGCGCCTCGGTGGCGGATGGCTTCATGACGATGAGCATGGGCGACTCTGCTCCTGGTGAGGGGCACGCCATTGTAGGCGCGGCCATCCGACCTTTCAATGGCGAGGGGGGCATGGTAGAACGCGCGGGTGGGACGCCTCCTCCTCGCACTCGGCCTCGTGTGTTGTCAGGAGGCGCCCGATCCGGCGGGGTGTCGCAGCGACGGTACCCTGGGCGCGTGCTGCGATGTGGCGCCGTGTCTGGCCCCCCTTGTGTGCCGGCCGGTGGGTGACCGCGAAGCCTGCACCGTCGCTTGCGACGCGGAGAGCGGGGCGGGCTGCCCGGGCGGTAGCGTGTGCGTCGCCCAAGCGGAGGGGGCGGCCTGTGTCCCCGCTGGGGGTGTCGTCGGCCAGGGCTGCTCGTTCACGGACGACTGCCGGCCGGGTCTGATCTGTGAGAACCGCTTCCCCGGAGGCTACTGCACCGCGCCCTGCGAGAAGGGGACGCCGTGCCCGTCCGGAGTGGGGGACGCTCGCTGCGTGCGCCTCTCGGGCGACTTCGGGGCCTTCTGCCTGGCGCCGTGCACCACGAGTGCGGACTGTGCGCCCGGCGCGGAGTGCACGGCCGTCGGGGGCTCCGGCGTCTCCGTGTGCTTTCCGAACTTCGAGGACGGCTGATGGACGGACAGAAGGACCAAGGCGCGGCGAGGACCCGCAAGCTGTTCGCGCTGGGCGTGTTCATGGTGCTCGTCGTGTTTGCGCTGTGGCGCATCCGCGCGTCCCTGGAGGAGCGCGGAGTCGACTCCAAGCTGCGGGCCCTGGCACCCCAGGTCGGCGCGGATCTGGTGCTCACGGACTTCGAGCCCGCGAAGCATGATCGCGCTCTGGAGCCTGCTCCCTGGGTCGAGGGTGGGCCGGTGCGGCTCTCGGACCACGCGGGGAAGGTGCTCTTCCTCAACTTCTGGGCCTCCTACTGCGAGCCGTGCAAGCGGGAGCTGCCGTCCATGGCGCGCCTCGCCAAGGAGCTGGCCGGTGACCGCTTCGTCATGGTGGCGGTGAGCTACGACGAGTCCTGGGACGCGGTGTCGAAGTTCCTCGAGCAGATCGGCGGTGTGCCCCAGAACATCGTGTTCGTGCGGGACCCCGCGGCGCAGGCGGACCCGCTTGGGACCCACTATGGCACCCAGAAGATCCCGGAGACCTACGTGATCCGGGACGGGCGCATCCTGTTTCGCTTCGTGAACGAGCGCAACTGGATCGACATGGCCATGGTCCGCTTCTTCCGCGCCCTGATCGATGGCTGAGTCTCCGCGGTGGCCGGTGCTTCTGGCCGGCGTCGTGTTTCTGGCGCTTGGCGGCGTCGCCGTCTGGGCGCTGTTCGACCGGCCACTGCCCGCCCCGGACTTCTCGACGACAGGGTGGCGGCCGGCGAGCGATGAGGTCGCTGCGCAGGCTGCGGCGGACCGGGCGCTGCTCGCCCAGGGCGCCGAGGACCCGGAGCTGGATCGGGCCGTCGAGGAGTGGAACGTGGAGGAGCTGCGCACGGGGGGGCGCGGCATCGACGAGGGGATTCGCCGGGCCCAGACGCGCGTCGAGGAGGCGGCCTTGAGGGCGCTGTCCCGGGTGGGGCGGGACGGCTACCGGGCGCTCGGGCTGGCGCACCGGGAGCGCTTTCTCGCTGCGATGGACGCGTACCTGGCGGCGGTGCGCGCGTCGGGGGAGCCGCTCACCGGCTGGGATGTCAGACACCCAGATCTCGCAGAGACTGGTGCGATGCGTCGCCTGCTCGGGACCTTCCTGCTCGACGCCCGTCGGACCGGCGTCGTCCGGGAGTCGGGCGAGGTCACCGAGGACGCGGCGACGGTCGTGCCGCTCCTGTTCATGATGCGGTGGGGGCTCTTCGTGGCGCAGGCCATGCCGGCCGAGGAGCTGCTGAGCACGTTCGAGCGCAAGACCTTGCTTGCGTGGAAGGCCTGGGCCAACCCGACGCTGAACATCAGCCGGCGCAGGGAGGTGCTCGCCCGCCTCGCCGCCATGGACGCGCGCGCGCCGGTCCACCGCGTCCTTGCGCTGCACTACATCCGGGCGCAGGACTGGCCGTCCGCGGCGCGGGAGACGGTGCTCGCCATCCTGGACGCCCCCGAGGACCGGACCTTGGCGGCCAACCTGGCGTGGCTCAATGAGCGACTGGAGGGGCGCTGACCTCGTGAGGCGGGGGGCATGCGGGTGCGAGGGCTGAGCGGCGGGCGAGCGGCGGGCGTACCGGGCCTGCGAGATGAGATGAGAGCTGAGTATACCTGACCCCTAGAACGACCCCTAGAACTTCACGCTCGCGAGCAGGCTCACTCCGAGACGGCTCGGATCCACGAACACGCGGGTGCCGATGCCGTTCTCGTCCTTGCGGATCTGGGCGCGGTCCGGGTCGTAGGTGTAGTCGACCTGGACCAGCGCCGCGAAGGTGCTCTCGTAGGTCCAGCGCAGGCCGCCGAGCGCGCTGATGATCGGCAGCGCGTCCTCTCCCTCCGGCAGGATGTCCCAGTCGCCGGGCTCCGTGCCGCGCACCACGACCTTCTGGATGCCCTGGCTTACCTTGGAGTTGTTCTGGCCGGCGGGCATGACGCCCCGGTAGGTGGCGGGGAGCTGGACCCCGATGCCCACGTAGGGGGTCAGGCCCAGCTCCGTGAACAGGTGGTCGACGGCGATGGTGCCCGAGACCTCGGGGGTGACCTCCGCAGCCTCCGGGAGCGCCGAGTAGGGGAAGTAGCCGGGCACGTTCGCCGTGATCCAGGTCATGTCGCGGAAGCCGCCGTCCAGGTGGATGCGGGTCTCCTTGACCTTGACGCCCACCGACGCGAAGCTCGCCATGGCCAGCTCGGTCTTGGTCGAGCCGGTGAAGTCGAAGTCGGCGAGGGTCTGGGTCTGGAAGCCGAACTCCGCGGCGATGCGGTAGCTGACGTCGCCATCGTAGGGCTCCGACTCCGTCAGGTCGAAGCGGACGGGGTCCTCGCGGAACAGGTTGAGGTCGAGCCGCCGCCCCACGGGCGCCCCTCGCGAGAAGGACAACATGGCGCTGGCCCCACCGGCGACAATCGGCTTGCCGAGGACCTCCGCCTTGTTGTTGGTGCCCTTCTCGAAGACCCCGCCGTTGGCCTCGAGCCACAGGCCGTCCACGCCCAGCTCCACGCCCGCCCCGAAGAGGCCGCCGTAGAAGGTGCGCTCGACGAAGAGGGTCTCGTTGCCCTCCGAGTTGGCGAGCTTCACCTCGACCGCGCTCTTGATCAGCGCGGTCTTGAGGCCCGCGAAGGCGTAGAAGCCGCCGATGTCCACGCCCACCCGCGCCGCCGGCGCCGACGTGGTGCGGAAGTTGCGGGGGAACACGTCCGTGCCGCCCCAGGACAGCTCGTAGTGGAAGCCCATGCGCAGGCGGTCCGCGTCGACGGGGAACAGCTCGATGAAGGCGCTGTCGCCGATGCCTCGCTTGACCTTCTGGCCCGAGAGCAGCTCGCCCGTGGACCCCTGGTGCCGGTCCGGGTCGCGGTTCCAGAGGAAGTTGAGGCGCATGTATGACGCGTCGTCTCGGATCGTGCCCTTGGCGATGTCGATCTTCAGGTTGATCGCGGCCTCCGGAAGGAAGGCCTCCGTCAGGTCCAGGGCTTTGTAGAGGCCGATGTGCATGAAGGTGTCGTAGCGGTCCGGCAGCAGACGGTCGATGCTCGGGTCCGGCGTGCCACCGATGTAGATGTCCGGGCTCGACTTGCGGTCCTCGCCGGCTCCCCGCAGCACGTTGTCGTCGGAGAACGGGAAGCTGATCTTCGCGTCCAGGTACTCGCCCGCCATCGCGGGGGTGGCCATCGCGCCGAGGAGCAGGGCCAGGGTCGTCACGCTACGCTTCATCGGTGGTCCCGTCACAGTCGTCGTCCACGCCATTGCCCGGCTTCTCCGCCGCGCCGGGGTGGACGCCCGGGTTGTTGTCGTTGCAGTCGCCCTGGTCGCCGGTCACGCCGTCGCCGTCGTTGTCGAGGGTCGGGTCCAGCACGACGTCGCCGTCGTAGCGTGGGTCCACCACCCAGAACTGGAGGTCGCACTTGGTCTCGTCGGAGCTCTCTCCGCACAGGTAGATGTGCCGCAGCGAGCCGGTCATCGAGGAGACGCGGCGCGGGGGGCACACGTACTGGAGGAAGCCCTGCTCGGTCGTCTCCTTGGTGCACACGCCGTTCTTGTCCGGCTGCCCCAGGTAGTCCATGGACAGCGGCAGGAACTTCTCGGCGAGGCCCGTGGAGCCGTAGATCTTCTTCTTTCCGCCGGTCACGCCCGACCACTGGGAGTACTCGAAGTAGCCCTCCAGGTCGGCGCAATAGGGGTCGTCCTGGCACTCGCCCCGGCAGGTGTTCTCGTCGCCCTTGTCGATGAGGCCGTTGTTGTTGCGGTCGCAGGCGATGAACCGGGTCGCGACCTCCACGTCGCTGAACCGCACCAGGTTGGACTCCAGGGCCTCCAGATAGCGGCTGTTGGCGTACACGTTGGTCAGGTACTCGACCTGGTTCGCCACCAGCTCGCTCTTCAGGTCGGCCGTGACGGCAATCGGGGCTGGAGGCTCCGCGTCGACGTCGATGCCCGGGGTCTTCGGGTTGCAGGTGTCGCTTCCCTCCCAGAGGTCGTCGTAGCTCGGGAAGGTGAGCTGCGTCATGCCCACGTGCTCGTCCACGGCTCCCGAGACCTGGCAGATGATGTCGCCGTACTCGATGAAGCGGGGCTTGGAGTAGGTGAACACGAACAGGCCGTTGAAGTAGCGGTCCTGTGCCTGATCGTCCAGGTCCACCACGTAGAAGCCGTTGGCCACCACGTTCACCACGACGAGGCGCCCCGCGTCCACGACGACCTGCTGGCCCTCCAGCGGGGAGGTGTGCAGCTTGCTCGTGAGCTGGATGTCGCGGATGCGCGGGTTCTGGAACCACAGGGTCTCGGTCGTCCCGGTGGCGAACGTCGCCTTGGCCTCCTGGTCGTCGTCCACCGACAGGCAGCCCGGGTCTGCGAGGTCCACGAGGCCGTTTCCGTCGTTGTCCAGCCCGTCGTTGCACTGGCCGTACTTCGCCGCCTTGGGGAAGAAGCCGTCCTGCTCGATCCAGACGTGGGACTCGCCGATGGCGCGGTTCACGAAGATCTCCAGGCCCTTGGCCTTGCCGCCCTTCACGAGGTGCCAGGACGTGGACGGCGCCACCCGCCCCGGGGTGATCCGCGCCCGCACCATGCCAGTGAACGGGAAGTGCTTGCCGTCGCGCCCCATGGCCGCCACGTCGACCACGACCCTCACGTGGCACTCGCCGTCGACACAGACCTCGCCGTCCTCGCAGTCCGGGTCGCCGCTGCAGGGCTTGCCGCTGACGAACGGGAGGCGGTCCTTGGCGGTGCCGGCGGTGCCGGGAGTCAGGGACACCTGAAAGGACTGGAGCCCCTGGTCCAGGGCGTACTCGCTGGTGCACCCGGCGAGCAGCGCGAGCGCGACGGTGATGGAGCGTGCCACGTCAGCCCTCCGGCTCGTCCGGGTCGAGGTCGGGAGGCAGGTCCTCCAGGTTGGGCGGGAGGATGCGGCTGATCCGCGCGTCCGACTCGGCGCGCGGGCAGGGGAGCGTCGTGCACTCGGTGTGCGCCTGCCACTCCACGTCCAGGTAGCACGCGGTCTCCCGGTCCGTCAGCGTGTAGCAGTCCCGGGGCATGCACCTCCCCTCGAAGCAGAGGCTGTAGGCGGGGCAGTCCTCGTTGCCGTCGCACAGCGCCCGGCAGCGCCCCTGCACGCACTGGGAGACCGGCGCGACGCAGAGGCCCCTTGCGCACACGTCGCCGCCTCCACAGTGCGCGTCCTCGCTGCACGGAGCGCAGCGCCCCTTGGCGCCCGGCTCGGCGCACCAGCCGTGGACGCACGCCTGCCCCGCGCCGCAGCCCTTCGTGGTGGTGCACTTGGTGCGCTTCGGCTCGCAGAAGCCGTTCCTGCACAGGGCGTCGAGCCCCTTGGCCACGCAGTCGGCGTTCTGCTTGCAGGTCGGCAGCGTGCCGAAGCAGGCGCGCACGCTGTCGGTACACTCGCCGTCCGCCTCACACGGGGTGGCGGTCGCCGGCAGACAGAACCCGCTGGAGTCGGTCTCGGCGAGCTTCACGCAGGCGTTCTGGCCCTTGGCGGCCTTGCTGGCGTGGCAGTCGCCGTCGCCCTGGCAGCGGTTGCGGCACCGGCCGAGCACACAGGTGTAGGCGGGGGTCACGCAGACGCCCTGAAAACACTCCTGGCCGTCGCCGCACTCGAGGGAGTGGGTGCACGCCTTGCACTTGCCCCCGGCGCAGGCCGCGTCGAGGCGGTAGCAGTCCCCGTCGCCCTTGCACTGGCCGTCGTCCACCGCGCAGTGGTAGGGCGTCGTCAGCTCGCCGGGCGTCGTCTCGGCGATGTGCTCGCAGAACTGCCCCCGGTACTTGACCAGCGACTCCATGCAGGCGCCGTAGGTCGTACACCCCTCGAGCTGCACCTGGCCGTCCACGCGGCAGTCGTCGATGCAGCGCTGGGAGCGGATGATCTCCTCCTGCACCGCGTCGCGCAGCGGCACCCCCGAGTCCACCTGGGTGTTGTTGATCTTGAGCACCGTGAAGCCCGACCCGCCCCCGGCGATGTAGTTGTTGGTGGCCATCTCGTAGACGCCGTAGGGGTTGATGGGCGTCTCCTGGCACAGCGTCTTGTCCTTGATGTTGGAGTCACCGCAGTTGGTGATCACGACGTTCTCGGCGCGTGGCGGGCACTCGTCGCCGCAGTTGTCGCCCTCCTTCGGGAAGGTGCAGTTCATGGTGAAGCGCAGGCCCGCCACCTGGACCTGCGTGATGCAGCCGCGCCCCGCGCTGCGCCGCGTGGTGTAGTCCAGCAGGTCCTGGATGTCCTTGCCGCTCATGTACATGGTCGTGATCGTGTTCTCGAAGGGGAACACGTTGAAGAGGTCGTCCATGGTGATGGGGCCGGGGAAGATGTCGGTGCGGATTCCGAGCGTGTTCGTCAGCCCGAAGTCGGCCCAGGCGTGCTTGCGGATGGCCTCGGCCACGAAGTTGCCGAGGGGGGCGTCTCCGCCGTCGAAGCCGAAGCGGCGGATGTGGCGGTCCGCGAAGCCGTAGACGCTGGTCAGGTCGAAGATCTGGTTCATCTTCAGCCGGTACGGCTCCAGGAGGTCGAGCATGACCGGATCCTCGGGCACCGAGCTGTCGATGGGGAAGATGGCGTAGTCGTGGTTGACCACCTCGCCGTCCCGGACGACGACGTCCAGGCGCGCGACGAACTTGGCGAAGGCGCCCGGGTGGGTCAGGATCACGCTGCGGCCGGCCTTGTCCTTGATGACCTTCGGCGGGTTGAGGACGATGTGCAGGTGTCCGCCGAGGATGATGTCGAGGCCCTCGGTGTGCTGGATGATCTCCTCGTCCTCGCCGAGGCCCGCGTGGCTGACGGCGACGATCAGATCCACCTGGGGGCGGAGCACGTTGATCCAGTCCTGCACGGTCTGGACGATGTCCAGCGGGACGATCTTGAGGCTGTTGCCGACTTCGGTCACCGACGAGATGGACGAAAAGTTGGCGATGCCGATGATCGCGATCTTCAGGCCGTCCTTGTTGACGATCTCGACCGGGCGCACCAGGTCGTTCAGGGGGTTCCCCTTGATGAACAAGTAGTTGGCGGCGATCACCGGGTACGTGGCCCACGCCTTGAGCTGCTTCGCGTAGTTCGTGAGCCCCTCGTCGAACTCGTGGTTGCCGATGACCACGGCGTCCGGTTGGAGCTGGCTCATGACCCGCTGCTCCACCTCGCCCTTGAAGGCATTGAAGATCGGTGCGCCCTGGAAACAGTCGCCGCTGTCGACGAGGACGACGCGGCCCCCCCGCGCGCGCTCCCGCTTGATGACGTGCGCCATGCGCGCCGCCCCGCCGAAGGGCTCGTTGTCCTGGAGCAGGCCCATGCCCTCGTCACCAGCGCCGACCTGAGCGCGGTAGGGAATCAGGCGAGAGTGGATGTCGGAGGTGTGCAGGAAGGTGACGCGGATATCCTGGCCCGCGAGGGTCGGGTTCTCGTGTCGCTCCGTACAGGCCGCGAGAAGGGTTGTGATGGCTATAACCAGGCGAAACCATTGAGTCATCGCGCACCGTCCCTCGTTGGCCCGCCGGCCCGGCGCAACAGGTATCACACGCCCACCCCCCGATCAAGCCGTGGCGCCCAAGGGGGTGAACGTAACCCGCGCGCAGATCGCGGGATGTGGGGCCGGGCGACGTGGGTTGAACCGGCGTTCGCGCTCTGGAATACTGTCGCGCGGTCCCGCGCGGGGACCTGCCGCCCACGCCCCAACTCTCCTCGGAGGCCTCATGCTCCCCCGCAGAGCCATACTCTTGATGCTGCTGCTGCTTGCAGCGCCCGCGCGCGCCACCGTCGTCCTCGAGGTAGGCCTCGACGACATGAGCCGCACCTCGGACGTGATCTTCCACGGCGTCGTGACCCGGACCGACGTCGTTGCCGTCGGCGGGGACGCCACGCGACTCGTAACCGACGTCACCTTCTCGCTGACCGAGGTGCTCAAGGGGCGGGCGCTCGTGCCGGAGCCGAGCTTCACGCTCCGGCTGATCGGGGGGCAACGGGGCGGGCTCGAGCTGCGCATCCCTGGGATGCCGCGCTTCAGTGAAGGGGACGAGGTCGTCATGTTCCTGGAGCGCACCGAGGGAGGCTTCGCCATCACGGGTCTGTCCCAGGGGCGCTTCGAGGTGCGCGTCGATGCTGAGACCGGCGAGCGGGTGGTCGACCGGTCGCTCGGAAGCGTGGGGGTGGCGCGGTTCGGTGCGGGCGGCGAGTTCGAGATGACAGAGGCGCCGGCCAGCCTGGTGCGCTACCCCCTTGCGAACCTGCTCGACGAGGTGCGCCACTGGATCGCCGAGGACGGGGTGGCCCGATGAAGCGCGCCCTCCTGATCGTGTCGGGCCTGCTGCTCTGGGCGCCTGCTGCCTCCGCGTCCAGCATCGCCCTGTCGGACTACTACAACAAGCTCGTCCGGTGGACCATCTCGACGGTCCCGTACCACCTGAACCCCGCCGGCTCCGACGACATCGGGGACGGCAGCGACATCCAGGCCATCAAGGAGTCGTTCAACGACTGGATCACGCTCCCGTGCTCGTCGCTGAAGATCAACCACCTGGGGGCCGCCGGCAACACGAGCCTGCTGACGGGTGCTCAGGCCAACGGCAAGAACGAGCTCCACTTCGTGGAGAACTCGGCCTGGACCTATGGCAAGTACGTGCTGGGCGTGACCGCGCCGCTCTACGACTACAACGGCAAGATCTGGGAGTCGGACATCGCGTTCAACGGCTACCTCCAGTCCTGGTCCACGACGGGCGGGTGGGGCAAGACCGACGTGAAGGCCATCGCGATCCACGAGATCGGGCACTTCTTCGGGATCCAGCACAACCTGGGCGGCTACTCCTCCTCGTCGCCGCCGACCATGGCGCCGTCGTGGGACGGGACGCTGAAGCAGCGGACCCTGGAGCAGGACGACAAGAACTCGTTCTGCTTCCTCTACAACAACGCCAACTACACCTGCGGCACCGACGCGGACTGTCCCTACGTGGTGGGCCACAAGTCCAACGGGCAGGAGTACTACACAGGGAAGTACGTGTGCAGCGGGGGCAAGTGCCAGCTCGGGTCGGGCTCGGGGACGGCCGGCGGCACCAAGGGGCTCGGCGAGAAGTGCAGCACGAACCAGGACTGCAAGTCACCCTACTTCTGTCAGCCCGTGTGGGGGCAGGGGAGCATGTGCTCGCAGGTGTGCAACCCGAGCTCCAGCACGAGCTGCCCGGGCGGCTTCGTGTGCGTCCCCTACGAGGGTCAGAGCTCGGGGGCGTGCATCCCCGGCGGGCCGACCACCAAGAGCGACGGGGCCGCATGTGAGGCGTCGAGCGAGTGCAAGTCGGGTTACTGCGGGACCAACCCCGTGGACGGCTCGTTGGAGTGCCGCCAGACCTGCACCGTCGGCGAGGCGGGGCACTGCACCAAGAGCCAGGTGTGCGTACCGTCCCACGGCAGCGCGTCCTCGGCGGGAGCCTGCTGGGGTGTGGATGACGTGGGGGCGGTCAACCGCGCTGACACGGATGGCTGCGACTTCGACTGGCAGTGCAAGAGCGGGCGATGCGTGCTCGACCAGGCGAGCGGGGAGCAGTTCTGCCGCGCGGCGTGCAGCCCGGCGCACCCGAGCTGCGCCGCCGGGACGTGGTGCGTCGAGCTGTCGCCGCAGGTGGGCGCCTGCATCCCTGGTTCTCCGCCTCCGCCCCCCGAGAAGCTCGAGGACGGGGCGATCTGCGCTACGAACGAGGAGTGCAAGAGCGGCGTCTGCGCCAAGCCCGCCGGGGGCACACGCACCGTGTGCGTCACGCCTTGCGCGCTCGCGGACGACGCGTGCCCCGCAGGTCAGGTGTGCGTCGGCTCTGGCGACGCGGTCTGGGGCGCTTGCCTGCCGGCGGCGCTCCCCGCGGGCGCGTCCTGTGGGGGACCTCAGGACTGCAGCAGCGGGCTGTGTCTCGATTCGGGCAGCGGGTCCGTCTGCGTCCAGGCCTGCTCGGAAGGGGGTGTCTGCCCCTGCGGGACGAGCTGCCAGTTCGCGGTAGGTGGCGACGTCTGCGTGCCCGACGCCACGGCGCCGACCTGCGCGGCGGCGGGCGTGCAGTGCGCGAGCAACCTGGAGTGCGGGAGCGGGCGGTGCCAGGGCGGGGAGTGCAGCGGCGAGGCTGGTGGCTCGGGTGGCTCGGGTGGGTCGGGTGGGTCGGATGCTGCGAGTGGCCCTGGCGGCGGCTCCGGCAGTGGCTCCGGTGATGCCGCGGGCGGAGCAGGCGGCGACGCAGCGGGCGGCGGAGTCGAGGCGCCAGGAGGCGTCGGCGGGGAGGCAGACCTCAGCGGCAGCGCAGCCGGCGGCGGCTGCGGGGCGACCAGCGGCCCGGGCGGCGGCCTGCTGGCGATGCTCGCGTTGCTCGGTTGGCTGACCGTTCGCCGGCGCGTGGCCGCCTGACCTCCGTGTGAGCGCCGGGGGGGGCGCGGGGGGAGAGCTTCACCCTGGACTTGGGGCGGCATGGACTTCGACGCTCGACCGCGGTAAGACTGGGGCGCCCGCTGGCGCTCCACCCTTACCGGGGCGCGGCGCGGCGGAGGTCCTTCATGCAGAGCGCGTCCGAGCGAGACAGTATCCTCCGGTGGTCGCCAGGGTCGCCTCGTGGCCACGTGGAGTCCACCTTCCTCAAGCTGAACCTGGTGTCGCGGCGGCAGGCGCTCTGGCTCAAGTTCACCGTCTTGGAGCCACCTCCTGGTCACGGCGACGCGCAGGCCGCCGTGTGGGCGATCTTCTTCGACGTGGACCACCCGGAGCGCCGGCGCGCCGTCAAGCGCGTGATGCCCGCGTCCGACATCTCCTGGCAGGCTGACCGATTCCTGCTGCGCTTCGGCGACTGCGAGATGGCCCGCGGTCGCAGCCATGGGAGCGTCTCTGGGGCGGGGAGCATCGCCTGGGACCTGACGTGGACCACGGGCGAGGAGAGCTTCCGGCACTTTCCTCACGACCGCATGTACGAGCTGCCCCTCCCTCGCTCCAAGGCTCTCAGCCCCACCATCGACGCGCGCTTCCAGGGCACGGTGACCGTCGACGGTGAGCGCATCGAGGTGGTCGAGGCGCCCGGGATGCACGGCCACAACTGGGGGGAGAACCACGCGCGGGAGTGGGTCTGGGCCCACTGCAACGCGTTCGCGGAGGACGGCGTCGTCTTCGAGGGACTCAGCGCGCGCGTCGCGCTGGGTCCCATCACGACACCAGCGCTGACCATACTGCACCTCAGGACCCCAGTGGAGACGGTGACGTTCAACCGGCTGCGGGATCTCGTAGCCAGCGCGAGCCGCCAGCACGGGCTGTACTGGAGCTTCGAGGCGACCGGGGGGCCCTGGCGCCTTCGTGGCGTCGTCCACGGGAGCCCTGACCGCTTCGTGGGCGTCGACTACCACGACCCGGACGGCACAGTGCACCACTGCCTGAACTCCAAGGTCGCCGTCGCGGAGCTGACCCTGCTGCGTCGTCACGGCGCGACATGGTCCCCTTACGGCCAGTGGCGCAGCGACGACTCCTGCGCGCTGGAGATCGGGACCTGCGGCGACACCCACGGCGTCCCCATCCTGCTCCCCTGAACGGTCGGCGCTGTGAGAACCGGTGAGCGCGGCGCACTCGGCTCCGCAGGGAGGCCGCGGAGTGCGCGGTGGTCGGGGCTTGCCCAGCGGGGTCCCTGCTCGCGAGGATAGGAAATATGAGTATGCTTGACCCCCAGTTTTGACCCCCAGTTTTGACCCCCAGTTTGACCCCCAGTTTGACCCCCAGTTTGACCCCCGGTTCAGTTTTCGACCCCCATTTTGGCGTTGCGTCACATGGTAGGTGTATTCGCGAGCTCGAACTGCATGGTCAGGTGTTACCCAATGTCTGGAATATTGGTCGTATCTTCGGTTGTGCCTTCGGCGTAGTGGAAGCGCCCGGTGGGCTCGCGGACTGAATTGGTCCTTGTTTGGCCCGCGATGTGGCGGTACGCTTCGAAGAGCAGCGCCACGTCGGCGAGGACGTGAGCCGAGCGGCGCCCCGACTGTCCTCGGAAGGGACATTCAAGGAGGTTGCATGAGCCGGACCTCGGTAGCGCTCGCTCTCGTCGCCTTCGTGTCGAGCACCGCGCGTGCAGACGACCCTCCGTTCGTCCCCTGGACCTCGCTTCTGCCGGGCCTCTCCGCGGGCTACGACCCGTCGAGCGAGAACCTCTGCAAGAAGGGGCACCCGCAGTGTGTCAGCTCGGTGATCCACGAGATGGACAAGCGGTTCACCAAGCTGGCGAAGGTGTGCGACCACGACGCCCTGTTCGCCCTCGTCTATCTGCGGACCACGGAGGAGTACCAGCGGGCGAGCCTGGAGCCCGGCTTCTTCTCGGACCCGGCCTTCCTCAACCACGAGGCCGCGGTCTTCGCTGCATACTACTTCGACGCGTGGGACGCCTGGCACGGCGGCTTCAAGAGCGCCGTGCCGGCAGCCTGGAGCATCGCCTTCGACGCAGCCGGCAAGAAGCAGGTGAAGGGGCTCGGGAACATCTTCCTCGGCATGAACGCGCACATCCAGCGTGACCTCCCGTTCGTGCTCGACGCCATCGGGCTCGTGAAGCCGGACGGGAGCAGCCGCAAGCCGGACCACGACAAGGTGAACGAGTTCCTCAACCGAGTCGCCGACGAGGCCCTGCCCGAGGCCGCACGCCGCTTCGACCCGAGCATCCAAGGCACCTCCGCCCCGGGAATCCTCCTCGACGACTTCCTGAACTTTCAGGTGGTTGCCGCGTGGAGGGAGCTTGCCTGGCGACACGCCGAGCTGCTGGCCGAGGCGCCGACCCCGGCCGCCCGGGCCCTGGTGGCAGCGGAGATCGAGGCGTACGCCGCCAGCCAGGCCACCCTGCTGCGCCTGGCCTTCGGCTACGGCCTGCTGGGAGGCAGCACGTCACGGGACGCGTGGTGCGCGGTGCACAACTTTGACCCCTGACTCCGGGAGGTGGCGATGGAGGCCGACGCAGAGGGGAGGGCAAAGGCGCTGGACGCGCTGCGTAACCGGGTGCTGCACGTCGTCGGCCACGCGCTCCGCTCCCCGGTGTGCACGGCCCGGGGACTCGCCCACGCCATCGATGGCGCATCGGATGCCCAGGTCCGCGCCGTCATCGCGCCCTCCCTCGTCCGCGCCCTCGACGGCTTGAGCGCGCTGGTCGACGACCTGCTGGTCGCCAGCGAGGTGACGACCGCGCTGCCCACGGGTGGATTGGTCCCGCGGAGCGTTGCTGCCACGGCCCGGGAGGCGTGGTCCGCCCGTCGGCTTGGTGGGGAGCTCCAGATCGAGGGGGAGTGCGACGCCTGCGCCCACGATGGGGCGCTTGAGCGCATCCTGGGTCACCTCCTGACGAACGCGGCCTTCTACTGCGGGCGGCCGGTCCGCGTCGTCGCCTGTGCAGACGATGGGGTGGCTCGGGTCGTGGTCGAGGCCCCCGGGCCAGAGCCGACGGACAGCGAGCTCGAGCACGCCTTCGAGCCCTTCTATCGAAGCGAGATGGCCGTGATGTCCTCGCCTGGGCTCGGGCTTGGGCTCACGGTCGCCCGCGCGCTGGCGGAGCACGCCGGCGGCGAGCTGCGCCTGGAGCGGGTTCCGGGGTACGGAGCCCGCGCCACCCTGACCCTGCCACACTCGTGAGGTGCCCATGGGTGACGCACTCCGCGTCGTGATCGCCGACGACGACAGCGACCTCCTCCTCCTGCTGGGTCTACAGCTCAGCCGGGTCGACGGGATCGAGGTCGTCGGAGAGGCACGCGACGGGCAAGCCGTCCTTCAGCTCTGCGACGAGGCGCACCCCGACGTCCTCGTCCTCGACCTGCTGATGCCGGTGATGTCCGGCGTGGAGGCCCTCCCAAAGCTCCGCGAGCGGTTCCCGGCCCTGGCCATCGTGGCCTGCTCAGCGGTCGCCGGTCAGATGGTCCGCGAGCTGACGGACAGGCTCGGCGTTCCCCTCGTGCTGAAGTCCGGGCGCATCGAGCCCATCCTTGACGCCATCCGGGCTGCGGTGGACTCGAAGGCCGCCTGATCACGGCACCGCCCGCATCCCCGCCCCGCGACGGTTACATCCCTGGCGCTCGCGGTGACGTTTGCGCTACAGTGGCGCTCTGCCGAACCGTTGTGTCGGGCGCCTTGGGAGCGGGGAGGCGGTGTGTCTCGTGACGAGGGAGCGTGATGGTCGGGCTGCGAGCGAGGGTGCTGGTCGTCGACGACGAGGCGGAGGTGCGCGATATGCTGGCCCGCTCGTTGGCTTCCGACGGGTTCGAGGTAGAGACGGCGGATGGTGGGCGCGCCGCCCTGGAGGCCGCCCGAAGGCGCGCGTTCGATCTGGTAATCACTGATTTGATGATGCCGGGGATGGATGGCGCGGAGACCGCGGAGGCCCTCAGGGCGCACGATCCGTCCATTGAGGTCATCGTCGGGACCGGCTATGCGACGGTAGAGACCGCCGTCAGGTGTATGAAGAGCGGCGCCTACGACTATCTGGAGAAGCCCTACGATCTGCAGCGCCTCGCTCTCACCATGCACCGGGCCCTCGAGAAGCGCCAGCTCCAGGGTGCGGTGGCGCTCTTCGGGGCCAGCCGGGCGCTCCTGTCGGCGAGGAGCCAGATCGAGGTGAAGTCGCTCGCCGTGGAGCTCGGCAGCCGGGTCCTGCGGGCAGACAAGGCTTGCCTCCTCCTCGACGGTGCGGCCCTGTCCGATCCGCTGCCACCTGGCGCAGCCGAGGTCCTTGGCCGCGAGCTTCGAGCCGCCGCCGGCGCGTTCATCCTGCCATCCGCCGCCCGCCCGCTGCCCATCGAGTTCGCCGAGTGCGGCTTCGTCGGTGCCCTGGTCCTTCCGCTGCAGTCTGGCGAGCGATCCCTTGGGGCGCTGGTCGTGCTGCGCTCCGGCCCTCAGGGCTCATTCACCCGAGCGGAGCTGCAGCAGGGCGCCGTCCTGGCCGCGCAGGTGGCCCTCTCCCTGGAGAACGCGCGCCTCAACGAGGAGGTGGCCCAGCGAGTGGACGAGCTGGTGTCGACCCGCGAGCAGCTCGTGCGCGCAGAGAAGGTGAGCCTCGCCGCGCGTCTGGCGGGTCACGTCGCCCACGAGATCAACAACCCACTCTCGGTCGTGCTGGCGAACCTGGGCGTGCTGCAAGAGAGCCTCGGCGACCGCGGCCTGGACGGCGGCGACATCGGAGAGATCCTCGCCGACATCCAGGACGCCGTGAAGCGCGTCGCCGGCCTGGTGACCGGCTTTCGGCGCCTCACTCAGACCGCAGACCGCTCCGCACCGCGGCCCGTGCCCGTCGAACCGCTCCTCCGACGCTGTGTGGAGTCCGTCTCGGCAGAGTCCGGGCCGTCCGTGGTGCTGGACGTGGTCGGCGAGCCGACCGTCTCAACCGCAGAGGATGACGCGCGCACCGCGGTCGCCAGCGTGCTGTCCTACCTGTCGCGTTCGCACGACGGGAGGCCGCCCAGCCGCAGCATCACGGTCTTTGCGAGGCAGCCACCCAAGGCCGGCCACGTCCTCATCGACGTCACTGCGCCGGGGCTCCACCTGTCGCCCGAGGAGCGGCTGGAGGTCCTCGACCCGAAGGTCCACGGCGCCGACGGGGGGACCATGCGCATGGATCTGACCATGTCGCTGGCGTGGCAGCTCATCAGGCGCAACGCGGGCGAGCTGACCCTCGTCGACTCGCCAGCCGGCGGCACGTCGCTGCGCATCGCGCTGCCGGTGGGCTGACCCTCATCCGATACGGGCGCTGACGGCGGACCGCAGCACCTCCGGGACATAGGGCTTGTCCACGAAGAGGTTCTTGACCTCGCTCCGAAACGTCAGGGCCCGCGGGGTGAAGGCGCCCCCGGTCAGGAAGATCATGCGGTCCGTGGCCTCCGGGTGGGTGCGGGCGAGCTCCGCGTGGAGGTCCATCCCGGTCATCTCCGGCATCATCAGGTCGCAGAGGATCACGTCGAAACGCTCGCCTCCCCGGAGCCGCTCGAGGGCCTCGGCCGCGGTGCTGACGGCGACGACCTCGTGGTGGCGTGACAGGGTGCGGGACAGCGCCCGGATCACCATGGCGTCGTCGTCCACCACGAGCACGCGCCCCCGCCGCGGCTGCTCCACGACGGTCGGGACGGGCGCCGGGTCGGGGGTGAGCGGAGCGTGGGCCGGGCGCTCGCTGGCGGCCGGCAGCAGCACGCGGAAGGTGCTCCCGTGCCCCGGGCGGCTGTCCACCAGGATCTCCCCCCCGAAGGAGCTGACGATGCGGTGGCAGATGGAGAGCCCCAGGCCGGTCCCCACCCCTGACGCCTTCGTGGTGAAGAAGGGCGTGAACAGGCGCTTGATGACCGCCGGCGACATGCCCGCGCCGGTGTCGCGGACGGAGATCTGCACCCGTCCGTCTTGCCACGGCCCGGTGGCCACCTCGATGAGGTGGTCGTCGAAGCGCCCCTCCGGGATTGCCTGGGCGGCGTTGATCAGCAGGTTGATCAGCACCTGCCCGAGCCGCGCCTCGGTCGCCAGCGCGGAAGGCGCATCCGCGTGGGTGACCATGAGGCGCCCCCGATGACGCAGCTCGCTGGCGCACATGCGCAGGGCCCCCTCGACGACGCGGCGGAGGTCCACGGGCCTTGGCTCTGGCTCGTCGTCGCCCCGAGACAGGAGCTTCAGGTCGCGGACGATGTGTCGCACCCGATCTGCGGCCAGGCGTGCGTCGAGGAGCTGCTCCCGGAGCCTCGACACAGGCACGCTGCCGGGGCCATCTGCTTCAAGGGTCGCCAGATCGTCGAGGCTCAACGACAGGTTCCCGATCAGCCCGCTCAACGGGTTGTTGATCTCGTGCGCGACGCCCGCCGCCAGCGTCCCCATGGAGGCCATGCGGTCCGAGACGATGACCTGGGTCTGGAGCTGGCGATGCTCCGTGACGTCCGTGACCATGACCAGGGCGCCTGAGCCCTGCTCGTCGTCGACGACCAGGGCCGCGGAGAGGGTGGCCCAGAACTCTGTTCCATCGCGCCGCACGAACCGGCACTCGTGCAGAGAGTGGGCGCCGTCGCCGCACATGGCCACACAGTGTCGGAGGACGCGCCTCGACTCGTCGTCGGTGAAGTCGTCCATCAGGGCGCCGAGGAGGTCGGCTGGAGACTCCAGGCCCAGCATCTCGGCCATTCGCCGATTGGCAAACGTGGTGCGGAGGTCATGGCCCACGACCCAGATCCCCTCCTGGGTCACCTCCACGATGGTGCGATACTTGAGCTCGCTGCGACGCAGCGCGGCCTCGGCCTCCGATTTCTCACGGCGTGCGCTTGCCTCCCGCAGCTCCCGCTGGATCGCCGGGATGAGGCGGGTCAGCCGGCCCTTGACGAAGAAGTCGTGGGCCCCCGCCCGGAGGGCCTCGACGGCAGTCTCCTCCCCGATGGTCCCCGAGATGATGAGGAACGGGATGTGCAGGCCCGTGCTGTTGAGCACCCGCAGCGCCGCGAGGCCGCTGAAGTCCGGCAGGCAGTAGTCGGAGAGGATGAGGTCCCACGGTTCGGCCAGGGCCGCGCGCATCTCCAGCTCTGTCTGCACGGTGCGATGGACGATCTGGTACGGACCCCGCCGAAGCTCCAGGAGGAGCAGCTCCTCGTCGTCGGCGGAGTCCTCGACGATCAACACGCGGAGTGGAGTCTTCATCGGGTCTCGCTCGCAGGGTTGGCAGGTGGAACCTGATTGAGCACCAGCCAGTAGAGCCCGAGCTGGCGTGCGGACTCGACGAACTCCTCGAAGGCCACGGGCTTGCGCACGAAGCTGTTCGCGCCCCGGTCGTAGGCCAGCACCAGGTCTCGTGCCTCCTGGCTGGACGTGAGGATGACCACGGGCAGGCGACGGGTCCGCTCATCGGCGCGAATCCTCCGAAGGACCTCGTGCCCGTCGATACGCGGCAGGTTCAGATCGAGCAGGACCACCTCGGGCAGATCCGGGACGCGCTCCGCATAGGGACCCGCGCAGTGGAGATAGTCGAGCGCCTTCTCGCCGTCCTCCATGACGACGATCTGGTTCGCGACGCGGCATCTCTCGAAGGCACGGAGGGTCAGCTCCACATCGTCGGGGTTGTCGTCGATGAGCAGGATCGTGCGGCCTCTCATGGGGGGCTCCATGGTGCGGTTGGTGGCAGTGTGAAGCAAACGGTGGCGCCGCGCCCGGGCTCGCCTTCGGCCCAGACGCGTCCCCCGTGCAGCTCGATGACCCGGTGGACGGTCGCGAGGCCTATGCCGGTCCCTGGGAAGTCCGCCATAGCGTGGAGTCTCTGGAACGGGCGAAACAGCTTGTCAGCATACTGCATGTTGAATCCGACGCCATTGTCACGGATCTGGTAGGTGGGGGAACCCTCGGATCTCTCAGAGACGAACTCAATCATCGCATCAGACTTGCGCTGTGTGAACTTCCACGAGTTGCCAAGCAGGTTCTCGAGGACGACGCGGAGCAGTCCGCGGTCTCCTCTTGCGGTCAGTCCGCGCTGCACGCGGCTCTCCACCGTCCGACCCGGGTCCCTGCGGCGCAGATCGTCGAAGACCGCCTCGGCGAGCCCCGTCAGGTCGACCTCGGTGATGCTCAGCTCCGTGCGGCCGACTCGCGACAGCTCGAGCAGATCGTCGATCAGCTCTCCCATGCGCTGCGCCGCCGCCCGTACCCGCTTGAGATGCCCGAGCCCCCTGGCATCGAGCTGGTCGCCGCAGTCCTCGGCCAGGGCCTGGCTGAACCCGTCGATGGCCCGCAGCGGGGCTCGGAGGTCGTGGGACACCGTGTAGCTGAACGCCTCCAGCTCTCTGTTCTTGCGTTCGAGCTGGGCGATCAGCGCCGCGCGGGTGTCCGCCAGCGCGCGGGCCGCGCGGGCTTCGGCTGCCTGCCGCTCTCGCTGCGCGAGCTGCTGATGCACTCTCCTCGTCTCGTCCTCCAGGTGTCTGCGCCGCACCTGGGCGCGCAGTCGCGCCTTGAGCACCTCCAGGTCGCTCCCCTTGCAGACGTAGTCGTCGGCGCCCGCCGCGAGACCTGCGATCATGGAGTCTCGGTCTTCGAGCGCCGTCAGCATGATCAGCGGGATGTCTCTCACCTGCGGGGCGAGCTTGATCCGGCGGCAGGTCTCCGTGCCACCCAGGCCGGGCATCACCAGATCGAGGAGGATGCAGTCCACGGGCTGCACGGCGAGGAGCTCCAGGGCCTCCTCCCCGGACCGGGCGAGGACGACGTCGTAGCCGTCGCTTCTGAGGGCTGCGCCGAGGACGTCGAGGTAGGTAGGGCTGTCGTCGACCGCCAGGACGCGCTTCGGGCCGAGGGTGGTGCCCTCGCCGTCCCGCTCGTCCCACGGTGCCGGGCTCCGCAGCGCCGCGGAGATGCGCGCGAGGATGATGTCCGTGTCCTCCACCTTGCGCACGAAGGCGTCGGCGCCGGCATCCAGGGCCCGCAGCTCCGCTCCGTCGTCGTCCGATGCGGTCAGCAAGACGCAGCGAGTTCGCCAGAGCGCCGTGTCCAGGCGGACCCGCCGGATCACCGTCTGGCCGTCGATGCCTGGGAGCACGCCATCGACCAGGATGGCCGCCGGCCTGAGCTCCGCCGCCAGTCGCAGCCCGTCCTCGCCGGTCCCCGTCGTCACTACGCGGAAGCCCGCCCCCTCCAGCAGCTCCGCAAGCAGAGCCGTGAACGTCGGGCTGTCGTCGATGACCAGCACGGAGGCGCCCGGCACCCTCACCGGACCCACGAGCTCTCGCGCCCGCGCCACCACGTAGCCCAGGTCGTAGGGCTTCCCCACGTACTCGTCGGCCCCGGTCGTGAGGCCGCGGATGCGGTCCCGGACCTCCGCGTCGCTGGACAACATGAGGACCGGGATGCGCTCACGGTTCGCGTCGCTCCGGAGCTCCGTGAGCAGGTCGGTGCCCTCCCCATCGGGGAGCATCTGGTCCAGCACGACGAGGCCGACAGGGCCCGCGCCGAGCGCCCGTCGCGCCTCGGCCAGGCTCGCGCACGGGACCGCTCGGAGGCCTGCCCCGCCCAGGGCCTCGGCCAGGTCCATGCGGACGGTCAGGCTGTCGTCCACGACCAGCACCGTCTTCATCGTCTGCTCCCGGCGATGCGATCCCCGACGAGGCGCCCGATGTCCGCCAGGGGGACTACGCGCCGGGCTGCCCCCAGCGCTACTGCCTCCCGCGGCATCCCGTAGACCGTAGAGCTCGCCTCGTCCTGGGCCACGGTCAATCCCCCCGCCTGCCGGATCCGCAGCAGCCCCGCGGCGCCGTCCTTGCCCATGCCGGTCAGGAGGCACGCGACCGTCCCGGTACCCACCTCGTCTGCCAGGGAGTCGAACAGCGTGTCCACGGACGGGCGGCAGAAGCTCCGAGGAGGATCGTCCGTCAGGCGGAGACGCCCGCCCCGCACGACCATGTGCCGCCCTGGGCGAGCGACGGTGACACGCCCGACTGCCGCGCCCAGGAGCTCGCCGTCCGTCGCCGCGCGGACCCGGTGCTGGGTCTGGCCATCGAGCCACTCGGCGAAGGAGTCGCCGAAGATCTCGCCGATGTGGAGGACCACCAGGATGGGAACGGGACACGGAGCGGGGATGCCGCTCAGCACCTGGCACAGGGCGCCGGGGCCCCCGGTGGACGCACCGAGCGCCACGACCTTGACGCCACCCGGCTCCGAGGCGAGGGGCGGTGTTCCGATGGCTCCGAGACGTAGCCGCGGGTGGGTGATCACGCGGATGCGCGCCGCCCTGTGGACTGCGGCCACGAAGCGCTCGCGCCAGGCGCCGTCGGTGGCGTCTCCCCGCGGCTTGTCCATGCAGTCGAGCGCGCCCGCGGCCAGTGCGTCGTAGGTTCGGAACAGCTCGCCGCGGTTGACCGACGCGGAGACGATGAGGATCGGCGTCGGGCAGTGCGCCATGACGTACTCGGTCACCGCGAGGCCGGTCATCACGGGGAGCATCATGTCGAGGGTGATCACGTCCGGCCGGAGCGAGACGCACAGCGCGATGGCCGTCTTGCCGTCGCCTGCCTCGCCCACGACCTCCAAGCCGGGCTCAGCGGACAGGATCTCGCACAGGTGGCGCCGGACCGTCAGTGAGTCTTCGACCACGAGGACGCGCACATTAGACATGGGTCAGGAGCCTCCCGATGCGACCGAGCAGCTCGGCCTGGTCGAACTCACTCTTCACGATATACGCCGCCGCGCCTGCGCTGGCGCCCCGGCGGCGGTCTTCCTGGGAGCCCCGGGACGTGACGAGGATGGCGGGGACATGGCGCAGCGCCGCGTCCGCCCGGGTCTGTTCGACGAAGGTAAAGCCATCCATCCCGGGCATCTCCACGTCCACGAGGAACAGGGAGTACCCCTTGCGGCGTGCCATCGCGAGTCCTTCCTCGCCAGAGGTCGCCAGATCCACGGCGTAGCCCCCCGACTCCAGGATGCTCTGCTCCAACATGCGCGTGGTGAGGGAGTCGTCGATCACGAGGACCTTGGGGCGCTGAAGTGGCGGTGGCGCGGCCGCCCCTCGGGAGCGGCTCGCCTCCGCAACCAGCCCCTGCGGATCCAGGACGAGCTGCGGGGTACCGGTCGGGTCGATGGAGACCCCCGCGACCACTGGGCTGGACACCACGGGCGCCGGGAGCGGCTGGCTCACCACGCTGCGGATACCCACGATGCGGTCCACGCTGATGGCGACGACGCGGTCGCCGGTGCGTACCACGAGCGCTGGCGTCGTTCTGGCGACAGGGTCGCCCGTGCCGAGCAGGACGCTCATATGCACGAAGGGGACGGACTGTCCGTCGTGCAGCAGCGTATCTCCGCCGGGGCTCCGAGCAATGGCCGCAGTCGGGATCAGCGCCGTTCGGACCACCGCGTCGAGGGGGACGGCGACGGTGCTGTCCCCGGAGCCGACCACCAACACGTCGGAGCAAGCGCGGGAGGCCGGGAGCAGCAGCTCGAGCGCGGTCCCTGCACCAGGTCGTGACCTGACCACGACCTCGGCGCCCAGGCGCACGGCGGCGTCGCGGACGACATCCATCCCGATGCCGCGGCCCGCAACCCCGGTCACGGCTTCGGCGGTGCTGATCCCGCCACGCAGCAGGAGCGCCAGCACGGCGTCGGGCCCCATGGCGTGCACCTGGTCGGGAGGCAGGCCCCTGCGCAGGGCCTGTGCGCGCACTGCCGCCAGGTCGAGCCCCCGTCCGTCGTCGGTGCATGTCAAGGCGATCCGGCTGCCGCGCCGCTCGACGACCAGGGTCACCTGCCCCTCGGGCGGCTTCCCCGCGGCGCGGCGCGCGGCCTCCGGCTCGATGCCGTGGGCGACCGCGTTGCGCACCACCTGGATGAGCGCCCCCTGGAGCAGCGCGAGGACGTCGGCGTCCACCTGGACGGGGTCGCCCCGCCCCTCGAAGGTCACCATGCGGTCCAGGGTCATGGCGACGTCGCGGGCGGTGCGAGCCAGGACCGCGAACAGGGAGGCCACGGGGACCATGCGCAGACGCTGCGCGGCCTCGTGAGCCAGCCGTAGCTCCCGGTCGAGCTGTTCGACCAAGCCCGTGCCGCGCCGCTCCAGGCGAGCGAGCGACTCTCCCCCCGGATCGGAGGACGGCGTGAGCCGGCGCGCTCGCTCCAGATCCTGGAAGGTCTCGCGCAGCCTCGCGAGGTGGACGTGCGCCTCTGTGAGTCCCACCAGCAGGGCGTCCAGATCCTCGGCGTTTGCGACCACGGCCCGCGGCTCCTCTCGCGCGCCGGCCGCCGGAGCCGCGGGGGTCTCGGGCGAGGCCAGGGCCGCCAGGCGTCCGCCAACTCCGTCGAGCAGCGTGAGCGCGTCGTCGATGATCTCGCGAGGAGCCGGACCGGCCTGACCCCTGAGGGGTGCAAGGACCTCCTCCAGGCGGTGGGCCAGCTCGGCGACCTCCGTCTGCTTGACGACCCGCGCCGCCCCCTTGAGCGTGTGGGCGAGGCGCAGCAGGCTCCCCACCGCCTCCATGTCCCCGCGCTCCAGGGAGAGCACCGCCTCGCCCATCTTCACGGTGAGCTCCCGCGCCTCCACGCGGAAGTATCTGTACGGGTCCCGGCTCATCCGTTGACGCCTGCCCCAGCGCGCACGAGCTGCATCAGCTCCCGTGAGAGGAGTGCGAGCTGGGACGCCGTGGCTTGGGTCTGTACCGAGCTGGCCTCTGACTCCCGCGTCGCCTGCGCCATGCTCGAGATGGCGATGTTGACCTGCTCCACCGCGCTGGTCTGCTGTTTGGTCGATAGTCCGATCTCACGGGCGGCCTCGGTGGTCGTGTCTACCTGCGCCGCGATCTGGCGGAAGCTCGAGCTGACGTCGGCGAACTGGCGCTGGCCCGCCTCCACCTCCTTGGAGCCGGTCTCCGTCGTCATGACCGTCGCGTTGACTGCTCCCTGGACGTCCGTGATCAGGCCTCGAATCTCCTTGGTGGAGCCGCCGACCCGGTCGGCCAGCTTGCGGATCTCGTCGGCGACGACCCCGAAGCGCTTGCCGGCGTCCCCCGCGCCCGCCGCCTCGATGCTGGCGTTGATGGCGAGGATGTTGGTCTGGTCCGCGAGCTCGGACACAATCTCGAGCACGGCCCCAATCTGCTGGGACTTTCGACCGAGCTCCAGCATGTGCGACACGATCAGGTCGACCTGGCGCCTTATCGCCGCGACTGACGCGTCGGAGCGCGCGATGGCGCTCTCCCCTGTACCTGTGGATGCGGCAGTCTGGGCGGCGATCCCCGCGACTCTCTGCGCGCTGTCCGCGATCTGCCGCGACGATCCAAGGAGCTGCGTGATGGTCGTCGCGATCTCCGCCATGGCGGTCGCTTGCTCCCTCGCGCTGTTGGCCTGCTGGTCCGCCGCAGCTTGAAGCTCCGCCGAGGAGCTCAAGACCCTCTGCACCACGGACCCTACCTGCCGCCCCAGGCCCCTCGTGAGGACGACGGCGATGCCCAGGGCGAGCAGCACCAGGGCCACAGTGATGCCGAGCACCGTCGACTCTGCGCGGGCGGCGCTCCCGGCGGACGCCTCCTGCGCCTCGTCGAGGAGTCTCCGTTCCAGGGCGACCAGGGCATCCACGCTGTCTCGGAAGGCCACGCGCAGCGGTTTCACACGAGTCTCCAGCTCCTTGACCACGGCCTCGAGGCTGGCGCCGGACCGTCGCTGCTCCATGACCCGGTCCAGTGCCGGCGTGAGGGCGTCGTACGAAGACCGCACCGAGGCGAGCCGGGCCCGTCCCTCATCGGACGGGATGGCGCTGGAGAGGTCTTCCATCGCGGTGAGGATCTCCCGCTGTGCGGCGTTGCGCCGCGCCAGGTACTCCTCGTCGCCCGTGAGCAGGAAGGAGCGCCCCATGGACATCATGAGCTCGCTGGACGTGTCGAGCTGCTGCGCTTTGTCGAGCAGAGGCACCTGCGTGGTCAGGAGAGCGTTGGTGTCCGCGACGACGCCTCGAAGCGCCACGACTGCCACAGCGCCGACCACGACCGACAGGGCCACGACGGCTCCGAAGCCCAGGCCCAGTCTGCGCCCGAACGTCCACGTCCCAGGCATCATCTCTCCTCCCTCGTGCGCGCCGCGCTCCTGGTCAGGGTCTCGATCACCGAGGCCAGATGGATGATGGGGCGCTGGCAGCCACCGATGGTTGCCGTCCCCCCGATGGAGCCGTGCGCGGCGCTCGCCACGGCCGCCGCGGGGAGGCGCACCGACCCCTCCATGGCCTCGAAGCAGAAGGCCAGGGGGTGAGCTGCCTCGACGAGCACTGCCCAGGGGGCGTCGACGTTGAGGCCGTGCCCGAGGAGCGCCCCCAGGTCGTAGGCTGGGTAGAGGCGCCCCCTGCGTGCGGCGATGCCCCGCAGCTCCGGCACGGGGCTCGGGACGGGGACGACGGCCAGGTCCCGGGCGAGGCCGGCGATCTCCGTGAGGCGCAGCGCGTAGGGCTCGGAAGCCACGCGGATGGCCAGGAGGTCGCAGGTCGGCACGGCGTCCGCGGGGGGGGCGGCGAAGGCCCCATCGAAGGCCGCCCGCAGCGCTGCGGCCGAGCTCCAGAGGGTCATGGGTCACCTCCGCTGGCGTCCAGCTCCGCGCGGCACAGCGTGATCAAGGCGGAGCGGGAGAAGCCTCCCCCGAACAGCGCGAGGCGCGTGTCGTCCTCGCTGGCCAGCAGGGACAGCGCTCGGGTGAGCTCGGCGCGGGCGACCCCCTTGTCACCTGCGCGACGCGCGAGGATCCCGAGGTGGAGCCGTGGGATGGCGAAGGTGGGATCCGCCTCGGCAGCCAGCCGATGGTGGTGCGCGGCTGCTCCCGCCTCGCCGGCCGCGTCGTGGCAGAGGGCGAGGAGGCACCGGGCGTTGACGTTGAGCGCGTCCTGCGCCAGCGCCACGGAGCAGGCGGCGCGGGCTCCGGCCAGGTCCCCCCGGTGGAGTCGGACGGCCGCGCGCACCAGCGCACCGTCCGGCGTCGCGCCCTCTGCCGGCGTCAGGCGCCCCAGCGCCTCGTCGTAGCGCTCCTGGCGGAGCAGCTCGGTTGCCGACTCCAGCGCCCCGGGCGTTGCGGGGGGCGGCTCGGGCGGCCTGGCGAGCGGCCGCCGCGCCTTGGCCGCCAGGGCGTCCACCCGATCCGCCGAGCTGCGGATCGTGGTGTGCCACTCGGTGGTGTGAACGTCGGGCCGGAGCCCGGGCTGCCGCTGGTAGTAGAACGTCTCGTGGGTGTGGTGCAGCCCGAACACCTCCGACAGGCCGCGGAGGCTCTCGGCGTGGCCCAGGAACAAGTAGCCCCCCGGCGCGACGCAGCGTTCCAGGTTCGATACCACCCCTCGCGTGGCGCGCGGACTGAAGTACATCAGCACATTGCGGCACAGCACGATGTCGTACGCCCCCGGGACCCACAGGTCCGGGTCCGGGTCCATCAGGTTGCGCGCCTCGAAGGTCACGGAGCTCCGAATGGTCGGGTCGAGCACCAGGTGGGTGCCTGCCCGGCGAAACCACCGCGCGATGATCTCCTGCGACGTCACCCGTAGGGACCACGGGGTGTAGCGACCCAGTGCGGCGCGCTCGAGCTGCTTGCGGTTGATGTCGACGGCGCGGATCGCGACGTCCCAACCGGGTGGCGTGTGGGCGCGGGCAAGCATCGCGAGGGTGTATGGCTCCTCGCCGGAGGCGCAGCCAAGCGAGAGCAGGCGCAGGGCGCGGATGTCCGAGCGGGCGCGCAGGCGGTCTGGGAGGGCTACCTCGACCAGGGCCGTGAGCTGCCCCGCGTCGCGGAAGAAGTAGGTCTCCCCGACGGTGATGTCCGCCGCCAGGGCTTGGAGCTCCCGAGCGTCGCCGGACGCCCCGAGCAGCGCCAGCCAGCCCTCGGTGTCGAGGCCCGTCGCGCGGAGGCGCCGGTGGACCGCGTCGCGGAGCGCGTCCGTGGCCTCCACCTGGAGGCCCAGCCGCTGCTCCACTGCCGCGCACACGGCTGCGAGGTCGACGCTCATGGTGCCCCGCTCCGTGCCGCGTCCAGCACGTCCCAGACCGCGGCGGGGACGGCCCGCGCAGGCTGAAGGACCAGGAGCAGGTCCGCGTCGAGGGCGCCGAGCGCCGTGATGGCGCCGGGACCGAGCGGGGCGAGCAGGGGCGGCAGGGTGCGGAGGGTCTGGGGGGCGAGGAGTACGAGGCCGCGGACCTCCTCGAAGGCGAGGGCGACCACACGGGGCGGGCGCCCGACGGTCACGAGGCGCGTCGGCGCCGGTGGGCCGTCACTCCCGATGAGGCCACCCACGTCTACGACGGGCGTCGAGTCTCCACGGATCAGGGCCACGCCCGTGACGAAGGGCGGCTGCCCCAGGAGCGGCGTCGTCATGGGCGGGCGCATGGTCTCCAGCACCCCCTCCAGAGGCAGGGCGCACCAAGTCTGTCGCGCGCGACAGAGGACCATCGTCTCGTCCGACGTGACGGACATCATGCCCCGCTCGTCGTCATCGGCGCTCGCAGTGGCGAGCGCCGCGGGTGCTCTGGTCGCACCTGGCCGTCATGGTCCTGCTGGACCATGCGGACGATACCGCGGTGCCCTGGAGCTCGACGCACGCCTCTTCTCCCGCACCTACGCGGTTGGGTTGCATGAACCCCGCGACAGAGTCGCGGCAACCACACCAGCTCCGTCTGCCTTTCTGCCAGGAGGGGGCGGGTGTGCGGACCCAATCATAGGGCGTGCGCGCGATCATGCCAACTGCTTGCGTGAAATCTCTCCAGGGAGGGAGTCCGGCGGCCCTTGGCGGAAGGGGAGGCTGCGCTACCGAGATCCGAGCCAGCGCCTGCGGGCTCTTACCGCGTCGGCAACCTCCCGGAGCACCATCGCCGTCGTCTCCCACCCCATGCACTCGTCGGTGACGCTCTGGCCGCGGACCATCGAGCCCGATGGGCCGAGCTCCTGGCGCCCCTCCACCAGGAAGCTCTCCAGCATCACGCCGAAGATTCCGCGCTGCCCGGCCGCCACCTGGGCGGCGATCTCCGCGGCGACCGCCGCCTGCTGCTCATGGCGCTTGCGGCTGTTGCCGTGGCTGGCGTCGATCATCAGCGGGATGGCGAGACCCGCTGCGCGCTGCGCGTCCAGGGCCGCGGCCACGCTCGCGGGCCCGTGATTCGGCCCCGTGGCGCCACCTCGCAGGATCACGTGGCAGTGCGGGTTCCCGCGGGTCGCGACGATGCCGGCGAGCCCCTGCTCCGTCACCCCGAGGAACCAGTGGCGGTGGGCGGCCGACCGCACGGCGTCGATGGCGATCTGCACGTCCCCGCTCGTGCCGTTCTTGAACCCGACGGGCATGGAGAGCCCCGAGGCAAGCTCCCGGTGCACCGGGCTCTCCGTCGTGCGGGCGCCGATGGCTGCCCAGGAGACCAGATCGGACGTGAACTGCGGCGAGATGGGGTCCAGGAACTCACAGCCCACCGGGAGGCCCAGGGCGGCGATGTCCAGCAACAGGCGACGCGCGAGGCGGAGCCCGTGATTGATCGCGAAGCTGCCGTCGAGGTGGGGGTCGTTGATCAGCCCCTTCCAGCCGATGGTGGTGCGTGGCTTCTCGAAGTAGACCCGCATGACGATGCACAGGTCGTCCCGCAGGTCGGCGGCGATGGTGGCGAGCCGCTCGGCATACTCCAGCGCGGCGCCCGTGTCGTGGACGCTGCAGGGCCCGACGACGACGACCAGGCGGTCATCCTCGCCGAGGAGTGCACGGGTGACCTCGTCCCGCCCCCGCCCCACCGCGGCGGCGGCCTCCTCCCCGATGGGAAGCTCCTCCAACAGGATGGCAGGCGGTAGCAGGGGCCGGATGGTCTCGACGCGCAGGTCCTTGGTGAGCCTCTTCATGGTGCTGACGGTAGCCCGCGCGGCGCGGCGCGTCAAAGGGCGGGGTCGGTCGCGACGGCGACGAGGTGCACATTGGCAGCCCGAGGGACCGCGGTGACCGGGAGACGCCCGCCGAACGTCACGAGGCAGTCGCCATGGGTTGCCGCGTGCCCCAAGCGCTACCGCCGCCGGTACCGCACGAGACACGGCGCCTTGGGCCCGACGACCCAGCTCGCGTAGTCCGCCTGCGGCTCCTTGGTGACCAGCTCGAAGTCGTACTCCCGCAGGAGCACGCTCCAGATGGCCTTGATCTGGAGATAGGCGAAGTGGAGACCGACGCACCGGTGCTTTCCGCCTCCGAAGGCGATCAGGGTGTAGGCGTGCTTCTTGCTCTCCTCCCGGGGGGGGGCGAAGCGCTCGGGGTCGAAAGACTCGGGGCTGCGGAATACCCGCCAGAGGTGGTGGGACAGCGCCGGGGAGACCATCGCCAGGGTGCCCGCCGGGAGCAGGTAGCCGCCTATCTCCATGTCTTTGAGCACCTTCCGCACCAACATGATCAGCGGCGGGTGCATGCGCTCGGTCTCGTTGATCGCCCGCTCCAGCGTCGTGCTCTGCTTGAGCCGGTCGAAGGTGATCTCCTGGCCCTCGCCGTACAGGCGCTCCAGCTCCGCGAGGATCGGCGGCAGGACGTGGCGGTGGCGCATCAGCTCGATGCCCACCCAGGTGGCGAGCACGGCGCTGGTGTGCTGGCCCGCGAAGAGCGCAGTCACCAGGAGACCCACGATCTCGTGGTCCGTCAGGGCCTTCCCGTCCTTGTAGCGGGACTCGAGCAGCGTCTGCATGAAGTCCTCCTCGCGCCGGCCGCTCCGGCGGCGGTCGGCCAGGACCTTCTCGAGCAGCTTGACGATCTCGCGTCGGGCGCGGTCGCGGCGCAGGTTGGACGGCACCGGGGCGTGGGGCGCGAAGAAGCCGATGGCGTTGATGCCCGCCTGGAGGTCGTGGTAGGCGGCGGCAAACTCGGCGGAGGCCGTGTGGCGGATCTCCTCGGCGACCAGGGTGCGGCTCGCGATGTAAGTGGTCAGCTCGTTCAGGCTGACGTGGAGGTCGAGCTGGCCCTCGGCGCCCCACCGGGCGATGTACTGCCGGGTCTCGGCCTCCATCTTCTCGATGTACGTGCGCAGCCGGTCTTCGCGGAGCGCCGGGTACAGGAAGCCGAGCTGCTCGTCCATGATCTGGGGCTCCGCGTCGTAGGCGATGCCCTTGCCGAAGATAGGCACGGTGAACTTGTAGACCTCCTTGGCGGAGAGCTGGGTCTCCGGAGCCCGGAAGTACGCATCGTGGTTCTCGGGGCCCGCGAGGACCGTGAACTCCTGGCCCACGATGCGGAAGCGGTACACGTCGCCCAGGGACTGCTGGGCCCGCCGGAGCAGCGCCACCGGGTTGCGCACGAACTCGACGGTGTGCCCGATGACCGGCAGGCCCGGAAAGACCGGGGGCAGAGGGGCGGACGTGATCGGTGGGGCGTGGGTGGTTGCGACCATGGGTGTCTCCTCGGGGCGGCGCCCCGCAACGGGATCTCAGTAGACGAACGGGAACATGCGGAAGCGGGCGCGGCGGCGGTACTCCTCCCAGAGCGGGCCGTACTTGGCGGCGCACCGCTCCTCGTCGCGCCAGGCGCGGTGGATCAACAGCCCGAGCAGCCACCCGGGCAGCAGGTAGGGGACGAAGGACTGGAAGCCGGTGAGCAGGGTCCACGAGAAGTAGACCATCAACTCACCCGAGTAGTTGAGCTTGCGGCCGATGCCCCAGAAGCCGCTGACCAGGATGCGCCCCCCGAGGGTCTCCGGCGTGCGGCCCCAGATGGGGGCGCTCGGGTCGCGCTTGAAGCGGTCCTTCTGCTCGTTGGCGCCCCGGAAGATCCACATCCCGATGGCATAGGTGAGCGGGAGGACCGCTGCGGCCCAGGGGGCGATGGCGTGGGCGGGATCGAGCAGGAACCACCCGGAGATGCAGTAGAAGAAGGGCACGAGCACGTAGTCGCCCCAGACCAGCATCCAGCCGAAGTTCTCTGCGATGACGTCCCAGGTGTGGAGCATGCCGTACTCGAACTGGAAGTAGTTGAACACGTAGGCGAAGGTCATCCCCTGGTAGAGGAGCATCGGCGTCGTGAGCGTGCCGGTCTGCTCCCACTGCACCACGGCGAAGCTGGCGTTGAGCACCGCGAGGCCGATGAGGGACGGGCGGTAGGCGAACATCTTGAGGTCGAGGCCCGCCCCTCGCGGGTTCAACTCCAGGCCGAAGAAGGCGTCCTTGATGAAGCCCGCGAGGCCCGGTCGGCGCGGCGCCCCTGCCCGGGCGCCCTTCACCCAGAGGGCGAAGGTCATGGTGAAGGCGAGCACGTTGGCCATGACCAGCAGCGGCAGGAAGTGGGCGTGGACGGTGGCGAGGGAGAAGACACCCGTCACCTGGAGCGCTCCCAGGGCGAGCGCCGTCGCCAGGAAGAGGCTGAGGCCGTTCAGCGTGTAGGTGATCTGCGTGCTGTCCGCGAGCACGGCGCCCTTCATGCGGCGGCCGGGGAGCACGCGGGAGCCGAGGCCGAGGGCGGCGAGGAAGACCGCGAGCATCAGCGCCGCTGTCGCGAGACCCTCCGGCGTCATGGTGCGCATGGCTTCCTGCACGGCTCCTCCTTCGACTTCGAGTCGGGAATGGCGCGCACCATAGACCAACCTCCCCGCCCGGATCAACGGGTTCTCGACTTTGGGTCTGGTTTCTGTTGACGGCGCTCGCGCGGGGAGGGTATACCCGACGCCCGACTCCGGGTCGGTTCTGGAACAGCATCCAATGGGGACGCGCATGGGCTCTGCAGCCAGGTCCTTGGTGGCCATCGACGCGCAGGCGAGGGAGGTCACCCGGGCCTTGGACCGGGCGGTCGCACATCTCCTGCGCGTGCAGGGGCCGAGCGGCGCGTGGGCCGGAGAGGTGGTGTGGAGCTCCATGCTCACGTCCCAGGTGGTGCTGGCGAGCCACGCCGTCGGGCGCCCCCTGGGCGACGAGGACCGGGACGCCATCCTGCGCACCCTGAGCGCGGCGCAGCTCCCCGACGGCAGCTTCCCGCTTCACCCGGAGTCGCAGGGCGCGGTGTTCACGACGGCCCTCGCCTACGCCGCCATGCGCCTGCTGGGCGTCGCCGCCGGTGATCCGCGGGCGCGTGGCGCGCTGGCGGCCCTCGATGCCCGCGGCGGCGTGCTCGGCATCCCCTCCTGGGGCAAGGTCTGGCTCGCGCTGGTCGGCCTCTACGGCTGGGAGGGGGTCAACCCGGTGCTCCCCGAGCTGTGGCTGCTGCCCGACGCCGCGCCCATGCACCCGCGCCGGTACTACTGCCACACGCGGCTCATCTACATGCCCATGGGCGTGCTGAGCGCGCTGCGGTACGTGGCGCCCGAGACGGCACCCATCCGCGCCATCCGCGACGAGCTCTACGGGGCAGGGGGATTCGAGCGGGTGGACTTCCGGCGCCATCGCGATCACCTGGCAGACTCCGACGTGTACGTGCGGCCCACATTGCCGCTCCGCGCCCTCTACCGCGCCTCCTCGGTCGTGGAGACCGTGGCCCCCCGGCGGCTGCGCATGCGGGCCGTGCGGCGGTGCATCGCGCTGATCCGCGGCGAGCTGCACGCGAGCCGCTTCGCGTGCATCAGCCCGGTGAGCGGGCTGCTCAACGTGGTCGCGCTCCACGCCCACGACCCCCGCGACCCGGATCTGGACGCCGCGTGGCGGGGCATCGAGGCGTGGCGCTGGCAGGACGACGACGGCGCCCGGTGGGTGGGCGCCCGCAGCGACACCTGGGACACCTCCTTCGCGCTCCAGGCCCTGGCGACGCGCCCGGGACCCGTGCCCGAGCTGCCCATGCGCCTCGGCGCCGACTTCCTGTTCGCCCACCAGGTGCTGGAGGAGCTGGCTGACCCCGCGTCCCTCTACCGCGACCCGCGCCGCGGGGGCTTCTGCTTCAGCGACTCCTGGCACCGGTGGCCCGTCAGCGACACGACGGCCGAGGCCGTGCTGGCCCTGCTCGCCCTGGAGCGCCGGGGGCTGCTTCGGGTAGCCGACGAGCGCCTCGCCCTGGCCGCGGAGTTCATCGCGCAGCGCCAGAACGCGGACGGTGGCTTCGGCTCCTACGAGCGGCGCCGGGGAGGCCCGCTCCTCGAGTCCCTCAACCCGAGCGAGATGTTCGGCGCTTGCATGACCGAGGCCTCCTACGTGGAGTGCACCGCGTCCTGCGTCGAGGCCTTGGCTGCCCTGGCGCGGCGTCTCCCCACGTTGGCAGCGCGGCTCAGGGGGGCCATTGCACGCGGGCGGGACAGCATCCTCGCGCAGCAGCGCCCGGACGGCTCGTGGCCCGCGGTGTGGGCTGTGGGCACGACCTACGGGACGCTCTTCGCGCTGCGGGGGCTCCTCCATGGCGGCTGCGGCGCATCTCACCCTGCCGTGCGGCGCGCGGTGGCCTGGCTCCAGCAAATCCAGAAGGCGGACGGCTCCTGGGGCGAGCACTGGTCCGGCGCCGCGTCCCAGCGGTACGTGGAGCACCCGGAGGGGCAGGTCGCGCAGACCGCGTGGGCGGTGATGGCGCTGGTGCTTGCGCGCGAGCCGGGACAGCCTGTCTCTCGCGCCGCCCTTCGGGGAGCCCGCTTCCTGGCGCAGCGCCAGGCGAGCGACGGCTCGTGGCCCCACCAGATGGCGAGCGGCGTCTTCTTTCACACGGCGGTGCTCGACTACCGCCTCTACAAGGATCTCTTCCCCACCTGGGCCCTCGCCATGGTCGAGGCTGCCCGGGACACCAAGGAGCACCCATGACCGTCACCCCCCTTCACGGAGCCGCCCCGCGCAAGGGCCTCGTCCTCGTCACCGGCGGGGCCGGGCACCTGGGCGCCAACCTGGTGCGGCGCCTGCTCGACGATGGCCACGCCGTGCGATGCCTTCAGCGGCCCGGCAGCAACAACGCCGCGCTGGACGGCCTGGACGTCGAGCGCGTCGACGGCGACCTGCGCGACCCCGCCAGCCTTCGGCGGGCAGTCGCCGGCTGCGCTCGGGTGTTCCACGCGGCCGCAAAGGTCTCGACCATCGACGGGGACCACCACCACAAGCGCGAGATCTTCGACTCCAACGTGCTCGGCACGCGCCACATGCTCGCGGCGGCCCTGGAGGAGGGCGTCTCCCGCGTGGTGGTCACCGGCAGCTTCAGCGCGGTGGGCCACCACCTGGACGATCCGTCGCGCCCCGCCGACGAGACGGTGCCCTTCTACCCCTTCGAGCGGTCGATGCCCTACGAGGTCTCCAAGGTGGGCGTGGAGCACGAGGTGCTGCGCGCCGTCGCCCGGGGGCAGGACGCGGTGGTCGCGACCTCCTGCGCGATCATCGGGCCCAACGACTTCAAGCCCTCCCGCATGGGCCGCACGCTCTGCGACTACACGCGGGGCCGCGTGCGCGCCTACATCCCCGGCGGTTTCGAGTTCGTGACGTCGCGGGACATCGTCGAGGGGCACGTCCTCGCCATGGAGAAGGGGCGCCGCGGCGAGAAGTACGTGTTCAGCACCCAGTTCATGACCCTGGACGACGTGCTCGACACCTTCCAGCGCGTGACCGGCGCGCCCAAGCCACGCCTTCGGCTGCCCGTGGCGCTGATGGAGCCCATCGCGGAGGTGATGAGCGCCATCCTGACGCGCTTCTTCCCCGACGTCCCCCAGCGCCTCACCCCCGGCGCGATGCGCATCCTGCGCATGAACCGGCACGCAGACACCACGAAGGCTCGCACGGAGCTTGGATTCAAGCCAACGTCCTTCGAGGACGCGGTCCGCGAGCAGTATGAGTTCTTTTGCGGCCTCGGGTGGGCAGAGCGCAGGGTGGCTGTCTCCATGGCGGGAGATTCTCCCGCGCAGAAGGTCCGCCGCGCCGGCTGAAGTTCTGGGTCTCAAACTCCCCGCTCCGGACGGGATCAACGACACGACGAGGTGACTCACATGGCCTATACCCAAGCTGCTCCGCCGTCCTTCGAGGACTCGAAGACCCGCCGCCAGAAGGTGCGGGCCGCCGGTCTCCACCCGGACTACTGGTACCCCGTGGAGTGGGACCGGAACGTCGCGAGGGGGCAGGTGACGCAGGTGACGTTCTGGAGGCGCGCCTTCGCGCTGTTTCGCGGCGAGGACGGGCTCCTGCGCGCCATCGAGGACCGCTGCGTCCATCGCCAGCTCAAGCTGTCCATCGGCAAGGTGCAGGGCAACGAGCTGGTCTGCGCCTACCACGGCTGGGTCTACAACGGCGACGGCGCGCTGACCTGCGTCAAGCACGACCTCTTCGGGAAGCCCCTGCCCAGCTACAAGATCGAGAGTCTCCCCGTGCGGGTGCGCTACGGGCTGATCTGGATCTTCCCCGGAGACCCGGAGCTGGCCAGCAAGCGCCACATCCCCGACATCCCCGAGCTGGAGGGCCCCGACCGCTGGGGCTGCGCGCCCGCGGACTTCACGTGGAAGGCGCACCACTCGATGGTGATCGACAATGTGAGCGACTTCACCCACGCCTGGCTCCACCGGAAGTACCGCCCCTTCGACGACGCGAAGCTCACGCGCCTGGAGACGGTCGGAGACAACGTCCACGTCTCCTACGACACCCAGGTCGGCCGGGGGCGCATCAGCGGGCTGTTCGTAGACCGGAAGGCGGTCAACACCAACGCCATGGATCTCTGCTACGAGTATCCGTACCAGTGGTCCGACACGGACGGCAAGATCAAGCACTGGCTCTTCGTGCTGCCCATCGACGAGCGCACGACGCGCGCGTTCTTCCTGTTCTACTTCAAGGGCTTCAAGATCCCGTTCCTGCCGCTCTCCCTCCCCAAGTCCCTGATGACTCCGCTGCTGGCGGTGGCGAGCCACACCCTGGTCAAGCCGCTGCTGTCCGAGGACGGCGTCGCGGTGCAGGCGGAGCAGGAGGGCTGGGAGGCCCACTGGGACGAGACTGCCGCGGAGATCAACCCGTGCATCCGCCAGTTCCAGAACGTGACCATCCGCAAGTGGGAGGAGCACCTGGCGCAGAAGGCGGCCACCTCCCGGACGGCGCGGAGGATCGACGCGGCCTGAGCTGCGCCCGCGGTGCCTCTACAGCCAGCTCGACAGCTCCTTCCGTCGCAGCTCGATGAACTCGATCAGGTTGGACCCGCCGGCCCCGTCTGGCGCGATGGCGGCACCGTAGGCGCCCTTGTCCTGGATGTTGGGGTCGCCGCCCACGAGAGTGCCGATCAGCCCGTCGAGCTCCCCGATCCACGCAGCGTGGGCCTCGACGGTGAAGTGCTCGTCGACCGCCTCTTTCAGGTAGGCCACGTACTGTGCCTGGTAGGCGGGGACGGCCAGGATGCGCTGGACCAGCGGGCGCGCCCCGGGGCCCCAGCAGTCGGGCTTCGTCGGGTCCTGGGAGCACAGCGGCCCCTCGTAGGTCAGGTCCAGGTCCCAGGGCAGCATCATGAGCTTGCCCGTGTCAGGCCGGTGGTAGAGATAGTAGTTGTGGCCCTTGCCGAAGTAGCTGTCCCAGTTGCCGATGATCATGGCCACCGCGGTCAGGCGAAGAAACGAGTCCACGTCGAAGATCGCCTCGATGGCCGCCGGGAAGGCCTCGTCGGGCGTGTGCGCCAGGACGTCCATGAGCGCGATGACGTCGCCGTAATCGTTGAGCGCCGGGTCGTCCTCGTTGGTCTTGAGCAGGAGCCCGCAGATCGCGTACCCGGCCGCGCAGCCCTCGGTCTGGATGTAGTCCTCCTTTGAGGGGCCCCGCCACTGCAGCGAACAGATGTCCTGGCTGTTGTGCAGGCACTTGTAGAGGTTGCCGTCGTCGGCGTGGCCCGCGGTGCCGAATCGCTCCTTGAGGTAGCGCTTGTCGATGACCTGGACCATCGTGTAGAGGCCGACGTAGCTCCCGTCGATGGTGACCCCGGCGTAGGCCGAGCGGCTCGCCGGGACCCCCATGGCCTCGTACATGCGCTCCGCGAGGCGCTCCCGCATCAGGCTCGGGTCGCTCACGTTGATGGACAGGTTCACCTCGTCCACCTCGTGGAAGCGGGGGCCGCCGAAGGTGTTGAAGTCCATCTTCAGTGGGTACTTGCCGCCGAGCGGGATCGGGCCCTCCGCGGGGACGTTCAGGGAGTTCAGGCCCTTGAGGCGCACCCCGATGACGTCCAGCGACTCGTCGTCGAAGCCGAAGGCGGCCGGGTACTCGACCTTGAGCTGCGACTGCTGCCAGGTGGTGAGCAGCTTGAGCCAGCCGCCGTCCGGGAAGTCGAGCTTCAGCGCGACGACGTGGTCCTGCGGGAAGACGTGGTCGAAGGCCTCCTTCCACGGGTCCTCGCCCGCGCCGGTGTCGCCGGGGGGCGACGCGTCGGTGGTCGCGTCCGTCGTGTCTGTCGCGTCTGCCGTGCCCGTCGTGTCGGTCGTGTCCGTCGCGTCCGTCGCGTCCGTTGCGTCCGTCGTGTCGTCGCCCTGCCCGTCGTCCTGCGTGGTGTCCTCCAGCGCGTCCCCCGCCGTTGTCCCGTCGAGCTCGCTCGCCCCGTCCGGTGCCCTGACGTCCCCCGAGTCGTCCCCGCCGGCGTCGCTCCCCCCGTCCGGCGGCCCCCCGTCCGCCGCGTCCGCTCCTTCTCCCACTGGCTCCGAGGCGGCACAACCGCCCATCCATAGGATCGCGCTCAGCAGGAGCGCGGTAGTTCTTCGCTTCATCGTCTTTCCTCGTCAGGTCACTGCCGCCCCGTGCGGCCGCTCGACCGCCTGCATGGCGGATGCCAGCGCGTCGCCGCAATTCGGCGTGATCTTCAAGCGGCGATCTGTCGCGGTCGTTCCCTCGATGCGCAGAATCTTCACACACCGCGGCGTCGGGCGCTCGTGCTTGCCGCGACCCCAGAGACTCGTCCCGAGGGGACAACTCGCCCCGAAACAGTCCGGTTTCAAAGGGTCTGGGCGATCTTCAAGCACCCCGGATCCGCCCTTGTGCCCCCCCTGGGACGGCGCGACACTGCACCCGGGCCCCTCTACGCCCTGGAGGCAGACATGGCTCTCCCCCTTCGCTCCCGCGCCCTGCTTCGGACCTCCCGCGCCCTGCGCAAGCTGCGCTCCTTCCTGCTCCTCGGCATGCTCTCGCTCGCGCTGATGATCGTCGAGCTGTTCACCGGCTGCGACACCACGGAGGAGGAGCCCTCGGTCTACTATGGCCCGCCGACGGCCGACGCCACCGACGCCACAGAGGGGGTGGACGCCGTCTCCGATGTCCCGGAGCAATCGGACACGGGCCCCGTCGTCTACTACGGCCCCCAGCCGGTGGACGTGATCGGGGACGTTCCGCCCCAGTCGGACACGGGCCCGGTGGTCTACTATGGTCCCCAGCCGGTGGACGCCCTCGACGACGTGCCGCAGCAGTCGGATACGGGCCCGGTGGTCTACTACGGTCCCCAGCCCGTGGACGCGCTCGACGACGTGCCGGAGCAGTCGGACACGGGCCCGGTGGTCTACTATGGTCCGCAGCCGGTGGACGCGCTCGACGACGTCCCGCAGAGCTCAGACGGTGGCCCGGTGGTCTACTACGGCCCTCAGCCGGTGGACGCCGCCGCGCCGGCCGACCTGGAGGACAAGGACTGCCCGCCCATCGCCTTCTACGGCCCGCCGCCCTGCACGTCCGACGAGGACTGCGTGGCGTGGTACGGTGCCGGCTGGTACTGCGACAAGGACAACACCTTCTCGGATGGATGCGGGGGCACCATCAACTTCCCCATGTGTGAGCCACTACCGTGACGACCGTCGTCGACCGCATCCGCACCCGCCTGGTCTGGGAGCGCCACGCCGCCCGCACCGACGAGCTGTGCGACACCCACCCCCTGCGCTACCTCTTCCTGGAGGTGACGCGCCGCTGCAACCTGGCGTGCCGGTACTGCGGCAGCTCCTGCACGGGCCGCTTGCCCCCCGACGAGATGGACGTCACCGAGTGGGTGGGGGTCGTCGAGCAGATCGCCCGGGACTTCGACCCCCGCCAGGTCATGATCGCCGTCACGGGCGGCGAGCCGCTCCTGAAAGAGGGCATCTTCGAGCTCTTCCGGGCGCTCCAGCGCCTCGGCTTCCGGTACGGCATGGTCAGCAACGGCCAGCTCCTCGACGCCACGATGGCGCAGGACCTGGTCCGCTCGGGCATCCGGTCCATCTCGCTCAGCCTCGACGGGGTGCCGGAGGTAAACGACGCGCTGCGGGGCCGCGGGGCAGCAGCCAAGGTGGTCGCGGCGGTCGGGCACCTGAGAGACGCCAACTACCGGGGCAAGCTCGAGATCATCAGCACCATCACGCGCCCGGCCCTCGCCCGCCTGGACGAGATGCGCCGCTTCGTCGCGTCGCTGCGGGTGCCGCTCTGGCGAGTGGCCCCGGTGATGCCCATCGGCCGCGCCGCGGAGAACCCGGAGCTCGTGCCGACGGCCGACGACGTGCGGGCCCTTCTCGAATACGTGCGCGCGGCGCGCCGCGACAAGCTGATGCCGTCCCCGGAGTTCAGCGAGGAGGGCTTCCTCGGCAACCGCTTCGAGGGCCACGTCCGCCCCTACCTGTGCCAGTGCCGCGCGGGCATCACCATCGCCGGCATCCGCCACGACGGCCGCATCGGCGCCTGCCCGGAGCTGCCCGCCGCCTTCGACCAGGGCCACGTCCGCACGGACCGCTTCAAGACAGTGTGGGACGAGCGCTACGAGGACCTGCGCGACCGCTCGTGGATGCGCAAGGGAGACTGCGACGGCTGCCCCCAGTTCAAGGTCTGCCGCGGCGGGTCGCTCCACCTCTACGAGAGCAAGGAGAGTCCATTCCTGCGCTGCCTCTACAAGCAGTGCAAGGAGTCGGAGGGGCGGCCCGTGGCGCTGGGCTGTGCCGGCGCGCAGGCCGGAAGCGTGGCACAGACTGTCGCGCGGTGAGTCTCCCCCGGCGCGGCGCTCAGTCCTTCGGCCAGGCGGTCCAGCCGGTCGTCCAGTCGTCGGCGCCGACCGCCCCGACGTAGGTCGCCGTCTTGTCGAAGAAGCCGTCGTCCGGCGGGGTGGCGCCGCCGCCCCGGAGACCCGCTGGCGGGGGCGAAGGTGGGCGTCTCGTCGGATGCGCCGGTCAGCTTCGGGTCCACGAGCCGGTTCGACGCGCTCGCGGCGGTGAAGTGAGCCTCGCTCGTCGGGTCGCAGACCACGGCGCCACTCATCAGGGCCCTCAACGACCGTCCCACGGGAGTCTCGGGGGCCCCCAGTGGGACGAGACGCGGTGGCCTGGTGTGCAGGGATCCTGTTGACTCGACCAGCAACGGCGTGGTCTTGCGGCCACTGTGGAGGCGTGGCACGCCGCGCGCGGGGTCACGTGTCACGACGTCGTGCGGCAGGTGGTGGAGGTGCTGCACGGTTGGCTGTGCGCCCGCGCCGAGCGGCGGGTGGGGGACCGTTGCCACCCCGGCTCCGTCGTGGTCATACCGCGAGCGGCCGACGCCGCGACGTTGATGGTTCACCTGCACATCCTCGCGCCCGACGGGGCCTACGCGGAGAGCCCGG
>BTVJ01000027.1:0-92548 GCA_045863395.1 Myxococcales bacterium
CCGGCGGCGACACCGGCGGCGACACCGGCGGCGACACCGGCGGCGACACCGGCGGCGACACCGGCGGAGGAGACGCCACGGGCGACGCCGGCGGTGACGTGGGCGGCGACACCGGCGGCACTCCCGGCATGGGCATCGACGAGGCGGAGGAGGCGGCGGTCGTCGCCACCGTCGGCTTCGACAAGGCGGTCTCCGCCAGCATCAGCGCCGGCCCGTGGGTCTTCCTGCTGTTCGAGGACAAGGACTGCGACGTCCTCGACGTGTCAGACCCGGCCTCGCCCGTCAAACGCGGCCCCATCGTGACCGACGGCAAGGTCCTCGCCGTGGCCTGGGACGAGGCGAGCGGCATCGCGTACATCGCGGACGCGACCGGGGCCGTCCAGGCCATCGACATGAGCGCCCTGGCCTTGGCAGAGGGGGCGCCCCCCAGCCTGGGCAAGCTCACGGTGCCCACCCTCGGCAAGGACGCGCTTCAGCTCGCGCGCATCGGTGACCGCCTCTTCGTGCTCTCGGGCAGCACCCTTCAGCCGCTGGCCGTGACCCGCGGCACAGGGACGGTCTCCATCGCGCTTGAGGCGCCAGTGGTGCTCCCCGGTCCGGCCACCCAGCTCGTCGCGGGTGGCGGGGCGCTGTTCGTCGGCGACGCGGCGGGCAAGGTCTCGGCGTGGAAGCCAGGGCAGGACGGCAAGCTGGCCAAGGGCGCCGAGATCGCCGTCGGTGGCGATCTCAAGGGCTTGGTCGCGAAGGGCTCCCGCGTCATCGTGGCCTCGAAGGGCGTCGGCCTCCAAGTCCTGGACTTCGGGCCCTCCACCCCGGCGCTCGTCTACGAGTCCCCGGAGGTCGACGACGTGACGAGCATCGGCCTCTTCGGCCGCACCGTCGTCCTCGGCCTGGAGCGCGAGGCGGTCACCACCCTGGACGTGTCCGACTTCGGCTCCCCAAGGGCGCTCACCACCAACAAGGGCAAGCTCCCGGCCTGGATCGCGGTCACCGGCGGCACGGTCGTGTTCGGCGGCGGCAAGAGCGGCGAGGTGGCCGGCGTGCCGCCCTTCGTGTCCGCGAGCATCCCGGGGCCGACCCGCGAGGCCATGCCCAGAAACCGGCTCATCCCGGTGACCCTGAGCAAGCCGGTGTCACCGGCCTCGGTGACGCCTCAGACCGTGACCTTGAAGTGCGACGGCGTCGCCGTCGAGGGCGACCCCGTCCTGTCGCCCGAGGGCACCACGATTCGCTTCCGCCCCCGCTCCCCGATGCCTGCCGGCAAGTCCTGCTCCCTGGACCTGAGCGGCGTCAAGGACGGCCTGGGTCTCCCCGTGGCGTCTGCTGACGACGCGGTGACGTTCACGACGGCGACCGAGGCCGAGGAGGCGCCGGTGGTCAACCCGGGCAGCGCGTGGCCGCACACCGTCGACGGCGGCTTCACGGACTGGGTGTCCGGCGTGACGGAGCACGAGTGGTACGACGTGACCGCCGCCAAGGGCATGTACACCTACTTCTACGCGGACTTCGACGGCGAGAACCTCTGGATCCTGAACGACTGGTTCTACAACGGCGACGCCATCGAGCCGGACTGCTACAACCAGTTCTACGTCTACACGGGCGGCGGCGCCGAGGCCTGGGACGTGCGCGCCTACGGCGACCAGCACGTCGAGGTGCGGCGCAATGGCGAGCTGGTGGATCCGGAGACCGAGGGCGTCGAGGGTGCGGCCGCCTATGGGCCGTCTCCCAACCTGGACGAGCCGCACACCATGTACGAGATCCGGCTGCCGGCGCAGCCCGGCGCCTTCTGGGTGCAGCTCCACGACCCGGGCCCGAGCTTCGCGTGCACGACCCTGGAGCAGGAGCCGACCCCCATGAACGGCCAGCTCGAGGCGGGCGAGGGCACCACCACCACGACCATCACGCCTCCGGTCATCGCGGACCCCGCCCCCGTGACCCTGGTCGCACCCCAGAACGGGGCGGCCGCGGCCATGCCCGTCACGCTCCAGTGGGAGCTGCCCGAGGGGCAGGCGGGCATGGTGCAGGTGCAGGTGTCCATGTCCCAGAGCTTCACGAAGCCGGATCTGCTGATCGACGTGCTGACCTACGCGACGAGCTACCCGGTGCACGAGAAGCTGCTCAAGGGCGCGGGCCCCTGGCACTGGCGCGTCGTCGCGTGGACCACGGCTGGCTCCAAACCATCCCAGACATGGACCTTCTCCAAGAGCGGCGTGAGCGAGCTCATCGCCAACCCGGACCAGGCCTCCACCAAGGCGGGGGTCCCGGTGTTCATCCCGGTGTTGGCGAACGACCTGGGTGTGGAGCTGCGGGTCATCGACGTCATCCCCGGTGAGGGTGGATCGGTCGAGATCGGTCCAGACAACGGCGTGACCTACACGCCCAAGCAGGGCTTCACGGGCGCGGACACCTTCGTCTACATCGTGCAGGACGTGAACATGGCCACCGCCGAGGGCACCGTGTCGGTGCAGGTCCAGCCCGCGACGCCCGCGGAGGGCTTCGTGCTGCTGGACCAGGACCTGAGCGCCTGCTGCACCTTCACGCAGGTCATCACGGCGGACTTCGACGGCGACGGGCGTCCAGACGTGGCGGCGGTCAGCAATGAGGCAGAGGCCGTCAGCGTGTTCCCCAACACGACGGTCCAAGGGGTGGCGAGCTTCGGTGCGCGCATCGACCTGGACGCGCAGAGCCCCGGGGCGCTCGCCGCCGGGGACCTCAACGGCGACGGGCGCCCCGACCTGGTGGTGGCGCACTCGGACATGGTCCGGGTGTTCCTGTCGAGCTCGGCCCAGCAGGTCGCCTTCTCTGCGGGGCAGGACTTCCCGGCGTTTGGCATTCCTCAGGCCGTGGCCGTCGGCGACCTGGACGGCGACAAGGTGCCTGACATCGCCACGGGCAACCTCCAGGGCAACGGCGTCACGGTGCTGCTCAACCGCACCACCGAGGGCTCCCTCGCCTTCACCCCGGCCCCGGGCATCCAGGGCTGCTACCCGAAGAAGGTGCTGATCGCTCCCATCAGCGCGGACACCCGCAACGACCTGGTCGTCGTTTGCGCCTCCGTGGGTGTCCTGACGAACCTGGCCGAGCCCGATGACGCCGTGTTCGCCGAGTTCTATGGCGTCGGCATGGGACCCGAGGCGGACGTGGTGGTCGCTGCCGACCTGAACGGTGACAACCGGGTGGACCTTGCGGTGACGCGGCCGGCGGCGTCCGCCGTCGAGACCGTCCTCAATGTGTCCTTGCCGGCCGGCCTCTCCTTCAAGCCTGCCGTGCAGGTGCTGCTGCCCTCTCAGCCTCGGGGGCTCGTCGCCGCGGAGCTGGCCGGCGGCGGACAGATGGACCTGGCCGTGGGTCTCTCCGTGGGTAGCGCGCTGGCCATCATCGAGAACCAGACGTCCAAGGGCTCGCTCGACTGGCTGTTCTCGGTGGACCAGCAGCCGGCCATCCCCGGCACCCCCTGGTCGCTGGCGTCCGCAGACTTCGACGCGAACGGACACGCGGACCTCGCGATCACCGTGGAGTCGGCCGTCGAGATCCTGCTGAACTCGCCGCTGTCCCAGTAGCTCGACCCTCCACCTCTCGCGGCCGCGCTGGTGTCGCTCCGCTCTTCTCGGCGCCGCGCACTCCAAGTCTTCGCCGTGTGCCGCCCACCAAGATTGAGCCATTGCCCTCACAGGCCGGCGCGTATACCCTGATCCGGCTCCAGAGTGATCCGCACGCGCGAGGATGCACGCCGTGGACACGCCTCCGAGGACCGCCTACGAGGACTTCTGCCGGCAGGTCGCCGCCGACACCGCAGGCTGGGCGCTCGCGCTGCTCGGGCTGCGGGCGGCCACCAGCGATCTGCCGGCATGGCAGGCGGAGTACCTCGCGGGGAGTGACCGGCGCAAGGCCACGTTGCAGGCGGGGGCTGCGGCAGGGCTGATGCCGCCGGCGCAGCGGGTGGCGGAGACCTTCAGTCTGGACGCCGCCGACCGCCTCCTGCTGGACGTCTTGTTCGCCTCGGCCGTCGACGGTCGGGTGTGGGAGCGGCTCAAGCAGCTTCACCCGACGAGCAAGGACTGGCTGGACGTGGACCTGCTGGCCCGGGCCGTGGCCGAGACCCCCGATGACCTCCCGCTCCTCGTGGGGCGCTTCCTGCCCGACGCGCCACTCGCTGACGCACAGCTCGTGGAGCTGCGCGGCGCGGGTGAGTGGGCCACGCCGCTGCTCGTGCGGCGTGTCACCCTCTCCGGTGACATCTTCGCCTGGCTGCTCGGGCAGTCCCCCGAGGACGATCTCTCGCGGCAGGTGGGCCGCGTCTTTCAGCCCGTCGAGCAGTTGCTGGACGTCGTGCTCCCCGTCGCGAAGAAGGCCGAGCTGGAGCGGGCGCTGCGCGGCTGCTTCCGGGTCGCTGACGCCCAACCAAGTCCGCCCGTCCTCGTGCTCAAGGGTCCCGCCGGCTGCGGAAAGACCGTGCTGGCGCGGGCGCTGGCGCGGGAGGTTGGGGCCTCCGTCGTCGAGCTCGACGGGCGCCGGCTCGGACGCTCGACCCCGGGCATGATCGGGTTCCATCTGCAGCGTGCCTGCAGGACCGCTCGCCTCGCTGGGGCCGTCGTGGTCGTCGATCCCGGGGAGGCGGTGCTCGCCGCGGGCCCCGCCGCCGAGGCCGCGCTCGTGGCGGCGCTCCGCCTGGCCGACGCCGCGGTGATCGTGACTTGTGAGACGGGCGAGGCGGTCCGGGCCCTCGGGCGCGTGGCTCGGGAGACCGTCCCGCTGGAGGGGGCCGGGGCCGCCGAGCGGGCACAGCTCTGGGAGGTGTTCCTCCCGCCCGACGTGCCGCTGGCCAGCGACGTGAACCTGGACGCGCTCGCCGAGCAGTTCGATCTGGACGGGCGGGCAATCGCCAAGGCGGCCTCCTGGGCGCGGTCTGCGGCCGCTGGCCGCTCGACTCCCGTCACGCAGGCGGATCTGCTGGGGGGGGCCTGGGTGCAGCTCGGAGAGTCGGACGGTCGCTCCCTGCGCCGCCCCCGGCGCCTCGGCGTGGACTCGCTCGTGCTCCCGGACGAGTGCCAGGGCGAGGTCCTCGCCTTGCTGGAGGCGTGCCGCTCTCGGAGCGACGTCCTCGCCCGCTGGGGCTTCTCACGGAGCCTGAGCACCGGCAAGGCCGTGACCGCCTTGCTGGTCGGCGAGCCCGGCACCGGCAAGACCCTCTGTGTGGACGTCCTGGCAGGTGAGCTGGGGATGCCCATCCTGGAGATCAGCATCCCGGACATCCTGTCCAAGTGGATCGGCGAGACGGAGCAGCGGCTGCGGGAGGTGTTCGCGGAGGCGCGGGCGCGTCAGGCCATCCTGCTTTTCGACGAGGCGGACTCACTGCTGACAAACCGGGTCCGGGTAGAGACCTCGTCCGACCGGTACTCGAACATCCAGGTCAACGTCCTCCTGCAGGAGATAGATCGTTTCGAGGGCATCCTCGTTCTGACCACGAACCTGGACCGCAGCATGGACGAGGCGCTGCGGAGGCGGATCCTGTTCAAGATCACCTTCCCGTTCCCGGACGCCACCCTGCGGGCGGCGCTCTGGGAGCGGCTGATGCCGCCGGAGCTCCCGGTGGCGGGACGCCTCGACCCGGCCCACCTGGGACGGTCCTACGAGCTCGCAGGCGGGCACATCCGCAACGTGATCCTGCGAGGGGCTTACGCCGCCATGGGGCGAGGCACCCCGCTGACCCTGGAAGATCTCGAGGCCGCCGCCGCCCAGGAGTGTCGGGCGACCGGCAAACTCGTCCGTTCCACCCTTCAGACCAGAGGAGCGAGATCATGACGCAGAAGACTCGAAGTCGGGCAGAGGAGGAGCGCCCCACAGGGGACCACCAGTCGCAGGAGCGGCGGGCGCCTGGGGAAGGGGGACCGCAGGAGGGGACGACCAGCGATCTGATCATCGCCGGGGCCGGTGTGCTCTTCGGGCCGCTGGGGACCATGGTCGCGCAGGGGCTCCTCGGGGGCGGTGGCGCACAGCAGGGTCAGCAGGCCCAACAGGGTCAGCAGCAGGGCGGCGGTACTGGAAACCAGACGCCCGCCCAGACTCCGACCGCGACCCTCAGCGCGCCAGCGGTTGTCACCGTCGGCGACAACGTGAACCTGACGGCCGCCGTGGCCGGTGGGACGGCGACGGGCTACACGTTCGAGATCAAGCGGGCGTCGGGGGGGAGCTGGTTCGCGCTGGGAACGGGCACCGCTGCGCAGGCGTCCGTGCGGATGCGGTGCCCTGGCAACATGAAGGTGCGGGTGACCGCCCAGACGGCGGCGGCGCCAGCAGTCTCGAACGAGGTGGCCGTCCTGGTCCAGTTCATGGACCTGGCGACCGTCAAGACCAACGCCACCTGCGTCGCCTGGTTCAACGCGGCCTGGGCGTCCACCAAGGCTGCGACCAGCGACGGGAGCCGGCGCGAGGAGGGCTTCTGGATTCAGTACAACTCCACGACCCTGGCGTACCAGAAGGCCGGGGAGACGGTGGGGAACACGGTCAACAACACCACTGGCGCGGCTCTCAACGGCTTCCCGGCGGCTCCGGCGGACAGCCCCGCGGCTCCCGCCCCCAACGCGGGTGGGACCTTCACGGTCGCCTGGTACCACACCCACACGCCGACCCGGTGGCGGACCGGCGGGCGCGGGACGGGGCCCTCGGACGGTGACTACAGGTGGTCCACCACCTACGGTCGTCCTGGGCTCGCCCACGACTACACGGTCAACCCGGCGCCCGAGGGGCACCCCATCGACTCGCCCGTGCAGCTCTACGACGTGGTGCCGCCCTCACGGAGGGCGACCCCCCCATGAGCCGCGCAACCCTGCTCATGGGCGCGCTGCTCCTCGCAGCGTGCCCTTCCCAGCCGGCGGCCCAAGCGCCGGCCCCACCGACGCCCGCCGCAGCCAAGGGAGGTGAGACGGTGATCACGCCCCAGAAGGCCATCGACGTCGCCACCGCGCACATCGCCGGGAAGGTCACCATCTCCCCGGACTCCACCCTGGAGGTCGAGGAGACGGACACCACCTTCGTCGTGGAGTGGCGCCGCCACATCGACTACCCGGGCCCGGACTATGACGCGCGAATCGTCGTAGACAAGAAGACCGGCGCAGTGGTCGACTTCCTGGTCGGAGGCTGAGCGCCATGGCCCCCACTGGCGAGACAGACCTCCAGGCAGCCCCGGGACTGCTGGTCGCCTTCCACTATCGCCTCCTCGACGCGGAGGGCGACATGCTCGACGTGACCGTAGAGCCGATCCGGGCGATCCTGGGGACGGGGAGGCTCGTGGCGGGGTTGGAGCAGTCGCTGCACGGCCGCAGGGCGGGTGAGCGCTATGTCGTCGAGCTCGCGCCCGCCCTCGCGTACGGTGAGTACGACGCAGACGCGGTGCGCGCCATCCCGCGCGCCGCCTTCCCGGAGGACGCCGTTCTTGGTGTGGGCGCGCAGCACGAGGCGGCGGCGGACGACGGCACGAGCCTCCCCTTCTGGGTCGCCGAGGTGGACGGCGACACGGTCGTCGCGGACTTCAACCACCCCTTTGCCGGCATGGACGTGGCCTTCGACGTGCTGGTCCTCGAGGTTCGCCGCCCGACCCTGGGGGAGCTCAGCGAGCTGCGGTGACCCGGTCAGCGTCCCGGATGCACCGCGTCGATGAGGCGCTCCGTGTAGACTGCCGCCGCGTCCTCCGTCAGGTGGTCGACGTTCTCCATGTCCTCGTCCGGGAAGCGCACGGGGTCGCGCAACACGACTCGCATGTGGTCATGGCCAGCGGCCACCTCCGCGAGCCCCCTCATGGTGGCGTCGAAGTAGCGGCGGAAGTGCGGGTCTCCCCAGACCCCCTCCCACAGGGGGCCCGACGCCAGCCAGACGTCGAAGCCGTGGCGGTCGGACAGCTCGCCAATCTGCTCCAGGGCGTCGCGATTGATGGGCGACAGGGAGAATCGCTGGGAGCGTGTGAACTGTAGGTGCTCGCGAGCATCCTTGCGCACGTTCTTCGGATTCGGCTCATCGAGCCCCATGAAGCCGTCTTCGGTGAGCTCGAAGTCCCGGTCGAGGACAAGCGACGGGTGGTGGAGCCACGACGCCAGGGTCTTGTTCTCGGCCCAGAGCGGCAGGTAGCGGGCCACGAAGAGCTTGTTCTCCTGGCTCGAGTCGAGACTGACCGCGGGGTCCAGGTCCTCCCAGAAGTCCCAGGGCAGCGGGATCTTGGCGAGGAGCGGCTGGCGATTCAGGAAGCGCACGTCCCTGTACCACATGTCATAGACGTGCACGACGACCACGTGCCTCGGAGAGCCGTAGTCCTCGATGTAGCGCTCGAGCATCCACGCGTCGTTGACTGCGAGGAGGTCGCCTACGGTGCAGAGGTTGACGGCGGACTCGCCGAGCCGAGTCTCGAACACGTCTGGCCGCACTCCCTGGTTGCAGCTCGAATCTCCCAGGATCAGCCAGTCCACCGGCTCGTCCAGTGAGTCCAGCAGATCCCACTTCTGGTGGACGAGCCAGTAGCCTCGGTTGGTGGTCAGCTCCTCCAGGGCCTCGCCGGCGAGGGCGTTGAGGCCGAGGGTCGAGGCCACGGCGAGGGTCAGGATCAGGGCGACCTGGCGCGCGCGCGTCGGGGTGGGCAGCTCGGTCGGGAGCCAGTCTCTGGGTCTCTGTGTCATCTCGTCAGAATTGGAAGTAGATGAACTCCATGGACTCGCGAACGCCGAGCACGAGCATCAGCGCGATCATGACGCCATAAACGGGGCCGAGCACCGGGGCGGGCAGCTTGGGGAACAGCAGCAGGTCCCGGCGCCACTGCTGAGCGATCTGCGCGACCACCAGCGGCCCTGCGTAGAACAGGAGAGTGCGCGCCAGCTCCGCGGTGCGCGGTGACGTCTCCCACCCGATGCGCACGAGCATCTGCCACGCCTGGTCTGCGGAGTGGGAGCGGAAGAGGATCCACCCCACCACCGTCAGCGCGAACATCAGCAGCATCTTCAGCGGGGTCGCGAGCCCCAGCCAGTGGATTGGCGGGTGCCCGCTGGCAGCGCGCCAGGTCTCGACCCGACGGTAGATCACCAGGATGAGGCCGTGGAAGGCCCCCCAGAGGACAAAGTTCCAGGCCGCGCCGTGCCAGAGCCCGCCGAGGAGCATGGTCAGCGCGAGGTTGCGGTAGGTCCGCCACTCGCTGCCGCGGTTGCCGCCGAGGCCGATGTAGAGGTAGTCGCGGAGCCACGTGGAGAGCGAGATGTGCCAGCGCCGCCAGAAGTCGCTCGGGCTCGTCGCGAAGTACGGCAGGCGGAAGTTCACCATGATGTCGAAGCCCATCATGCGGGCCACGCCCCGGGCGATGTCGCTGTAGCCGGAGAAGTCGCAGTAGATCTGGAACGTGAACGCCAGGGCGCCGATCAGCGTGTCGGCCCCGCGAAACGAGGCGTAGCCGTCGAAGACCTCGTTGGCGACGACCGCGAGGTTGTCCGCGATGACGATCTTCTTGAACAGCCCGACCATCACCAGATACAGGCCGGTGTGGACGCCCTCGGCCTTCACCGTGCGCCGTGACAGGACCTGGGGGAGCAGGTGCGTCGCGCGCTCGATGGGGCCCGCGACGAGCTGGGGGAAGAACGAGATGTACAAGGCGAAGTCGGTCCAGCGCCTGACGGGCTCCAACTGGCGCCGATAGACGTCCACCGTGTAGCTCATGGTCTGGAAGGTGTAGAAGGAGATGCCGACCGGGAGGAGCACGCGGAGCGTCGGCGCGTGCGCCTCGACGCCGGCGGCCCGGAGCGCCGTGACCAGGCTCTCGGCGAAGAACCCGAAGTACTTGAAGAAGCCGAGGACCCCGAGCTGTGTGACCACCGAGGCGAGCAGGAGCCCCTTGCGCCGTTGCTCGGCGACGGTCCCGAGCCCCCGCCCGATGCCGAAGTCCACGGTGATGGAGAAGACCATGAGCCCGAGGAAGCGCCAGTCCCACCAGCCGTAGAACAGAAAGCTCGCGGCGAGCAGCAGTAGATTCTGGGCGCGGTGCCACCGGGAGAGGGCGAGATAGGCGGCGTAGACCGTCGGGAAGAAGATCAGGAACTCGAGGCTGTTGAAGAGCAAGGGCTACGTGGCTCCCGGTGCAGATCCCCGGTGCTGATACGCCTTCGGAGGGGGGCGGGTCAAGGCGACGGGAAGGGTCGTTCCACCGCGCCGCGAGCCCGGCGCTCGTGGTGCGGCGGCTCAATCCGCGCTGGACCTCGGGGCCTCGCCGCGATACGCTCCGACCACGATGCGCCCTCGCGCAAGGGCCCGTGGGAGGAGTCCATGGCTCGGTGGTCCTGCGTCCTGCTCGGTGTCGCTCTGGTGACCTCGTCCGCTGTTGCCGCTCCGCTCCAGATGCCTCTCCAGGGGGTGCTGCGCGACAACGCTGGCATGCCGGTCGCCGAGGGGAGCTTTGCCGTCACGTTTGCGCTCTACGAAGGGGAGACCGGAGGGTCACCCCTCTGGACCGAGGCGTGGCCGCCTACCGGCACGTGCGCTGGCGCGGGTTCGGGGTGCCTCACGGTCAGCAACGGCGCGTTCCACGTCATGCTGGGCTCCCACTCGCCGCTGAGCCCGTCCCTCTTCGGTGAGCACGCTGAGCTGTGGCTCGGCATGAAGGTGGAGACGGACCCTGAGCTGCCGCGCCGGCGGGTGGGCGCCACGGGCCACGCGTTCCACGCGGCCCTGGCGGTCGAGGCGGCCGTGGCCGGGGCGCTCGCGTGCAGCGGCTGCGTCGGCGCCCAGGAGCTCGACCCGGCGGGCGTGGCGGCTGTGCTCCCCGGGTGGGATCAGGACGCCTCCGACGACCTGACCGCAGCGACCCTCTTCGGAGGGGACGTGACGGGGACGTGGGATGACCTGCGCATCGACTGCACCGGCTGCATCGGCGCGGGTGCCCTCGACGCCGCCCTGCTGGGGCAGCTCTCGGGTGGCGCCCTGCTGGAGGACGTGAGCAACGGGACCCTGACAAACACCTTCGACACCAGCGGGGCCAACGGCACCGTCGCGCCGCTCACCGAGGGCCTGGTCGGCGTCACGTCCTCGGTGACGCTGCCCGACGTGGGGACCATCATGTCCATGTCGGTGGACCTGAGCGTCGCCTACGTGGACGTGAAGGACCTCACGGTGACGCTGACCTCGCCGGCGGGGAGCACCGTGAAGCTGGTCGCCCGCAACCTGGTCGGGCCCGACATCACCGGCACCTTCCCGACGACCCTGACGCCGTTCGAGGCGCTCACGCCGTTCGAGGGGCAGCCCATGGCGGGGGTGTGGACCCTGAAGATCGTCGACGACGTGCCGAGCTTCTCACCGCCGGGCGACCTCGTGAGCTGGGCGCTGCACGTCCACTCCCTGTCGGGGGAGGCGGTGGCGAGCAACGCGTCGCTGGACATGCGGGGGCACGCGCTGACGGGGCTGCCGGAGCCGTCGGTCCCGAGCGACGTCGCCACCAAGGGCTACGTGGATGCGATGGTCTCGAGGGAGGTCTTCGGCGATGGGTCCGACGGCGACGTCACCATCACGGGGACCGTCACCCTGGCCCGCAACATGTACTACAAGAACCTGACCATCAATGCGGGCGCGACGCTGCGGCCGGCCGGGTGGATGATCTTCGTCAGCGGGACCCTGACCAACAACGGCACCATCGAGCGCAACGGCAGCAACGGATCCTCAGGCGGCACCTGCCAGGGCTACTGCTTCTCTGGTGGGGCAGCGGGGAGCGGGGGCGCTGGTGACGCAGGCGGCTTCCTGCCGCCCATCGTCGCCGGTGGCGGTGGTGGCGGTGGTGGCAATGGCCAGTGCAACGGGTGCCCGTCAGGGAGTCCGGGCGGTGGGGGCGGCTCCGGCCAGGCCGCGGTCGCCTGCCTGCTCGGCGCTGCGGGCCCGAAGGGCGGCAACGGCGGCGGCGGGACCGGCACGAGCGGCGGCAGCGGCGGGTCCGGGGGGCCCAGCTCGCTGACCAAGAACCCGAAGCTCACGCTGCCCACGCTCCACACCCTGCTTCACATGGTCGACTACGCGGACCTGGCCAAGTTCACGACGTCGGGCTCTCCCGGCGGCGGCGGCGGCGGCGGCGGCGCCAACGGCTGCCAGCGAGGTGGCGGCGGTGGCGGCGGCAGCGGCAGCAACGGAGGGCTCATCGTCGTCGTCGCGAAGAAGATCGCCGCGGTCGGCACCATCGCGGCGGTCGGTGGCAACGGCGGCAACGGTGGCGGCGGCTGTGAGTGCGGCGGAGTCTGCGGCGTGGCGGGCGGTGGCGGCGGCGGTGCCGGCGGCAACGGTGGCGCCGTGGTCCTTGCGTGGCTGAGCCGGGCCGCGGGCGGCACGATCACCCTGGCCGGCGGCACCCCAGGGGCGGGCGGGCCCGGCGCTCCGGCCGGAAGCGCCCCCAACGGCAGCGGCGGCAGCGCGGGGGCCGCAGGCGTCCTCGTCGACGTGGACCTGAGCCCGCTGCTCCAGTAGGCGCTCGATCCATTGCTCGCTCGGTTGCCAAGTGCGTCGTGCGAGGGGAGGGCTCGGTCGCGATACCAAGCGTCAGGACGGTGCCGTGGCCCGTGCCCAGGAAGAAGTGGGATTCCTCGGGAGCGCCGCTGATCCTCACGAGATCGCCCGGACCCATCTCGTGGCCGGCCGAGAGGACGACGGCTCTGTCGCTGTCTGGGAGAAGCAGGCTCCTCCGCCTGCCTTCGGGAGGGCTGCCCTCAGTCGTCCAGCACAGGCAGACGTCATACGCCTCGTCCTCCACGGGTAATGGGGTCGGGCTGCCAATACCGGCCCCGTACAGTGAGCCCCCCTCCAGGGGGAGGGCGTCATGGTGGCGAGCCACACCACTGCGGAACAAGTCCCGGTGTGATTCTCGTGTGTGGCGTTCGCCGGGGAGCCAACAAGGGAGAACATTCCCCGAGGAAGGAGAGCGCTTCAAACAGGGCGAAGACGCTGAAGGAAAGCTACCGGGACACGGTACTCCCAGGCGTCCGGAGGAGGTCGCCTGGGTCGGGAAGGAGCATTCGCTGCAAATGCGGATGCAGCGACGAGTGGAGGGGGCCGGGCGCAGACCCCTACGGCGCGGGGTCCACTGACGCCTTGGCCACGTTGGGCGCCAGCGGGACCTGGGCGCTCACGGCCTTCGCCGCTGCCAGATAGTAGCGCGAGAAGAAGGCTGTGTTTCCCTCGGCGAACAGGGTCGTCGCGACCCGGTCTGCCTCACGGATGACGACCTGCTCCGTATGGCAGAGCAGCCCCTCCACCCCGTCTGTGCGCCCGGTGGCTGCGTGGTTGATGCAACCGCACCACCACACGCAGCGCCGGTCGAGCGCACAGCCCTCGCAGTCCGGCTTGAGTTGATCCTTGGGGCGCCTCAAGGCGAGGAGGCGATGGAGGTCGACTCCCGTGTCCACGTGCCCAATCACGAGCGGCTCCTCGCGGGGGCCGTCCTCACCGATGAGACGGTCACACGGGTAGATTCGCCCCGATGGCGCAACGGCGAGGTCCTTGCTCCCGAAGTCGCACCGCCCCTCCTCGGGCCAGCCGCCCTTCACCTGGCTCACGATCCGCGTATGGAAGGGCCGAAGGACGAAGTCCTCGCCAGCCCGGAAAGCGGCGATGGCGTTGTCTGCGAGCTCCACGTAGGCCTGATCGAGTTCGCCTATCGACTCGGCATCCCAGTGCGCCGAGTAGTCCAGGTTGAAGGCGAGCTGGCGAACGTCCAAGGAGCGCAGAAAGGCGAACGACGCAGGGAGGCGTCGCACATTGCCAGGGTGGACCACGGAGAGCGTCCGAACGGGCCCGAGCCGCTCCTTGGCGAGCCTCAGGCCGGCGACCACCCGCTCAAAGCTCCCATGCCCGCCCGGCCCCCGCCGGCCGGCGTCGTGCGCCGCCTCGTCGCCGTCGATGCTCACCGTGACGAGCACTCTGTGGCGGCGGAGCACGTCGAACACCTCCGAGCGCCCGGTCGCGAGCTGCGTCCCGTTGGTAGTGACCGCAAAACAGACCCTGACGCCGGCCTGGTCGGCGAGCTCCCGCGCCCGCGTCGCGATGGTATCGAGCAGATCGAGCGCCAGCAGCGGCTCGCCACCGAAGAAGCTCACACGGGTGAGCGGCTCGGGCCGGGCGAATGCGCGACGGAGCGCCTTCTCTGCGACGTCGAGCGACATGGGCCGCCGGGACTTGAAGCCCGTGTAGCAGTAGGTGCAGCGGAGGTCGCACCAGTGATCGAGCGTGAGCGAGACGTTCATCGCAGCGCCGTTACGGGAAGCTGAGGTCTGCGAGGTCCCCGTCGATCTCCGCGTACTGCTCGCAGAAAGGGACGCTCAGGGCGAGGGACACGATCCCCGCCGGCGAACCAGGGGACAGCGCTGCAAAGTGTTGCTCGAAGGCCGCCTGGAGGGTCGCAGTGATCGAAGCGACGCCCCCAGTGCCGAGATCGCCGCACCACACGCTCGCGATCACTCCGTCAGCCACGGTCTGCCCGGCGACGGTGCCGTGGTACGCCGCGTGAAATGCGGCCGACGTGCTCTGGATGACCAGCTTGTACCCGGCGTAGCCCCCGGTCTTGAGGTAGACGGTGGCGACGCCATCGCTCGGTATGTGAGCGACGAAGATCTCCGCGCCGGTGGTGTCCGGTGCGGCCGTGTCGTCCGGTTGGCCGGCGTCCCCGTCGTCCGGTACGCCAGCGTCATCTGGGCCTGGCGATGCACCGTCTTCGGGCGAGCTGCCCCCGGAGTCGCCCTGGGCACTGCGCCGGCCGGTGCTGCCCCCGTCGGCGTCTCCGCGGGGAGCCGGGTCCCCCGAACGCGTGCTGCCGGCGTCACCCGGCGAAGCGGGCACTTCTGGCCCCGCGTCTCCGTCTGCGACGGGCCCCTCACCCCCGTCGCCAGAGGCGCCATGCGCCGTCAAGATGCCGCTGCCAGGCTCGCAGCCGGCGATGAGCCCGCCCGCCACTCCGGCGGCGACCCCCGCCCTGGCCAGCCGCTCCAGAAACTCACGCCGATCACACAGCAGCTCCTCGAGAGTCGGGTAGCCCGCTCGGGTCCCCCCCGTCACTTTCATTGGAGTCCTCACGGCCGCCTCCTGGCGAGCAGTGCCCTGCTTCTTGGAGTCGGGTGCAGGTGGATGCACCTGGCTGCGTCAATCGACACCGTGCCAGACTGGTGCGGACTCTGTCAACCCGTCGGGGAGGGGGCATTCAAAATGGCCCGTCGCGAGCGCGTGGGCGCGCCCGCGCGGGCCTTGGTTTGGATGCGAACGCCCTCGCGCCCTACCGCCGCGTCCTCTCCAGGTCCAGGTCGAGCGAGACGCGCTGCGCCAGAGTGAAGCCCTGGCGCTGGAAGAAGCCGATGAGGCCCGTGTTGTCCCAGGGGACCTCGGTCTGGAGGCGGCGTATGCCAAGCGCCAGCAGGTTCGTGCGGAGCTGGTCGATGAGGGCCGAGGCGACGTGGCGGTCCTGGAAGTCCGGGTTGACGCCCACCACGTCCATGACCGCCGAGGGCTCCACCGTGCCGAACTCGCCGTAGTAGACGCGGGCGAGGAGGAAGCCGACGACGCGGCCGTCCACCTCCGCGGCCAGCGAGATGGCGATGCCGGTGTCGCGGAACGCCTGGGCCAGCTTCAGCGCCAGGAACTTGTCCCGGCGGCGGCCAGCCGTGGCGGCGTCGATGTGGATGATCGTCTCCAGGTCGCCGGGCGCCACGTTTCTGACCAGGACCTCGTCTCGCGGTGTCTGCTCCATGGGAGTCTCCTTATCCGATGAGCTGGCCGCCGTCGACACGGAGCACCTGGCCCGTCACGTGGCGGCTGAGATCGCTGCAGAGGAAGAGCACGACGCGCGCCACGTCGTCCGGCTCGCCCAGGCGGCCGAGGGGAATCTCGGCCACCGCCTTCTGGCGCATGTCCTCGGGCACCTTGGCCGTCATGGGAGTCTCCACCCAGCCCGGGGTGACCAACTTGACGCGCACGTCCGTGAAGCCCAGCTCCCGCGCCGCGGTGCGGCCCAGCGCGTTGGCAGGGTCAGCAACAAATAGCTGCACGCCCCTCATGGCCGCCTTCGGGCGGCTCGGCCCCGGCCAACCCCGGGAGGTACCAGGAGTACATCCGCGGGGTTGGCCGAGGCCGATCCGCCGCGAACCCGGCGCACGAGGGCCGCGCCCATGTTGGTTGCTGACGCTGTGAGGCCACCCTTGCTGGCCGCGTAGGCCGCCTCCTCGGCCTGATGTCGCTGATGGACCTCTTGCCTGGCACCGGCAGGACATGGTTCTTGAAGTGCCCCTCGGCCGTCTGGAACGACGAGGGCTTCATCTCGTGCCTGGCGTAGTCCTTGAGCCACGTCTCCGAGAACTCCCCATCATCGCCTGGCCAGAAAGGGCTCTCTCCAGGTGAGGCGATCCTGCGTTTACCTCTCACGGCCATCCCCCTCGCTGAGCGGCGACCAACTGCACGGTCTTCTCATCGAGCCATGCTACCAGGGAAGCCCGGTCGACGAGAAGGTGACGTCCGAGGCGGACGACGCCGGGGAGCTGGCCACAGGTCCGCGCCAAGGACCTCGGCGACGACGAGGCGCTGCGCCCCAGCAACACTCTGCACCCGCCCAAGAGGTTGACACCGAGGGGGCCGAGAAGTGGCCTCGTGCTCGGTGTTGCCGAACACCACGACCGGTGGGAGATCGGCACAGAGGAGCAACCCCATGGGCGTGAAGAAGGACGAGCAGGAACAGGTGGCGACGGGCGAGGTGCCGCGCACGGCCCCGCCCGGAGAGGAGGCTGGCGAGCGGAGCGAGCCAGCCTCCGGAGCGCAGGGCGGGGCCGTGCGCGGGCGGCCAGGTCGCAGAACCGTGGCGGAGCGCCGGGAGGCCGTCTTGGCGGTGCTGTCGGGCAAGGCGAGCGTTGACCAGGTAGCTCGGCGGTACGGCGTCTTGCCGGAGACCATGGTGGGCTGGCGGGAGCAGGCCCTCGGCGGCATCGAGGCCGTGCTAGCCCGGGGCGACAGCCGGTCGCCTCGCGAGCGCGAGCTCGAGCGTGAAGTCGTGCAGCTTCGGGATCTTGTAGCATCTCTCTCGGTGGAGAGAGCCCTGGCCGTCAAGGCCATCGAGGAGTGGAAGCGCCAGAGCCACCCTTCTCAGCCCGCTCGGTCGCGACGATGAGCCTGGAGACCGACGCGGGCATCGCTACAGTGACCCAGGCGTGCAGCGTAATGGGGATCTCGCGAGCTGCCTACTACGCAGCACGCGGCACCAAGCGACCGGCTCTTCGCGTTGTGCGAGGCGAGGGGCAGCCACCGACGGCTGGGTCTCCTGAGGCCTCTGTGCCACACGCCCACGAGGCCGCGGGGGATCCCGCGAACGTGGCCGACGCGCGGCCCTCCGTGTCCGCCGTCGTCCGCGCCGTCGAACCGGAGAGTGGCGCACCCGCCATCGAGGGAGCGCACCCGCCTACGCCCCCTGTGAGCGCCAAGGGGGTCGCGTTGCCCGCCGACGGGGGACGCCCCGGATCGTGGCAGCCCGCCGCCTCCACGGAGGTGCTGCGCGCGACGATCACGACGATCATCGCGCTCTTCCCCGCATGGGGCGTGAGGAAGGTCTGGGCGACCATGCGGCGCCCTCCGTAGAACATCCGCGCCGGCGCCAAGCGCATCTGGGCCAGCATGAAGGACATGGGACTGACACTATCCCCTGATCGCCGGCGTGAACCAGTGACGGCCCGCCACATCTTCACAGAGGAGCCCAACCGCCGCTGGGCCACCGACCTGACTACCGTCTGGACGGAGCTCGACGGCACCGTCGCCATCACCCCCGTCATCGACTGCGGCTGCCGCACCGCCCTGGCGATAGGCGTGACCAAGCCCCAGGACTCCGCGGCGGTCCTGGCCCCTTTGCGGCAGGCCCTCGAGGAGCACTTCGGCAGTCCCTCGGCCGTCCCGGACGACCTCGAACTCCGCACCGACCATGGGCCCCAGTACACCCGCGACGACTGCCACACGCCGTGCACGGAGTGGAACCTGGATCACACCTTCGCCCCCGTCGGCCGCCCGACCGGAAACTCCGTCGCGGAGCGCTTCATCCGGACCCTCAAGGAGGAGTGCATCTGGCTGAAGGACTGGAAGTCCCCCGCCGAGGTCCGCGACGCCATCAACGAGTGGATGGTCACCTACAACGAGCAGAGGCCCCATCAGGCACTCAACTGGTCCACGCCCGCCGAAAGGCGTGCGGCGCGCCTTCCCCGTATGGAGATGGCTGTATGAATGTTCAGTATGTCGCCGCCCTCATTGCCGATTTCCCGGCGGCGAAGTGTCTTGCAGTGGCGGGAACAGTACGCCATTTGACCCCCGCTCCCTCATGTGGCAGGGTCGCGTCATTGGATTCGTGCACGAAAGTTCTCCCAGCCCCGAAGGAAGCCCATGAGCCAGACCGTCCGGCAGATGAAGCACGCCCACGCCACACCCGAGGCCGCGACCCCGCCCGCCCCCGCGCCGGCCGAGCAGGACCCGGAGGACGCGCCGAAGGTCGCCCCGCTCCGCGCCGTCGCCGACGGGGTCCCGCCCCCTGGCGAGTGGGGCCAGACTCGCCCGAGCGAGAAGCGCATGGGCCTCGTCCACCTGACCCTCGACGAGGGCGTCAAGACCACGATCGTCGGCCACGTCTACGGCCTCGACTTCCACATCGACGGTCCCGGCTACACGACCCGCGTGTTCTTCGACTACTACAGCCGCCGCCTCAAGGTCCTCGAGTTCGATGCCTCCGACTGGATCGCGTTGACGTCGCGCTGGGAGTACCTGGCCCGCGCCAACCACTTCGACAAGATCTTCCTGAAGGCGACCAAGGACGACTGGCAGACGTTCCTGTCCTTCGGCTTCGTGCTCGAGGGCATCCTCAAGTACTACTTCCGCGGCGAGGACGCCTACGTGCTCTCGCGCTTCCGCACGCTCGAGCGCATCACGAGCGAGCGCCTCATCGAGGAGTCCGAGCTCATCGCGAAGCTCATGCGCATGCCGCGCGAGGTCGAGCCCAACCCGCTCCCCGAGGGCTACCGCCTCGAGGTCGCCACGCCGGCGCACATACCGGCGCTCGTGCGCCTGTACCGCCACGTCTTCGAGACCTACCCGAACCCGCTGACGCACCCCGACTACCTGCTCCAGACCATGGAGCGCAACGTGCTCTACCGGGTCATAGTGAACGCCGAGGGCGAGGTCGTCAGCGCGGCGAGCGCCGAGATGGAGCCCAAGGTCGGCGCCGCCGAGATGACCGACTGCGCGACCATGCCGTCGGAGCGCAGCCGCGGCCTCATGGTGCTGCTGCTCCGCGCCCTCGAGGCCGACCTGCGTGAGCGCGGCATCCGCACGCCCTATACGCTGGCCCGCGCCAAGAGCATCGGCATGAACCGCGTGTTCTACCGGCTCGGCTACGAGTACTCCGGCCGCCTCGTGAACAACTGCGATATCTACGGCGAGTACGAGGACATGAACATCTGGGTGAAGCGGCTCCCCGAGCTCTGAGGCACGCATGGCCGAGCGGCTGACCCTGTTCCAAGGCGGCGTCATCTACACGGTCGACACGAGGCGCCCGCGCGCCACGTGGTTCACGGTGCTCGGCGACCGCTTCCAGCTCATGGGCGACGGGCTGCCGCCGCCCGCCCCCCGCGCCGTCGACCTTGGCGGCCGCTGCGTGGTGCCGGGCTTCGTCGACGCCCACACGCACTTCTTCCAGACCGGCATCGACCGCCTGCACACGGACGTCTCCGGCGCGCGCAGCCTGGACGACCTGGGCGACCTGCTGCGCGCCCGGGCGCCGGGTGGCCGCCGCTCCTGGATCATCGCCCACAGCTTCGAGGAGGACCGTGTCCCAGGCCTCGGCGCCCTGACGCGGGAGCACCTCGACCACCTGTTCCCGCAGCGCCCGGTGTGGGTCAACCGCATCGACTACCACTCGGCGGTGGTCAACTCGGCGGCGCTGCGGCACCTCGAGGTGCCCGACGGCGCCGACGGCCTCGTCCGGGCCGGTGACGGCCAGCCGAACGGCATTCTGCGCGCTCACGCCTACTTCCACGCCAAGGCGCGCATCGCCCGGCTGACGAGCATCGAGACGCGCGAGCGCGCGGTCCGCGAAGCGGCGGCGGCCTGCGTGCCCCACGGCATCACGGCGGTCCACGCGCTGGAGGGCGGCCGCATCTTCGGCGACGAGGGCGTGGCAGTGCTGCTGCGCAAGATGGACACGGCGCCCCTGGACATCACGCTGTTCCTGCAGGAGAAGGAGGTCTGGTTCACGAAGCACTTCGGTTTCGAGCACCTGGGCGGCTGCATCCTCGTCGACGGGTCCATCGGGTCGTACACGGCGGCCCTCGACCAGGACTATGAGGGCCTGCCCGGCGTCCGCGGCAAGCTCTACGAGCGGCCACGCGAGCTGTTCGCCTTCGTGGACGAGGCGCACCGGGCGGGTTGCCAGCTCGCCTTCCACGCGATCGGGCCGCGCGCCATCGAGCTCGTGCTGCGCGCCTACGAGCGGGCCCTCGCCCGCACGCCGCGTTGGGACCACCGTCACCGCATCGAGCACTTCGAGCTCGCGACCGACGACCAGATACGCCGCGCGGTGGACCTGGGGGTCGTCGCGAGCATGCAGCCGGCCTTCGAGCACTTCTGGGGCGGCCCCCACGGCATGTACGCGGCGCGCATTGGCGAGCGGTGGCGCCTGACGAACCGCCTGCGCACCTGCCTCGACGGGGGCCTCGTCGTCGCCGGCGGATCGGACACGAACGTGACGCCGCCGGACCCGCTCCTCGGCATCCACGCGGCGGTCAACCACCCGAACGAGGAGCAGCGCGTCACGGTGGAGGAGGCGTTGCGCATGTTCACGTGGGCGGCCGCCTTCGCGGGCCGCAACGACGCGCGCCACGGGACCATCGCCCCCGGCAAGGAGGCGAGCTTCACGGTCCTCGACCGGGACTTGCTCGCGACCCCCGCACAGGAGCTTCGCGACGTCCGCGTCCTCGAGACCTGGACGGCGGGCCGGAGGGTCTGGGCCGTCTGATCCGGGCGCGGATCCGGGGGCCGCAGGTGGGGCCCGCCTGCCCCCAGCCGTATGCCCCGGGCTTGACGCCGCCCTCTCGTGGGCTGATCTTTCCTGCCAAACACAACCACGATGGCACGCGCTCCGCCTCCTCGACGACGGTCGCGTCGCCTTCACCCTGAGGCGCACCTGGCGGGGAGCTGTCCGCCAGTTTGTCTTCTCACCCGTGGCCTTCATCGCCCGGTTGGCCGCGCTCATCCCGCCTCCGTACCTCCACCTGACCAGGTCTCGTCGACAGGGGCCCCCAATCGGTCAGCGTGGACGCGAACGCACACACGTCCATGGCACGACGACTCGTCGCGCCCCTACGAACCTTCAATCGCCCTGGCGAGGAGATACTCCATGAACAAGAAGATGCTCGGTGCAGTGCTCGGGATGCTCGCCCTCGCCCCGGTGAGCGCGGCGTCCGCCGCGGAGCCCACAAAGGATGAGATGTCCGGGAAGGACATGCCCGCCGTGAAGAAGCCGAAGGGGTCGAAGACCACCAGCCCCGGCGGCGAGAAGGCGTGCGCCGGAATGGACAGCGGTGGCAAGAAGGCAGCGGCAAAAAGAAGTGCGGCGCCGACGGAAAGAGTTGTGGCGGCGACAAGACCAAGTAGGACGTGTTCTTCTGCGGTCACCCTGGGGGCGACCCAGCTGCACGACGCGCGTCCAATCTTCCCCTCCGGGCGTGCTTGGCCTCAACGGCGTGTCCATACCTGGCGCCACTACGTTCCGGGGAGGAGTCGCCGCGCTGCTCTGAGAGGGGACGCGTGCTCGGGGAGGCTCGCCACGGAGGACCATGGCTCACCCACCTGACCACCCCATCGAGGGCTTTGGGCTCGGCCTCCGGGGGCGCCTCGCGGCTACCCCGCTCGGGTCGGACGACTTGACGGCCCGCCGGGGCGACCGGCTCGAGATCACCCCTGAGAACTGGATGTTGTTCGGCGCGGCGAGCGCTCGGAGACGCCGCCCTCCCGGGAGGTCCGCTGTGAAGCTGGCGGCCGTCTTCGAGGCACTGGGCCTCTTCCTGGAGGGGCGGATCGACCACGCCGAGGCGTGCCGCGCGCTCTTCGACGGACCTGGGCGCCCGGACGGGCGCGGCGCGCTCGATGCCGAGCTGCTCGGTGCCGGCGGGTGGAGCGAGACGCTGGAGGACCTGCGCTCTGCCGGAGTCCTGCTCGGGGGGCCCGGGTCGCCGTAGCTGTGGGGGCGCCGGATGCCTCACCCCGGGCGTGGCGGCCGTGCCCTAGCGCCGCGTCCTCTCCAGGTCCAGGTCCAGTGAGACGCGCTGTGCCAGGGTGAAGCCCTGGCGCTGGAAGAAGCCGATGAGGCCCGTGTTGTCCCAGGGGACCTCGGTCTGGAGGCGGCGTATGCCAAGCGCCAGCAGGTTCGTGCGGAGCTGGTCGATGAGGGCCGAGGCGACGTGGCGGTCCTGGAAGTCCGGGTTGACGCCCACCACGTCCATGACCGCCGAGGGCTCCACCGTGCCGAACTCGCCGTAGTAGACGCGGGCGAGGAGGAAGCCGACGACGCGGCCGTCCACCTCCGCGGCCAGCGAGATGGCGATGCCGGTGTCGCGGAACGCCTGGGCCAGCTTCAGCGCCAGGAACTTGTCCCGGCGGCGGCCAGCCGTGGCGGCGTCGATGTGGATGATCGTCTCCAGGTCGCCGGGCGCCACGTTTCTGACCAGGACCTCGTCTCGCGGTGTCTGCTCCATGGGAGTCTCCTTATCCGATGAGCTGGCCGCCGTCGACACGGAGCACCTGGCCCGTCACGTGGCGGCTGAGATCGCTGCAGAGGAAGAGCACGACGCGCGCCACGTCGTCCGGCTCGCCCAGGCGGCCGAGGGGAATCTCGGCCAGCGCCTTCTGGCGCATGTCCTCGGGCACCTTGGCGGTCATGGGGGTCTCCACCCAGCCAGGCGCCACGACGTTGACGCGCACGCCCGCGAAGCCCAGCTCTCGGGCCGCGGTGCGGCCGAGCGCGTTCAAGCCCCCCTTGCTGGCTGCGTAGGCCGCCTGGCCCACCTTGCCACGCTCGCCGTTGATCGACGAGATGAGCACGACTGAGCCGCCCCGAACCCGCAGGTGGGGCGTGGCGGCGTGGAGCAGGTGGAAGGCCGAGTCCAGGTTGGTGCAGAGCACCGTCGTCCAGTCGTCGGGGTCGAGCTTCCAGAGACGCGCGTCCCGGGTGACCCCGGCCGAGTGGACGAGCAGGTCGAGGCGGCCGGCCCGCTCCGCGACTGCCCCCACCGCGGTGGCGACTGCGCCCCCGTCCCGCAGGTCGCAGCCGATGGTCTCGGTGCCGTCGGGGCCCGCATGGCCCGGGAGGTCGAGCACGAAGACCCGGGCGCCGGCCTCCTGGAGCCGCGCTGCGATGGCCGCGCCGATGGCGCCGGCCCCACCGGCCACGATGGCGGCGCGCCCGTCGAGCGACAGCAGGCTCATGCGGCCCTCCCCAGCTTGCGCTGCAACCGGCGCACCCGGAAGGCGCCCCAGAGCGCCGCTCCCAGGGCACCGGCCAAAATGGACCGCTCGTCGGCGCGGATGTCCACGTGCAGCTTCTGCTCCACGGCGGACTCGCGCATGGCGGCGACCAGGCCCTTGTCGTTGGAGAGCCCGCCGGTGACGAGCACCACCTCGGGTGACCCGATGGACACCACCAGCTTGACGGCGCGGCCGGCCATGGAGGCGTGGATCCCCTTCAGGATGTTGGGCAGGGAGATGCCGCGGGAGACCATGTTGATCACGTCGGTCTCGGCGAGCACGGCGCAGATGGAGGAGCAGGTCTCCGGCGCGTCGGCCTGCTGTGAAAGGGTGCCCACCTCCTCGAGGGACACGCCGAGGTAGCGCGCGATGTTCTCCAGGAACTGGCCCGAGCCCGATGCGCACTGGCTGGTCATGCGGTAGCCGAGCACCTTGGCCCGGTCGTCCATGGAGACGGCGCGCGTGTGGAGCGCCCCCATGTCGATGACGGCCCGCGCCTCCGGGTCGATGAACAGGCCGCCGCGGGCGTGGGTGGTCATGCCGTAGAAGTGGCCTGTCCTGAAGGGCAGGTTCTCACCCTCTCCAGTGGTCGCCACGTAGGCCAGGTCGTCCTTTCCCAGCCCCACCTCACGCAGGACGTCCTCGAAGAGACCCACCGCCACGGCCTCCGTGTCGCGGCGCCTCATGCGCTCGGCGCGCCCGCCCACCAAGCGCTCTCCGGCGGGGCCGGTCTCCATCACCACTACCTTGACGGCGGCGGAGCCCACGTCCACCCCGGCGGTCAGGAGGGTCTCCACAGGCGCCTCGAAATGCAGCGCGACCATCACAGCCCTCCTCGTGTCGCGTCGCGGAGCGCGAACAGCGCCGCCCCGAGCGCACCGGTGTAGATGGAGTCGTCGGAGATGTTGACCGTGACGTCTCCGTAGTTCTCGACCAGGAGCTTGCGCAGCGCCCCGACCGCGGCTGGGTTCTTGGCGACTCCCCCGGTGAAGGTGAACTCGTCGGAGACTCCGCCGGACCGCGCGATCAGCGACATGGCCCGCAGAATGATTGCGCGGTGGAGGCCGGCGAGGATGTCCTCGCGCCGCTCGCCGAGAGACAGGCGCTCGCGCAGCTCCGCCCCGGCGAAGACCGTGCACGTGGAGTTGATTCGCACCGGCGCCGTCGACTCGCAGGCGAGGGGCCCCAGCTCGTGGAGGCCCAGGTTCATCTCGTCGGCGATGTAGCCGAGGTAGCGGCCGCAGCCCGCAGCGCACCGGTCATTCATCTGGAAGGACGTCACGATCCCCGAATCGTCCACCTGGATGGCCTTCGTGTCCTGGCCGCCGATGTCCAGCACCGTGCGGGTGTGCGGAAACATGGCATGGGCGCCGAGCCCGTGGCAGAGGATCTCCGACTTGATCTGGGCCTCGGGGAAGGGCAGCCGCGCGCGCCCGTAGCCGGTGCCGACGGACGCGATCTGGTCGAGCTCCAGCGCCGCGATGCGCCCCACGGCCTCGGCGAGGTCGCCGTGGTCGTCCCCCGACGCCACCATCGAGGCCCGGATGTGGTCCTCGAACCGGCCGCCCGCCTCGGCGGACGCCTCCACGTCGATGATCGCCTTGTCGAAGAGCCCGACGATCTGGTCGAAGGGGATCGAGGACGTCCGGGCCACCTCCTCGGCGAGCTGCATGTAGCGTGCCCCGGCCAGGTCCCGGAAGAAGTCGCTCTTGCGGCGGGCGCCGGCGGCGTAGAGGGAGGGGATCTCCTCGTCCATGCGCGCGATGATCCCGCTGACCGCCTCCCGCAGCCCCGCGGCGCCCGTCAGGCGGCGGCGGGCGCTCCGGTCGAGCTCCGTCGCCAGCACGCGGAGCTGTGAGCGATACTGCTCCGCCCGGAACCCTCGCTCCAGGCGCCCGAGGCGCTGCTCCAGCTCGTCCGCGCTGAACCCGGCGGCCTCCAGCTCGCGGCGGATGAGCGAGAAGCGCGTGTTGATCAGCGCCTCGCCGAGCGCCACCGCGCAGGCGACCTCGTAGTTGCTGCGGCTGTTGGTGATCCCCCGCCCGAGCACCGCCTGATCCGTGCCGAGCACCACGGCCTTCGTGGTCGTCGAGCCCAAGTCGATGCCGACCGTGTACTTCACGCCGCACCTCCCATGCGCTTCTGGTCCAGCATCTGGAAGTAGGACTCCAGGCGGTTCTTGATGTTGGCCGCCGAGAAGTACCGTGGGTCCACCAGATCGCTCTCGATGAAGCCGCCAGGCCGGCCCGACCGCTTCTCCACCTCCCGCAGGATGTGGAGCTGGCCTGCGCTGAAGGAGTTGCAGCTCTTCACCGAGTTGATCAGGAAGCCGTCCGCCTCGTACTCCCGGACGTAGCGGGCCAGGAGGTCGATTCGCGTGGGCAGCCCGAGGTTGGTGTAGCAGCCCAGGCAGTAGTCGGCCATGGTCTCCAGGGGGTGGTCCGGGTCGTGGCGGAAGCCGAGGTCATACGTGCCGCCGACCTTGGTGTAGGTGGACGCGACGGCGACCGCCCCCTCGTCGGCGAACATCTTCCAGAAGCGCCGGAAGCTGGTCCAGTTGGGAGGACCCTCCACCACGACACGGTAGCGCTCGGTCTCCATCTCGCCGTCGGGGGTGACCGGACCCCGCCCGAGCGCCATGCGCTCGGCGATCTCTTCGCGCAGCTCCCGGTAGTAGGCGACCGCGTCCTCCGTGCCCCGGAAGGAGCTGAAGATGGGCCCCACGTAGTAGACTGCCCCGAAGTAGGCGTCGATGGGGGACGGCCGGTGCTTGGCCGACTGAAGCACCCAGACCAGGTCGTCCTCTGCCTGGGCGCTGCGGCGCAGGTGCTCTTTGAGGCGGTCCTCGTCGTACTTGCGCCCGGACACTCTCTCCAGGATGGGGATGACCACCTCTCGGAGCTGCTTGACCACGTAGTCCCGCATCTCGGGGGTGATTCGCCCGTCCGGCTGATACGGCACGTGCAGCATGGCGACTGGGGCCTTGTACTCCTCGCGCAGCAGCTCGAACCACTTCAGGAACGTGAAGCAGCCGGTGTATGACAGGAGCAGCACGTCGGGGGTGGGCAGCCGCTGGCCCGTCGGACCGATGTTGCCCGACTTGATCATGCCGATGTCGCTCTTGACGTAGGTGCAGACGTCCTCCGAGTGGCCCAGCTTCTCGGCGATGGAGATATAGCCCGCCGTCTTGCCGCGCATGGCCGACTGGAGGGAGTTGATCTCCGGCAGCACGGGCAGCAGGTCGAAGCTCAGGAGCAGCTCGGTCAGATTGCCTGGCACGAAAGTGTACGCGCTCTTCGCGCCGGTCTGCGGCGCGTCCGCCAGCTTGTCGAAGTGCCGGGCGATCATCTCCTTCTGGCGGACCTGGCTCGAGTCCTTGAGGGCGACGGGGGCGGCTTTGACGGCGCTCATTCGGGGCTCCACAGCTTGAGAGAGTCGGCGAAGGTCCCCGCCTGCTCGCGGATCACCTGGAACTGACCCGTGTTCTCGGAGTACTTGAAGGCGGTCCAGGGGATGCCGTGGCGCTCCAGGGCGGCCACCTGCATCGGCTGGTCGAGGAGCGCCGGGTCGCAGAAGCTCGGGGCGCAGAAGATCACGCCCTCTGCTCCCCCTCGTCGCACGCGCTCGACCAGCTCGGCCCCTTTCTCTCCCTGGTCCACGTAGCGCGTCGGGCTCTCGATGGCGTCGCTCAGAAAGGCCGTGACCAGCGCCCCGAGCGGGTCTCCGTCTGTCTGGATGTCCGACCGGATGAAGCGCCCGATCTGGACGAAGTCGTCGTCCACGATGTAGCAGCCGGCGCGCTCCAATGTGCGGATGAGGCCGATGGGGGGCTGCTCGCAGAAGGATCCGCTCAACAAGACCCGCGCCTGGTCCATGGGGTGCCGGGCGCACTCGACCGCCGCGTCCCGGTAGTCGCGCAGCAGCGTGATCGCGTCCTCGACGGGGAGCTGCACCGATGCCCGCAGGATCAGGTACAGCTCGGAGGTCGGGACCCGCCAGGGTTCGGCTTGCCGCAGGTCGTAGAGGGCACGAATCAAACCCCGCCAGGTGTTGTAGACCCCGATGGAGGCGCGCAGCGCCTCGGGATCATACGGCCGCGCCCCGGCCGCGTGCAGCTCCGCAGAGAGAGACTCCAGCTCACCACGATAGAAGCGCCCGCCGATCTCCGGGTGGAAGTTCTGCGGCACGTCCAGGTATCGCACGAGCTTGCCCGGAAACAGCATCTGCCACATGCCCGACAGGTTGCGGATCACGTCGCAGATCGCCGGAAACAGGACCCCGTCGAGGCAGTCCAGGCTGCCGTTGAGCCCGAGCTCCACGGTGCTGCGCGGGATGTGGCAGATGTAGGACTGGTAGTAGGCGTCGCCCTTGATGATCTCCAGGTCGTCGCGGGCGCCCATCAGCCCGACCGGCATCGCCCCCTGCGCGTGGATCAGCTCGCACGGCACGTAGATGGGCATGTAGCCGATGGCCAGGCCGCCGGTCCGAGCCTTCCACTGGCGCACCGCGCCGAGGCGGTAGTCCCGATAAACCTCGTCGGCCCGGGAGACCAGCTCCGCGACCCGCTGCTCGGGGGTGCTCATGCGTTCCTCCAGGCTGGGGGGCGCTTGGCGAGGAAGGCCGTGAGCCCCTCCACGGCGTCCGCCGTCTGCATCAGCGCGTCCAGGTACAGGCGCTCCATGGCCGGAAGCTCCGCGTGGAGGCGCGCAGCGAGAGACGCGCGGACGGCGCGGCTCGCGATGCGGAGGCTCGACGCGGAGCGCGCCCCGAGGTGCGCCCGCGCCCAGGCCAGGGCGGCCTCGCACGGCTCCCCCGCGATCTCGTCCACGAGGCCCATGGCGAGGGCCTCCGCCGCCGTCACGCTGCGGCCCGTCAGGCACAGGTCCTCGGCGTGGGCGCGGCCGACCCGCTCGGGCAGCGCGACGGACGCGACCGGCGCGAATACGCCCAGCGCGATCTCCGGCTGCCCGAGGCGCGCCGTCTCGTCGGCGAAGACCCGGTGGCACACGGTCACCAGCTCCAAGGCCCCGCCCAGGCACTGCCCCCGGACGGCGGCGAGCAAGATGACGCCGCTGTCGACCATGGCCAGGATGAGGTCGTGGAAGCCGCGGAGCATGCCCTCTACTGACTCCGGGAGGTGCTCCTCCACGCTGGCGCCGAACGAGAAGTGCCGGCCTTCCCCTTCAATCACGATGGCGCGCAGGGCAGGGGCCCCGGCGGCGTCGGCGATCACCCCCCGCAACGCCGCCATCAGCGCGGCGTCGAGGATGTTGCCCTTGGAGCCGCCGAGGGTGACGCGCCACAGCGCGCCGTCGTCGAGGGTCGTGACCTGGAGCTGTGTCATGCGGTGCCCTCTCGCAGCTCAGGCTCGCCCGTGGGCGCGGGCGAGGATCTCGTCGGTCAGCTCGTCTCCCCACACGGCGCCCTCCGCCAGGCGCCGCCGCAGCAGCAGGAAGTCCACCTCGCGGCACGCCTTGCTGCCCTCGTGGAAGGCGCGGAAGCCCGCCCGCCCCTCGGTCATCATGTTGAGGCCGAGCCAGGCCCGGTTGGTCTCCTTGTTCTTGTCCCAGTGCTCGAGCTTGTGCTTGCGCACGCTCTCGATGGTCTTGGTGAGGCACCCCGGCACGGTGTTGGCCAGCTTCCAGACCATGGCGTCCACGGCGTCGTCCAGCGGCGCGAGATCCACCGTCCCCCGCGCCAGGAGCGCCTTGCCCTCGTCGCGCGCTGCCCCGGTCCTCGGCTCGCCCCACACGATCTGCCCACCGTCCACGTAGCGGTCCGTCACCACCAGCGGGTTCGGCACCAGCTCGCCGTCCACCCGCAGCGCCGGCACGACCCGCGTCAGCAGCCCGAGCCGCTGCGCCTTGTGGGCGCTCCAGGGCTCGCAGGCGGTGCAGCTCTCCATGGCGGCCTCGACGCCCACGAACAGCGGCAGGAAGTCGGTGGAGCCGCCGTCCGGGGCCGACCCGTGGCGGGGGCCCGCCTGCCCGAACAGCGCCAGGTCCTGCGCGATGGAGTAGTCGCAGGCCATGCCGATCTCTTGCCCGCCGCCGATGCGCATGCCGTTGACGCGGCAGATCACGGGCTTGTCGCACATCAGGATCGCGCTGACCATGTCGTTGAACAGGCGCATGTACTGGCGATACTCGTCCGGCTTGCCGGCGTAGTAGGTCGCGTACTCGGCCGTGTTGCCGCCGGTGCAGAAGGCGCGGCTCCCCGCCCCCGTGAACACGACGGCGACGGCCGCCCGGTCGTTGGAGGCGCGCCGCATCCCGAGGATGACTCCCTTGACCATCTCGGTGGTGTAGGAGTTGAGCTGGCCCGGGTTGTCGAGGGTGATGCGCGCCGTGAAGAGGCCGGGGACGGCCTCGCCTGCGGGGTCGCGCAGCGGCACGCGCTCGTAGCGCAGCCCGGGGACGTCGATGGCGGTGGTCAGGTCGTGGTCCTTGAACGTCATGGCGTCAACCTTCCGGTAGGAGGACGATGCGGCCCGGCGCCGAGCCGTGGTGGAGGGTGGCGAACACGTCGTTGATGCTCGCCATGGGCCTGCGGTCGATGAACGGCTCGATGGCGATGCGCCCGCTGAGCGCGAGGTCCACCACCGCCGGGTAGTGCTCGGGGAGGCAGCCCCAGTTGCCCTGCGCGGTGGCGTCGAAGGCCATCAGGTTGGACAGGCGCAGCTCCACCGTGCGGGGCGTGAAGCCGACGACGGAGAGGAAGCCGCCGTGGCCGAGGAGCCCGAAGGCGAGGGCCTGCCCCGCCGGGTGCCCCGATGCCTCGAAGATGCGCGTCCGCCAGGTGGGGACGTCACGGGCGGCAGCAAATGCCTTGAGCTTCTTCTTGAGCGCCTTCGCGTCCTCCCCCGCGTTGAGGGTCAGCGCCGCGCCGTGCTCTGCCATACGGGCGAGGCGCGCGTCGTCTAGGTCGATGGCGATCACCGTCGCGCCGAGCGCCGCCGAGAGCTGCACGCCGAAGCCTCCGACGCCGCCCGCACCGACCCACACCGCCAGGTCGCCGGCTGCAAGGCCGCTGCGCACGATGGCCTGGTAGGGCGTCGAGACCGCGTCGGCGATGACGGAGAGCGCGGCGAGGTCGAGGCCCGCCACGTTGACCGTGGGGTCCCGAAGATCCGGCACCGGGCACAGGCCCCGCGCGGGCACACGGACGTGGGTGCCGAAGCCGCCGTGGACGTCGCAGCCGGGGAAGATCTGGCTCGGGCAGACCTGGCCGCGCCCGGCCCGGCAGGCCGCGCACGCGCCGCAGGGGAGCACGGCGGGGACGACGACGGAGCGGCCGACCCACTCCTCGGCCCCACTGCCCGCCTCCTCGACGACGCCGCTGATCTCGTGTCCGAGCGCCAGGGGGAAGCCGTGGCGCGTGGGCACCCCGTCGTAGAAGTAGCCGAGATCCGTGTGGCAGACGCCGCAGCCTGCGGTGCGGACGATGACCTCGCCGGGGCCGGCGACCTCCTCGCGCTCCTGCCAGGTCATGGGCCGGCCGGCCTCTTCGACGACCCACGATGCGATGCGCATGGCGGCCTCCGCTTCGAGTGTATCGGGTCCACAAATCCCGAATCCGGGTGTACGACACCGGTGCGGCCCCGTCAAGGGTCGTAGCGCAGCCAGAGGACGTCCGTCACGCAGGTGTGTCACCGACGCTCCGGGGCGAGCGCTGCTTGACCAGGTAGCTACCAGAGGCTACCTTTGGCCCATGCTTGCCGTCGGCATCAAGACCCTGAAGAACAAGCTGAGCGAGTACGTGAAGCTGGCTGCGGGTGGGGAGACCGTCCTGGTCACCGACCGGGACCAGGTGGTCGCAGAGCTGGTGCCACCGCGTGAAGGGAGGAGCCCCGTCCTCGCAGATGCCCAGCTTGCCGACGCGGTGCGCCGCGGGCTCCTGACCCCACCGCTCCTCGTCACGGAGGCGCCCCCGCCCCGGCTCCCCGTTGCCCCCATCGAGGCGCTGCTCGCTGAGCTCGCGCAGGATCGAGACCGGTGATCTACCTGGACACCTCCGTCGCGCTGGCGCACCTGCTGGCCGAAGACCGGCATCCCATGGACACCCTCTGGGCGCGTCCCCTGGTGTCCAGCCGTCTCCTCCAGGTGGAGTGCTGGGTCCGCCTCAACGCCAGGGGCCTCGGGGCGTCACACGGAGAGGCGCTCCGCTCCCTGTTGGGGCGGGTCGCGTTCATCGAGCTGTCTCCGCAGGTGCTCGCACGAACCCACGAGCCCTTCCCCATCCCCCTCCGCACTCTGGACGCCCTCCACCTGGCCTCCGCCGAGCTGCTCAGGAGTCTCGGGCAACAGGTCACCATGGCCAGCTACGACGACCGGCTCCTGACCGCAGCGGTCGCCATGGGCATCCCCGCAGAGCCCCTGTGACCCCCGGGGGCCACCTTTCGGCGGACATCCGGGCACGGATCCACTACATTGGCGCCGTCGAGCGCGCCCCCCGCGCAGGAGGACCTCATGCCGGATCTTCGCCCCTATCCCTTCGCGTCGCTGGCCACGCGCATGTTCCGCGAGCTGGACGCTGAAGGCGCCATCTTCGGGCTGCCCGAGAAGAAGTTCTTTCGCGGTGACCCCTCCCGCGACCTGTCCGTGCGCTTCCACGGGCGCACCGCCGCGACCCCGCTCGGTCCTGCCGCTGGGCCGCACACCCAGATGGCGCAGAACATCGTGCTGTCGTGGCTCTGTGGCGGGCGCATTGCCGAGCTCAAGACCGTGCAGATCATGGACGAGCTGAAGATCCCCCGGCCGTGCATCGACATGCAGACCGTCGGCTACAACGTGGAGTGGTCCCAGGAGCTCAAGCTCGAGGAGTCGCTCCTGGAGTACGTCAAGGCGTCCATGCTCGTGCGGATGCTGGTCGCCAGCGGGCGCCTGGGGCTCGCAGCCGGGGCAGACCACGCCATCTGGGACATGAGCGTCGGCTACGACCTGGCGGGCATCCGCTCCGAGCGCGTGCGCGCGTTCATGGACGGCATGCGGGACGCTTCGGCGCTGGTGGAGATACTGCGCGCGCAGATCCCGACGGAGCTCGCGCCCCTCCGTGACCTGGACTACGACACCGCGCTCTCCGGCACCCTCACGCTCAGCACCTTCCACGGGTGCCCGCCGGGTGAGATCGAGGCCATCGTCACGCACCTGCTCGAGGACCTGGGGCTGCACTGCATCGTGAAGCTCAACCCCATGCTCCTCGGGCCTCGTGACCTGCGGGGGCTGCTCCACGACCAGCTCGGCTACGACGACGTCGTGGTGCCGGAGAGCGCCTTCGAGCGCGACATGCAGTGGGACCAGATGCTCGGCATCGTGGCCCGCCTCAAAGAGAGGGCCGACGCTCGGGGGTTGAGCTTCGGCGTCAAGCTGACCAACACGCTCATCGTCGAGAACCGGCGCAGCTTCTTCCCTCCCACCGAGAAGGAGATGTACCTGTCGGGGCCGCCCCTGCACGTGCTCGCCATGAGCCTGGTGCAGCGCATCCGCGCGGCGTTCGGAGATTCGATGCCCGTGTCGTTCTCGGCGGGCATCGACCAGAAGAACTTCGCCGACGCGGTGGCCATCGGGCTCGTGCCGGTCACCGTGTGCTCGGACCTGCTGCAGCCGGGCGGCTACGGGCGCGCCCAGGGCTACTTCAAGGAGCTCGGCCGCCGCATGGACGCCGTCGGCGCCAACGACGTGGACACGTTCATCCTGCGGGGGTACGGCCACGCCGAGGCGGCCCTCCGGCAGAGTGGGGCGGACCCGAGCCTCGCGGGTGCCACTGCGCAGGAGCTGCGAGGCGCGCTCGGTGAGGACCTGTGGCAGCGGTGCCTCTCGGCCGCGAGGCTGCTGAACACGGAGACCTACGTCCCCCGCGCCGTGGCGGACCCGCGCTATGGAAAGGCCCAGAACTCGAAGGTCCCCCGCCGTCTGGACAGCCACCTGACGCTCTTCGACTGCGTGACCTGCGACAAGTGCATCCCCGTGTGCCCGAACGACGCCAACTTCTCGTACGCGCTGCCCGCCATGGAGATCCCTGTCGTCCACGCGCGCCTTGGGGCAGAAGGATGGGAGATCGAGCGATCCGAGCCGATTTTCATCAAAGAGAAGCACCAGATCGCCAACTTCGCTGACTTCTGCAACGACTGCGGCAACTGCGACGTGTTCTGCCCCGAGCTTGGCGGCCCCTACGCCGTGAAGCCGCGCTTCTTCGGCACTCGCGCAGCCTTCGATCTCGAGCAGAGTGACGGCCTCTGGGTGGACCCCGACGGGGCCCGCGTGGCGGGGCGCTTCGGTGGCCAGGTGTACGAGAGCGCCAGGGAAGGGGACCGCGTCCGCTTCGAGGGGCCGGGTTTCAGCGTGGCCTTCGTGGCGGGAGATCCCGAGGGCACACTGGCGGGTGCAGCCGACGGCGTGGTCGACCTGACCTGGTGGCGGGTGATGGAGACCGTCTCCGGGGCGGTGCTCGCGGACGGCGTCAACTACGTGCGCCTCCGCTGCCCTTGATCTGGCATCGAGACCTTGCCAGAGTGAGCCCTGTCCCCACGGCGGCCACCACGGTGTTCCCGGCGTGCGGCGACGGAGCCCCGACGTGACCCGCGCTCTCTCAGGCACGCGCACCCTCGCAGGGCTCCTGGCTGCGGCGATCCTCCATGTGGTGGTCGCCACGGCGCTCGGCCTGTCCCTGCCCGCCACCGGCGAGCGCGGGGAGCACCGCGTCAGCGCCCACCTCACCGTCGCGCCCATCCTGCTCCCGCCCACCGCCGACGAGTCGCGGTTCCCTGGGGCGGAGCCCGTCCGCGCCGTTCGCTCGCAGCGGACCGCGCCAGCCTCGCGCCTTCAAGCTGCGCTGGCAGCAACGGCCGAGCACCCGGACCCGCAGCTCTCCCCCATGTCCCGCCGCCAGGTGCTGCTCCCACAGCGCCTCTGCGCAACCGGAGACGACGGCCCACCCACGTCCACCTCGTCCGCCGGCTGAGGCTGCGCGGAGGCCCGCTTGGGCGGGTCTCAGGCGCGCGGTGCGCCCCTCGCAGCGCTCGGCTCGACGCCCAGCAGCGCGCACAGGCTGCGCGCGGAGGTGCACGTCATGTCACAGGACGCCAGGATCTTTCTCGTGGTCGCGGTGATCGCGCTGGTCTATCTGGTCATCATCCCCTTGATCGTTCGTCGCAAGCGCATCGCGCTCCCCACGGTCCCCGAGGAGCAGGAGCAGAGCCCCAAGCCCGTCGCCGGCGGCAAGGCCGAGAAGCCGGGGTCGAAGCGGGCCGCGTAGGGCAGGTGGGGGGGGTCAGGCTGCCCGTAGCTGCGCGATCTGGTCCTGTACCCGCCGAGCGCGCCCGGGATCGGTGCGCATGAGCCACAGGTACAGGATGTTCGTCGGCACCACCAGGAGCCCGAAGATCCACAGGGGAGCCGTTGGGTCCCAGTAGGCGAGGGCCGCGGCCATCGCGAGGCTGAACAGGTGGGTCGCGAGGCCGAGGAAGCTCCAGAGGCGCATGGACAGCAGGTGCTCCTGGCGATAGAGGTCCCGCTCCTCGGGTGAGCGCGTGATCGCCTCGTCCGCCGGCAGCCCGTTGCGGTAGTTCTTCTGCTGCCCGCCGGAGTGGGCCAGGAAGAACGCGAGGGCGCCCACGGCAATCCACTGGCGGTTCCTGCGGGCCTCATCCAGCTCCGCGCGGATGGAGTCGAGGAGCACGAGCCCCGACACGCCGCCAGGCTCCGGGGGCTTGGTGTTGGTCAGGTAGGTGTTCTTGGCCGCGTCGTACAGGTACGTGTGCCACAGCGTGCTCGCGCCGGCCGCCCACGCGAGCGCCCAGCCCCACGGCCCCAGGTCGATGACCACGTCCAAATAGAACACCAGGCCAACGAAGATGCTGGTCGTGGTGAACATATCGGAGATGCCGTCGAGGACGCGGCCCAGCATGGAGCAGCCGCCTCGGATGCGGGCGAGCTGGCCGTCCGAGCAGTCGAGCACCATGCTGAACAGCAGGAGCCCTGCGCCGACCAGCAGCCACGAGCGCTCGCCGATGGAGGCGTACCAGACGGCGATGCCGGAGAGGACCCCCACGATCCCCGCTGCCAGGGTCACCTGGTTCGGGGTCGCGCTCGTCGGCGTGAGCGCGCGCACCACATAGGCGGCGAGGCGCCGGAACACGTAGAAGTCGAGGAGCTCGTCCACGTCGCGGGGCTTGAATGTCTCCTCGGCTCGCACGGGGCGGGGGGGCATGAAGTGCATGGGCTCCGCGTGCATCGATCATCCGTGCGCAGGCTTGCCTGCGCTGGCTCCGTGCGCTGGGGGCCGGGGACCGGGCGTCGTCCGGCGGCTCGGGGCGCATGCACGGCGCGCTTCACCCCCCGAGCGGCCACGTAGGCTACTCAAGGGCGCGGCCCTGCACAAGCCCCAAGGGGCGCCGTGTTGCGATGGATCAAGGGGCGTGAGGTGGTCGAGTTCCGGTTGTCTCAGGCATCGATGGGGGTGTAGACTGCGACTCACCATCGGAACGGAGGTGAGAAATGAAGCCCACGCTCGTGCTGGCAGCGGGCATCTGCGTCGTCTTGGGGCTGGGGACTCCCGCCGCTGCCGTGCCAGGCGCCGTCCAGGTTCAGGGGACCCTGGCGACCTCGTCCGGCGTCCCTGCAGCGGGCGACTACACCGTGATCTTCAAGGTCTGGTCGGCGGAGACGGGGGGCACAGCTCTGTATACGTGGCCACCCCAGCCGGTGCAGGTGACGGCCGGACTCTTCGATGCCGAGCTGCCTGCGGCACCGGACGGGGTGTTCAACGGCGCCGAGCGGTGGCTCGAGATCGCCGTCCAGGGGGAGCCGCCCCTCCCTCGGCGCCCCTTCCGGTCCGTGCCCTATGCCCTGGTCGCGGGGCAGGCGGAGACTGCGATCATCGCTGGCAGCCTCGCGTGCAGCGGGTGCGTCGGGGCCTCGGAGCTGGACGTGCCCTGGGCGGGCAGCTCGACCCCCGGGGGGCCCGCCCTGGACCTGGCGTGCACGGGCTGCGTGGGGTCGGCGGACCTGCAGGACGGGGGCGTCGCCTTCGCGGACCTCAGCGGGGCGGCCGTGTCGAGCCTCCGGGACTGGACCCAGCTCCTCAACGTGCCGGCCGGCTTCGCCGACGGCGTGGACAATGTGCTCTCCGAGGCCCAGGTAGAGACCTTCGTCACCAACGCCCCCATCAACCTGGCGGCGGGCTCCACCATTGGAGGCCAGCCCATCGGCAGCGGCAGCTCTTCACTGAAGATGGTCTCCGGTGAGGCGGCGAGTCTCGCCTCTGGCGCGACGCTGGACGTGGCGCACCCGAGCGGGCTCCTCTTGGCCGTGACGGCCTGGTATCAGCGGGGCGATGGGGTGTGGGAGGCCATCGGCGGCACGACCGCGGGCGGCTGCTCGGCGTGCGGAACCGGCAACGATGGCGCCTACGATGCGACCTCCAGCACGACGCTGGCGGGCGGGACCTACAACTTCTCCAGCTTCCGGATCCGCCCCGGAGTGACCGTCACCGTCACTGGGGGAACGCCCCTCATCGTGCTCTCCAAGGGGGACGTGCTCATCGAGGGGACGCTCAACTTGAAGGGCGGCGACGGGGGCGTGGGACCGAGCGGCAACAGCCCGGGCGGGGCAGGTGGAGCGGGCGGGGGTGGGGGCGGCGGCGCTGGCGGCGTGGGAGGCGTCTACACGAGCACGTACATGAACGGGTCGCCGGGCAGCGGCGGCGCTGGCGGAGGGTCCGGTGGAGGCGTCCAGGCGCGAGATGACGTCATCGGCGGCGGTGGCGGCGGCGGTGGCTTTGCGAGCACGGGGGCGACGGCGAGCGCTGGCTACTGCTGCACCAGCCGGTGTGGGAGCGAGATCTCGATTCCGGGTGGGGCCGGGGGTTCCTCCTACGGGGCGGCTCCGATGACGCAGCTCCTGGCGGGCTCTGGCGGTGGCGGCGGCGGGTACGGTGGTGCGGACAACGGCTGCGGCGGTGGCGGTGGGGGCGGCGGTGGGGCCGTGAAGATCGTGGGGGCCACCATCAAGGTCACGGGGACCATCGACGCGCGGGGAGGCAAGGGCGGCGATGCCCAGTCCGGAGCCGACGGTGGCGGCGGGGGCGGCGGCAGCGGTGGCAGCATCTGGCTCCGGGCCGCCAGCGTCCAGGTGACCGGGAGCGCGCTGGCGACCGGCGGCGGTGGGGGCACCACGACCGTCGGCGGCTCCTGCGGCATCGGCGGGACGGGCGGAGCTGGCAGCGCCGGCCGCGTCCAGGTGGACGCTGCCTCGATCAGCGGCTCCACCTCGCCAGCGTATGGGGTCGGCTCCACGTCGGACCTGGCCACCGCGTCCTGGGAGATCACCCAGCCCAACGCGACCACGGTGCGCCTCCGCAACGGGTCGCAGACCGCGTGGCCCGTGAAGGTCGTCGTCATTCATCCCTGACGGGGGGACCATGCGTGCGGTGCTCTTGACGGCGCTCCTCGCGAGCCTGGCGGGTTGCGTGGATTCAGCCGCTCCAGCCTTGGCCGATGCCGGCGGCGGAGACTCTGCCGGCGGGGACTCCGGGAGTGGGGACTCCGAAGCCGAGGACACAGCCATCGGGGTTGACGCTACGGACGTGGCGGTAGCAGTGGACGCCACGCCGGACTCTGCCGCGCCGGACAGCGGGGGACCGGTCGACGCCGGCCCTGGCCATGACGCGCCGGACGCCGAGGGGGCGGACACGGGGCTCGACGGGGCAACGGGGGATGAGGACACCGCTGACGGTGGGCCGGATGCCGAGGCCTGCCTCCCCGAGCCCTGCGATGACGGGTGGACCTGCACCGCCGACCTGGTGTCTGGCGGGGCCTGCGTCCACACGCCCCTTCCCGGCTGCGTGGAGCCGTCGTGCGCGGACGGGTGCGATGACGGCGACCCTTGCACGGAGGACGTCTGCGCCCCCTGCCCGGAGGGCGCGACGGGCTGCTCCGGGTCCGCGTGCAGGCACCTCTCGCACCCCTGCGACGATGGGGACCCCTGCACCGCCGACACGGTCACGGCGGCTGGCGGCTGCGCGCACGAGGACCTGTGTGGCTGTGATGACGGGGATCCGTGCACCCTCGATCAGACGGGGCCTGCCGGCTGCACCTGGACCCCGCTTGCCTGCGACGATGGGGATCCCTGCACCGACGATGGCTGCGATGGCGGCTGCATCCACGCCGAGATCGACTGTGACGACGCGGACCTCTGTACGGTGGATGCCTGTGGTTCCGGGGGCTGCACGCATGCGCCTGCCGACTGCGATGACGGCGACCCCTGCACCGTGGACGGCTGCGCGGGCGGCTGCACCCATGCGCCGAAGGGGTGCGACGACGGTGACCCCTGCACCGTGGACGGCTGCGCGGGTGGCTGCATGAGCTCGCTGTTGAGCTGTGACGACGGCGACGCCTGCACCGTGGACTCCTGTGGCGGCGGTGTCTGCGACCACGCTGCGGTTTCCTGCGATGACGGGGACGCTTGCACGGCCGACGGGTGCGATCCTGTCGCGGGCTGCACGACGGTCGCGCTCCCTCTGTGCGTCGTCTGCAGCAGCGCGCTCCAGTGCCAGGACGGGGACGCGTGTACCGCGGACGCCTGCATCGCTGGAGCGTGCGCACATGCGCCGGTCCCTTGCGACGACGGGGACGCTTGCTCCGTGGACTCGTGCGACCCGGTGGTGGGCTGCACGGCGGTGCTCGCGGGCTGCGCGGACGGAGACGCCTGCACGGTGGACGGGTGCGACCCGGTACTCGGCTGCACCCACGCGCCGCTCCCCTGCAACGGAGACGCCTGCGCAGTCGCGAGCTGCGACCCAGTCGACGGCTGCACCCTCGGAGCGCTGGGCTGTGACGACGGCGATCCATGCACGCTCGACGCGTGCAGTCCCGCCACGGGGTGTACCCACGGCGCTATGGTCTGCGACGATGGCAACGCCTGCACCGAGGACGCGTGCGCTGGCGGCGTCTGCGCCGCGGTGGGGGCCGGGTGCGACGACGGCGATGCCTGCACGGCGGACTCCTGCCAGTCCGCGACGGGCTGCGTCCACGAGTCTGCCGCCTGTGGGGACGACGACCTCTGTACGACCTTCGCGTGTGATCCAGCGACGGGCTGCGACGCCACGCCGACAGCCTGTGACGACGGGGACCCATGTACCAAGGACGTGTGCTCGGTGCCTGGCGGCTGTGTGTCCACGCCGCTGTGCGACGACGGCAGCGCCTGCACCGTCGACCTGTGCAGCGCGGAGGGGGCCTGCACCTGGTCGCCCGATGGATGCGACGACGGCGACGCGTGCACCGCGGACCTCTGCGAAGGCATCGGCTGCGTTCACATCGGCAAGGACTGCGGCGATGGGGAGCCGTGTACGTGGGATCTCTGCGATCCGGCGTCAGGCGTCTGCACGCCTGTGGTGGCGCCGCTGTGCACGGGCTGCGAGGGCGACTGGGACTGTAGTGACGGGGACGGCTGCACCACCGACGTGTGCCTGCCGGACGGCTCCTGCGGCCACGCGGCGCCCTGCGACGACGGGGACCCGTGCACCGCCGGCCTGTGTGTCTCGGGTGGGTGCGTCTTCGTGGCGACCACCTGCGGTGACGGGGACCCGTGCACCGACGACCTGTGCGTCCCGGGGGCGGGCTGCACCCACCTGCCCGACGGGGGCTGCGCTGGCTGCGTGGGAGGCCAGGACTGCGCCGACGCGGATCCCTGCACGCTCGACACGTGCCTGCCCGGCGGCGCCTGCACCCACGGTCCGCCCACGTGCGACGACGGGGATCCCTGCACGGCCGACGTCTGCGACCCCACCCTCGGGTGCCTCCACACCCCCGCCCTGTGCGGCGACGGCGACCCCTGCACCGACGACCTCTGCGTCCCTGGGGCTGGCTGCGACCATGCGCCCGACCCAGGGTGCAGCGGCTGTGTCAGCGACATGGACTGCGCAGACTCCGACCCCTGCACGGCGGACACCTGCGCCACTGGCGGCTCGTGCGCCCACTCCCCCGTGTGTCCCTGACAGGACGGCGTCACCGGCATCATCGAAGGCTGATGCCGACCCTGCGCTGCACTGGGTGCAGCCCCGCCGTGGAGAGGGCAAGCTGACCCCCGAGCTCAACCGACGCATCCCTCGCGCGGACCTCACCGACGTGTCCGCCCCAAGCGCCGCAGCCGCGCCGGTCGGATGCTCCGATGTGCGCGGCTGGATCCCGCGCAGGGTCACCGAGTGGACGTCTACAGACGTGGTCTGGGAGGCGCCCCCCTGGGGTCCGGGGAGCTAGGGTCGTCGGGGGAGCCAGCGTGGGGTCCCGGCGCGCCGGGACCCCCAGACCGTCAGGGGAGCTGCCCGTCATTGATCCAGGCCTGGATGGTGTCCTGGTCCTGGGCAGTCAGGCAGTTGGGCTTGGCGGCGTCAGTCACTGGGTTGCCGCTACAGCCGCCGCCGAGCGGCATGTAGCCCGACTTGATCTGGACCAGGGCGCACTCGCCCTTGGTCTTGCCGGCGCACAGGTAGGACGCCTTCTGAGAGTCCGTGTAGCTGGTGCCGATGTTGTGGGCGCCGCTGTTGCCGCCCGTGTGGCAACCGCCGCAGTACTTGAAGAAGATCGGCTGCACGTCGGCCCAGACCGTCGCCGGCTCAGGGTCCACGCAGACGCCGCCGCCGTCGATGCCGCCGTGGGGGCAATGCAGCGCAGAGGAGGTGGGCACGTCGGAGCCCGCCACGCCCAGGTGGTAGATGCGGCACTGGACCGTGTCGCCGTCCGCGTCGCCGGGCGACCCCGCCGCGCTGAACGCCGTGCACGCCGCCATGCAGGCGGGGGTGCTCGCGTAGAGCGCGTTGCCGCCCGTGCAGTTCATCGAGGCGAGGTGACAGTAGTTGTCGCACCAGGACCCGCAGACGGCCCCGCCGGTGGGGCCGGCGTGCGGGCAGTGGACCGCGGCCATGCCTGGCTGACCCGCGACCGTCGCGTGGTACGTGCGGCAGCCGATGGTGTTCCCGCTGGTGTCCGCGACGGTTCCCGCCGGGAGCATGGCCCACGTCCCACAGTAGGACAGACACGCCTCCTTGCTGGCGTACTGGCTGTTGCCGCCCGTACACGCGGCGGTCACCTGGTCGCAGTAGTCCTCGCAGGTGGGCTCTACGGGCTCGGGACCGACGCAGACGCCGCCGCCATCCGTTCCGCCGTGGGGGCAGTGGAGCGCCGCGGAGTCGGGCAGGTCGGAGCCGGCCACGCCCAGGTGGTAGATGCGGCACTGGACCGTGTCACCGTCCGCATCGCCCGGCAGGCCGGCCGCCGAGTATGCGCCGCAGGCGGTCATGCAGGCGGGCGTGTTGGCGAACAGCGCGTTGCCGCCCGTGCAGTTCATGCCGGCCAGGTGGCAGTAGTTGTCGCACCAGGACCCGCACACGTCGCCGCCCGTCGGCCCGGCGTGGGGGCAGTGGGTCGCCGCCATGCCCGGCTGCCCTGCCACGGTCGCGTGGTAGATGCGGCAGCCCAGGGTGTTGCCGCTCTTGTCCGCCGTCGTGCCCGCCGGGAGCATCGCCCAGGTGTCACAGTAGGCCAGGCACGCGGCGGCGCTGGCATACTGGGCGTCGCCGCCCGTGCACGACCCCATGACCGCCGTGCAGTAGTCCGCGCATGTCGGAGTGGGCCCGAGCGGATCGACGCAGACGCCGCCGCCGTCCAGTCCGCCGTGCGGACAGTGCATGGTGGCGGAGTCGGGCAGGTCGGAGCCGGCCACCCCCAGGTGGTAGATGCGGCACTGGACCGTGTCGCCGTCCGCGTCTCCCTGCGCCCCGCCGTCGTCCAGGCCAGCACACGACGCCATGCACGCGGCGGTGCTCCCGTAGATCGCGTTGGCGCCCGTGCAGTTCGTGCTCGCGAGGTGGCAGTAGTTGTCACACCACGAGCCGCACACCTCGCCACCAGCCGGACCCGCGTGCGGACAGTGCGTCGCCGCGTTGCCGGGCTGTGCGGCGACCTGTGCGTGGTAGAGGCGGCACCCGATGGTGTTTCCGCTGGTGTCGCCGGTCTTGCCCGGGGGCAGCATCGCCCACGTGCCGCAGTAGGAGAGGCAGGCCGCCTCACTGCCGTACTGTGCGTTGCCGCCCGTGCACGCGGCGCTGACGGTGGCGCAGTACTCGGCGCAGGTCGGGGGTGGGTCCACGCAGACGCCGCCGCCGTCCACCCCGCCATGGGGGCAGTGCTCGGCGGCGGACGCCGGCTTGTTGGAGCCGGCCACGCCCAGATGGTAGATGCGGCACTGGACCGTGTCACCGCCAGCGTCGCCGGACGCGCCTCCGTCGCTCATGGCGGCGCAGGCCGCCTGGCACTGGGGCAGGCTGCCGTACAGGGCGTTGCCGCCCGTGCAGTTGGTCATGGCGAGCTGGCAGTAGGTGTCGCACCAGGAGCCGCACACATCGCCGCCCGACGGGCCCGCGTGGGGGCAGTGTGCCGCGGCGTTGCCCGGCGTGCCCGCCACGGTCGCGTGGTAGAGGCGGCACCCGATCGTGTTACCCGCCGTGTCCGCATAGCTGCCGGCCGGCATGGACGACGCCGTGATGCAGTACGCGATGCACGCAGCCTCGCTCGGGTACTGGGCGTTGGCGCCGGTGCACGCCGCGCTCACCGTGGCGCAATACTCGGCGCAGGTCGGGGGCGGCTCGGAGCACACGCCGCCGCCGTCGATGCCGCCGTGGGGGCAGTGGGACGCCGCGGAGGCCGGCGGCGCCGACCCCGCGACACCCAGGTGGTAGATGCGGCACTGCACCGAGTCGCCGTCGATGGCGTTCGGCGCGGCGTCGTCGGCGAAGGCGCCGCACGCCGCCTGGCACGCGGCGTCGCTTGCGAACAGGGCGTTGCCTCCGGTGCAGTTGGTGCCGGCCAGGTGGCAGTAGTTGTCGCACCACGACCCGCACACGTCCCCGCCCGACGGGCCGGCGTGGGGGCAGTGTGCGTCCGCGTTGCCCGGCATACCCGCGACGGTCGCGTGGTAGAGGCGGCACCCGACGGTGTTGCCGCCGACGTCGTCGAAGGAGCCCGCGGGGAGCTGCGCCCAGTCCTCACAGTAGGCGATGCACTCGATCTCGCTCCCGTACTGTGCGTTGCCGCCCGTGCACGCCGCCTGGATGGTCTGGCAGTACTCCTCGCAGGTGGGGGTGGGCTCGGGCTCCACGCACACGCCCCCCCCATCGGCCGCGCCGTGCGGGCAGTGCGCAGCCGCGGACGCCGCGTCCGTGCCGGCGACACCCAGGTGGTAGATGCGGCACTGGACCGAGTCCCCGTCGGCGGCGCCTGGAGCGCCCGTGGCGTCCATGGCGACGCACGCCTCCAGGCACTTGTCGCTGTTCGGGTAGATGGCGTTCGCCCCCGTGCAGTTGCCCGTGGCCAGGTGGCAGTAGTTGGTGCACCAGGTGCCGCAGACGTTGCCGCCGGACGGACCGGCGTGGGGGCAGTGCATCGCCGCGTTGCCCGGCTGCGCTGCCACGCTTGCGTGGTAGATGCGGCAGCCGATGGTGTTGCCGGCGGTGTCCTGGAGCGTCCCCGCCGGCAGCTTGCCCTGGGTCGCGCAGTACGTGAGGCAGGCGGCTTCGGTCGCGTACTGTGCGTTGGCCCCCGTGCACGCCGCCATCACGGTGGCGCAGTAGTCCTCACACGTGGGCTCCGTGGGGCCCGGCTCCACGCACACGCCGCCGCCGTCCGGCGCCCCGTGGGGGCAGTGGGTGGTCGCCATGGCGCCTCCCTGGCCCGCGACGCCCAGGTGGTAGATGCGACACTGCACCGAGTCGCCGTCGGCGTCGCCGGGTGCGCCATCGGAGTTCAAGGCCTCGCATGCCGCGGTGCACTCGCCGGCGTCGGCGTAGATGGCGTCGCCCCCGGTGCAGTTGGTGATCGCCAGGTGGCAGTAGTTGTCGCACCACGACCCGCACACGTCGCCGCCCGTGGGGCCCGCGTGGGGGCAGTGCGCTGCCGCGTTGCCGGGGGTGGCGGCCACCGTCGCGTGGTAGATGCGGCACCCGACCGTGTTGCCGCTGGTGTCCGACAGGGAGCCGAGCGGCAGCTTGCCCTGCTGGCCGCAGTAGGTCAGGCAGTCGGCGTGGCTCGCGTACTGGGCGTTGTCGCCCGTGCACGCGGCGGTCACCGCATCGCAGTAGTCCTCGCAGGTCGGGTCCGTGGGGCCGGGATCCACGCAGACCCCGCCACCATCGGGAGCGCCGTGCGGGCAGTGGGTCGCACTGGACAGCGGCGGGTTCGTGCCCGCCACGCCCAGATGGTAGATGCGGCACTGCACCGAGTCGCCGTCGACGGCGCCGATCTCTCCGGCGTCCGAGAACGCGTCGCACGCGGTCGTGCACTCGGAGTCCAACTGGTAGAGCATGTGGGCGCCCTGGCAGTTCTTGGCGGCCAGGTGGCAGTAGTTGTCGCACCAGGAGCCGCAGACGCCGCCGCCCGTCGGGCCGGCGTGCGGGCAGTGGGCGTCCGCATTGCCCGGCTGCGCGGCCACTGTGGCGTGGTACGTGCGGCACGCGATGGAGTTGCCCAAGGTGTCGCCCGGGTCGCCGGCCGGGAAGGCCGCGATGGTTCCACAGTAGTCGAGGCACTCCTCGATGCTCGGGTACTGGGCGTTGCCCCCGGTGCATGCTGCCTGGACCGCTGAACAGTAGTCGGCGCAGCTCGGCTCGGTCGGAGGGACGTCGGCCCCCGTGTCAGTGCCGGTGTCACCGCCGCCGGTGTCACCTCCACCCGTGTCGCCGCCAGTGTCGCCGCCCCCAGCATCGCCGCCGGTGTCGCCGCCCGTGTCGCCGCCACCCGTGTCGCCGCCGGCGTCAGAGCCCGTGTCCGCGCCGCCCGTGTCTGCGCCGGTATCTGCCGTCGTGTCCTCGGTCGTGGCCGGCGAGTCGCCCTCGTCGGGGCACCCGGCCAGAATGACGGCCGCCAGAAGCGCCGTCCCCCATGCTACAAGCCTCGTCCTCATGTGTCCTCCGGCTACAAGTCGATCTGCTCCGTGGCGCAGCGCGCGCCGCGGGGTGGGTCGCAAAGTCTCTACGCGCCCGACGGGGGAATCAGATCGGTTGGATCCGATCAGGGATGCACAATCCGCGGCGAGTCAGGGACGGGGCGCGGAGACCGTGCGGGCGGTGACGGGATTAGTAGCAGCACCCGCGGACAGAAGGCAACCCCAGCGAGCGGTATTGGCGCGGAATTGATGGGATACGACTACGATCTGCCCCCACGGACCTGCCGAAGGACGTGGTCTACTGAGGGCTCCCCTGGGTCAGCCAGTCGTCGATGAGCAGGTGCTCGTCGAGCGTCAGGCAGGCTGGCTTGGCCGCGTCTGCAGCGGGATCCCCGATGCAGCCCTTGCCCAAGGGCATGGACCCGTCCTGGATGCGGATCTGTGTGCACTCGGCCACGGTCAGGCCCTGGCAGTGGGAGGACGCCTTCTGCGTGTCTGCGTAGGTGGACCCGAAGTTGACGCCCCCCGATCCTCCGCCCGTGTGGCAGGGCGAGCACTTGGCCTGGTAGATGGGCTGTACGTCTGCGTAGGTCACCGTCGTCCCGTTGCACGCGGGGAGCTGCTGCCCCGCCGGAGCCAGGATGTCGTCGGCCATGGGCGCGAGGAGCCCGAGGAGCTCCTGTTGCAGCGGTCCCGGCACCGACAGGGCGTTGAGGGCGTCCACGAGGTCGCCGACCATGGCCTGGAAGTGCACCTGTCCGATGCCCATGCCCGCGTGGGCGGACTTCATGTCGAGGCCCTGGTAGGTGCACGGGCCGCCCGTGGCCTCGCAGATCTGGTCGACGAGGAGCGCCCCGAGCGCGGCCGTGTCCGTGGTCGTGAAGAAGCAGTTGATGACCTCATCGGCCACGATGTTCTGCAGGGTCAGGTCCACCGCGGCCTGGATGGCCCCGAGGCCGCCGAGCTTGTCGAACAGGGTCTCGCCTCCGCCGCCGGTGTCCGTCGCCGTGTCGTCCGGGCCCCCCGTGTCGGTGGAGCTGCCGGTGTCGGTAGTGCCGCCGGTGTCGGTGGTGCCCCCCGTATCAGTAGCGCCGCCCGTGTCCGTGGTGCCCCCGGTATCGGTAGCGCCGCCCGTGTCCGTGGAGCCGCCCGTGTCCGTGGAGCCACCGCTGTCCGTGGAGCTGCCGGTGTCGGAGGTGCCGCCGGTGTCGGTGGAGCCGCCCGTGTCGGTGGTCCCGCCCGTGTCGGCGGTCCCCGCAGGTCCACCGTCGTCGTCGCCGCAGGCGGCGAGCCCCAGACCCAGCGCCAACGCCGCGCCCGCCGTGCCGGCGAGCAGCCGGGCAAGCCGTCCAGTGGTGCTTCGCATGTGTGTCTTCCTCTGTGTTCCGACGCAGCGCGCCGGTCAGTGGTTCGGTCCGCTCGACCCACCTCGGGCCCGTCGTGGATCCCTGGTGGGGCTACGAGTGAGCGGTGTCCGGAGTGTACAGCGGTCCCGCTGGAATGCAACTGGCGTTGACTTCCCCCCCGTGGCCGGCCCAAGCTGCACGCCCCGACCAGGAGGGTGCCTTTGGTGTTGCGTCTCGTGATCGCCGCCCTGATCGCCGTCGCCGCTTGCAGGCGCGCCGAGCCTCCGCGCCCCGGCCCCCAGCCCGGCCCCGCCGCCTCCGCCTCCGCGCCGGCTTCGAGCGTCGCGGCTCCCGCCACCCCGGAGGCGCTCCTCCCGCCGTGCGTCGACGGCGCCTGTGCCCCTGGCCTCGCCTGCACCGACGAGCCTGGCGCGCCCTGCGGCGTCCAGTGTCCAGAGGGGTCGCGCTGCGACGGCGAGCGCGGTGCCTGTGTGACGCCCCGGTGCACCGACGCCTGCACTCGCCGGGCGGGCCGCTACAAGTACTCGGACCGTGAGCTGCTGCGCTTCGACCGGGCCCCGGCGGGCCTGGAGGGGTGGGTCTGGAGCTCCCCGTGCGAGGCCCATGGTGCGTGCTCGTCGTCCCCGGCAGGCTGCGCCGCCACCCGCGACGCCGACTGCGCCGCGTCCCTCGCCTGTACGTGGTACGGCCGGTGCGTCGCGCGCGATGGCTCGTGCGTCGCGACCTCCGCCGAAGCCTGCCGCGCCGCCCGGAGCTGCTCCGACTCTGGACGCTGCTCTTTGGACGGCGACGCGTGTGTGGCGACTAGCCAGGACGACTGCAAGGCCTCCGCCATGTGCAAGGCCGTCGGCTGGTGCTCGGTCCAGGACGGCCTGTGCCGTGTCGCGCCGGGCGCCTACCCCCACGGCGAGGCCATGGGGAGGCGCCGGCAGGGAGGCACCTCGCCGGACGCGGTCAGCGGGGCGACGCGCCGCGCGAGGGAGGCGCGACCGGAAGGCGCAACGCCCCGAACTCCCTGACAGGGTCAGCAACGAATAGCTGCACGCCCCTCATGGCCGCCTTCGGGCGGCTCGGCCCCGCCCAACCCCGGGAGGTACCAGGAGTACATCCGCGGGGTTGGCCGAGGCCGATCCGCCGCGAACTCGGCGCATGAGGGCCGCGCCCAGATTTGTTGCTGACCCTGTGAGAGCCTACTGGCTCAGGTCGCTGGACGACTTGACGAGGTTCTTGGCCTGATACTGGTTCACGGTGAAGGTCTGGCGCCGCCACGACGCCCCGTTGGTCACGACCGCGTAGTTGTCGCCCTGGTACTGGTCGTCGCTGATCAGCAGCTCCGTGCTGGTCCCGTCGGTCAGCGTGACCTGGAGGCGGAACGCCTTGTCCTTGCTGAGCCCCGCCTCGTCTGCGCCCTTCTCGGGCACGAAGGCCTTGGCCTTCAGGTTGACCAGCGTGGTGACGAGCGAGCTGATCTTCGTGGCGTCGCCGCTCAGCCCCGTGGGCACCGCGATCTTCCACGCCTTGGTGGCGTCGGGCTCGGCCGGGTCCCGCTCCAGCTCCACGGCCTCGCCGCCGCTCCCCTTCTGGAGGACGATGCGCGCCATGGCCTCCCGCGTGAAGGGGAACACCTGCTTGTCACGGAGCTCCGTCTGGGTCCGGTCGAGCTTCTTCGCGCTGTAGGAGCTCGCCTGCCAGACCTCCGCGGAGTCACCCTCGCGCCCCACCCAGGTCTTGCCGTCCGCCTCGCCGCCGATGAGCAGGACCACGTCGGCTCCACCCGCCCGCACGACCACCCGCTTCGCCGTCGGACCGAGCCCCGTGGTCTCGACGGGCGGGGGCGGCGCCACGAAGTCCGTGACCGCGAAGGCCTCGATGTCCCGCAGCAGGGTGTTGACCTCGTCGGTCCCCAGCTCGAAGCCCGCGGGCTTGACGGCGCTCCACTGATCGCCGACCCGCTGGATGTCGACACCTGCCTCGGCGAACGCCACCCCCTCGATCTGGTCGGCCTTGAGCCCGAGCACCTTCTTCTCTCGCAGGTCGGACACGGTCTTCTTCAGCGTCCCCGCGGTGTACTTGGAGATCTTGTACGCCTCGGTGCCACCCCTCAGCGTGGCCCAGGTGTTGGCCCCGTCCTCCGCGCCGAGCGCCAGCGTCACGGTCTTGCCGTCTCGCAGCTCCGCAGTGATCTCGAAGGGCTTGTCGGACTCCGCGAGACCCCCGTCCGCCGCGGCGTCGAGCCCCACGTACTCCGCGACCCGCAGGCCCGCCAGGCCCGCCAGGAGCGCCGACGGGCTGCCGAGGACCTTGTCGGCGGGCACCTCGAACGCCCAGTCTCCGTCGCCCGCAGGCGCATCGCCCTCCGGCGGCGGTGCCCTGTCCACGAGCACGATCTGCGGATGCGCCTCGTCGGCCGGGTTCCGGAGCGTCAGCTTGCGGATGTCCGCCTTCTCGAAGTCGAACAGCTTCTTGTCCCGCAGGTCGTTCACCTCGATGGCGAACGGCGTGTGCAAGTCCTTGCCGCCCATGCGGAAGATCTGCCCGCCGCCCTTCTCCGTGACCCAGGTGTCGATCTCGTCGGCCCCCGCCTCCGGGTCCTCCGCCTTCTCGCTGCCGCCCACCACGAAGCTCGCCCAGGGGGCGCCGCCCTTGAAGATCTCGACGGTGGTCGCCTCGTTCTCGGCCAGGCCGTAGAGCGCGAGGTCCTCCTCCTTGTACGCCTTGGCGAACAGGCTCTCCGTGGGGGTCTGGAGCGGCATCAGCATCTGCTTGACCTTGAACTGCTCCACCCGCGCGTCCACGGGCTCGGACATGCGCCACACGTCCTCGTCCTTCTCCTTGGTCTTCGTCAACACGACGCGCCGCCCGGCCCGCTCGATGACGATGCGGTCGAAGCCCGGGTCCTTCAGGTCGGTGGTGGTCTTCGCCGCCGTCGCCGCGTCCTCCAGGAAGCCGGGGATCGTCAGCGTCGCCTGGCGGTCGTCGGTCTTGCGCTCCATGAGCAGGACGGCAGCCAGCAGCGCAGCGAAGGCCAGCAGAACGAACAGGGTCGTCTTCTTCATGGTCGCCTCCCCGAATCAGGACCGCAGGTCCAGCTTGCGCCGGCGGCGCAGCGCCCACCGGGCGATGCCGAACAGGATGAATGCCGCCGGGACTCCGATGATGTTCGCGTACTTGATCGCGCGCTTCGTCGAGTCCTCCAGTCTGGCCAGGGGCCGTTCCGTGTACTCCTTGGCGCGAATCTCCACCAGCGCGTCGTTCTGCAGCGACCAGTCCAGCACGTTGAACAGGAACCGCAGGTTCTGCTGCACGGTCTCCGAGATCTGCGAGATCCGGATCTGCCAGTTCTGGAACTGTGCGTAGTACTTGCGGAGGTCCTTGAGGAACTCGATGCCCCCCTGCGACACCTGCGCGATGTCGAAGCCCGCGAACACGTCCTCGGGGTTGAGGCCGCCGATGCCCAGGTTCGACCCAAGCACCAGGAGCCGCACCTTGCCCGCGTCGGTCCGCTTGCGGTCCTTGTCCGCGTCCGCCTCCGCGCCCTCCTTCGCCGGGATGTCCTTGCCCTTGAAGAAGCTGTCGAACTCTCCCGCGACATAGACGGCCGCCGACGCAGGCTCACCGGTCGCGGGTGTCTCCTTCGCGAAGCGGAGCTGGTCCGGCGGCAGCAGCGGCAGGTTGGCGATGGTGTCCGCCCCCTTCACGATGGCCTCGCCGGACGTCTTCACGAGCACCTCCCCCTTGCCCTTGGCCGCGTCGGTCAGGGACACCGTGCTCGCGTAGGGCAGCGTCAGGTGGTCGAGGCCCTTCATGAGCACGTTGTCTGTATTGAGGTCGGTGAACGAAGGGAGCATCGGGTACGGGAAGGCCTTCTGGGTCTGCCAGCGCAGGCGCCCCTGCTGGGTGGTCACCGTCACCACCACCGGCTCGTTGGCGCTGGGCTCCAGGATGACGTCTTTCCCCACCCTCGCGCCGTAGTGCTCCAGCAGGTCGCCCAGGTTGGTCGCGTTCTCGACGAGCGCCGTGTAGTCCGTCGCCTCCTCGTCGCCGAGATCGTCGCCGGGCTTGATGTTGTAGAGGCTCATGTCCCAGGTGCTCGCCAGCAGGACCACCGGCCGCCCGCGCAGCAGGAACTGGTCCAGCTCGAACTTCTCTCGGTCCTTGAAGGGCTTGGTCGGCCCGTAGATGATCAGCGCCTCGATGTCGTCGCCCACCTTCTCGGTGAGGTTCACCTGGCGGATGTCGAACCCGCGCCGCTTGAACAGGTTCTGGTTGATGCCCTGGTTGATCTGGTTGATCTGCTGCTCCACCTGGGCCGCCTGCCCGAGGAACTGCTTGATCATCGGGTTCTGCTGCCCCAGCAGGACCGCCATGTCCGTCTTGATCACGGGGTCCATGCGCGGGAACGGGCAGAACTCCCCGTGGCCGCAGACGAAGCCGATCTGCTTCTGGCCCGGGCTGTTGACCAGGTTGTCGTGGTCCTTGTCAATCTCGGTGTAGGCTTGGTGGAGCGCGGCCGCGATCTGGATCGCTGCCGCGGCCTTCTCTTTCTCCTCCGAGCCCAGATACTCCATGAGCTGGCCGTAGCCCTCCGCGTACTGCTCGATTCCCCCGAGCAGGATCCTCACGTACTCGTTGTCGTGTCGTGACAGCACGGGACGCGCGGTCTCCATCTTCGCCTTGATGGGGTCGCAGGCCTTCTTGATCTCGTCGGCGCTCTGCTGGAAGCGGGCGAGATCCTCTTTGCTCTGCTCAGCGGCCGCCATCAGCCCCTTCAGGCTCGCGTCGTCCCCCGCCTCCGTCGGCTTGCTCACGGCCTCGAGCTTCTGGTCGCAGGTCCGGACCGCCTCGAAGACCTCCTTGCCCGCAGAGAGCATGTCCTTCATGAGGATGCTCTTCTCGTGCTTCTCCTTCAGCCGGAGCAGTATCTTCGTGATGTCGAGCTCGTAGGAGTCGGGGTTGATGGCGAGGGGGTAGACCTCCTTCACGTTCTTGTAGAGAAACACCGCCCCCAAGGCATACTCCTGGAACTCGATGCGGCCGCTCTTCTGGACCTTCGCCTCGTCGCTGGCGAAGAGCTGGACCTTGCTCTTCTTGGCCTCCTCTTCGACGTTGTCCGAGACGTAGTCGAGCTTCATCTGCCCGTCGGAGTAGGCCTGATACTCCTCCAGGCGGTCGCGGAGCTTCCTGTCCACCCCGCGCAGGCTCACGGACTGGCCGTAGCCGAGCTTGATGCTGTCCGGCAGCGGGGAGGAGATATAGACCTGCACCGTCAGGTCGTCGAGGGCCTTGACCGCCTCCTTGGAGGCAGCGCTCAACGTGTGGATGCCGTTCTGCGTGAGGTCCACGCGCCCGAAGAGGCGCGGCGAGATGAAGAACAGCAGGAGGATGATGATCCCCGCCGCCGCCAGCACGGTGACCAGCGCGTTGGACCCGGACCGGGTGCGCGCCTTGCGGTTCATGTCGGTCGCCATCAGTCTCCTCCTATGCCCGCCACTTGCGGCTCTCGAGCGAGTAGGTCGAGAGCAGCAGCGGGAGCGCGATCATGGACACGAAGAAGATCAGGTCCCGTGAGTCGAGCACGCCGCGGGAAATGTTCTGGGCGTGGGCCTTGACGCTCAGGAGCGCCAGGGACTGCCGGGTGGCCTCCCATGCGGCCCCGATGAGCTGGTCCACGTAGTAGAAGAACGTACAGATCAGCGCGGCCAGGATGAACGCGATGATCTGGTTTCGGGTCCATGTGGACGCCAGGAGCCCGATGGCCAGGTAGGCGCCGCCAATCAGGATGAGGCCCAGATACCCCCCGACGATGGGCCCGACGTCCGGGCGCCCGAGGGACATGACCGTGACGACGTAGGGGAGGGTCAGGAGCAGCGCCACGCCGAGAAACAGGAGGCCGCCCAGGAACTTGCCGGCGACGATCTCTCCGTCCCGGACGGGCAGGGTGGTCAGCAGCTCCATGGTCCCGGTCTTCTTCTCTTCGCTGATCATGCGCATGCTGACCGCTGGCATGAAGATGGCCAGCAGGACCGGCACACCCTCGAAGAGCCTGCGCAGGGAGGCCTCGTTCGCCTCGAAGAAGTCGCCCGCCCCGGCGCTCAGGAACCCGAAGAAGAAGTCCAGGCCCACGAGCAGCAGGAAGGTGCTCAGTGTGACGTAGGCGATCGGAGAGTCGAAGTAGCTCGCAAACTCGCGCTTGCCGATGATCCACGCTTTCTTCATGGGGTCTCCTCGACTCAGGCGGACTGGGTGAGGCGCCGGAAGATGCCCTCGAGGTCGAGCACGTCCCGGTGCAGATCGTAGATGACCCAGCGGTTGTCCACCGCGGCTCTGTAGATGTCGGGCCGCACGTCGACCCCCGGCGCGGTCTCCACCTCGATGTGGACCGTCCCGTTGGCCTTGCCGCGCTCCCGCACCGAGCGGACCCCCGGCAGCGCCCCCACGGTCGCCGCGACGGCCGCGCCGTCCACTCCGCCGAGCTGGGCCAGCACCCGCGGGTTGGTGGCCTCCCGGGCCTCCAGGTCCGCCGCGGTGCCGTCCGCGACGATGCGCCCCTGGTGGATGATCAGCAGGCGGTCGCAGGTCTGCATGACCTCGGGCAGGTTGTGCGTGGAGAGGATGATGGTCCGCTTGCGCCCGATCTCCTTGATGAGGCTGCGGATCTCGACGATCTGGTTCGGGTCGAGGCCGCTCGTGGGCTCGTCGAGGATCAGGATGGGCGGGTCGTGGATCATGGCCTGCGCGAGCCCTACGCGCTGCTTCTGTCCCTTGGACAGGGTGCCTATCTCGCGCCCGACGAAGGCGTCGCAGCCGCACTCCTGGCAGATGCGGGCGATGGCCGCCCTGCGCTGGTCCTTCGGGATGTCCCGCATCTCGGCGACGTAGTTGAGGTAGTCGTAGACCACCATGTCGCCGTAGAGGGGCGTGGACTCGGGCAGGTAGCCGATGCGGCGGCGCACCTCGATGGGGTTCTCGAAGGCGTCGTGTCCGTCCACCGTCACCGTGCCGCTGGTGGCGCTCATGAAGCAGGTGAGGATCTTCATGGTCGTGGTCTTGCCGGCGCCGTTCGGGCCGAGGAAGCCCACGACCTGCCCCTCGGGGACCTCGAAGGAGATCCCCCGGAGCGCCTCCACCTCTCCATAGGCCTTGCGCAGATCCTGGACCTTGATCATTGTCCCTCGCCTGGGCCGCGGGGGCCCGCTGGTCAATTCCGGGCCTTGTCAACCCGGTCGCCGGGTGTTTATTCCGCCGGTCGCGGAGCGCGAACCATAGTGCGACCTGGAGAACTGTCAAGCCATGTTGCGGATCGCCAGCAGCGCGCCCCCCGCCAGCAGCAGCACCAGGACCACGATGCGGAAGGTGGTCGCCGACACCCTCGCGTGGGCGCGCTCGCCGAGCAGCAACCCCAAGAGCAGCGATGGGAGGAGGGCGGCGGAGAGGGTGAGGGAGCCCGCGGTCACGAGCCCCTGGGACAGGTAGCCCACGAGCAGCACGAGCCCCAGCGCGAGCCACAGCGCGCTCAGCGTGGCCCGAAAGGCCCCCTTGTCCAGGCCCCGCCGCGAGAGCACGTAGACCACCAGGGGGCCCCCGGAGCTGAAGGCGCCGTGGACGGCGCCGGCCAGGACGAGCAGCGCGGCAGACGTGGCTCGCCCGAGGGGAGCCGGCGTGTGGCTCCTGCGCGCCAGCTCCACGACGGAGAGCGCCGTCACGAGCAGCCCGAAGGCGGCCTTGAGCGGCGCGTCGTCACCGCCCAGGGACGCGAACGCCAGGAAGCCGACCGGGAACCCCACGCCCATGAGGGGCAGCACCTCCCGCAGCAGCAGGCGCCGCGCGATGTGCCGACCGTGACGGGCGACCATCACCGTCGACAGGCAGAGGTTGACCGGCACGACGGCGGGCAGGAGCTGCTCCAGGGGCAGGAGCTGGGCCCCGAAGGCCACGGTCAGCACCGTGGAGCCGAAGCCCGTGAGGGCCTCGACGAAGAAGGCACCGGCGACGATGGCGCACAGGGCGGGCAACATGGCGGCGCATTGTGGGGCCCGCCCCCTCCCGGCGCAAGGGCTGGCGTGGGCTGCCCGCCTGTGGCAGCTTGTCGGGCCACGAAGGCGGCTCGAAGCAAAGGAGGGTGACGTCGTGGCAAGGTCCCAATCCGTCGGGGGGCGGCTCGTCCGCGAGCCGCTCGTGCAGTTCCTGGCAGTCGGTGCGGCCCTGTTCGCCATCCAGTCGAGCGCCGGGGCTGACAGCGAGGACCGCCCCGCGGCGCCCGACACGCGGCTCGTGGTGGCCGCGTCCACCGTGGAGGGAATCGCGCGGGATCAGGCAGCCCGGACGGGCAGGGCGCCCCGTGACGCCGAGCTGCGGGACCTCACCGACCGCTGGGTGGACGACGAGGTGCTCTACCGGGAGGCGCTGCGCCTCGGCCTGGACAAGGGCGACCCCATCGTGCGGCGGCGCCTCGTGCAGAAGATGCAGTTCCTCTCGCAGGACCTCGCCCAGGTCGCCGAGCCCACGGACGCCGAGCTGGAGGCGTGGCTGGCCGCGCGCCCCGAGGTCCGGACGCCGGGCCGCGTGACCTTCGAGCACCTGTTCTTCTCACGGGACCGGCGGGGGGAGGTCGCCCGGGAGGACGCCGCCGTGGTGCTGCTCGCGCTCCAGGACGGGACGCGCGTGGAGGGGAAGGGCGACCCCTTCGTCCACGGCAAGCGCGCGGTCGCTCGTACCGAGGCGGACCTGGCGGCCCAGTTCGGCGCCTCCTTCGCTCGGGTGGTCTTGGAGGCCCCCGAGGGGGCGTGGTCGGGGCCCGTCGAGTCCAGCTTCGGGTGGCACGTCGTGCGCGTGACGGAGCGCTCCGACGAGCGGGCGGCGACCCTCGACGAGGTGCGGGGCCGCGTCCGGCGGGAGCTGGTCGAGGAGCGGCGCGCGAAGGCCAACCGTCAGACCGTGGAGAAGCTGCGCGGTCAGTGGGAGGTGGTCGTCGAGGCGCCTGCCTCGGGAGCGAGGCCGTGAGCAGCTCCTCGGGCACCCAGGGCGGGGCTCCCAGCCGCCTCTGCCTGCTGCTGGCCCTCGTCGGCACGGCGGTCGCCCCCGCCGCGGCGCTCGCCCACGCCTTCGACCCGGCGCTGCTGCACATCCGCGAGGGCGCGACGGGCACCGAGGTGGTGTGGAAGATCCCCGCCGCCCTCGGGGAGTCGCCGGAGCTGCGACCCGTCCTGCCCTGCCGCCCCGTCACGGACGCGACCGTGGAGCCCGTGCCGCAGGGGATGCTCGAGCGGCAGATCGTCGACTGCGGGGGCCTCGCGGGCGCGACGGTGCGCGTGGAGGGGACCCCGGAGGTGCCGACGGACGTGGTCGTCCGCGTGGAGCTTGCCGACGGCCGGACCCTCAGCGCCGTGCTGCGCGACGAGCCGCGCGAGCTGGTCATCCCCACCCTGGACGACCCGGGCGCCGTCACCTCCACATACCTGCGCCTCGGCGTGCACCACATCCTCAGCGGCTTCGATCACCTGCTCTTCGTGCTGGGGCTGCTCCTCATCGTCGGCAGCGGCTGGTCGCTCGTGGGCACCGTCACGGCCTTCACCGTGGCGCACAGCATCACGCTGGCGCTCGCCGTGCTGGACGTGGTCCACCTGCCGTCAGCGCCGGTGGAGACGGCCATCGCCCTGTCCATCCTGCTCTTGGCCGTGGAGCTGGCCCGCCCCCGCGGTGCACCGCCGACCCTGACGGCGCGCTTCCCGTGGGTCGTCGCATTCGCCTTCGGCCTGCTCCACGGCTTCGGCTTCGCGGGGGCGCTCGGTGAGGTGGGGTTGCCGCCGGGGGAGGTGCCGCTGGCGCTCCTCTTCTTCAACCTGGGCGTCGAGGCCGGGCAGCTCCTGTTCGTCGGCGCTCTGGTCGTCGTGGCGGCGCTGCTCCGCCGCCTGAAGGCGCAGCGCCTGCTCGAGGTGTGGAGGCAGGCGGCCCCTCTGGGCATCGGTGGACTGGCAGCCTTCTGGTGCATCGAGCGGGTGTTGGGGAGCTTCGGCGTGTAGGTCAGGCCATCGGCGGCCCCGCGGAGGATGGGTGCCACCGCCCCGGGGCCCGGTGGGTGCTCGCCCACCGATAGAGCAGCGCCGACTCGCGCGTGGCGTGGCGCCGGATCAGCTCCACCAGGGCGGCCGCGCGCGGGTCCGTGAGCAGGTGCAGGTCCAGCTCGACGCCCACCTCGAAGAGCAGCGCGCGGATGCGCTGGTGGTCCGCGAGGATCCAGGCAGCCTCGGCCGGGTGGTACTCGGCGAAGTCCACGAGCAGGCGGCGCTCCTCGAACTCCATGTGCGCGAGCAGGGTCTGTTCGAACACCCTCCACCCCTCGTCCATGACCGCGCGGTCGCCGGTGTGGACCCGGTTGAGCAGCTCGTCGAACAGGTCCTCGATGTGATCGTGCTCCGCCCGCAGGCGCTCTCCGAGGTTCGTCATGGCGGCACCTCCTCGGTTAGTATGGGCACGGGGCCAGACCTGTCGACGGCGGGCGCCACCCGGAGGAGGAGCGATGCTCGACGACATCCCTGACGTGAGGGACGGCCTGACCCGCAAAGAGCGGGTCGTGCTGTGGGTGCTCTCGGAGACCCAGAAGGAGCTGGGAGGTCGCAACGTGCCGACCGCCATGCTCTACGGGCGGGTGGTGGAGCACGTGGATCTGAGCGTGGACGAGCTGCAGCGCATCCTGCAGCGATTGACGGGCCTGGGGGGGGCGCACGAGCGGGGGCGGGACAGGGACGAGGACTAGCGCGCGGCCAGCTCCTTGTCGATCATGGCCGAGATGCCCTCGAAGTCACCCGGGTTCTGTACGCGGCTCCCGCCGATGAACAGCGTGGGCGTGCCGTTGACCCCGGCCTCCTCGCCGAGCTTCATGTCCGCGTCGATCCTGGCCCCGATGGTCGCGTCGGCCATGTCCGCCTTGTAGCGGTCCATGTCGAGGCCGAGCTTCTGGGCGTAGCCCTCCAGGTCCGTCGCCGTGAGCGCCTTCTGGTTCTCGAACATCAGGTCGTGGAACTCCCAGAACTTGCCCTGGTTCATCGCCGCCATGGACGCCTGGGCTGCGGGCTTGGCGTTCTGGTGGAACGGCAGCGGGTAGTGGCGGAACACGAAGCGCACCGATGACGAGCCGTACTTCTCCTTGATCTGCTTCGCGGTCTTGGCGGCGATGGAGCAGTACGGGCACTCGAAGTCCGAGAACTCGACGATGGTGACCTGCGCGTCGGCCGGCCCGAAGGACGGCGCGCCGGGAGCCGTCAGCTTCGTGAGGACCTCTGGCGCCAGCGGCTGGTTGGCCTTCTCCATCTGCTGGAGCTCTGCGAGGACCTTCGGGTATTCGGTCATCATCGTCGCGCACCTGTCCGGCGGGAAGGAGGGCGTCTTCTCCTTGACCATGGCGCAGGTCTGCGTGTCCTTGCCCAGGTCGTTGCAGAGCTTCTCCGCCAGCTCCGTGCACTTGCCCTTCAGCTCGCCGAGCTTGGCCACGGTGCCCGCCATGTCGGCGAGGCCTGCCGCGCAGGCCGAGGGGGCCATGATCTGCGTCGCCGAGGTGAACGCGCCGCAGGCCTCCGACTGCTCGCCGGCCTCCTTGCAGATGGCCTCCTTGTACTTCGCGCACGCGCCCGGGTCGGCCGCCGCCGACACGGTGCCGCCCGCCGCCGGAGCGCCCGCCGCCGGAACGCCCGCCGCCGGAGCCCCTGCCGCCGGAGCCCCTGCCGCCGGAGCCCCTGCCGCCGGAGCGCCCGCCGCCGGAGCCCCTGCCGCCGGAGCGCCCGCTGCCGGAGCCGCGTTGTCCTTGCCCTGCCCGCAGGCGCCCAGCAGGAGCGCCGCCAGCAGTCCGATCCCGCCCTTCAGTCCTGGATTCGCCATGTTCCGTACATCTCCTGGATGGTTTCTCGCGCCGCGCTCCCTCCTCGGGGCGCCGGAGCCGCGACACTATGCTCCCGCCGCCCGAGAAAAGCACGCGCGAATCGCGGCGGACCTCACGGCCCGGCGCACCCGCTGAGCGCGGCGCACTCGGTGGCGCAGCGGCTGGCGCACGCGGCGTCCCAGGCGATGTAGCAGCAGAACACGTCCGCCTCGCACACGCAGGCCTCGCACGGGCAGCCGTCGCACCCGGCCCCCTCCAGAGGCGTGCAGCCCTCGGCGGGGACAGGCACGCACGACCCCGACGCGCAGGCGTTGCCGTCCGCGCAGTCGCCGCAGGACGCGCCGCAGCCGTCGTCACCGCACTCCTTGCCCTTGCACCCGCAGCCGCCACACTCGGCCCCCTTGTCGTCGCAGCAGTCGTGGAGGCTCGCGCACAGGGCGTCGCAGTAGCACCCGCCGGGGGACATGCCACCGCACTGGCTCTTGCAGGTCGGGTCGGCGTTCTTGCAGATGGCGGCGTAGTCCGGGCAGCAGTCGCCGTACCCGGTGCAGGCGTTGTCGCACCAGCAGCCTGCGGGGGACTGGCCCCCGCAGGCGCCCTCGCACGACGCCGGCGGCGGGCCGGCGGCGCACAGGGCGGCGTAGTCGGGGCAGCAGTCGCCGTACCCGGTGCAGGCGTCGTCGCACCAGCACCCGTCCGGTGACTGGCCGCCGCACGCGCCGGCGCACGAGGGCAGCGGCATGACGCAGGCGCCCCCGTCGCAGGACGCGCCGTCGGGGCAGGCGCCGCAGCTCCCGCCGCAGCCGTCGTCGCCGCAGAGCTTCGCGGCGCAGTCGGGGACGCAGGCGGCCAGGGGGGCGGCGAGGGGAGCCGCCTTCGGTGCGCCCGGGGCCTCCTCGCAGATCAGGCGCCGCGGGACGGCGCAGTCGAGATCGTTCCAGGCGCCGTTCGCGTACATCTCGGTGCAGTCCTCGTTGCCGCCCCAGTCGTTGGGTTCACCCCCGGCGAAGCCCCAGAAGCCCGGCGTGGTGCCGTTCACCCACACGAACACGCCCTCGGTGGCCAGGTCGGACAGGCCGATCCAGTGGCTGTTGGAGGCGACCCCGGGAGCATTGGTCCGCAGCCAGTCGCGCTCCTGCACCGTCTCGATGGACACCAGGTCCGCGCCGAGGGCCTGGCAGTGCTCCCGGCCCGCCTGCCAGGAGCGCGGGGTCGTGCACACCAGGTAGCGCGTCGCGCCCCAGTACACCTCGGTCCAGTCGGGGCAGCCCGCGCCGTCATCTGCGACGCCGCTACAGTCCTGGTCGACGCCGTCGCCACAGAGGTCCTCCGCGCCGGGGTGGATGCTCGGGTCCCCATTGTCGCAGTCCGACGTGCACGGGTAGCCGTCCCCGTCGGGGTCCGGCGAGCCCGACACCAGGCACGAGAACGTGTTGCTCGCGTCCGCCTGCCGCTTCGCCAGGAAGTCGACGGTCCCCTGCACCGCGGAGGCGACCTGTGCCGTGCTGTATGGCTTGCGCGGGTCCGCCTCCACCCAGGGCTTGAGGAAGGCCGCCACCGACTTGGCGTACGCTCCGAGGTGCAGCGGAGGCACTGCGGCCACCAGCGTCGCCATCTGCTGGTCGTAGGCTTGCCGGCACGGCCAGGTCTCCATGCACCGCTTGAACAGCAGGCCGTTGCCCCCGTGGAAGTCCAAGTGGGAGCCGAAGGTCTGGTCCGTGCCGCTGGTCAACATGGCGAAGCGCCCGTCCGCGTCGCTGTGCAGGTAGTAGTTGTTGATGGTCGGCGCGTAGCCGTCCCAGTGGCCCGTGTAGATCTCCGCCGCCCACAGCAGGCGCAGCTCGTCCAGGTCGGCGACCGCCCCCACCGCGTCGAGCCACGCCTGGCCTGCCGGCTTGGCGGCCGCCGCGATCAGCGCCTCCAGGTCCGACAGGTCCGTGGCGTCCCCCTCGTCCAGGTCGAACTGCGGCGCGGCCCCAGGCGTCACGTCCAGCCCATAGCCGCCTTCGTACAGGTGCTGCGTCGAGGGAAAGTGCTTGGCGGTGAACACGTCGTCGTAGGTCTCCAGGTTGAGATAGAGGCCGTAGTCGCGGTTGTTGAGCCGCACCCAGGCGTAGCCCGTCCGTGAGGCGGGCAGCCCGACCTCCCGCATCAACGCGTAGGACAGGACCTCATGCACCATGGAGGTGTCCTGCACCATGTTGTTGAGGGTCAGCTTCTTGAGCCCGATCCACTTGGTGCCCTTGACCTTGTGGTTGAACTTGACCTTGAAGGCCGCCTTCTCGTTCAGCGTGCGGAAAGAGCCGATGCGCCCCTTGAGCCGCACACCGACGTCCAACACGGGCGACGTGTACCCGTCCAGAGTGACCCGGATGCGCCCGTCCACATAGGTGTACGGGTCCTGCCACAGCGCCTTGAGGCCGGCGGCGTCCACCCACAGGTCCACCTCGGCGACCCGCATGGGGTCGTAGAGCACGGCCTGCAGGTCCACCAGCGGCTCGTTGAGCGCGCCGGGGGTCGGCGACGTCTCCGTCCACGGGCCCGCGCCGTCGGGCAGGCGGCCCAGCGTCGCGCCGTCGGGGAGCACCGGCACCGCGACCTGGTCCAGGGTGCTGCCGTCCGGCCCGAGGAGCCAGATGGTGTCATCTCCGCACTTGATACCGAAGGGGAGGCCGCCAGCGCCGCCGGGCACGAGGAGCAGGCCCTCCTCGGACGTCACGCTGCCAGCCGGCAGGGTCCAGGTCTTGGAGGCGTCCCCCGGGGCATCGGACAGTCTGAGGCCCCCGAGGTCGACGCCAGGAGCCGCGGCCAGCTCGATCCAATCGTCCCCCGAGCACTGGACCTCGTTGAGGGTCGCCTCCGGGGGCGCAGCGGTGTCGCCACCGGCGTCGGTCGCCTCCGTGGCGTCGCTGGCGTCCTCGCTGCCCCCGACGTCGCCAAGGGCGTCGCCAAGGGCGTCGCCGCCAGGAGCGTCGCCCGCGCTGTCGCCCGGAGCGTCCCCCGCGTCGTCGCCCGTGGGCGTGTCCGCTGCCTCTCCATCTGCGAGGTCGCTGTCAGGCAGAGTCGCGCCGGTGTCCCCGTCGCTAGCGCCCCCGGCGCCGGCGTCGCTGATCGCTGCACCGTCCTGCTCCGGCGCGCTGTCCCAGGCGCCGAGGTCCGCCGGCGCAGCCGAGCCGTCGCCCGGAGGCCCCTCGGCGTCCCCTACGTCGTCTCCACCCGCCACCCCCTCGGGTGCCCCCGCGTCGTCACCGCAGCCCAAGAGCACCACCACCGCGCACCACACCAGCCTTCGCACCGCTCACCTCCGGGGCCTCGTCGATCTCCCTGCGGACCCTCACCCTACCACAGTGCGCGGCGCCATTCCGCCACTCCAGCGTCGGGTCCATGGTGGCACTCCCCGTGGGGAGCGCCCCGCGCCACCCAACCCAGGCCAGAGCCTCGGAGACCCGACGGAGGCCAGCGATCCTCTCGTAGTGGGCGGAGCCGCTACGAGTCCTGCGACAGCGTCGCGTCGTACAGCACCTCGCCCGTCGGGCCGTCGGTGAACCGGACGCGGACCGAGTCCGTCGCGGGGTCGAAGGTGAGGGTCGTGGCGCTGTGGTTGTTGAAGGAGGCGTAGGCGAACTGCTCGGGCGGGTAGACCTCCACCCACGTGGCGGGGTTGTTGTCCGTCAGGAGCACGAGCGGGTTCTGGTTGCTGCCGCCCGGGCCACCGAGGATCTCCCACATGCGGCGGCGGGGCCCCTCGGTCTCGACCCGCATCACGGCGCCGATGTGGAAATCGCCGCCCAGCCACCAGACGTTGGTGATGTCGTTGTCGACGATGTGGTCGAGCAGCTCCTCGCGCTGCTTGACGTAGCCTTGCCAGCGGTCGTGCTCGAGCGCCCAGTAGATGTTGAGCTTGGAGACGGGGACCGAGCTCATCATCACCTTGAAGTGGCACGGGCTGTCGGAGAGCGCCTGCTTCACCCAGGCCATCTGCTCTTTGGAGATGTAGATGTCCTCCCCGCCGATGGTCTCGGGCTTGCGCTCGCTGCGGCAGTCCATGACGAAGATCTCGACCGTGTGGCCCCAGCGGTAGCTCGCCCAGAAGCGGTCGCCGTCGCGCCGGGGGACGGGGAGCGCCTCGAAGAAGGAGTCCCGCGCGGCCTGCAGGCGGTCTGGCGGCAGGTCGAAGCGCTGGTCGTTGTTGGCGATCTCGTGGTCGTCCCAGGTCACGTACAGGCCCGCCGCCGTGAGCAGCTTGCGGTAGTTGGGCTCCGACAGGGTCTGGCGCCAGAGCGCGCGGTACTCCTCCAGGGTGGTCGCCTCGTCGTTGTAGCTGACGTCGCCCAGGTGGCACATGGCGTCGATGCCCTGGTCCGCCACGAGGCCGATGGCCGTGAACGGCTGCTGCACCCACTTCGTGCACGACGCGGCGCCGAGGGTCACGGGCGAGAGGTCCCCCGGCGCGGGAGCCATGCGGACCCGGCCGATGGCAGAGCGAGCGGAGAAGGGCGCGCCCGTGAACAGGGCGTAGCGGTAGACCGTGCCCGGGAGCAGCCCGTCGACGGCCTCCTTCACGTAGCCGTCCTTGCCCGACACCGCGCGGTCGACCGCGAGGGCCACGTGCCCGGGCGAGGCGCCGTCGCGCCACATGCGGAGCGTGCCCTCCCCGATGCCGCAGACCAGCGCCGTGCCCGCGCCCACTGCGCCCGCCGAGACCCCCACGGGGAACAGCGCGGGGTCCTCCGGGACGGCGTCTGGATCGAAGGCGGTCTCCACGGCCCCGTCGTCCGGCGGAGATCCCGGAGCATCCGTCGTGCTGTCGGTCGCGCCGTGCGTGTCCGCGCCCGTGGTCGTGTCGCCGTCTGCGCCCGCCGCGTCCGCGCCCGGCTCGCCCGCCGAGGTCCCGTCCGCCCCGCCGTCGCAGCCCAGCGCCCCGAGCAGCGGAACCGCGACCGCCGCCTCGATGCCCAGCGCCAGGAAGGTGCGCCGATCCAGGGAGCCCTCGCCAGCCCCTCGGCCTCGCCCCGCCCCGATCTCACCACCGGTGCGTCTCTTCATGCTCCCGCCTCGCTCAGGTGATGACCGTGGGGCCTGCCATGCCCGTCCGTGCCCGAATCCCCGCCAGGTCGTCCGCGATGGTCACGAGGTCCGCCAGCGCGTCCTGCGGGTCCGCGGCGTGCCGGGCGGGGTCCGGCTCGAAGCGCTCCAGGTAGACGCGCAGGGTGGCGCCCTCCGTCCCCGTCCCGCTGAGCCGGTACACGATGCGCGAGCCGTCGGTGAACAGCACGCGGATGCCCTGGTGCGCGCTGGTGCTGCCGTCCACCGGATCCGTGTAGGCGAAGTCGTCCGCGTGCTCCACCACGTAGGTTCCCAGCCGGGAACCCGGCAGCGCCTCGACGACGTGGCGCAGACGGTCCATCAGCCCGGCCGCGGCCCCGGAGTCCACGCCCTCCCAGTCGTGGCGGGAGTAGATGTTGCGTCCATGCTCCCGCCAGTGGGCGCGCACGATGTCCGCCACCGGCTCCCGGCGCTCCGCGAGGACGTTCAGCCACGCGAGCACCGCCCAGAGCCCGTCCTTCTCGCGGACGTGGTCACTGCCGGTGCCGAAGCTCTCCTCACCGCAGAGGGTCGCCCTCCCGGCGTCGAGCAGGGTGCCGAAGAACTTCCAGCCCGTCGGGGTCTCAAAGCAGGGCACGCCCAGCGCCGCCGCCACCCGATCCGCCGCCCGGCTCGTCGGCATGGAGCGCGCGATGCCGGCGATGCCGTGCGCGTAGCCGGGGCAGAGCGTCGCGTTCGCCGCGAGGACGGCCAGTGAGTCGCTCGGCGTCACGAAGAAGCCGCGACCCAGGATCATGTTGCGGTCGCCGTCCCCGTCGGAGGCAGCGCCGAAGTCTGGCCCACCCGGGGCGTTCAGCTCCGCGACGAGGTCGTGGGCGTGGACGAGGTTCGGGTCTGGGTGGCCCCCGCCGAAGTCCTCCAGTGGCGTGCCATTCATGACCGTCCCGGCCGGTGCCCCGAGGCGCCTCTCCAGGATCTCCGTCGCGTAGGGGCCGGTCACCGCGTGCATGGCGTCGAAGCGCATGCGAAAGCCGCCCGCGAACAGGGCCCGGATGGCCCCGAAGTCGAAGAGCGCCTCCATCAGGGCGGCGTAGTCCTCCACCGGGTCGATGACGAGGACCTCCATGCCGGCGATGCGGGCCTGCCCGAGGGAATCCAGGTCCGTCGGGGGCGCGTCGACGGTCAGGAAGCGCTCGATCTCCCGCGTGCGCGCCCAGATGGCGTCGGTCACCCGCTCGGGCGCTGGCCCCCCGTTGGCCGTGTTGAACTTGATTCCGAAGTCGCCGTCCGGCCCCCCCGGGTTGTGGCTGGCCGACAGGATCAGCCCGCCCAGCGCGCCGTGCCCGCGAATCACGCAGGACGCCGCCGGGGTCGACAGGATGCCCCCTTGCCCGACGAGCGCCCGCCCGAAGCCGTTGGCGGCGGCCATGCGCAGGATGACCTGGATCGCCTCCCGGTTGTAGTACCGCCCGTCGCCTCCGACCACCAGGGTCTGCCCGGCGCGGTCCGGCAGGGCGTCGAACACGCTCTGAACGAAGGCCTCCAGGTAGCCGGGCTGCTGAAAGATGCGCACCTTCTTGCGCAGCCCGCTGGTGCCTGGGCGCTGCCCTTCGAAGGGCATGACTCGATGGGCGACGACTCCAGGTGCAACCGTCATGGGTCACCTCCTGGCCGGCGACCGTACCACAACGCAGTGGGGTTGAGGAGGCTCGGGGAGCCGGGGCCGGTGACCGCGAGGATCAGGCCGCGCGCTTGCGTCGCATCCGCGCCAGGACCACCGCCGCGAGCCCGAGGAGCGCCACTCCCGCAACGATCCCCGCCACCGTGGACGTCGGGACGTTGCCCGTGAAGCGGTCGTGGATGGGGTCGAACAGCTCGGCCGCGTCCGGCTTCAGCTCGCCGCGCGCCACGCGCTCCATGTGGGCGAGCATGTCGCGGACCCGCTTCTCCTTGCCCTCGGACCAGAAGGAGCCCCGCGCGCGGTTCTCGTCCATGATCTTGAGGTACTCCTTCATGTCGTCGACGGCCTTCTGCGGGTCCTTGCGGTGCCAGATCTCGGCGCGGCAGTAGAAGGCGTCCGCGTCGTGGCGGCCGAGCGCCACGGCCTTCTCGATCTCCTCCTCGGCTTTCGCCTGCTCCCCCGTGCGGAAGTGGCTGACCGCCAGGTAGATCCAGACGCGGGGCTCCCGGACGTACTTCTCCTTGGCGCGCTCCAGCCACGGGATCGCCATGCGGTAGTAGCGCTGCTTCTCCTCTACGCTGCTGCCACTCTGGTGGCCGTAGTAGTGGGCCGCGACGCCGGCCACGAAGTTGGGGAGGGGGTCATCGGGGTTGGCGTCGGCGCGGCGGCCCAGCTCCTCCACCCACTGGGGGGTCGGGTGGCTGCTGGCGAGGGCGGCGACCAGGGTGCCGAGGACGCCCTGCTGGACGTGCTGGGCCACCTCGTACAGCAGCGCGTAGGCCTCCTCGGCCCGATCCTGCTTGTAGAGCTCCACGGCCTTCTCGTATTTGGCCTGCTGCTCGTCGGTGGCGCCGACCAGGCGGAACAGAGGCACGCTCGGAGAGAAGCCGGCCGTCTTGCCCCCCCGACCAGGCACGACCTCGGCCCACGCGAACTCCGCCTCTTGCTCCCGGATGCGGGAGAGGAGGCCCTCGACCAGCGGGGCAGGGGCGACGCCGGTGATCGCCAGCTTCTCGGTCTTGCCGAGGGGGGCCTCTGCCGCATCGGGATGCACGAGGGTCAGCTCGACGGTGTCTGCGCCGCACGTGTACTTCGCGCGCACCAAGGTCTTGTCGATGCTCGCCGTGTCCAGCACGCAGCCGCCTATCTCGCCCGCTCCGACGCCGAGCATCAGGCCGACGCGCTCGCCTTGTTCCGCGGGGATGACGCGGCTCGGAGGTTGCGCGGCAGCCGGGGACGCGAGGATGGCGACGACGATGAGGGCTCGGGTGATCATCGCCGCACGCTAGCCCGGGTGTGCTCCTACCGTCAAGGTTCGCCGTCCGGGTAGACGCGATAGAACCCCACCAGCAGCTCGGGCGCCGTCCCGTAGTAGGGGATCCAGACGTCTCCGTGGTTCGGGACCGTCCGCTCGAAGAGGGGCTCGAGGCGCATGGACGCGCGCAGCTCCGCGCAGGAGCGCCGCTCCTGTGTGCCCTCCGGCGCAGGCAGCCCCCACGGCCGGAAGCGGGCGTAGCACCGCAGCCCGAGGAAGGCGTAGACCGGGACGCGCCAGTCCGGGCGCTCAAGGAACTCCGTGATCGCCATGGAGTGCTGCTCGGGCCCCAGCCTGTAGTCGGGGAAGAACAGGTGCGTGAAGCGCTCGTCCCGCTCCTTCGCCCCCGGCTTGAGCAGGGTCAACGGCCCGCCTGGCAGCAGCGCCGTCGCCTCCTCGACGAGCGCCTCCTCCGTCCGCTCGTTGGTCGGCTGCCAGAGCTGGATCGCGGTGCGCGCGGCGGTCCCCGCGACGAGCGCTCCGATCAGGCCCGCGGCCACCAGCCGCCCCGCTCGCACCCGGTCGACCACCCGCACGGCCCCCAGCGACGCGAGCATGGTCACGAACAGCGCCTCGGGCACCCCGACCCGGGCCGCGTTGGCCCAGTCGCAGTCCGACAGGGTCACCACGTGGGCGAAGAGCGCGATGGCGATGAGGGCGAGCACCCGGAGGCGGCCGATGGGGGACGGCAGAATCAGCGGCACCAGCGCCAGGACCAGGAGCGGCGGCGGGTAGAGCAGGGGGTGGAGCACCGCGTGCCGGTGCGGCTCCCAGGAAGGCATCATCAGGAGCGGGCCTGGCAGGCTCCCGCGGCTGCGCAGCAGGTCGATGGACTGGAGCACGTGCAGGACGTGGGGCACGAGCAGGGCCGCGCCCAGCAGGGCCGCTACGACGATCACCGGGTCCCTCCAGGGCGCGCGATGGACGCCGTGCATCACCGTAACCAGCGGCAAGAGCACCGTGAGGAACAGGGGCTGCTCGGGCCGCGAGATGGCGACCAGCATCAGCGCGGGCATGGCGGCCACGGCGCTCCACCGGCTCCCGTCCAGCCCGTCGAGCCACAGGAGGAGGCCCGTACAGAGCCACAGCAGCACGGGCACGTTGTTGGCGTCGGACGTGTCGTTGCGCACGAGCAGCGGCAGGAGCGCCACGATCCAGGCGAACACCAGCGCCGCCCGTGGCTCCCGCAGCAGGCGCCCGGCCAGCACCGCCAACAGCGGCAGCGTGAGGATCCCGATGACCGTGTTGGTCCACATCAGGGTGAGGTGGTCCGCGGGCAGGAACGAGAACACCAGGTTGTAGAAGGTGGCCGTCCCGATGCCGTAGTGCGGCACGGGGAACAGGCGGATGGCCTCGGCGGTCGCCCGGTAGCCGATGAACACCGTCGCGATGAGCTTGGGCGCCAGCAGGCGCAGGACCGCGCCCACGAGCACGGCCCCGGCCAGCGTCCAGACAGAGCGGCGCCCCCAGCCGGCCACCTCGCGGCGCACGACCATGAGAGCGAGGGGGACGCACGCCGCCATGAGGCCCAGCAGCGTGGCGGCCACCGCCCACTGGGCCATTGCGAGGTTCTGGGAGGAGAAGAGCGTCATACCTTGCTCGGGGTGACCGGTCGGTGCCACTCTACGTGGAGTGCGCCAGCACCGTCCAGGCGCGCCGCTCGTCCACCGTGGAGCCACCCATGCCCGAGCTGCCCCGACCCGACGCCATCCGCGCCCTCCGCTCGCGCTACGAGGCGCTCGGTGCCGTGGTCCAGGCGGAGCTGGACGGCCTGAGCCGCGACGGGTCCCAGGCCGTCCACGAGGCGCGGATGCGGGGACTGGAGCGCCGCCGGCACCGCCTCATCGACACCATCGAGGCCTGCGCCGCCGCGGTGGAGGCCGAGTCGCCGGAGGCCCCGCGGCTCCTGGAGCGCCTCGACGTCGCCATCCGCGCCTTCGAGCCCGACGCCGCCGTGCTCCGCGGCGGACGCCTGGAGCCGCTGCCCGCGCTGCCTTGGGAGGCACACGAGCCCAGCGGGCGTCGCCCACACCTCCGCGTCATCCGCTGATAGCGGGTCGCTTGCGCCACTCGACTTCTGTATCATGGCGGCGTTCTGCCATGTAGCCCCGGAGGTCGCCGTGAGGATCAGCCGCTTCGCCGTCGGAGTCGCCCTGGCACTGCTCGCTTCTTGCACCGATTCTGGCCGCCTCGGCGGAGGCTCCAGTGACATCCTTGACGCAGGCCCCGGCGCCGACGGGCAGGTGGACGGGGTCAGCGGCTCTGGTGACATCGGGACCCTCGGCGGTTCCAAGGACACGGGCTCCGCCACCGCAGACGCGGGCGGCGGGGACACGGGCGGTGGCATCGACATCGGCCCCCCGAACGAGTGCCCCGAGGCCCCTTATGCATTCGGGTGCGCCTGCGAGGGCAACGACGACTGCGCCAGCGGCTGGTGCGTCGAGGCGATCACCGGCCACATCTGCACCCAGGAGTGCATCAGCGAGTGCCCGAACGGCTGGGCGTGCCTGCCGGTCCACAACGTGGGGGAGGACGTGGCCTACATCTGCGTGCCGAGCCTCCCCGAGCTGTGCGCGCCCTGCGCCGCGGACAAGGACTGCGGCGGCCCCGTGGACCTGTGCGTTGGCATGGGCGCCAAGGGCGACACGGTCTGCACCGGCGCCTGCGCCCCCGGCAACAAGTGCCCGGCCGGCTTCATCTGCGCCGGGGTCACGAGCGTCGACGGCACCTCGGCGGCCCAGTGCGTGCCCGTGACCAACTCCTGCGAGTGCACGGACGAGCTGGACGGCACGTCGCAGCCCTGTGCGGTGCAGAACGAGCACGGCAAGTGCTACGGCGAGCGCGTGTGCAACGGCGCCCAGGGGTGGACGTCGTGCAGCGCCAAGCAGCCGGCGGTCGAGACGTGCAACGGCCTCGACGACGACTGCGACGGCGAGGCGGACGAGGATCTTGCTGACGAGCCCTGCACCGTCCAGAACGAGCACGGCGGCTGCCCGGGCACCGCCGAGTGCCAAGGCAAGAAGGGGTACGTGTGCCTGGGGACCGCGGCGAAGGCCGAGACCTGCAATGGCCTGGACGACGACTGCGACGGCCAGGTCGACGAGGGAATGCCAGACCTGGACGGGGACGGGACGCCGGACTGCACCGACGACGACATGGACGGCGACGGCTCCCCCAACGGCGAGGACTGCGCGCCGCTGGACGCGGCCATCCACAAGGGAGCGACCGAGTCCTGCAACGGCAAGGACGACGACTGCGATGGCCAGACCGACGAGGAGGGCGCCACGGGTTGCACCGATGCCTGGGCGGACAAGGACGGTGACAGTTGGGGCGCGGGCACGGCGGTCTGCGGCTGCGCGGCCTTCCCGGGTTGGGCGCTGAAGGGCGGCGACTGCAACGATCTCGATCCCAAGGCCAACCCCGGCGCCATCGAGGTCTGCGGCGGCGGCGACGAGGACTGCGACGGCGAGGTGGACGAGGGCGACGCCGCCTGCTTCGACGCGTGGAACGACAAGGACGGCGACGGGTTCGGCGGCGGGACTCCCTCCTGCGTGTGTGTGCTGCCCGCGGGCTGGGTCACCAAGGGTGGCGACTGCGACGACCTCAACGGCAAGGCGAACCCCGACGGCGCCGAGGCGTGCGGCGGGGGCGACGAGGACTGCGACGGCCAGGTGGACGAGGGTGCGGCAGTCGGGTGCCTGACCTGGTATCTCGACGCGGACAAGGATGGATGGGGTATCGAGGCTGATTCTACTTGTTCCTGCAAGCCGGCCGGATCGCACACGGCGCCGCAGGCTGGCGACTGCGCCGATGGCAATCCGGCGGTCTCGCCGGGGGCGGCGGAGTCCTGCAACGGTCAGGACGACGACTGCGACGGGCAGGTCGACGAGCCCGGGGCGTCGGGGTGCTCGGCTGCCTATCAGGACGTGGACCAGGACGGCTACGGAGACAGCGGGGCGACCGCCTGCCTCTGTGCGCCGGACGCGGTGTTCACGGTCAGCATCGGCGGGGACTGCGCCGACGGAGACCCAAGCATCCACCCGGCCGCTGCGGAGTCCTGCAACGGCCAGGACGATGACTGCGACGGCAGCATCGACGAGGTCGACGCCGACGGGTGCGAGATCTGGTATCAGGACAAGGACGGCGACGGGTACGGAAATCCAGCCGTCGCCCAGTGTCTGTGCGCTCCTTCTGGCGACTACACCGCCTCGGGGGCCGGCGACTGTCTGGACGTGAACGTGTCGATCCACCCGGGCGCCCCCGAGCTGTGCAACGGCCTCGACGACGACTGCAACGGCATCGTGGACGACGGCGCCCAGGGCGGCTGTCTGTCCTATTACGCGGACGAGGACGGCGACGGGTGGGGCGACCCGAACAAGTCGGCGTGCGTCTGCGCGGCGACGGCACCCTACGTCGTCCTCCAGGGCGGCGACTGCTACGACCAGGACCCGTCCATCAACCCGGGCGCCCCGGAGGTCTGTAACGGCCAGGACGACGACTGCGACGGCATCGTCGATGAGGCAAACGCCGTCGGGTGCCAGGCGTGGTTCGAGGATCTGGACGGCGACGGGTGGGGCACGACCAACGCCCAGTGCCTGTGCAAGCCTGGCGCGGTGTTCACCTCGGAGAAGCCGGGCGACTGCAACGACTTCGACGCCTCCATCAAGCCTGGTGCCATCGAGATCTGCGACGGCGTGGACGACAACTGCAGCGGCATGGCCGACGAGGGCTGCGACCAGGATGGGGACGGGTGGTGTACGGCCACGAAGGTGGTGGTCATCTCCGCGGCCTGCCCGAAGGGCGGGGGCGACTGCAACGACGCGACCCCGTCCGTGAACCCGGGCGTGCCCGAGAGCTGCAACGGCATCGACGACAACTGCGACGGAGAGGTCGACGAGGGCGTCCAGGCTCCCTGCGGCGGGTGCTCCAAGGTCTGCCAGTTCAAGCTGGGCCCCGGGGAGACGGCGGAGTTCGACCCGGCGAGCGGGGACGGCACGGGCCTGAGTGACGAGGGCTGGATCAAGCTCGACAGCTCCAGCATCAAGTTCACGATGCTGTGGGTGGCGAACAGCGGCGAGGGGTCCATCTCCAAGATCGACACGGAGAGCGGCAAGGAGACCGCGCGCTACTGGGTCTGCTCAGACCCGTCGCGCACGGCGGTGGATCTGGACGGCGCCGCCTGGGTCGGCTGCCGCGGCGACGGCAAGGTCGCGAAGATCGCCCTCGATCCGGCGAAGTGCATCGACAAGAACGGCAACGGCGCCATCGAGACCAGCAAGGACCTGGACGGCAACGGGGTCATCTCGGGCGGCGAGCTGTTGCCCGCGGGCACCGACGAGTGCGTGCTCTTCGTCGTGCAGCCGGACGGGGCGACAGTCGCCCGCGCCCTGGCCGTGGACAAGGACAACTACGCCTGGGTGGGCTTCTGGAACTCCCGCAAGCTCCACCGGCTGCACCCGACCACCGGCGCCAGCGTGGCGTCCGTGGACCTGACGTCGTACGCCAGCGGCCGTCCGTACGGCATGGCGCTCGACCAGAAGGGGCGCATCTGGGTCTCGCTCCGGGACGGCTCTCCTCCGGGCCTCGCCATGGTGGATGTGACCCAGTTCCCCATCACCCCGAAGGTGTGGGGCACACCAGGCAGCCACAACACCTACGGCATGGCGGTGGACTCCCTCGGGCGCGTCTGGCTGGCAGGCGGTGAGGGCAAGCTGGTCTCGCGCTTCGATCCGGACACGCAGGCGTGGAAGACCACGAACCTCGGCGCATACCCCAACGTGCGCGGCATCGCGGCCAGCACCGACGGCAAGGTCTACGCCGCGCACCACAACTTCGACTCGGACTGCAACACCGCGCAGGACCACTACGTGTCGGTGTTCGACGCGGCGAGCGGCAACCACATCAGCGTCATCGACACGAACACGGGCAACCCGAAGCTGGGCCCGACGGGCGTGGCCATCGACTTCGCCGGCTATCTGTGGGCCATCAACATGTGCTCGTCCAACGCGACCAAGATCGACCGGGCTACGGAGACGGTGGTGGGGCACTACCCGACGGGACCCTCACCGTACACCTACAGCGATATGACGGGGTTTGCGCTGAAGACGGTGGTGGCGCCGGAGGGGCTCTACCTCCACACGTTCACCGGGTGGGAGGACGCGCCTACGCGGTGGTACCAGATCCTGGCCAGCACCTCGACACCCAACGGGACCTGGGTGGAGCTGCGCTATCGGACGGCCAACACCATCGCCGGGCTGGACCTGGCGGCCTGGAGCCCCTCGAAGGGACCATATCCCCCAGAGCTGATGCCTCTCGATCTCACCCAGGAGGGCGACATCGTCGGCAAGCACCTGCAGGTGGAGGTCAAGCTGGTGAGCTCGGCGGTCGGCCAGACGCCCATCTTGAAGAGCCTGCTGGCCGTGGCGGCGCAGGGGCAGTAGGCCCGACCCGCGCCCGCCCGCCCCTCGACCGCGCACCGCCCGCCTGCTTCGTTTTCCCATTGGCGCTTTGGTGCTATGCTCCGCCCCTCCTGAGAGGTGGGCGCGCGGTATGACCATCCCTGAGCAGTACCGGGCCGAGTTCGAAGCCGAGGTGCGCCAGCGCACGGCCAAGGCCATCTGGGTCGTCGGGCTCATCGCGCTGATCCTCTACCCTCCCACGATTCTCATGGATTGGGTGAGCTACCCGGAGCATCTGGGCGATCTCGCCCTCGTCCGCTTCGGCGCCACGGCGGCCATCGCGGTGTTCGTGGCCCTGCTGTGGACCTTGCGGCAGCGGGGGCTCGACGCACGGTTCGCCCGTGCGACCGTGTGGCTGTTCATCGTCGTCATCGCCACGAGCCTCGACCTCATGAGCTTGGTGGTGGGAGGGCCCGAGACCCCCTACTACGCAGGCATCACCCTGCTCTTGCTGGCCATCCTGGTGTCCATGCCGTGGGGGCTCGGGGAGATGGGGCTCGCCACGGGCTTCATCGTGATCCAGTACGACGTCGCGATGCTGATCTGGGACCCCGTGTTCGACATGCGTGGCTTCTTCATCGCCAACTACTTCTACTTCGCGACCATCTTCATCGGGCTGTTCTGGTGCGCCGCCGGGGATCAGCTCCGGCGGGTCGAGTTCCTCGGGCGCAAGCGCATCGAGGAGGAGCGCAGCCGCAGTGACCGCCTGCTCTTGAACATCCTGCCCGCCGAGGTGGCCGACGAGCTGAAGGAGCACGGCAAGGTGGAGGCGCGCACCATCGGGTCCTGCGCCATCCTGTTCACCGACTTCGTCGGGTTCACGAGGCTGGCGGGGCGCGCGGAGCCCGACGAGCTGGTGCGCGTTCTCGACGCGGCCTTCAGCCGCTTCGACGGCATCGTGACCAAGTGGGAGATCGAGAAGCTCAAGACCATCGGCGACGCCTACATGTGCGCCGGCGGAGTCCTCGGGAGACAGCCGGACCACCTGGTGCGGTCTGTCCTGGCAGGCCTCGAGATGCTGCACGCGCTGGAGTCGGCGGACTTGCGCTCCGTGGACGGCACGCCCTGGCGCATGCGCATCGGCATCCACACGGGCCCTGTCGTCGCAGGGATCATCGGGCGCAAGAAGTTCACCTACGATCTGTGGGGGGACACGGTCAACACGGCGAGCCGGCTGGAGTCGACGGCGCTGCCCAACAGCATCAACGTGGCGACCTCGGTCTACAAGCAGGTGGAGCGCTTCTTCGTCGGCATCGACCGGGGCTGGGTGCCCGTGCGTGGCAAGGGCGCCATGGCCATGACCCGTATCGTGCGCTTGAGGCCCGAGTTCTCGGCGGACGCCGCCGGGCACGCGCCCAATGCGCGGCTCTTCGAGGCACTGCCCGCCTGGATCGAGGCACAGGCGGAGCTTCCTCTCGCCTTGCCCCGGCCTGCACCGAAGGCGCGTGCGTCAATGGAGAAGGACGGCCTGGATCCGCTCCACCTCCTGGCCCAGCTCACGGAGGAGGACAGGGAGCTGATCCTGCGCGCCGCCGAGCCCATCCGCTTCGAGGCGGGCCAGGTGCTCATCGAGCAGGGCCAGAGCCTGAGCGTGCTGTTCCTGGTGTTGGAGGGGACGCTGGCCGTGCGCATCGCACGTGAGCAGGTCGCCATCGACGTGGGCCTGCTCGGGCCCGGCGACATCGCCGGTGAGCTGTCCTTCGTGAGCTGGGAGCCGGCGAGCGCCACCGTCGCCGCCGTGGAGCCCGGCGCCGCGCTGCGCATCGACTTCGACTGGATGCAGGCGTTTGGCGCCAACCACCCGGAGACCGGGGTCCGCTTCTTCCAGTCCCTCGCCCTGGTCCTGGCCCAGCGGGTGCGGCAGGCCAACGCGCGGCTGTTCCTTCAGTCCGATGCCGGCGCGCGGACCGTCGGGGACCCCGAGCCGCCGAGCGACGCCGTGATGGAGCGGGTCGGGGTCTTCCAGGCCCGGCTCATCGAGGCTGCCTCGCTGCCCCCCGCTCGAGTGGACGCGACGGTCAGCGAGGCGTGCGACGCCCTGGTGGAGGTGCTGGACGAGCCAGGCGCAGGGCCGGCCCTGCGCCGGGAGACGTCGTCCTTCCTGCTGCGGAGCGCCCTCATGGAGCGCTTGTGGGCGCGGCCCGCCCTGGACCTCGACGCGGCGGCCCACATCCTGCGCGGAGAGCCGAGGGGGCATGGGGCCGTCGGCGCGGCGGTGGACCGCTGGGTGCTGTCGCGGCCCTCCATCGCCGCGGTCCGGGAGGTCTTCGTGGCGTGCGGCCAGCAGATCGTGCGGGCGCGGCCGCGGCCCGGCGAGCCCCTTCGGGTGACGGTCCTCGGCGCGGCGGGGGCGCCGATGATGCTCGACGTGCTGCCCCAGATGGACGGTGCGGCGATCACGTGCGTGGACCACGACGTCTCCGCGCTGGCCGCCATCGGGCAGCGCGGGCGCACCGCCCGCCTGTCCCTGGTGTGCAGCGACGTGCTGCGGACCGCCGAGTCCAGCAACCCCATGCGGCTGGTCCCGCAGGATCTCTTCGTGCTGCCGCACCTGGCGTCCCCCGTGGACGAGGGCATCCTGATGCGCGTTCTGGAGGATGCGTGGGCCGGGCTCGCGCCGGGGGGAGCCTTGGTCCTTGGGGCGCCGGCCGCGCCGGAGACGAGCCTGGTGGACGCCGTGCTCGGGCGCAGCCTGGGGGGAGTCCGGGCGACGGAGGTGCTTCAGCTCGCGGCGGCGACGCCCTTCCGGGACAGTCCGGCGGAGCAGATGGTGCTCGACGGGGGGCTGGGCACCGTGGTCGTGCTGAGGAGGGGCTGACCGTGGACCCGCTGGCTGAGCTCCTTCGCTGCCCCTCGTGTGACGGCGCCCTCACGGAGGACCTCGCGTGCGGGTGCGGGCGCTGGGGGCGGTGGCGGGGCATCCCCCGTCTCGTCCGGGAGGGCGAGGTCCGCGGCACCGACCGCCTGATGCGCCTGTTCTACGACGGCCTCCCCCGACTGCACGACCCGGCGGTGCGGTGGTTGCTCCCCGTGCTCCAGGGGGGACCGGCGTCGGACATCCGCGAGGGGACCATGCGGCGCCTGGCCCTGGGGGGCCTCCGCGGCGGGCGCATCCTCGAGGTAGGCATCGGCGCGGGCGCGCACCTGCCCCTGATCCGGCGCGACCTGCCCCGCGGCTCGGCGCCGCTGGTCGTGGGGGCCGACCTGAGCCTGGGAATGCTCGCCCAGTGCCAGCGGCGCCTCGACCGTGGCGTGGGCCTGGACGTCCGGCTGGTGCAGGCCGACGCCCACGCGCTGCCCTTTGCGAGCGGCGCCTTCGACCGGGTGTTCCACGTCGGGGCCATGGGCAGCTACCGGGACCCGCGGAGCGCCCTGGCGGAGATGGCCCGCGTGGCGAAGCCGGGGACGCCCATCGTGGTCGTCGATGAGCAGCTCGACCCCGCGCGCCGCCACGGCCTGCTGACCCGCGCCGCCTTCCGGGCGCTCACCTTCTACGACCGGGCTCCCCACTGCCCGCGCGAGCTGCTGCCGCCCGGCGCCACCCACGTCCGCGAGGAGCAGGTCAGCCGCTTCTACTACTGCCTGAGCTTCTCGATGCCCCCGCGCTAGAACTCGTCGAAGTCCCAGCTCAGCGAGATGAGGCCCTCCAGGTAGAACTCGTACTTGCGGTTCGGGTCGAGCAGGGCCACGCCCGGCATCAGCAGGAAGGTCGGGCGCGCGATTCCCCAGATCTGGTCCACCGGGGTGAAGGCGACGAAGCCACCCAGGCGGTTGCGCAGGGTCTCGGTGCTCATGGTGTGGACCACCTGGTTGACGGCGCCGACGAGGAGCCGTGCCTCTCCGGTGTCGGTCCAGACCTCGCCGGCGAGGATGGTGCGGTTGGCGATGACGCCGTCGATCTCACCCCGCTTGATCAGGGTGTCGTAGAAGATGTCGTACCAGCCCTCGCCCTTCTCGCCGTGGACGAACCACGCGCCCAGCTCCAGCTCGTTGACCAGCACGATGGGCCCCGCCTTGGCCTGTACCGTGGGCCGGATGGACAGGCGGTGGCTGAGACCCAGCTCCTCCTCCCCCTTGCGGGCCTTGAGCGTGCCCCCGTCGTAGGGGGCGGACGTGGACGGGAAGCGCAGCCCGTAGCCGTAGCCCATGGCGAGGCCCGTCGTGGCGATGGCGTCATAGGCCAGGCGGAGCTTGAGGATCGCCAGCGGCTGCCACTCGACCCAGAGCTGCGCCCCGGGGGTCGACGGGTTCACGTAGACCTCGAAGCCAGTGGTGACGTTGGCCTTGTCGAGGATGATGCTGTCGTCGCGGTGGTAGATGTGCCGGTAGTGGATCCCGAGGAGCCCCGTGGCCTTGAAGGGACCCGCCGAGATGAACGCCAGGCCGCGCAGCGTCCAGCGGTTGTTGGGGAGCGCGTCCGCCGGCTCTCCCTCCGCCGCGACCGCCTCCTCGGCCGCCTCAGGGGTCGCGCCTTCGTCCTCGTCGGCCTCCTGGGCCAGGGCCGGCTGGGCCAGCGCCACGAGCGTCACGGCAAGGCAGGCGCAGAGTGCGGGGAGTGCTCGCATCGGGGCCACGGGTCACCTCCTGTCGGGGAGTCGGTGGGGACACCCGCAGGGTCAACCGAGGCCGCCGCAGAGGTCAAGGAAAATCGAGCCTGCGCATCGCATGCGCCCTGGGGGCGGTGCCACGAACACCTGGTCGCGCGCCGCGTGCTCCTGCACAATGGCGCCCATGGGCGCGCCTCACTCTCCACTCCAGGCTTCCCTCAAGCAGGGCTTCAACGTCCTGAGCGGGCTCCTGTACCTGCTCGCCCTGATCATGGGCGTCGCGACGATCCTCATCTGGACCATCGACGAGCAGGAGAACGCCACGGAGCGGGGGTTCCTGATGCTCGGGCTGTGCCTGGCCATGGTGGGGGCTGGGTACGGACTCCAGCGGCTCGTTGCCCGCCCCGTGCCGCCGCCCCCGCCCATGGACACCTCGGACTCGGCCGTCTTCCGGCGGACCCGGCTCGGGCCGGCGTGGACGGACTGGATCGCGCCCGCCGTGCCTGTGGTGCTCATCGGGCTGCCGCTCTGGTTCGCGTCTGCCCACCCGCCAGGCGAGACCGCGCTGATCGTCGGGGGCGTCGTCCTCCTCCTCGAGCTCCTGATCGCCCCCGCGCTCGTCGCCGCGCGCCGGGAGCGTGTGTCGCTCCAGCTCCACCCGGACGGCGTCCTGGTGCGCACCCGCAGCGGCCGCGAGCGCCTCGTGCGCCGCGGGGAGCTCCGCTCCGTCGCCCTCGGAGTGCGGCACGCCCGCAACTTCGTCTACGGAGTGCTGGAGCTCCACGTGGGTGAGAAGAAGCCGCTCCTCTTCCGGGAGCCCATGGACCAGCCGCTGCCGCAGATCGCAGCGCGGGTCGCTGCGCACATGGGAGCGCCGCTCCAGGACGGGACCGGGGGCTGAGCAGCGGGCTCCAGTGCTCGCGCCGTCGCGTCGTCAGAATGCGTAGGTCAGCGTCTTGGAGACGCCGTTGTCCGGCAGGGTCACCGTCACGGTGTCGACGACGCCCTCCGCGCCTCCGGGGATGCTCAGGGTCGCGGAGCCGCTCTCGTCGGTCTGGGTGTCCACCTCGTTCGAGTAGCCGTCGGTGCCCGTCACGGCGAGCGTGATGCGGACCCCCGCCGTGGGCGGCGTGATGGTCCCCGTGACCAGCACCGCCTCGCTCGGGCCCGGGTCGGCGGGGGTGGCGATGACGAGCAGCGCGAAGGCGCCCTGGGCGTCGGGGCTCCAGACCGTGAGGTCCTCGCCGTCGTAGCTCACGTTGGGCGCCGTGTCCGTGTCCACGCCCTCGATGGCCTGCGGAACCTTGCCGTCGACCAGGATCAGCACGTCGGCCTTCCCCAACTGCGGGATCTTGACCGTGAGGTGGTTCGTGGGGTCGTCCACGCGGGTGATGTGGGTGCGGACGGGCACCTGCACGGTGACCGAGCCGTCCTCGTTGGTCACGGGCGCGAGCGCCGTGCCGGAGCGGACGATGGCGTCATGGGCCAGGGTGTCTGCCGCCGCGTCCTGGTCCGCGGCCGTGGCGGTGGGGGAGTCCATCAGGGCGCGGGCGTCGTCAACGGAGAGAGGGGACGGCGGCGGGACTGTGATCGGCGTCGTCTCCTTGCTGATCACCACCACGTCCAGGTGGTCGGCCAGGATGTCCAGGGGCTGGAGAGACTGCCCCGAGACCGTGCTGACTGCCGTGATTCCGAAGTCCGTGAGGGCCGCCGCGCTCTTGGTGAGGCCCACGGTCTGGAGCGCCTCCGTGTAGCCCTGGCCGCCCGTCGCCGTGGTCACGGCCGAGACCGTGGTCTTCACGGCAGTCTCTCCCAGCTTCACCGCGCCGTTCTTGACCGACTGGTTGATCGCCGTCGCGTCGACGTCGCTGACCCCGGGGGCGCCGTCCGTCTCCGCCAGGCGCAGGTCCTGCTCGACGGCCTTGGCCGCCGTCAGCTTGCCGCCCATCCCCAGGTTGTTGAAGTGCGCCTGGGTCTGTTCCTTGGGGGTATTCGCTGGCAAGGAGAGCGTCGTGTTGATCACCTCCAGCTCCTGCGGGGTCGCTGCGCCGATCTTGGCGTTGACCGGCTCGGCGCGGGAGTCCACGGCAGACTTCGCCCCCTTGTAGGCGCCGTAGGCCGTCAAGAGGAGGCTCCCGACCGCCAGCGCCGTGAACAGCAGGGGCCCTCGCTGCTGTCCAAGCTCCGCGTCCGGCGTGCGCGGGGCGCCAAGGGGGCCGCCGAGGAGGTGGGCCTGGATCGTCCCGTCCATCAGGGGGCCGGACGCCAGGTTCATGTCGAAGGCGGTCCCCACCCAGCGGGCCGCGTCGGTGCCCGCGAGGCCCAGGGCCGCCGTGACGGCGACGGCTGCGTCTGCGGAGGGGTCTGCCGTCGTGAGATCCACCGTGAAGTCGTCGCTGGCCACCCGGATGGCGTCGAGGGCCGCCTGGTGGGCCGCCTGCGCCGACTCGCCCTGCTTCAGAGCGGCCTTGGTGAATGCCTCGACGGCCTTCTGCGCCTCGCTGAGCTCGCCGGAGTCATTCGAGGAGTCGCAGGCGGTGGCGAGCGCCGCGATCAAGACCCATCGCACCCAGTTGATGGACATGGTCATCCTCCAAAGTTCAGAGATCGCCTCCAACAAATAGCGTAGTCCCCCGCGCGACCTGCGGGGGGGGAACGATGGGCCGTGGGTCCACGCTCGTGTCCGCGTGTAACCCATCGAGGGCAGGCTCATCGCGCTTGCGCGTGGCGGCGGCCTTGTGGAAAGGTGCCGCGCTGGAGGTGCGCGGTGCCGCTCACGGCGAAGGAGGCCCTGGAGGTCGTGCGGTATTGGGCGGCGGCGGTCCGCCACGCCGAGGGCCTCGCGTGCCGCCTGCGCGTCGAGCCGTCGAGGCCGAGGCAGGCCCCCATCGACGTGCTCAACCCGGACTGGGGGGCGCGCTACGCCAAGCTGGTCCCGGGGGCTGGTGGTGACGACCCGGTCCGTCGTCTCCTGCTGCGGGAGGCGACCTCGCTGACCTTGCCCGTGTCGGGGGACGTGGCCTCCCTCTTCGAGGGCTGGCTGCGGGGGCAGTACCGCGCCTCCATGTACCGCGCCATGGGGCTGCCGACAGACAGCGACGACGGGTGGTACGTCGCGTTCCCCGCGCTGCATGATCGAGGGCGCGCAGAGCTGGACGCCCTGCTGCGCATCCCCGTGGAGCGCCTGGACTGGCGCGCCGCGGACGGGGCCCCGTGGACGGCGCCGTCCTATGCGGCGCGGCGGAAGGGCGCGGCCCTGGGGCCGCCCGCGACGCTGCGCCTGCACGTGGCGCCCGCCGAGGGGGCACCCTTTGCCGTGTCCGAGCAGGTGCTGTCCCGGGCCCTCGCGGTCGGGGAGGACGACCTGGCCGCCCTCTCCGCGCGCCTCGACGGGGCGTCGGCGCCCGCGGTGCTCGACGCCCTCGCCGACGTGTTGGGAGGTGGGGCGGGCGGGCCGGTCGAGCGGCTCGTGGGGGCGATGAACGCACGGCTGCCGGCGGGGCTGCGTGCCTGGGACGTGGCGTTGCTCTTCGACGGTGGCCGGCAGGCGCCCACCGCCGGGCTGCTCGCGGAGCTGCGGTCGCTGCTCGACGCGCCCGACCTCGTGAAGGCGGGCACTCCGCTGCACGCGTACCTGACGGGGGCTCGCCCGAAGGCGCGGCAGGGCATCGTCCGCGCCCTGCCCACTGCCGAGCCGCTCACCCCGGAGCAGCGCCGCGCCTTCGAGGAGGCATCCTCGCCGCTGACCGCCTGCCAGGGCCCCCCCGGGACGGGCAAGACCCGGCTCGTGGGGACGCTGCTCGCCGACGCCGTCGTGGAGTCGGCGGCGCGGATCGCGGCGACGCTGCGGGGGTGGCCGCGCTCCGCGCCGACGGTGGTCGCGTCCACAAACAACCGCGCGGTGGATACGGCGCTGGAGCTCCTGGAGCGGGGGCCGGAGCGCCTCGGCCTGACCTGGCGCATCGGCAACCAGGAGGTGGTCGCGACGGCGGCCTGCGCCCGGCTGGAGCAGACCCTGGCGTGGCTCGACGATCCTGATGTGGAGGTCGCGCCGCTCGGCGACGCGCGCCGCGTGTTCGCCGAGGCCCGGGCGCGGGTCGACGCCGCCTTGGGCCCCCTGGTCGCGGCGCGGCGGGAGCAGGAGCGGGCCGTCACGCAGGGGCAGCGTCTGGTGGACGCCGAGCGGCGGCTCGCGGAGGCGAGCGCGGGGCTGGCGGGGCTCTCCGGCGCCCGGGTGCCGCGCGGGACGGCGGAGGCGGCTGAGGCGATGAAGGCCCTCAACGCGCTCATGGGGCGCCTCTACCTTCACCTGGACGAGCGGCACCTCGGGCGGGCCAAGAAGGCCGCCAAGAAGCTGGTGAACAAGGTGCTGCCGCGGGCCCTCGTGGCGCTCGCGGCCATCGGGCGCCCGCTGAAGCTCTCGCCACCGCCGCCCGAGCCCTTCGAGCCGGACGTCTGGGAGCCGTTCATCGAGGACCGGGGGCCGGAGCTGTTCGACCTGGGCGAGGAGCTGGCCGCGCAGAGCGATCCGGAGGTCCGGCGCCGTCAGCTCGAGGCGGCACGCGAGGTGGCGGAGGAGGACGTGCGGCGGCTACACGAGGAGAGGGTCGTGGTCCCACCCGTGGACGCCGACGCCCTCTATGACGCCTCGGTCGATCTTCGCGCCGCGCTCTTCGAGGCCGCCTGTGCCCTGCGCGAGTCGTGGGCCCGCTCCGAGCGCGACGCCCTCGCGCCGCTCCTGTCGGCGACCCTCGCGGCGCTGCGGGAGCGGGGGGCCCCGAGCCGCGTCCTGGAGGACCCGGCCACGGCCCACGCGCTGCTCACCTTGTTCCCGGCGGTGGGGTGCACGCTCCTGTCCTTCCGGGGCTCCTTCCCTCTGGAGGCGGGGTGGGTAGAGCGCCTGATCGTGGACGAGGCGGGGCAGTGCCACCCGGCCTACATAGTGCCGGCGCTCTTGCGCGCCCGCGCTGCGCTGATCATCGGGGATGTCCACCAGCTCGAGCCCATCGTGGAGACCGACGACGCGGAGGAGGAGCGCGCATTGACCCGATCAGGGTGCGCGCTCGACGGTGAGAAGCTCGACCCCTACCGCGTGCGGGCGCGGCGCCCCCCCTCGGCGCAGGCCCTGGCGGAGCGCGCGACCGGCCGCGTCACCTCCCTGCGCGACCACTTCCGGTGCCAGGGGCCGATCATCGCCATCTCCGACCGGTTGTGCGGGTACGACCTGCGGGTGCGCACGCCGCCCCGCTCCTTCGGCGACCGCGTGCCGTGGCTGGAGGCGCCGGTGGTGCTGCTCCCGGCGCTCGGCGAGCAGGTGGCGGACGGCGGCTCCTGGCGAAACGACGTGGAGCGGGACCTGGTGCTCGGCGCCCTGCGGGACCTGCTGGACGCGGGCGTGCCGCCGGCGGACATCGCGGTGCTGACCCCCTACCGCGGCCAGCTCTACGCGCTGCGCCGGGGACTGAGGGGCCTGCTGGGCGGCCGCGGCGACGACTGGGCCGAGAGCGGGGACGTGGGGGGAATCGCCGTCGGGACGGTCCACCGATTTCAAGGGGGGGAGCGCGACGTGGTCCTCTTCTCGACGGTGATCACCCGCGACCGCTCGCTCCCCTTCCTCAACGAGCGCGTCAACCTGGTCAACGTTGCCGCGTCGCGGGCGCGCGTCCACCTGGTGGTCGTCGGTGATCCAGACGTGCTCTCACGGGGCGAGGTGACCCGGGAGCTGGTGCGGGCGGCGCGGGTGGGGTGAGCGGCACGGCCAGGCGTCCCCGGGATTCCCTGGCGCGCCGTCGGCTCCCTCCCAGCACGCGGGGTTCACGAGTCGCCCGTTCCCTCCCCGAGGCTGTCGACATGGGCAAAGGCTCGATCCAGAAACTCGCGGTGCGCGAACTCCGCGGGAAGCGGCTGGCTGTTGGTCCCGAGGATCCTCTCTTCGATGGGCTGGCCCTTGAGGGCACGCGCCGCAAGGTCCGGCCGACCGTTGTTGCCGAGGTACTGGGCGTAGGTGTTCCGCGTGGGCCCTAGCTTCTGATTGGCCGAATACGAGGCGTACCAGTGCATGCCGGCCTCCTCGTCCCAGTCGTAGGCATACAGCAGGACGGCAAAGTTCGACTGGATGGCGGGTGTGTCTGCGTCGGGAGTCAGCCAGCGGCGCTCGAGGAGACGCCGATAGATTTCCATGGCCTCGTGTCGCGCCTCGGTGTCCTCACGCCGCTCTGCCAGGGCATCCGCAAGTCCCCTCAGGCGCCGGTAGGCGAAGTGCGCTTGCGTGCAGCCGAAGATGGACTCCTCCAGCGCGAGCCAGGCAAGGTCCGGGTCGGAGAACTCCTTGGCGGCCGTCAGCGCCCGCAGGTAGCCCGTGTCTTCGTCCTCCGACTCCTCCCGGACCGCCTTCATGAGACTCTCCCTGAGCTCGGCCGAGCCCGGAAGGACCTCTCCCCGTAGCCGTGCCACCTGGGCCTCGAGGAGCGCCCTCCGCTCCGGCTTGTGCGACGCGTAGCGAGTTCGCAGCTCGGACAGGAGCGCGTCCGCCTCGTCGAGGCGTGCCTCACGGTGGTCCGCGATGAATGAGGCGTAGTTCATCATGTTGTTGGGGTGCCGGGGCTGCATTCTCAGTGACAGTGCAAACAGAACGTCAGCGAAGTCATAGGCTCCGAACTTCTCGACCCAGAGGGCGAGGTTCCCGATCTCGTTGGCTCGGTCAGCAGATATCTTCTCTCCATGCTGGCCCGCCACCTTGTAGGCTTCGAGGGCGTTCTGCAGGGCGCCCATCCGGTCGTCGTTCTGCTCGGCGGTCCTCGCTTCGTAGTACTTCGTCATGAACTGGACCTCGGAGTCGCCGCCCAAGACCGTGTCCATGTCGAACCGGAAGGGCACCTGTCTGCCAATGTCATCCCCTGCTGCCCTCTCGTCGCCGCCAAAGAAGAAGTGCGGAGCCAGCGCGATGTATCGGACCAGGTCGCGAGGAAGGGGCGCGTCAAAGAACGCGCCACGAAACAATGGCTTGAGGCGCGCCGTGAGGAAGTTCAGCTTCTCGTCGTCGCGTTCCTCCTCTCTGACGAAGGCGATGCACGCGGACTCCAGCTCCCGCCAACCTCGCTCGGCCCTGGTGTCCCCCTGAAGTGCGGGGGTCAGGAGCTGGTCGTGAAAGTCACGCCACGAATATTGTAGTACGCGTCGTTTGATGACGTGCTCGGGCGGTTCACTTCGGTCCAGCGCGCTCCGGATGTCGGGCCGAATCGTGTTGAGGCAGCGCTTCACTGCGCGAGGCGTCTTGATTCGCAGCCCCTTCTCGAGGAGCTGCACGTTGTCGGAGATGGCGTGCGAGACGGCGTCGTCGCCGTAGGTTGCGAGGAGTTTCGTCACGTAGCTACGAAGCCGTTGCGTGTCGAGGGGCGGCAGGGTGATCGTGTGCTGAACGTACTTTTCGAGGGCGTGGTCTGGGTCGACCGTCGAGCCACCGTCCTTCTGTGCCCGATAGAGGAGAGCCTGCCGAAGCGCTTGGTGATCGAGGGCCAGCACGAAGAACAGGTTGGGCACGCTGCCCCACTGCTGAGTGATGTCGAGGATCTCGGAGACCAGCGCCGGTGAGCACCGGTCCAGGTCGTCGATGAGAATAGCAAGCACGCGCGACGAGTTCGGTGTGCCGGTCTGACCCTCTCCGCGTATCTCCTTTGCCAGGAGCTCAGGAAAATCAATGACTCGCGCGAGTTCGTGGGACGTTCGGCGAAGCGTTTGATCCACGAGGACGGCCGCGGTCGACGGGTCCGAAGGCAGCGCCTCGAGACTGCCCACCGTTGCCGTCTCGAACAGCCGGAGCGCCATCCTCGGGCTCCCCGCCAGGCTCGTCAGGGCGCGCATGGCCAGGGTGCTGCGGACGTCGGCGTCCACGCCCACGTAGGCCGACGCCACATAGTCGCACTGAACCAGGCGATGTGCGTTGCCACCTGCGCTGCGGCGAGCGGTCTCGGCGATCATCCGTAGCAGGCTGCTCTTGCCGCAGCCCCACTCGGCGTGAATGGCGAAGGTCATGGAGTCGCTGTCGGCCCTGGACGCATTGCCGGGCTCCTCGGACAGCAGGGGACGTGTGATCCGCTCCGCGACGTCGCGCACCTGGTCTCGAGTGCTGGCGCCGTCCTCGATCCAGAGAAGGTCCGAGTCCACTCCAACGGGTCGGTCCGAAAAATAGAGCCAGCGGTTGTTGGTCATCACCCTCCTCTCTGCCGTCTCGGTGACGTGGGCGTGGTCGCGCAGTCCCGGGATACGATGCTGGGCCAGATCTGGGTGGTGAGCAGGACGCTCAGGTCATCCAAGGTGGCAACGCATCGAAATGAGATGGTCCTCGCCTGCGCCACGAACGGAACAGGGTCTGCGGAGATGCAGAGCTGCCCCTCGGGCTGCCTGTAGTCACCGCCGCAAACACCCCATGTGCCATCTCCGATTCGCACGAGCTCGTAGAAGTTCCCCACGATGTCGCGGAGGCCGATCAGGTTCTGAGGCGGAAACCGAGATACGGGGGTCGGTGCAAAGCGCCTCCTGACATCGCCATGGTTGCACCGGCTGGCCACGAACGCGCGTCCCCACGGGTAGTTCGGGACCGGGTCGACTCCCCCCGCGGCAGCCTGGCGCCACTGCAACAACGTCGGGAGGTTCTTCCCGTGCGCCGCGGCATAGGTCAGCGCGTCATCGGAGTTCAGCCCGCTCGCGGGGAACTCGCCCGAACCCGCCACTCCCTCCCAGGGGTCCTCCCAGAACAGCTCTCCGGGGCGACGGGAGAGGAACGTGGACCAGTCTCTCGCGGTCACCGGGTCGCGGTCCACGTAGAAACCGCCCGCGCCCGCCGGGACCCAGGCCATGACTCGCCCATCGAGGGGCCAGCGAATCAGCGGAGGGGTCCCTGCGGCGAGGTTCTCCAGGCGCGGCTCGGGAACCTCCGCAGGTGCCGCGGTATCGCCGATGGTGGCGGCTGAGTCGCCGGGGGTGGCGAAATCTCTCGTACCCTCGGCGAGGAGCCACTCGACGACGAGGACGAGCGAGGCGAGAGGGAGGTCCACATCGTCCCTGCTGACCTTTCCCCAAAGCGTCTCGTCCTCGAAGTGGCCATGGGTAGCCGCGTTTCCCCAGCGTTGGATGTTCTCCAAGTGCAGCTTGATGCGCAACGGAAGCAGGCGTCGCTTGTTGAGTTCCACGAACAACTCGTTGAACGCAGACCTCGACCAGTCTCCGGCGTCGTGCTCGGAGAGTGCAAGCCGCATGGAGCGCTCGGCCGTCTTTCGGATCTGGGTCAACGCTGCCTCGGGCTCGACGCTCAAGACTTTGCGGGCGACGTCCACAGCGTCCTGCAGGTAAGTGCGGTCGGTGTGCTTCACGCTGGCAGTCTCCCGCGAGAGCGCGGCCAAAGCCGTAGTAAGGAACACGTCGCACAATGCGGGGTGTTTGTCAACCACATCGCCTTCGGCTCGCTGAGGCGGCCGGTGTGGAGTGGGACTGACGCAGGTGGCCCCGTACACGAAACGGCGCTTGCGGTCGGCGCTGATCATGGGCGATGTCCATCCGGTGGAGCCCGTCGTGGAGACGGACGACGCGGAGGAGGAGCGCGCGCACGGCCGCTCGGGGTGTGCGCTCGGCGCTGTGAGCCGCGACCCCTACCGCGTGCGTGCGCGTTCCCCTCGCGGCGCGGGCCCTGGCGAAGCGCGCGACGGGCCGCGTCACCGCGTTGCGCCGGGGTCCACGGGGAATGCTGGGCGGCCGCGGCGCCCACTGGGCCGAGGGCGGGGACGTGGTGGGCGTCGCGGTGGGAACGGTCCACCGATTTCAACGTGGCCGCGTCGCGGGCGCGCGTCCACCTGGTGGTCGTCGGTGATCCAGACGTCCTCTCCCGGGGCGAGGTGACCCGGGAGCTGGTGCGGGCGGCGCGGGTGGGGTGAGCGGCAGGCGCGAGTCCGTGGCCTTGGTGTCCGAGGGTCGGCGGCGTCTCCCTCGTGCCTTGCGCCGCGCGGGTCCGTTGGCTACGGTGGCCTCCATGAGGTTCTTCAATACTGCGGGGCCCTGCATCGAGGGCATGCACTACATGCTCCCGCCGCTCGACCGCATCCCCGAGGCGCGCGGGCTCGTGGACCGGGGGGCGTACTTCGTCATCCACGCGCCGCGGCAGTCGGGCAAGACCACCTCGCTGCGGGCGCTGGCCGCGGCCCTCACGGCCGAGGGACGCTACGCGGCGCTCGCCTTCTCGTGTGAGACTGCCGCCATGGTCGGCGACGACTATGCGGCGGCGCAGCAGGCAATCCTGCACCAGATCGGCGTTGGCGCTCGCCTCGACCTGCCCAGGGAGCTGCGTCCGCCTGCGCTTCCTTTATCGACGCCGCCTAACGGCCTCCTCACCGATGCGCTGGTCGAGTGGAGCCTCGCGTGCCCTCGCCCCCTGGTGCTCCTCTTCGACGAGATCGACGCGGTGCGCGGCGACAGCCTCCGGTCCGTGCTCAGCCAGCTCCGCGCGGGGTTCGTCGCCCGTGGGCGCGGGTTCCCGTGGTCGGTGGTGCTCTGCGGCATGCGCGACGTCAGCGACTACCGCACCGCGGCGGGCGCAGACCCGGACCACATCGGCCTGTCGAGCCCCTTCAACGTGAAGTCCAAGACCCTGAGCCTCGGGCGCTTCAGCCGGAGCGAGGTCGCGGCGCTCTACGCCCAGCACACGGCCGACACGGGCCAGCCCTTCGTGGACGGCGCCATCGACCGCGCCCTGGAGCTCACCGGCGGGCAGCCCTGGCTCGTCAACGCGCTCGCCCGCGAGGTCGTCGAGGAGATCGGAGTGCCTCCGGCGGAGCCCATCGCCGCCGCCCACTGCGAGGAGGCCAAGGAGCGGCTCATCCTCGCGCGGCAGACCCACCTCGACTCCCTGGTCGCCCGGCTCCAGGAGCCGCGAGTCAGGCGCATCGTGGCGCCGCTGCTCTCCGGCGACGCCCTCGGGGGCGACGAGTACGACGACGACGCCGCGTTCGTGCGCGACCTGGGCCTCGTCACCGACAAGCCCCTGCGCATCGCCAACCCCATCTACCGGGAGGTCATCGTCCGCGTCCTGGCCGGCGCCGCCGACGACAACATCCGGCTCCCCGACCGGGCCTGGGCACAGGCCGACGGCCGCCTCGACCTGCGGGCGCTCCTCGACGCCTTCGCGGACTTCTGGCGCGAGCAGGGCGCCGCCCTCGCCCCGAGGATGCCCTACCACGAGGTGGCCGCCCAGCTCGTGCTGTCCGCCTGGCTCCAGCGCGTCGTCAACGGTGGCGGCTTCGTGGACCGGGAGTACGGCGTCGGGATGAAGCGCATCGACGTGCTCGTGCGGTGGCCCCTCGGCGGCGGCTGGCAGCGCGAGGCCCTGGAGCTCAAGATGCGCCGCGCGGGAGAGGCAGACCCGACGCCGGAGGGGTTGCGGCAGATCGAGGGCCATCTGACGTCGCTCGGCCTCCAGCACGGGTGGCTCGTCGTCTTCGACCGCCGCCCCGACGCTCCCCCGGTCGCCGAGCGCACCCGCTTCGAGGAGGGGCAGACGCCCACCCTCGGGCTCGCCGTGTCGATCCTGCACGCCTGACGGGGCTCGCCGTGGGTCAGACGCTGCGAGGTGCGACGACCCGAGGCTTCCGCACGTCGTGCTGCGTCATGCCCTCCCGCCTGTGAGCCGACCCGCCGCTCGCTCCGGCTCGCTGTCCTCTGTCAGATCGGGACGTCTCGATGTTCCTTGGGGGGGACACAGCGGTCGGGTGGAGCGGTGTTTCCCGTTGACAGCGCCCGGATTCAGGACCGATTCTAGGCGACACACAGGGAGGTGGCCGATGGCGGGGAGTGATGAGGTGCGGGAGCTGATCGAGCGGCTGCCGTATCCGGTGGCTCGGGCGGCGGCGGTGGCGTTCGACGAGGGGGCGACACCTCAGCTCCGGCTGTGGAACGTACCGCACGCCGCGTACCAGGCGCTTCGGATGGTGACGCTCCCCGTCGTGGCGCAGTACCTGGACGCGCCGGTGGAGACGGCGGCCATGGCGGACCAGAAGGCCGTGGCAGACATTGCGGCGGCCCTGGCGGAGCTGCGGCACCCGTTCTACCCGTCGTGGGTCACGCTGCTCGACACGCTGGCGAAGAAGGTGACGCCCTCCACGGTGGGCATCGAGCCGTTGCTCCCGCTCCGGGACGTGAAGGCGGCCCTCGACGGGGCAAAGCAGACGGCGCCCGACCCGCTGTACCCGTGCCCCCGGGGTGATGGTTCGCACCCGCCGCACGCGCTGATCTGGGGGCTTCGCAATGGCCTCGCCCATGGCGGGGACCTGCCGCCCGATCACGAGTCGCTGCGGCTGCTCGCGCTCTACCTTCCGTTGGTCGCCGCCCTCCTGCGCGCCGTGGCGCCGCTCGCCGACGCCCGCCTCCTGCTCCTGGACGGCCCCATGGACGGCGAGTGGACGCGGGTGCGGTGGCTCAGAGGCCCGACCCTGGGCGGCGCCGAGGCCGTCGGGGACGACGAGGGGGCGGAGGAGGCGCTCCGCGGGAGCCCGGTCGTGCTGTCGCTGGGGCGGGGGCGGGCCGTCGGGCTCTGGCCGTTGCTGGTGGCGACCGAGGGGCAGGTCGTGGGCCTCTACGACGGGCACTACGACCGCAAGACCTATGACCCCGACGGCAAGGTCCGGGCGACGCAGCACCTGATCTACCTCGGCGCCGGCAGCGAACGCTGGCGGGAATCCTTGGGGTTCGAACGCCTCGTGGGGCGGCTCGAGGCGCGCAGGGCGGCGTGGAGCACCCCGCGCGAGAAGGCCGCGCCGTGGACCATCGCCGAGTGCGCCCGCTACACGACCGGGACGACGGTGCTGGCGCTGCGCGGCGTGAAGTACCTGCCCGACGTGCACGTGGACCGGCCGGACCTGGCCCGCTGGGTCGGGTGGTGGCTCGACGGCAGCGAGTCGCCCGCGAGCACACCCGCCGCGCGGCGCTACCGGAACGGCCTGATCCTCGCCGGCGCGGCGGGCTCGGGCAAGACGGCGTGGTCGCTCCACCTGGCGGAGCGCCTGCTCGCCGAAGGGGTGCCCCCCGAGGCGGGCGACGCGGCGGCGCGCGAGGGGCGCAACATCGTGCTGCTCCTGCGGGGCGACCAGCTCCCGGAGCGCCCGGCCCGCCGGGAGCACGAGGGGCGGCTCCTGCCGACGGTCCTCGAGCACTTGGGCCTGCGCAACCAGGACTTCAAGGGCTTCGGCGACCTCTTCGCCCAGCTCGCGAGCCAGTGGGGCAAAGACCAGCGGCGTGACAGGCGCCTCGTGGTGTTGCTCGACGCGGTCAACGAGGCGCCCCTGCCCGTGGAGCTGCTCACCGAGGTGGGCGACCTCGTTGCGGCGGCCGCTGCGGTCCCGTGGTGCCGGGTGGCGGTGACGATGCGCGAGGAGCTGCTGGCCGTGGTGCTCGCCAGTGGGCACGGCCAGGAGCGCCCGCCGCTCTTCGCGTCGGACGCGTGGCTCTGGTCGCCGCCGGAGGCGGAGCTGCGCGACGCGGGACTCTCCCAGGCGCCCAGCCCCTGGACCCCGCTGCGGCTCCTGACGGTGGACGAGGCGGGCCTCGCTTACGAGCGCCTGCGGACGACCCGCGGCGCGCAAGCCTGCACGACCCCGTGGGCCCACCTGGGCGCCACCGTGCGAGAGGAGCTCCGGTCGCCGCTGCTGCTGTTCGTCCACCACCGGGCCTACGCGGGCCGGTCCGCGGCGCAGGCGACCTTCAGCGAGCCTGGTGACACCGGCCTGGCGAGCACGAACCCCCGTCACGCCCTGCTTGGCGCCTACCTGGACCAGATCTTCCGCGAGTTCCCGCGCCTGGAGCGCGTGTGCATGGAGGTCGTCTCGCGCCTCGCCGAAGCCGGCCGCGCGCTGCTGTCCGACGCGGACGCCCGTGATCTCGCGGAGCGCCCGGACCCCACGGGGCGCCGCGTGGAGCTGAGCCCGGCAGAGCAGCTCGTCCACGCGGGCCTGCTGCGCCGCCTCCCCGCCGGGGAGGGCAGCGGCTTCACCTTCGTCTTCGACTCCGTCCTCGAGGCGCTGCTCCACCGCCTGTGGTGCGAGCAGGCACCGGGGCTGCCGCTCGAGGCCCTGCAGGAGCGCGTGCGGCGCGGGATCGAGGCCGGCGCCCCCGAGGCGTGGTGGAACGCGTTCGCCTTCGTCTTCGACGACCTCCTGCGCGCAGGCAGGGCGGCCGACTGGCCGGCGCTGATCAACGGCACGTCGCCACAGGCGCTCGACGCGGCCGCCGCGCGAGCGTGGGCGCTGGCCGCCGCGACGTGCGGAGTGGCCTCGGACGCGCCGGCCGAGGCGCTCCTCGCGACCCCGGCCGGGCTCGTGGTGGCGGCCTTCGGCGCGCGCCAGGAGCCGTGGGCCGCAGGGCGCCTCCGCGATCTGGACGCGGCGCTCGCGCACACGGGGCGCCCGGAGTGGAGCGCCCTGCTCCACGGGGCGGCCCGCACGATCCTAGAAGCGGTGGTCGCGGCCGGCGCCCGCGAGCTGCGCAACGACCTCGCGATGGTCGACAACAACCTCGGCAACGCCCTGCGAGGCCTCGGGCGGCTCGACGAGGCCGTCGCGGCCTACGGCCGGGCCCGGGAGTTTTTCGCCGAGCTGGTCGAGCGCGAGGGCCGGCGCGAGCTGCGCAACCACCTCGCGATGGTCGACAACAACCTCGGCAGCGCCCTGCAAGACCTCGGGCGGCTCGACGAGGCCGTCGCGGCCTACGGCCGGGCCCGGGAGTTTTTCGCCGAGCTGGTCGAGCGCGAGGGCCGGCGCGAGCTGCGCAAC
>BTVJ01000028.1:0-91189 GCA_045863395.1 Myxococcales bacterium
GTGCCGGCGACGGGCTGTGTCCAGGTCAACAACGCCGCTCCGTGCGACGACGGCAACGCCTGCACCACCTCAGACTCGTGCAGCGGCGGCGTCTGCGTCGGTGGGGTCGCCCCCGACTGCAACGACGGCAACGTCTGCACGACGGACTCCTGTGTGCCGGCGACGGGATGTGTCCAGGTCAACAACGCCGCTCCGTGCGACGACGGCAACGCCTGCACCACCGCGGACACGTGCAGCGGTGGCGTGTGCGTCGGTGGGGTCGCCCCCAACTGCGACGACGGCAACGTCTGCACCACGGACTCGTGTGTGCCGGCGACGGGCTGTGTCCAGGTCAACAACGCCGCTCCGTGCGACGACGGCAGCGCCTGCACTACCTCAGACACGTGCAGCGGCGGCGTCTGCGTCGGTGGGGCGCCCCCCAACTGCAACGACGGGAACGTCTGCACGACGGACTCCTGCGCGCCGGCAGTGGGTTGCGTGAACGCCGTCAACACGGTGGCGTGCGACGACGGCGACGCCTGCACCACCACGGACACGTGCAGCGGTGGCGTGTGCGTCGGTGGAGTCACCCCGGACTGCGACGACGGCAACCTCTGCACCACGGACTCCTGCGCGCCGGCGACGGGCTGCGTGAACGCGAACGACACCGCGGCGTGCGACGACGGCGACGCCTGCACCACGGCGGACACATGCACCGGCGGGGTGTGCGTGGGTGGGGCACCACCCAACTGCGACGACGGCAACCTCTGCACCAGCGACTCGTGCTTGCCCGCGACCGGGTGCGTGAACGCGAGCAACACCCTGGCGTGCGACGACGGCGACGCCTGCACCACCGCCGACTCGTGCAGCGGCGGGGTGTGCGCCGGTGGAGTCACCCTGGACTGCGACGACGGCAACGTCTGCACCACGGACTCCTGCGCGCCAGCGACGGGCTGTGTCCACGTCGACAACACCGTGGCATGCGACGACGGCAACGCCTGCACCACGGCCGACTCGTGCGGCGGTGGGGTGTGCGAGGGTGGGGCACCACCCAACTGCGACGACGGGAACGTCTGCACCGACGACTCCTGTGCACCGGCGACGGGCTGCGTCCACGCCGACAACACCCTGGCGTGCAGCGATGGCAGCGTGTGCACGACGTCGGACGCGTGCAGCGGTGGGGTGTGCGTCGGGGGGGCCCCCATCCACTGCGACGACGGCAACGTCTGCACGACCGACTCCTGCGCGCCCACCACCGGCTGCAAGCACACGAACAACACGTTGGCGTGCGACGACGACGATGCGTGCACCACTGCCGACACGTGCAGCGGAGGGCATTGTCTCGGCATGGGGTCACGGAGCTGCGACGACGGCAACGTCTGCACGGACGACCCCTGCGACGAGGTCGACGGCTGCGTGTACTTCCCGAGCCCGGGCCCGTGCAGCGACGGCGACGCGTGCACCTCCGGGGACTCCTGCGCCAGCATGGCGTGCGCCCCTGGGACGCCGGTCGTCTGCGAGGACGGGGTGGCCTGCACCGCCGACTCCTGCGCTCCCGCCTCCGGCTGCGCCTACACGCCGCAGGACGCCGCGTGCGACGACGACGAGCCCTGCACCCTGGACACGTGCGGTCTTGGGGGGTGCTCCCACGAGGCCGTCGCCGACCACACACCCTGCGATGATGGCGACCCGACCACCCACGGTGACACGTGCGAGGCGGGCGTCTGCGCCGGATCGCCCGACCCGTGCGACGATCCGGGCATCGCCTACGACATCCCCCTCACGTCCTCCTGCCCCGCGGGCTGCTCTGCCGGCGACCTCCCCGACTGGGACGTCGTCGAGGTGGGGACCAACGGCCCGAGCCACAACCAGTGGTACGTGAGCCTTGCCGAGGGGGCGATGGCTCCCGGCACCTGCGGCGGCTCGGGAGACGAGGCGACCCTGCACGTCGGGCACGCGCCCCTGTCCCCGGACGGCGCGTGCCCGCTCGGGGATTGCGGCGCCACCTACGACGACAGCCCCGACGCGGAGACCCACCTGCGCCTGCAGACCGCCCCCATGGAGGTCCACGCGTCCTGCGGGCGTGTGTGGGTCGATTTCTTCGCCAGCGCGTCGGAGGGCGACGGAGCCAGCCTCGTGTACAGCCTCGACGGCGGGACGACGTGGCACCCCCTCGTAGCGACCCTCGAGTCCTCCTGCTGCTGCGCCGACCCCGTGGCCTGCACGCCGCTGGAGACCGACGTGCCCTGCGCGGGCAGCGCCTCCTCCGGCCAGTGGACTCGGGTGACCGCCGATCTGCCGCCCGAGGCCCACGGCGCCCCCGACCTGCGCCTGGGCTTGCTGTGGCAGAACGACGGCGGGTCCACGCCCGCGACCGTGTCCTTCGCGGTCGCTCGAGTGCGCGTGACGGCGTCCCCCGCCCCTCCGTAACCGCCCCCGCACCCCCCCGACCCGCCCGATTGACAAGCTCCACTACCCGTCTACTAGACTGGTGAGCGGGACGGCCTCTACGCGACGCCACGGCCCGCGGCCTGCGCGACGCCGGGCGAGAGGACACGGGATGACAGGCCACCACCCGGGCGACTCGTGTCGCGCGGACACCCGGGCGGGGCGGCGGAGGCGAGACGATGTTCGGCAAGCGGGATACGGAAGTCCTGGTGGTCGGTGCCGGCCCGGTGGGCCTGTTCTCTGCGCTGCTCCTGACGGAGCGAGGGATCGACGTCCAGATCATCGACGCGGAGTGGCGGCCTGCCGCCCACGCCTACGCCCTGGCGCTGCACCCCAAGTCCCTGGAGCTGCTCGACGGCCTCGGGCTCGCCGCCCCCCTGGTCGAGCAGGGCTACCGGGTCAACAAGGTGGGCCTCTACGACGGCGCGACTCGAGCCGCCGAGCTTGACCTGGGCCGCATCGGGTCCAAGTTCCCCTACGTGCTCGTGATGCCCCAGAGCGACCTGGAGTCTGCGCTCACCGCCTCGCTCGACTCGCGGAAGGTCAAGGTCCAGTGGGACCACCGGGTCTCGGAGCTGGTGGCCGACGGGCCGCGCACCGTGGCGGTCGTGGACCGCTGGGAGAAGGAGTCCGTCGGCTATGCCACCTCGGGCGTCCAGCGGATCATCGGCAAGACCTTCAAGACGCACTTCGACCTGGCCGTGGCGGCGGACGGCCACCGCTCCACCATGCGCCGCCTCGTGGACATCGGCTTCGAGCAGACGGCTCGCGCGGACCAGTTCGCGGTCTTCGAGTTCGAGACCGACGCGGACCTGGGTCACGAGCTGCGCATCGTGCTGAAGGACGGCCTCGCCAGCGTGTTGTGGCCCCTGCCGGGGGGGCGCTGCCGCTGGAGCTTCCAGCTCCCCCCGGAGGAGGAGGTCGACGCGGAGCGCCCGAAGAGCCGACTGAGCGTGCAGATCGGGGAGCGGACCTTCCCGCACATGACCCCGGACTACCTGACGCGCGTCATCGGGGAGCGAGCGCCCTGGTTCCGCGGCAGCATCGGCGAGGTCAACTGGTCCCTGGTGGTGCGCTTCGAGCGCCGCCTGGCCGACCGCTTCGGGCAGGGGCGCGTGTGGCTCTGCGGTGACTCGGGTCACCTGGCGGGACCGGCCGCGGTCCAGAGCATGAACGTGGGCCTGCGGGAGGCAGCGGACCTGGCGGCCCGCTTCAACGCCATCCTCCGCGGAGGCAAGCCGCTCCAAATCCTCGACGAGTACAACGTGGAGCGCCTCTCCGAGTGGCGACGCCTCTTGCGCGTCGAGGGGGGCCTCCGCGCGACGAGCGGGGCCAGCCCCTGGGTGGCTCAGAACGCGGCGGCCATCCAGGGCTGCATTCCGGCGTCGGGGGAGCACCTGCTCCAGCTCGCCGGACAGCTCGGCCTCGAGATGGCGTGAGGAGCTACCAGAGGAAGGTCAGGTCGGCGAAGAGCGTGCGCCCGGGCTGGGCGAGCACGACATCCTTCAGCTCCTCGCCGACCGGGTGCCCGTGGCGCCAGTCGAGCAGGTTTCGCACGCCCGCCGCGTAGCGCAGGTGGGCCGGCGTCACCGTCCCCGACAAGGCCACGTCCCAGAGCAGCGCGGCGTCCCCCGTCTCCCCCGTGCGATCCAGGCGTCCCGACTCAACCACCAGCCGCGAGGCGACGAGCAGCTCGGGCCTGGCGATGGGCGCGACGATCTTGAGCGCGGCGGTGTGCTCCGGCGAGTTGGTCAGCTCGGCTCCGCTGAGCAGCTCCCCGCGGCGCGTGGCCTGCCACGTGTACTGCGCGGCCACCATGAAGCCGCGGCGGAGCTCCTTGCTCAGCTCCACCTCGGCGCCCAGCGTCCAGACATCCTCCGTGGAGTTGACGTAGCGCAGCGGATCCTCCTGAGTGCCCTCCCCGGTCTGCTCGATGAGCGCGGAGATGGCGTTGAGGAACACCCCGCCCGTGACCGTCAGGTCCCAGGGCAGCGCGTGGGAGTACTCCACCTGCCCGGTGTAGACGGTCTCCGGCTCCAGGTCCGGGCTCTGGATCTGCGTCCTGCCGCCGTCCCAGTAGGTCAGCTCGTAGATGGACGGCGCGCGGAAGGCGCTGCCGCCCATCAGCTTGAGGGTGCCGTCCTCCACGGGGTGGAAGATCAGCGCGAGGCGTGGATTGACCGACGACAGGAACCGCTCCCCAACGGTGCCATCCGTCTGCCGCAGGTCCGCGATCCACCAGCCGTCGAACCGGACTCCCGCCGACACGGTGAACCAGTCGATGGGCGAGTAGTCTCCGACGGCGAAAGCTGAGACCACGTGGTAGGGATGCTGCTCGTCCAGGTAGGTCCCGTCCTCCGAGGAGCCGCGGGCGTCACTGCCGAAGTGGAGCTGATACTCGGCGCCCACCGTCAGTCGGAGACCGTCCGCCGGGCGGAACAGGCCGCGCAGGTCGAAGGTGAGCCAGTCTCCCGCGTAGGTCTCCTCGAAGACTCCTCCGTCCTCGGCGGCGTAGGGGAAGGTGCCCTCGTACCAGACGTGGTCATAGGACACGCGCGCAAGGAGCTGGACCTCGTCGCTCAGCTCCGGCTCGTAGCGCACCTCGACGAAGGCGCGGCGGTCGTCGATCTCGTTCCGAGGGTCTCCGTACAGGACGTCGAACGCGCCCGTCGCCAGCCCTTTGGTCCGCTGGTTGAAGTACCACTGCACGGTCAGGTCCCTCCACCACGCCCGGCCGAGGAAGCCACCTGCCTCCAGGCCCCCCACGTTGCGCGCCACGCCGTCGGGCGCCTCCGCGGAGCCCACGCGGGCCGGAGAGAGAGAGTCCTGCGGCTGTCCGTAGAGACCGCCGCCAGAGACCCAGACCCCGCCCTCGTCGCCGATGGCAACGCCCATCCCTGCCGTCCCCCGGAAGGTGCCGTCGCTGATGGCCGCGATGCCGGCCCGGGCGGGGCTGCGCGGCGGTAGAGCGTGGGTCTTCAGGTTGATCACGCCGAAGAAGGCGCCCGTTCCGTAGAGCACCGATCCCGGACCACGGACCAGCTCGACCCGCTCGATGGCCTCCAGATCGCTCAACAGGTCGAAGCCCACGAAGGAGGACCCGATCCAGTCGTCGTTGACGGTGTGTCCGTCGATCTGCACGAGCACGCGATTCCCATATTGCCCGAAGGGCGCGAAGCCCCGGACGCCCAGCGAATTGTAGGACCCGTCGCTGGTCTGATAGACCCCGCGCTCGCCGGAGACCGCCTCTGCGAGAGTGAAGGCCCCGAAGGCCTCCAGCTCGCGCTCCGGGATCAGCGACACCGACGCAGGCGCGTCCCGCACGGCCTCGGTGGCGCGGGAGGCGGCGGCCACCTCGTCCGCCACCGCCAGCTCGGCCTCCACCAGGACCCTCTCGTCGGGACCGACCCGCAGCCTCGAGCGCCAGGGACGGAAGCCCTCGGCGGAGACCACCACCTCGTGCTCACCGGCGGGAACTCCCTCGATGACGGCCGGAGTGAAGCCCGCGGCCTTGCCGTCGATGAGGATCAGCGCGTCGCGCTCGTCGGCCTGCACCACCAGGGCGCCGGTCTGTCGCACGAGCTGTACGGGCAGCTCCGTCACGGACTGGGCCTCTACACGGACGACCAGCTCCCGCGGGACCCAGCCCGGGTGGGTCACCGTCACCTGGTGCTCACCGGGCGACAGCTCCACCGTGCCGGGCAGCGTCGTCGTCACCGGACCCTCGGGCGCCTCGATGCGCACCGTGGCCCCCTCGGGGCCCCCCGTCAGGCGCACGGTCCCCAGGACGCGGACGAGCTGCGCCCGGACCTGGGCCCTCTCGCCCACCACCAGCGTCACCGCAGTCTGCTCGAAGGGCTCGTAGCCAGGCCGCTCCAGAATGACCGTCGTCGTCCCCGGCGCCATGGCGAGCACCCGGGGCGTGGTGCCGTAGCTCCCCAGCTCGCGCCGTCCCACATAGAGGGTCGCCCCCGGCGGCGTAGACGCCACGTCCAGGAGGGCCACTGACGGGCTCACGCGGCGGAGACCCTCTTCGACGGCAGTGCGCACCTCGGCCGGCAGCTCCCCGTCAGCCAGCTCCTGGTAGTAGCGGAACGCTTCGACGAACTGCCCCAGCTTCTCGTAGGCCCTCGCGATGTTGAACAGCACGTTGCGGTTGGGTGCCAGGCGGTTGGACGCAAACCAGTGGGAGAGGGCGCCCCGCCAGTCCTGGCGGAGGTAGGCGTCATTGCCGAGAAGGAACTGCACCTCCGCCTCGTCGGCCTCGCCGGTGACCTGCTGCGCGGTGGCCGCGCGCGGCGACCAGGTCGACAGGGCAAGGACGGCGACCAGGGCGAGCGCGCGACACGGGAGCATGTTGCCTCTCAGCGGGTGAGCTTGATGTCGACCGAGCCGTCCTGGCCCTTGGGGATCTTGCGCACGGCGGGGAGCGCCTGGAGCTTCACGGAGATCACGAGCTCCTCGGCGTCGTCGTCCACGTCGGCCGGGGGAGCGGCCGGGGCATCCCGGAACCCGGCCTTTCGGATCTTCCAGGCGCGCCCGGTCAGCTCCTCGCGCGGAACGATGGTGGAGAACGGCGTCGGGCCGAGCACCTCGTCGCCCAGCACCACGTCGGCTCCCGAGGGCACCGACTCGATGCGGATGGCGACGTCCGTCGGCACCTCGGGCTCCGTGGGGACGGGCGCCACGACCAGCGGGACCTCGCGGGCGGGCGCCTCCGGCGCGGGGACGGCGGCCCCCTGCTCGGGCACCACTGGCGCCGTGTCCCGCCCGACATGCGCGACCTGCGCGGGTTGCTCCGGGCTTGGCGCCTCGGCGCTCTGTGAGGGAGCAGCCTGTGGGGGCGGCTCCTGATCCGCAGCGATCTGAGCAGGGGCAGGCCGCTCAGCAGAATCCGAAGGCGCCTGGGACAGCCTGTCGAGCCAACGCGCCCCCAAATAACCAAAGATGAGGAGCACCAGGCCGGCAGCGACCAGAACCAGCGGGCGAGCAACCCGCCCGGAGCGCGGGACCGTCCCGTGCGTGGAGGAGCCCACCGCAGGGTCGGGGAGCGGCGGAGGCGGGGGGAGGACCTCTTGGGGAACGGGCGCGCCGGCGCCCCCTTGGGTCGGAGCGGCCGCGCCGGGACGCGACCAGCCCGCTTCGCCCAGGTCCCGGTCCACCTGCTCCAGCACGGTGAGGACCTCGCGCATGGACTTGGGCCGGAGCTGGGGCGACTTGGCGAGGCACTGCATGACCAGCGCCTCCAGCATCAGCGGGACCCGCACGCCGGGCTTCACGTCGGCGAGGGCTGGCGGCTTCTCCGTGAGGTGGGCAGCGATGAGCTGGCCGGCCTGCGGTCGCTCGCCCAGCGCGCGGAAGGGGGGGCGCCCAGCGAGCAGCTCGTAGAGCACGGTCCCGAAGGAGTAGATGTCCGTGCGCTGGTCCACGGGCTGCCCGGTCGCCTGCTCCGGGGACATGTAGGCCGGGGAGCCCACGAACGAGCCCTCCAGGGTCAGGTCGTCGTCCTCCTCGGTGTAGATGGACTTCACGAGGCCGAAGTCGACGACCTTGACGAACTCCGCGTCGCCACCCCGGCTGACCAGGAGGATGTTGGGCGGCTTGAGGTCCCGGTGGACGACCCCCGCCTCGTGGGCGTCGATGAGGGAGCTGGCGATCTGCCGCGCGATGTGCAGCGCTCGGGGAACCTCCAGCGCGCCATCTCGCTGGAGCACCTGGCGCAGGGTGGGCCCCTCCAGGTACTCCATGACGAGGTAGAGGCGGCCGTCGTCCAGCGTGCCGTAGTCGTGGACGACGACGGTGTTAGGGTGGTTGAGGCGGCTCGAGACCGTGGCCTCGCGCAGGAAGCGCCTGGTGTGCGCGTCGGCCTGGGAGTCCCGGACGGCACGCAGCGGGTCGAGCACCTTGACCGCGACGAAGCGCCCGAGCGGCTCCTGCACGCCCTTGTAGACCCGCCCTACGCCACCGCGGGCAATGACGGACTGCAGGCGATACCGCCCCGCGACGGCCGTCCCGATGAGGCGGTCTGCTGCATCCCTGCTGGTCGCGCCCTGTGTCATCGCGTCCGTGCCATCACCGCGGAAGCCTAGCCGGTTTCGGGGCCGGCGTCGACACGCTTGTGACGCCCCACGTCACCGCCTGGATCCACCCAGCAGCAAAGACGCCTCGGGGCTACCTGCGGCGCCACGCGGGCAGGCGCAGGCCGTCCAGGGGGCGCGCGGCGACGTCGACGACCGCCGCAGCGAAGGCCGCCGCCGCGGCCTCCACCTCGTGGAGGGCGCCGGTCAGGTAGCCGCCGGCGAAGTTGGTCTCCGTGGGCGGCGGGAAGTGGCGCACCAGGCGGACGTCCGCCGCCTTGAGCGCGGCGTCGAGGCCGATGGTCGCCTCCAGGGGCGGGGCGATGAGGTAGGCCATGGGCGCCCCAGGGTCGAGGCCCGCCTGCGCGCTCAGGTAGCGGCCCAGCTCGGGGATCACGTGGGGGAAGAAGGCGGGGCCGCCGCCCTCCGGCTGATAGAAGCAGATGGTCGTCGAGAGCGCCGTCGAGACTGCCTGCAGGCCCTCCTCGACGCTGTCGGGCTCGGCGGCGGCGAGGATGCCGAGGATCTCTCCCGAGAACGGCCCCGACGCGTGGGCCGCGCCAGCGTACAGGCTGCGCGCGAAGACCACGTCCACGTCGGCGAACTTGGTCGCGTGGTCCAGCGCCGCGTACAGGCTGTCGTCCTGATCACAGGTCACGAGGCCCAACGCGCGGTGCCGCGCCGGATCCAGAGCGACCGGCGCGCCGATGGCTGCCAGCAGCGCCTCGTGCGCGTCCGGGAGGGTCCGGCAGGCCAGGATCTTCGGAGGGATGGGCATGATCGCCATGCGTCAGGCTCCTGCCAGGGCGAGGCCGCTCCGCCCGAGCGCCAGCCCGCGGGCGAGCAGGTCGGCAGCCATGTCCGCGGCCCGCTCCGGCGAGAGGCCGGCCGGCCGGATGTTGGAGATGCAGTTCTTGTCCGCGTTGTCCTGGTCGAGCGCCGGAGCGACGGCCAGATAGATGCTCAGGGAGTCTCCCGTGCCCAGCCCCGGGCGCTCGCCCACGCAGATCAGGGTGGCCCGCGCGCCGAGGAGCACGCCGATGTCATCCTGGAGGCCCACCCGCGCCATGTGCGCCAGGATGGGGCGCCCGGTGCCCAGGCCCCGGGCGGCCAGCGCCCCCTGGAGGGCCGGCAGCAGGCGGGGGCCATTGAGCAGCAGCGCCGGCGCCGCGAGGCCGTCCGCCACGATGATCTGGACGTCCGCCCCCCGCGTACCGTCGCGCCCCAAGGCGACGCGGCTCTCGTCGGACAGCCGGCGCCCGTCATTGGGGTGCAGCAGGTAGTGCTCCCGGCTCGGGCAGCGCGAGACCACCTCGACGCACCCGAGCTGCGCCGCGAAGCCAGCGGGGATCTCTGCGTACACCGCGTCCTTGGCCACGGCGTGGTCGGTGCGCAGCTCCAGGTAGGTGGCCGTTCGGTAGCGGGTGCCGGTGCGCCCCGTACCGATGCGCGTGGGGGTCGCGCCGACGATGCGCTGGAAGAACGCCGGGTTGCGCGGACGCTCCACGCCGACGGTCCAGGTGCGCTCCACCTGGGTTTGGGGCTCGGCCGACGGTGTGTGAGCCGGCGCCCCCGCGACGAGCCCCGCGAGGTGCCGCGGGGCGGCGCGCTCCGGGAGGCGGCGTGGACGCCAGCGATCCTCGCGCGAGCGCGAAGGTGGGGCCGAGCGGTCTGCCGCGCCGCCCCCGCCGGCACCGGGCGCGTCGGGCCGCCCTGCCCCGCCTGGCCGGGGCGCCTCCGAGGGGCTCGGTGGTGCCGCCTCCTCGCGCAGCGCCTCCTCCACGAGTCGCCGGATGATCCCCTCGAGCTCGCTCATGGCAGCCCCTGCGCGTCGAAGATCGACGGGTCTCCCGCCCGCTTGGTGAGGCGTCCGGCCCGCCACAGGCCCATGCGCTCCATCCACTGCTCGAACTCCGGCGTGGGCCGGTAGCCGAACACGGTGCGCAGCGCCGCGTTGTCGTGGAAGCTGGTGGTGTTGTAGTTGAGCATCAGGTCGTCCCCCATGGGGATGCCCATGAGGTAGTTGACCCCCGCCGCCGCCAGCAGCACCTCCAGGCTTTCCTGGTCGTTCTGGTCCGCCACCGCGTGGTTGGTGTAGCAGGCGTCGCAGCCCATGCTGATGCCCGACAGCTTGCCCATGAAGTGGTCCTCCAGGCCCGCGCGCATGATCTGCTTGCCGTCGTAGAGGTACTCGGGCCCGATGAACCCGACGACGCTGTTGACCAGGAAGGGCTCGTAGCGGCGCGCGAGGCCGTGAGCCCGCGCCTCCATGGTGAGCTGATCCGCGCCGTTGTGGGCGTTGGCAGACAGGGCCGTCCCCTGCCCGGTCTCGAAGTACATGACGTTGGGCCCGCGCGCAGTGCCCAGACGCCGGGTCATGTCCATGGCCTCGTCGAGGAGCGCCACCGTGATGCCGAAGTTGCGGTTGGCCTTCTCGCTTCCGGCGATGCTCTGGAACATGAGGTCGAGAGGGGCCCCCCGCTCCAGGGCCCGCATCTGCAGGGTGACGTGGGCGAGCACGCAGTTCTGGGTCGGCACCTGGTAGCGCCGCATCAGGTCCTTCACGGCGCTCAGGATCTGCGAGATGGACTCGACGGACTCCGTCGCCGGGTTGACGCCGATGACCGCGTCGCCGTTGCCGTAGGAGAGCCCCTCCCGCACCACCGCGAGGATGCTCGCGACGTCGTCCAGTGGGTCGTTGGGCTGGAGGCGGCTGGAGATGCGTCCCGCGAGCCCCAGCGTTGCGTTGCAGCGGACCACCACCCGCAGGCGCCGCGCCGCCTGGATGAGATCCAGGTTGCTCATCAGGGACGTGACCCCCGCGACGACCTCCGGCGGCAGACCCCGCCCCGCGGCCTGGATGTCCTCGGCCGGCGTGTCCTCGTCGAGGATCCAGTCACGCAGCTCACCGACGGTGAGGCTCCGAACCCGCTGCCAGACCCGCCGGTCGAGCCCATCCTCGACGACGCGCGTGACCTCGTCGGCCTCGTAGGGGACCGACGGGCTCTCGCGGAGCACGGGCAGGGGCAGATCTGCGAGCACGCGCTTGGCCGCCGTGCGCTCGCGCATGCTGCGCGCGGCGACGCCGGCCTGCTCGTCGCCGCTCCTGTGCTCCGCTGCCTTGGCGAGGACGTCCTTCACGCTCGGGAACGTGAAGTGCTCCCCGTGGACGGCGCAGGTCCAGCCCTGTGACGCTCTCTTGCTGCCCTCTGCCATCTGGAACCGCCTCTCGGCTGCACCCGAGCCGAACCGCACGCCCGCGCTACGGTAGCCTTGGGACCCGCGGGCGGTCAATCCCGCGCGAGGGCCGGACCGGCTCGACGACCGGGTCCCGCCCGCCGCTTGGCGCTCGGCGGCCACGGACGTATGCTAGAGGCTTCACAGGAGGTGGGCCATGGCGGGAGCAGGGTGTCGAGGCGTGGCGGGCGCGTGGCTCGCGCTGGCGCTGGTCGCCTGCTCCGAGGACCCTGAGCGAGGCGACGCGGGCCCCTCCACCGACGCACTGGACGTCCTCGCCCCTGACGACGTCCCCTCACGCGCCGACGCCGCCGGGGACACGGCGGCCGACGCGCCGGCCGAAGACGACGCAGCGCCCCACGGCGAGGACACGTCCGGTCTCGCCGGCCCCTACGAGCCCTGCACAGGACCCAAGGACTGCGCCTCCGGCTGGTGCGTCCAGACCTGGGAGGGCGAGGCCTGCGCCCCGCCCTGCGACGACGGCTGCGCCGATGGGTGGCTCTGCACCCAGGACCTGGCCAGCTTCCCCGACGTCGTCTTCCTGTGCGTTCCGGCGCACCCATCGCTGTGCCGCCCGTGCAAAGGGGACGGGGACTGCCCGGGGGCGGCGTGCGTGAGCCATGGCGATGAGGGGTCCTTCTGCGGAGGAGACTGCGAGAGCGCGACGTGCCCGCCCGGCTTCTCGTGCCTGGAGGCGCCCACTGCCAGCGGCCCGCGCCTCCAGTGCGTGCTGGACGCCGGAGAGTGCCCGTGCTCCCCCGCCGCCGTCGCCGCGGGCGCGTCCACCCTCTGCGCCGCGTCGGGGCCGCTGGGCGCGTGCCACGGCGAGCGCCACTGCACCTCCAGCGGGCTGACCGCCTGCTCGGCGAGCCCTCCCTCGGACGAGCTCTGCAACGGCCTGGACGACGACTGCGATGGCGCAGTGGACGAGGGGCTCGCGGGGGCGTCCTGCACAGTCGCCGGGAGCGATGGCGCGTGTCACGGGACCCTGGTCTGCACGGCCAGCGGCGGATCCCTGTGCGACGCACCGCTGCCCGCGCCCGAGGCCTGCAACGGCAAGGACGACGACTGCGACGGCGCGGTGGACGAGCCGGGTGCCCTCGGCTGCACCCAGACCTGGAAGGACAAGGACGGGGATGGCTGGGGCGCCGGGGAGGTGTCCTGCGCGTGTGCCCCGACGGGAGCCCTGGCCCCGGGAGACTGCGACGACGCGGATCCCGCCGCGCATCCGGGCGCCGAGGAGCTGTGCAACGGCGTGGACGACGACTGCGACGGCCTCACCGACGAGGAGGGGGCCTCGGGGTGCACGCCCTGGTTCCTCGACGGCGACGCCGACGGCTGGGGCGCGGACGACGAAGCCTGCCTCTGCGGGCCCTCCGGCGCCTACACCGTCACCGACGGAGGTGACTGCGACGACGGCAACGGGAGCGTCCACCCGGGTGCCGTGGAGGCGTGCAACCTGTTCGACGACGACTGCGACGGCCTTGCAGACCCCCCTGGCGCCCAGGGCTGCACACCCTACTTCGCGGACGCCGACGGAGACACCTGGGGCGACGGCAGCTCGCCCGCGTGCCTCTGCGCGCCCGCGCCCCCGCTGAGCGCGACGAACCCGGGAGACTGCGACGACGGAGACGCGGGCGTCCACCCCGCCGCGCCGGAGGCCTGCAACGGCAAGGACGACGACTGCGACGGGCTGGTCGACGAGGGGGCCGCCGCCGGGTGCACCTTCTGGTACGCAGACGCCGACCGGGACGGGTGGGGCAAGCCGGGCACGGTGGTCTGCGCCTGCGCAGCGGTGCCCCCGGCCACGGCGACGGAGGTGGGCGACTGCGACGACCAGGACCCTGCCGTGAACCCAGGCACGCCGGAGGTCTGCAACGGCAAGGACGACGACTGTGACGGCCTCACGGACGAGGCGGCCGCCGAGGGGTGCGCCGTCTGGTACGTGGACGCGGACGGCGACGGTTTCGGCCAGTCCGCGGCCTCGGCGTGTCTGTGTGCACCGACCGCGCCCTTCCTCGCGACGGAGGGCGGAGACTGCAACGATGGCACCGCCGCGATCTCTCCCGCGGCGCCGGAGGCCTGCAACGGCTTCGACGACGACTGCGACGGAGCCCTGGACGAGGAGGGAGCGGCGGGGTGCACGCACTTCTTCCGCGATGACGACGGCGACGGCTGGGGAGCCGCGGGCGACTCGCGGTGCCTGTGCTCCCCGGCGGCCCCCCACACGTCGAAGAAGCTCGCGGACTGCGACGACGGAGACGCAGCGATGTCGCCCTCTGCCCTTGAGGCGTGCAACGGCCTCGACGACGACTGCGACGGGCAGACGGACGAGCCCGGGGCCGTGGGCTGCAACCTCTACTACGTGGACCTGGACGGGGACGGCCATGGCAAGAGCGGGACCGGAGTCTGCCTGTGCGCGGGCAGCGGCGAGCACACAGCCCTTGCCGACGGGGACTGCGACGATGGGGACCCGGCGACCTCTCCCGCCGCCCCCGAGGAGTGCAACGCGGCGGACGACGACTGCGACGGCGGCGTCGACGAGGGCTGCGCCCTCGCGCCGACCGGCTGGCCTACCTACAAGCATGACACCCGCCGCACCGGGCACCGGGCGGACGTCGTGGGGCCCGCCAGCGCCGCGACGGGCTGGACCCATGCCCTCGCCCCTGGGGCAGGCCTGAACAACTCGGTGGCGCTCGTCCCCGACGGCATCATCGCGCAGGGCGGCAAGAAGCTCGTCAAGCTGTCCTTCACGGGCGAGCCGATCTGGAGCGCGGAGCTCCCGGTCTCGACGTTCTCCCGAAACTCCCCGACCGTGAGAGAGGGGGGCACCATCCTGGTCCCCACAGGAGGCGAGCTGCGTCTCTACGGCCCGGCGGGAGACCTCCTCTGGACCGCGACCTTCGCCGGCGAGTCCATCACAGCGGCCCCGATGGTCGCGGAGGACGGCGCCATCTACGTGCTCTCCACGGCTGGCCTGCGCCGGGTGGACGCGGCCGGGAGCGTGGTCTGGACCTCCCCCGCGCCCAACACGCAGACCTCCCCGGGCCACCCGGCGGTGAGCCCCAACGGTCGTATCCACTTCGCGACCTCCAACCACAGCGTCTACTCCGTGATCCCCGAGACTGGGCAGGCGGCCTGGGTCTACACCCACCCCCAGGGCTTCGACACGGACAGCTCCGTGGCCGTCTCGCTCAACGGGGACGTCTACCAGGGCTTCGGCAACACGGTGGCGCGGCTCGCCTCCGACGGTGCGCTCCTCGGGTCCGTCGGCGTGGGGGGAGACATGGACGGCGACGTGGCCTTGCTGCAGGAGGGCGAGAGCGCCTTCGTCTACGCGAGCCCCAACGGCGCGTCGGGTCTCCGGCGGTATACGGCGGAGCTGGTCCATCTGTGGACGTATCCGCTCACGAAGGACGGCGGCGCCAACGGCGTCCCGGTCTTCGACGGGGAGGGCAACGCCTACGTGGGAGACGACACGGGCCTCTTCGTCTGCGTCCGGGCTGATGGCACGCTCCGGTGGTCCAAGGCGTCCGGGGCCTCCGTCGTCAAGTCGGCCGCCGCGGTCGGGGACGGCTTCGTGGTCTTCGGCGACGGGGCGGGCACCCTGCACTTCGTGGGGGAGGCGCCATGATAAGGCTCTGGCTAGTAGGGCGTCGCCAAGATGATGGTGCAATCCGGAGGGTCGAGGCGCCCCGCCAGGCGCTCGGGCCAGGCGCAGGAATACTCAGGGTATTTCAAGCCTGGTCCGGGCGTCTGGCGGGGATGGATCGGCCCTCCCGGTTGCATCATCATTTCGGCGGCGACCTGCGAGCTGCGGGCCTCGCCGTGGTGTTGGTCTGCTGCGCCGACGCCGGCCCGGTCGGGGGAGCCGACGTGCCTGACGTGGCCGAGCCCGTCTCCGCCGAGGACGTGCGGGCGCCCGAGGAGGCCTCGCCGACCCAGGACGTCCCGGCACCGGATGTGCCGGTGCCGGCAGTCACGGGCCTGGGGGGGCCGTGCGAGACCGACGCCGACTGCGAAGAGGGCTGGTGCGCGGACACGCCGGCGGGAGCACTCTGCACGACCTCATGCAACGGAGACTGCCCTCCGGGCCTGCGCTGCGAGGTCGTCGTCGCCGGGGGCCTGGAGCAGCTCTGCCTCCCGGCCTTCCCGCGCCTGTGCCGCCCATGTGACGGCAACGGCGACTGCGCTCCGCCGGGCCTCGCCTTCGGCCAGCGGTGCGTGAGCCACGGAGAGTCGGGCTCCTTCTGCGGCGGAGACTGCGCCACCCTCCCCTGCCCCGTGGGGTTTGTTTGCGAGCTGCGGCGGGACGTCAGCGGAGACGAGACGCCCCAGTGCGTCTCCCTGACCGGTGAGTGCGGGTGCACGCCGGACGCGGTGGCGGACGCCGCCATGACGACCTGCTACCGGGAGACGGGGGCCGGGCGGTGTGAGGGAGTCCGCGAGTGCACCAGCGAAGGGCTCGGTCCGTGCGACGCCGCCACACCCGCAGCGGAGACCTGCGACGGTGTCGACCAGGACTGTGACGGGCAGGTGGACGAGGACCTGGGCACGGAGCCCTGCGTCGCGACGAGCGACGCCGGCACCTGCGCCGGTGCGAGCTCCTGTGTCGAGGGTGCCTGGCTGTGCCAGGCGCCGGAGCCCGAGGCCGAGTCCTGCGACGGCGCGGACAACGACTGTGACGGAGAGACTGACGAGGAGGGTGCGGCGGGCTGCACCCCCCGCTACGAGGACATGGACGGAGACGGCTATGGGACGGGTGCCCCGCGCTGTCTCTGCGGCGCGGGAGGGGCGCCCGTCGGGGGAGACTGCGACGACGAGGACCCGGCCGTGCGTCCGGGGGTCCCAGAGGTCTGCAACGGCAAGGACGACGACTGCGCGGGGGGTGTGGACGAGCCGGGCGCGGCGGGCTGCGTCGCCCTGGGCCTCGACACGGACGGCGACGGGTACGGGGCGCTCGGCGTCGAGTCCTGTCGATGCGCGGAGAGCGGCGCGTGGAAGGCCGTGCCTGGAGGAGACTGCAACGACACCGCGGCGTCGATCCACCCCGGCGCGGTGGAGGTCTGCAATGGCAAGGACGACGACTGCGACGGCGTGGCGGACCCGCCGGACTCGGACGGATGCTCCGCGTGGCTGCGAGACGACGATGGGGACGGGGTCGGGGTCGACGATCCGCGCTGCCTCTGCGCCCCGGCGCCCCCGTACACGGCGACGGTCGCGGGAGACTGCGACGACACCTCGGCGGCCGTGAAACCCGGTCAGATGGAGCTGTGCAATGGCGTCGACGACGACTGCGACGGCCTGGAGGACCCACCCGGCGCCGTGGGGTGCACGCCGTGGCTCAAGGACGTCGATGGTGACGGCTACGGCGTCTCCGGCGAGTCCACCTGCCTGTGCGAGCCCACTCCGCCATATACCGCGTTCGTCGGGGGAGACTGCAACGACCAGTCCGCCCTTGTGGTCCCGGGCCAGATCGAGGCGTGCAACGGGCTCGACGATGACTGCGACAGCGAGACGGACGAGGCGGGAGCGATCGGGTGCGCCGTCCTCTACGCCGACGCGGACGGAGACGGGGCGGGCTCGCTGCTGGACAGCCGCTGCCTCTGTGCCCCGGAGCCCCCCTACGTCGCGACGCTCCCCGGAGACTGTGACGACGGGGACCCGGAGGTCCTGCCGGGAGCACCGGAGATCTGCAACGGCAAGGACGATGACTGCGACGTGGCCATCGACGAGGTGGGGTCCATCGGGTGCTCCGCGCGGTACGAGGACGGAGACGGAGACGGCTGGGGGACCCCGAAGTTCCTCTGTCTGTGCGTTCCGGAGGGAGACTACACCGCTGTGCAGTTCGGAGACTGCGACGACGACGACCCCACCATCGCCCCCAATCGCCCGGAGCTGTGCAATGGGGTGGACGACGACTGCGACGGCGCCCTGGACGAGGGCAGCCCCATCGGGTGCTCCCCGTGGTTTGCGGACGCGGACGGCGACGGCTTCGGAGACCCCGCCACGGCGGCCTGCCTCTGCGGCCCTGGCGAGACAGAGACCGTCTCCATCGCAGGAGACTGCGACGACTCCGACCCGAGCCGCGCCCCCGGCAAGCCGGAGTCGTGCACCGGGGTGGACAGCGACTGCGACGGCGTCGTGGACGAGGGCTGCGGCATGCCGGTCCTCGGGTGGCCTACCGCCGGGGCGGACGTGCGGAGGTCCGGGCAAGCATCCCTGGAGCAGGGGCCGGCGGGCGCCACCGTGAAGTGGGCCGTCACGCTGGCGGGGCCGGTCGTCGGGTCCCCCGTGGTCCTGCCCGACAAGTCGGTCTACGCGGCCACGGCGGGCACCCTCGCGCGCGTGGCGCCCAACGGTGTCCTTCACTGGGAGCTGCCCGTTCCGCCGGTGGCCGGCGCGGCGGGCCCGACGGCGCGCCTGGGCGGGACGGTGGTCCTGGGCGCCACGGACACCGTGCTGCTCGTGTCTCCGGCCGGGGAGGTGCTCTGGCAGGCTCCCATGGCGTCACCGCCCGTCGAGGCGCCGCCCGTCGTCGACGCGGTGGGGCGAATCTACGTGTTGTCCCGGGGGGCGGCCGCCCGCTTCGACGCGACCGGCGCAGCGGACTGGGTCGTCGCGCTGCCCGACGGGGTCACCTCGGTGGGGCCCCCGGCGATCAACACCAACGGCTCCCTGGTCTTCGCGACGGCAGACGGCGCCGTCCGTGCGCTGGACCCGGACTCCGGCGCGCCGCTGTGGACCTTCACATCGAGCGCCCCGTCGAGCACGGGGGCCCTCGCGCTCGGGGCCACGGGGATCGTCTACTTCGGCACGTCCCAGGGCGTCACCGCCGTCACCCTCACGGGCGCCCCCTTCGCCGCGTGGGCCACCGCGCCCGGCCCCTCGGGCCTGGGCGTGTTCAACACGGCGTACCAGTGCTGCATCCCCTCCGACCAGCTCATGGCCAGCACCACGGCGGGGGTCGCCAAGCGCACGGCCAACCTGGCGACCCAGGTCTGGCTCAAGGGGCCGGCGACCAGCCTGCCCTCGGCAACGGACTACGACGGCGACACCTGGGTGACAGGGACCAACGGCGCCCTGGTCTGCCTCGACGTTTCGGGGAACCAGAAGTGGAGCTACAAGCCGGCGACCGCCTCGATCACCACGCCGCCCGCCGTCGGGGCGGGCCTCGTCATCGCGGGAGACAGCGCCGGCGTCCTCCGGGGCCTCGGCGACTGACTCAGCTCTTGGGCGCGATGGTCACCTGGGCGCCCGGCGTCCAGACCTTGTGCTCGTCACCGTAGTAGAGGTAGGCGCGGCTCGCCGGGCCCGTGTACGTGCCGGGGACCGCCGCGAGCAGGCTCACCGGCACCCGCACGAGGCGCTTCGGGCCCAGATCGCGCCAGTACAAGACCACGTCGCGACCGCGGATCTCGTAGGCGGCGATGCTCCCGGCCTTCACGAGCTCCTTGAGCTGGTCGTGGCGGGGCTCGAGGCCGCCAGGCAGACCGAGAATCGCCACCGGCGTCGGCACGGCCTCCTCAGTGCGGTTCGTGATGACCGCGACCAGCTCCGTGACGTCCCCCTCCGTCAGGGTCGTGTCCACGACCTGGGTCTCCAACCCCACCGGGCAGTCCTTCGACGACGCCGGAGACGTGTCCGTCCAGGTCACGGCGCCGGTCACGGGCATGGCGCCACCACCCTCCATCTCGATCGTCACGCTGTGCTTGCCCGGAGTCATGAGAGGCGCCAGGTCCGGCAGCGCGATGGCCCCCTTGGTGTCGCCGTCGAAGGGCACCGCCCCGACGAGCGCGCCGTCCACGAGCAGCCGGATGGTGCCCGGAGCCTTGGGCCGAGCCCGCGCCTTGTCGTACTCGACGATGGCCTGGAGCGCCAGCACCGTCGACTGGGTGGACCCGTAGCGCCCCCCCTTGCAGGCGTCAGCCAGCCACCGGACCGCCTTCTCGACGTTGTCCTGGTGGTCGGGGCTGCGCAGCCACGCCATCGTCGCCAGCGCCGTTGCCTCGATGTCCAGGGCGTCACCGCTGCTCCCCACGATGCTGTGGATGGCCCCGCCGATGGCCCCGTCCGTGCGCTGCGCCTTCACGAGGCGGCCGAGGAGCTCCTTGGCCCCCGCGGCCCGCCCGCCGAGCTGGAGCGCGTTGGCCGTGAGCCCCCACACGTAGGCGTCCTTGCTGCCGAGCGCCGCGTCCTCCAGGGACAGGAGCTCGTTCTCCAGGCCCTCCTTCCCGCCCGTCGCCACCAGGGCATAGACGATGTAGGCGTTGCTCGCGTCCCGGTCCTCGATCCAGGTGTGCAGCGCGCGGCGCTCCCGCTTGAAGCCGCCCTTGCCGTCCCGCTGGCCCAGCAGCCACGAGCGGGTGCGCGCCAGCATGTCGCGGTCCACGTCGCGCACGGTCGCCATGTCCGTGAACTCCAGGAGCCCGTACGCGGTCAGCGCCTCGTGGGCGGGGTCCTCGCCGAACCACTCGTAGCCCTTCTTCTTGCACTCGAAGCCTCGGAGGCGCTCATAGCCCTTGGCGAGCAGGTCCGACGAGCGGGCGATGAGCTTCGGGTCCACACCGGCGTGCGACGTGAAGTACTGCTGCGCCATCACGAGGGGGTAGGTCGTGGAGCTGGTCTGCTCGAAGCAGCCGTAGGGCTCCTGGATCAGCCGCTCGAAGGCGCTGGTCAGGCTCGCCAGCGGCGTCGGGTGGACCTCCAGCCTGGCCGTCAGGCTCCCCTTCACGAGGCCGGCCGAGATGGCCACCTCGCGGGCCACGGGTCTGCCCGGCTCCAGGAGACCACCGAAGCCCACCTCCTGCGGGAAGCCGTTGGCCTCCACCGAGAGCGTGCGCGTCTGGCTGTCGCCATACGAGCCCGCCGTCGCCGCCAGCGCCACGCTCAGCTCACCGATGGGGTGGTCGATCTCGAGGTCCAGGACCCTGCGGACGCCGGCGCGGGCGTCTGCGACGAACGCCGCGGTCGGGCCCGCCTTGCCGCCCAAGGTGAGGGCGAGGCTGCCCTCCAGCGGGGCGTCGGTGCCGTTGGTCACGGCGACGGGGAGGCGGACCGTGTCGCCCTGGGTCACGTGCAGCGGGAGCTTCGGCTCGACGTGGAAGGGCTCCACCGACTCCACGAGCCCCGTCCCCTGCCCGACGGCGCCCTCGCCCGTGAAACCGTCGGCGAGCACCCGGAAGCCGGTCACGGAGTCGCTCAGCCCGAAGCGCACCGTGGCGGCGCCGGTCTTGGGGTCCGTCCTCACGCCCGCCGCCCAGTAGAGGGTCTCGGTGAAGTCCGCTCGCTGCCCTGCCTGGCGCCCCGGTCGCACCTGGTGGGCGTACTCCCGCGCCCACGCCTGGCCCCCCCAGCCCCACGCCTCGTCCCTCGCCTCGGCCTTCATGACCGCGGCGATGCCCTTCCCGGCCGCCCGCTGCCGGGGGCCCATCACCTGCTTCTCTGCGGCCTCGGCCATGGGCTCCTCGACGACCTCCGGCTCGGCGGGGCGCGGCGGGTCCGCGTTCGCGAGCACCACCGGCTCGGGCATCGGCTGCGGCGCCACGGCGACGGGGGCCTCGTCCGGGGGAGGCGCCGCCCCCGCCGGCGGGGCCATGGGGACCGCGCCGAGCCCCCTCACGGCGCCCAGGCCGATCCCGCCGCCCCCACGTCCCGTGCCCTCGAAGTCCAGGGTCACCGGCTCCACGAGCGCCAGCACGCGGCGCGCCGGGTCCCCGTTGGCCTCGACGAAGGCCTTGGGCGTCACGAAGGCAAACCGGCGCCAGCCCTGGGTCCCGAGCAGCAGGTCCACGGCCTCGTCCGCCTCCGGGTTGGCCGGGTCCAGGTAGACGTGGGCGTCGGTGAGCTCACGCACCTCCGTCTCCAGAAAGACCATCGCCGGCAGGCGCGGCGCCTGGTCGCGCTTGTCGATGAGCTCCAGCACCGTGTCGTCGGTGACCGTCAGCCCGACCAGCGCCTCGACGGGCTTGCCGCCGGCCGTTGCGGTGACCGTCAGCTCCACCTCGTCGCCGGGGACGTAGCGCTCCTTGTCCGTCTTGACCGCGATGGCGAGCGGCGTCGCGGGCTTGCGGAACACGAGCCGCTCCGCGAGGGGGCGGCCGTTCGCGTCCCAGGCAGTGGCGACGAGCACGCCACTCGCGGCGCCGGCCTCCAGGGCCACGGGGACAACCTGCCCCGCCCCCAGGGTCACGGTCTGGCGGGACAGCTCCCGCTCCTTCTGCGACAGCGTGACCAGGACGGCGCCCTTGGCCGTGGCGCCGACCTCCAGCTCCACCTTGGCGCCCGGGGCGGTCACCTGCCGCACGGCGCGGAGGACGGCGCCGGCTGCCTTCACGTCCGGAAGCGCCCACGTCTTCTTGATGCCCGCGGGCCGGACTACCTGGACCTCGTAGCCCTCCCCCGGGGCGGGGACCATGCCGAACACGCCGCGCCCGTCGTGGCCCGACTGGAAGCGGGCGACCTCCCGCCCGGCCGCGTCCACGACGATCCCGTCCATGTCCGCGGGCTTCCCGTTGGGCTGGCGCCCCTCGAAGTACACGCGGCAGGGCAGGCCCCCGACCAGGTCGCCGCCCTCGGGGAAGAGCTGCAGATCGACGGTCTGCACGAGGATCGGCAGGGTCTTGGTCGCCGTCTCCACGACGCCGCCGTCCGTGACGGTCATGGCCAGGGTGCCCTCGCCCCGATCGATGGACTTCGGGAGCGCGAACGAGGCGTCCACGTTGCCGCTTGCGTCGACCTTGGCGCTCCCCCGGTAGACCTCCGCGCCGTCCACCCGCGCCACGACCTGGACCGGGGCACCCGCCGGCGCGCCCCCCTCCGGGCGCTCCACGTGCAGGGTCGCCTTGACGGTCTCACCGGGCCCGTAGCCGTCCTTGACGAAGACGATCTGGGTCTTGAGGCGCGGCGCCCGATAGGCGCGCACGTCGAAGGTGCGCTCGGCCGGAGCCCACCCGCTCTGCTGCCACTTGATGACCAGCGTGTGCTCACCCCCGGCCTGCCCCGCCGGGACGACCCACTGGAACGTGGCGATGGAGTCCTGCGTCTGCCCCGTGCCGCTGGCGATGACGTCGCCCTTCGGCCCCTGCACCTCGAACCACGCCCAAGGAGGGGCCGGCTGAGACACGGGCTTGTGGTCATGGGCGCCGAGCACCACCGCCCGGACGTAGACCGTCTCGCCGGCCCGGTAGACCGGCTTGTCCGTGCTCAGGTGGGTCAGATACCGCTCGGCGCCCCCCAGCTCGGCGCTCGGGTCTCCAGCCGACTGGGAGAGGGCTACGCCCGCGGCCCCCGCGAGCAGCAACGCCGCCAGGGCCATGCTCAGCTTCTTCATCGAGTTCCTCCTTCAGTCCAAGGACACGGCGCCATCAACGCACGGTTGGCGCCTTCCGGTCTACCCCTTCTCGCGCGGCTCGGATGGGAGTAGGCTCAACCCATCTGACATGGAGGCACACCATGCGTACCGTCCTTGCGGTCGTTGTGGCGCTCACCCTTGCTGCGTCGACCGCAGCCGCCGATCTGCCGCGGAGCGTGAACGTCCAGGCCCTCGTCCTGACCAGCGGAGGGACGCCCGCGTCGGGCACCTTCGCCATGGACTTCGGCCTGTACCCGACGCCGACTGGGGGGACGGCGCTCTGGTCCCAGTCCTTCGCGGAGGTGACCGTCGCCGCGGGCTTCGCGGACGTGGTGCTGGGACCCATCACGGAGGGGGTGCTGGAGACGCAGGCCACGCTGTGGCTGGGGGCGGTCGTAGAGGGTGAGCCGCTCCCACGGCAGCGGCTCCTGCCGTCGGCCTGGGCGCTGGTGGCGCAGCGGGCGGTGGTCGCAGGAACCGCGGAGGACCTCCAGTGCTCGGGGTGCATCTCTGCCAGCGAGGTGGACTTCCCCTTCGCGAGCTCGGCTTCAAAGGGTGGCGCTGCGTTGGATCTTGCGTGCTCAGGCTGCGTAGGATCGACGGATCTCGCCACAAACGCCGTTGGATCGTCCCACATCCAGGATGGGTCCGTCGGCGTGACCGACGTGAGCTTCCCCTACGCCGGGTCCGTTACGAAAGGCGGGGCCGCCCTGGACCTGGCCTGCGCCGGCTGCGTGGGCACTGCCGATCTGGCGGCCAACCTGACGCTCAACGGCGACGTGACGGTCACGGGGAGCCTCCAGGCCTGCTCCCTGGGCCAGAGCGGGTGCGCCCTGCGGACCGGGGCGGCGGCCCTTCGCGACGTGGACGGCTGGCTCGTGTCGCAGACGTCGTCCGGGCTCCGGCTGCGCAGCTCCGACAACGGCGCCTGGCGGCCCCTGGAGGCCGGCGCCGCGACCCTGCACGGCGCCGTGGCCGTCGACCCCGGAGGCCTGACGGTGAGCGGGGACGTGGGGGTAGGCACCCAGAGCCCGCAGGCGAAGCTGCACGTGGTGGGGGACACGCTGCTCGGCGGCGCCGTCGCGGTCTCCGGCAGCATCACCGGCTCGGGCGCCCTGGAGCTGTCGGGGCTGATCAAGACGCAGGGCTCCGTCCAGCTCGGCAACGACGCGGCGACCTGCACCGGCGCCAAGGCGGGAGCGCTGCGGTGGACCGGCTCCGCGCTCCAGGTCTGCAACGGCACCGGCTGGGTCGCCGTGGGATCCGGTGGCAGCGGCGGAGGCGGCAACGACGGCAGCGCCCAGAGCAAGGCCGCGCAGAGCTGCCTGGCCATCGTGGAGGCGGGTGGCGCCCAGGGCAACGGCTTTTACTGGATCGATCCGGACGGGGGCGCCACCGACAACGCATTCCAGGCCTTCTGCGACATGACCACCGACGGCGGGGGCTGGACCCGCGTGCTCAACGCCGTTCCGGTGACCAACTGGAGCACGGTGCGCGTGAACCAGGCGTCCGTGCTCGCCGGGACGTCGGACCACGCGGGCACCGACAGCCTGAACGGCTGGATCGGCCTCGCCCAGTGGCCCCTGCTCGGGGACGAGCTGCGCCAGGTCTGCACCGGCGGGCCGGCCGGCAGCCAGGATCTGACAGCCGCGTTCTCACTGAACGCGGCGGCCAACTACCAGATCCAGTGGGACATCGGCGGCAACTGGGCGCCCTGGCACAACGGGCGCCAGCTCTCGACCACCGACTTCGACCGGGACTCCTGGAGCGGCGCCTGCGTGAACTACGGCGGCCACGAATCCTCGGGCTGGGGCTGGCACTACACCTGCCACATGGGGTCGGCGTGGTTCGGCAGCAACGGCATGCCCATCTGCCACGTGGTGCCCGGCGCGACCTACAGCGGCAGCGGCGCCGAGTCGCTCCACACACAGTGGTATCTGCGCAAATACAAGCCCTCGGCGGGCCCGAAGGACGGCTCCACGAAGGCTCGGGCGGCCAAGGACTGCATGGCGATCCTGGCGGGGGGGTTCTCCAACGGCAACGGCAACTACTGGATCGACCCGGACGGGGAGCCATCGAGCAACGCGTTCCTGGCGACCTGCGACATGACGACGGACGGCGGCGGCTGGACCCGGGTGCTCAACGCGGTGCCGGTGACCGACTGGGGCTGCTGCCGTGTGAACCAGGCGACGGTGCTGGGGGGAAACGGCCAGAACGCCACCAGCATCACGACCAACGGGTGGGTGGGTCTCAAGAACTGGCCGCTCATCGGAGACGAGCTGCGCCAGGTGTGCACGGGCGGGAGCGCCGGCAACCAGAGCAAGTCGGCGCCGTTCTCTCTCAACGTCGGCAACAACTACGCCATCCAGTGGGGCATCGGGGGCAACTGGGCGGCCTGGCACAATGGGCGTCAGCTCTCCACCACCGACTTCGACCGGGACTCATGGAGCGGCGAGTGCGTCCACTACACCGGCCACGAGTCGTCCGGCTGGGGGTGGCACTACACGTGCCATTTCGGGTCGGCGTGGTTCGGCAGCAACGGCATGCCCATCTGCCACGTGGCGCCGGGCGCCACCTACAGCGGCTCCGGGGCCGAGGCGGCGCGGGTCGAGTGGTGGCTCCGCTCCTTCCCCACGGCGGCGGACGACAAGGACGGCACCACCCAGGCCAAGGCGGGCAAGAGCTGCCAGACCATCCTGCAAGGGGGTTTCTCCACCGGAGACAAGCTGTACTGGATCGACCCCAACGAGGGCTCGGCGGTGGACGCCTTCCAGGCGTGGTGCGACATGACCACCGACGGGGGCGGGTGGACGCGGGTGCTCAACGCCGTGCCCGTCACGGACTGGAGCTGCTGCCGTGTGAACCAGCAGACGGTGCTCGCCGGCTCGAACCCCGGCTCGTCGACCCTCAACGGGTGGGTGGGGCTCCAGCACTGGCCGTCCCTCGGGAGCACCTTGCGGCAGAAGTGCACGGGCGGGACCGCCGGCAGCCAGCAGAAGGCCGCGACCTTCTCTGTCAATGCCGCGTCCAACTGGCAGATCTTCTGGGACATCGGAGGAAACTGGGCGTCGTGGCACAACGGGCGGCAGCTCTCCACCACGGACTTCGACCGGGACCTGTGGAGCGGCGAGTGCGTCCACTACACGGGCCACGAGTCGTCGGGCTGGGGGTGGCACTACACCTGCCACATGGGCTCGGCGTGGTTCGGCAGCAACGGCATGCCGATCTGTCACGTGGCGCCAGGGGCGACCTACAGCGGGTCCGGGGCGGAGTCGGCGCGGACCGAGTGGTATCTGCGGTTCTGAGAGGGGCTGCCACGTGGGGGCGGCGTAGTCTGGAGAGAGACGATGAGCGGAGATCTCTGGCGGTGGGTGGTGGTTCTGGCGCTCTGCGGCGGGTGTGCCGCGGGAGACGCCGCGGGTCCGGCGGGCGAGCCGGCGGATGGCGCAGCCGTGGACGCGACAGGCGCGGACGACTCAGGGGGCGATTCGAACCAGGCGGAGGACTCCGTCGCTCCCGACAGCGGAGCACCGGACTCTGGCGACGACGAGGACACCAGCGTACCCGCCGACTCCCAGACAGCCTCCGACGGGACAGCAGACTCCAGTACCGCCACGGACTCGGGCGCAGACTCGGGCACAGACTCGGGCGCAGACTCGGGCGCAGACTCGGGCGCAGACTCGGGAGACTCGCTCGGACCGGACTCCTGCGCGCCGACAGACTGCGACGACGGGGATCCCTGCACGGTGGATGAGTGTCTGAGCGGGTCCTGCGCATGGACCGCGGTCGTCTGCGACGACGGAGACCCATGCACCGTGGACGCGTGCGGCGCTGGCGGCTGCGCGTTCACGCCAGTCCCCTGTGAGGACGGCGACCCCTGCACCGACGACGCCTGCGGGCCGGGCGGCTGCACCTTCGCGCCCGTGCCGTGCGACGACGGCAACCCCTGCACGGCGGACTCCTGCGGCGCCGGCGGATGCACCCACGAGGCGGCGACCTGCGAGGACGGCAGCGCCTGCACCGTGGACGCCTGCGGCCCGGCGGGCTGCACGTTCACGCCGCTGGGGTGTGACGACGGGGACCCCTGCACGGCGGACGCGTGCGCGCCGGCGACGGGCTGCGCCCACGCGCCAGTCTCCTGCGACGACGGCAACCCCTGCACCGACGAGTGGTGCGACACCGACGGGTGCGCATACGCCGCGGTCTCCTGCGACGACGCGGACCCGTGCACGGTCGACTCGTGCGCTGTCTCTGGCGGCGCGGCGGTCTGCGCCCACTCCGCCGCGCCCTGCGACGACGACGACCCTTGCACGGCGGACTCCTGTCTCCCCGGCTCCGGCGCCTGCGATCACACCACCCTGGACCCGTGCGTCCCGTGTGTGATCACCTCAGACTGCAACGACGGAGACCCCTGCACCGACGACGCGTGCGTCCTGGGGACGGGACTCTGCTCCCATCTGCCCTCCGTCTGCGACGACCTCAACCCTTGCACCGTGGACTCCTGCGGGCCCGGGGGGTGTCTCTCGAAGCCCGCAGACTGCGACGACGGCAACCCCTGTACGGCGGACGGCTGCGGCGCCCAGGGCTGCTGGAGCACCGCCCTCCCCTGCGACGATCAGGACGCCTGCACCGCCGACTCCTGCGACCCGACGGCGGGGACGTGCGTCCACGCGGCGCTCGGCTGTGACGACGGGGACGCCTGCACGGCGGACCTCTGCCTGCCATGGGCGGGCTGCTCCCACACGGTCAAGGACTGCGAGGACTTCGACGGCTGCACCGTGGACTCCTGCGCCGGGGGCGTCTGCACCCACGCCCCGAAGAGCTGCGACGACGGGAGCGTGTGCACCCAGGACGCCTGCGTGCCGGGCACGGGGTGCGTCCATGTCCCCGACCCGTGCCAGGACGACGACCTGTGCACCAACCAGGCATGTGACCCACAAGGGGGCTGCCTGTACGGTCCCGTGAGCTGCGACGACGGGGTTGCCTGCACCGTCGACGCCTGCGTGAAGGGTAACGGGTGCCAATACGTGGACGACTGCGCCGACGCGGATCCCTGCACCCTCGACGTCTGCTCCCCGGCGGACGGCGCTTGCGTCCACCTCCCTCTGTCAGACTGCCCCTACTGCACGGGAGACGCCGCGTGCGACGACGGCGACGCCTGCACGACCGACTGGTGCGATCCGATCACGCTCACGTGTCACAACGACCCGCCCGTGTGCGCTCCTGGTGCGGCCTGCGCCGTGGCGACCTGCGATCCGGCGACGGGGGCCTGCGCCACGGCCCCGCTGGAGTGCGACGACGGCGTCCCCTGCACCCTCGACGGGTGCGACCCTGCGGTGGGCACGTGCGTCCACCCCCAGAAGCCCTGTGGGGACGGGGACCCGTGCACGACGGACGACTGCGACCCCGCGACGGGCGGGTGCGTCCACGGCGAGGTCCCGGGCTGCGCCGGCTGCCTGGCGGATGGCAAGGAGTGCGAGGATGACGACCTCTGCACCATCGACATCTGCGACGTGGCGGACGGCACCTGCGTGCATCTCGTGGGCGGCTGCAACGACGGCGACCCCTGCACCTCCGATGCGTGCAGCGCGCTGGGGGTCTGCGCACACGCTCCCGTCACTCCGTGCCTCGGGTGCGCGGGCGCGGCGGCCTGTGACGACGACGACCCCTGCACGGACGACGCCTGCCTCCCGAGCGGGCTCTGCACCCACGAGCAGCGCCCTGACTGCGTCCCCTGCGCGGCCCTCTGCTTCCCCCCGGACACCTGCACCGACGCGTGGTGCGACCTCACGACCCTCGAGTGCGTGTACGACGACACAGGATGTGTGCCGTAGTCACGGAGTGAACAGCCACCACTCCCCACCGCGACGAGCGGCGCCGCCCTCCACCGCGCGCAGCCGGACGAACCAGCGGGACCCGGGCGTGAGGCCCGTCAAGGTGACCTCGGTGGGGGTCTCCGCCTCCACCGCCCCCAAGGGCAGCGACTCCTCCAGGTCTGGGAGCGCCGCCCCCCACTCCACCACCACATCCACGGGGCGCCGGGTGGTGAAGCGCACGCGAGCGGTGGTGGGGAGGAGCTCCACCGCCTCCACCGGCGAGAACAGGTGGGTGTCGGGCTCCACGGCATCCACACCTTTCGGGACGAGCGGCTCGGTCGCCGCCCGCAGCTTGGCAATGCGCGCCGGGCTCGCCACGGAGACTCCCGCCAGGCCGTCGGCCGTCATCCCGTCGGCCACCGCCTGGAGCTCCGCGTGGGCCCACACCAGCCACCCGGCCAGCTCCCCGTCATCCGCGGTCTTGTTGAGGGCCTTGCGCCCGAAGAGCAGCAGGTCCGCGGCCCGCCAGGCCCGGGCTGCCCACCACTGGTGCAGCAGCCGCCGGTCCAGGTCCTCCCGGTGGGCGGCGCTCAGCGCCACGCCGTCCAGCGCGCCCAGATCCCCCAGCGCAAGCTCCACGGCCTCCGTGCCCTCCTGCCAGATCCACTCCACCGCCTCCCTGTCCGGGCTGGCCACGCGGTCCCACACCGGCTGCCACGTCGGGTCCCACTTGGGCAGGTTGCCCCGGCCGTTGAGCTCCTCCATCTTCGCCCCCCCTGGCAGGTCGCTCGACTTCTCCAGGGCCCAGATGCCGAGCGCGTAGTGGGACTTGAGGCGGACGGAGAACGTGTGCTCCAGCACGCGCCGGAGCGCCGCCGCGTCCCCACCGGACACCCCATACATGGCCGCGAGGGCCTCGCTCCAGGCCGTCTCCAGCGACACGGACGGGTCCAGGGACCACGCCGCCACGGCCCGCAGGTTGATCTCGTTCGGCGTACCCAGCGCGTGGTGGGAGCCCCGCTGGACCCGCGCGACCGCCCCGATCCCCCCCGCCTCCCGCACGTGCCGCAGGCGCTCGCGGAAGTACCCAGGCGCCACGAAGGGCAGCTCGGAGAGGCCCTGGTACTCGCCGGCGAGGTCCAGCTCCACCACGGCCTCATGCTCGCCAATCTGACCCACGTTGGGGTCCGGCGGGTTGTACGGGTGCCAGTCCTGCGCCTCGCCCTTGTGCATGCCGACGAAGGGCACGCCGTCGGCCGCCGAGAGCCCCTGCGAGTGCCACGGCACCTCCACCGGCTCGTGGATGAAGGTTCGGACGAACAGCTCCTTCCCCAGCTCACCGACGATGGCTCCGCCCACGTGCTCCGTGATCAGCTCGAGCTTCATGGCCTGGGGTGGGTGGTCCCAGGGACCGCCCTCCGTGAACTGGTCGCACCAGGCACAGGAGCAGATCGCGATCCACGGCGGCACCGGCGCCGACCCGAACATCAGGATGACCCCGTCCACGGACGGGATCCTGGCGATGCCATCCCGGTACGCAGCGGCGCGCTCCGCCCAGATCGCGCCGTCCGGCCCCCAGCACGGGGCGGGGTTGGGTGGGTCACCCGACAGCTCGTGTGCCCAGACGTAGGCCTTCATGCCGTGCGCGTGCGCCCGCTCGATGGCGGCGTTGAGGGTCTCAACACGGGCGTCCGCACCCGCGGCGCCGGGCAGGACGTCCTCGATGTTCATGATCAGGCCGTGGCTGAGCTGGATGTGGTTCACGCCGAAGGCCGCCGCGGCGTCGATGGTCGAGAACACCGCTGCCAGGTCGTCGTCGAGCAGGATCCACCCGTTGATGGGCCCCGTCGCCACCGGGAGGGGGCCGGCGTCGCCTGCCTGGGGCCCCGCGTCCGCTGCGTCCTGCGTGTCCGAGGGGCCGGCAACATCCGGCGCGCCCGCGTCCGACACCTCGCCCGCGTCGTCGCCCGGCGCCACCCCGTCCGCGCCCCCGTTGCCGGCGTCGCCCCCCCCGTCACCTCCGGGGCCCAAGTCCGCCGGAGCTGTCCCCGCGTCGCTCGGCGGGCCCTGGCGCTCACCATCACCGCAAGACGCGCCCACCACCACCAAGAGGATGAGCCACGCCCTCATCACGCCTCCGCCTCCGCCTCACCCCACTTCTGGAGCCGCCGGTACAGGGTCGCGAGCCCGATTCCCAGGTCCCGGGCCGTCTGGGCGCGGTTGCCGTCGTTCCTGCCGAGGGTGGCCAGGATGACCTCTCGCTCCACGTCCTCCAGGGTGCGCCCGACGGAGAAGCCCGCGTGGAAGGAGAACCCGCCCCGCACCTCCTCCGGCAGATCGGCCGCGGCGATGCGCCCGCCGTCCGCCATGACCACGGCGCGCTCCACGGCGTTCTGCAGCTCGCGGACGTTCCCCGGCCACGTGTAGCGCAGCATCAGGTCCGCCGCCTCGGAGGTGAACGAGTCCAGACGGCGACCGGCGGCACGGCTGGCATCGACAAGGAACGTGCGCGCCAGCGGCAGGATGTCATCCTTCCTGGCCCGAAGCGGCGGGATCTCGATCTCGATGACCCGCAGGCGGTAGAACAGGTCCTGGCGGAAGCGCCCCGCGGCGACCTCCTCCTTGAGGTTCCGGTTGGTGGCCGCGAGCACCCGCACGTCCACCTTGCGGCTCCTGTTCTCGCCCACCCGCCGGACCTCCCGCTCCTGGAGCACCCGCAGCAGCTTCACCTGCATGGCGGGCGAGATCTCTCCGATCTCGTCCAGGAACAGCGTGCCCCCCGCCGCCGCCTCGAAGAGCCCCGGCCTGTCCGACGTCGCCCCCGTGAAGGCCCCCCGGGCGTGGCCGAACAGCTCGCTCTCCAGGAGCGTGTCCGTCACGGCGCCGCAGTTGATGGCGAGCATGGGCCCGGCCTCACGCGCCGACCGCTCGTGGATGAGCTGGGCGAGCCGCTCCTTGCCGACGCCGCTCTCCCCGGTGATCAGAACGGAGGAGTCCACCTTCGCCACCCGGTGGGCCAGCTCGATGACCTTTCGCATGGCCTCGCTGCGCACCACGAGGCCCCCGGCGTCCCGCTCGCCCGGATCCACCCGGCGCAGCTCACGCCGGCGCCTTCGGACCTTGCGCTCGAGGTCCCGCAGCGACTGGGTCAGGCGCTCGAGCTCCCCCCCAACGCACCTCTTCTCATAGAAGGCGGCCTCCGGGCCGAGCGCGGCCCCCCACTCCTCCTTCGGGCGCCCCACCAGGTGGCACACCGGGTCGCCCTTGCCCTGGCACCGGGTCTCCACGCAGATGACCGGTCGCTGGTTGCAGTAGCTCAGGTAGCCGCTGGCGAAGCCCGTCAGGGACCAGCAGACCGGCTCCTCGGAGCGTCCGACCAGAAGCAGGTGCTGCTCCGCCTCATAGCTGTCGTGCCAGATGGACTCAGCGAAGGGCGGCGAGGGATCCCCTTCCCGCGGCGGCACCGCCTCCATGCGCACCATGCCCTGCAGGGTGTGGAGCCTGCCGCCGGCGATGCGCCACTGGCGCTCGTCGTCCCACGGGAAGTGGTCGCGGAGGCTCTCGGCCACACGCCACCCGTGGGCGTAGCCGAAGCGGGTCATGACCCCGCGGGCGCCGTGGAGCCCGAGCAGGTCGATGAGCTCGCGGCGCAGCAAGCCCAGTGCAACTGCGTCCATGAGCAGCACGCGCTGCCCGGCGAAGAGGTGCACGCCCCCCTGTGGTGCAGCGTCGAGCAGCTCGCGAATGTCCAGGTCCTCGATGTTCATCCTTCCTCCCGGCGCCTCGGTTCGAGACAGACCCTATCAAAGTGAGAGCAGTCCTGCGAGGAGGATCGGCGCTTGCCCGCGTAACGACAGAGGATCGGGGGCGCGACACCGTGTGGCACGCTCGTTGCAAAGACAAGCTCCAGACACCGCCCGATTTGGTGGACAAGCCAACGAAACACAAGGAGAAACGCCCATGAAGTCTGGAATCGCCGCCGCCCTCGCGCTCCTGTTCATCGCCCCCGTCGCCTCGGCCGCGGACTACGAGATTCGTCCCGCCACGAGCCGCGTCAGCTTCACCAGCGACGCCCCCTTCGAGACCATCGTCGGCACGACGTCGTCCGTGGAGGGCACCATCAGCGTGAGCCCCGCAGCCCCTGCCACGGGCGCCAAGGCCACCGTCAAGGTGGACATCGCGAGCCTCAAGACCGGCGTCGACATGCGGGACGAGCACCTGCGGGGCGAGAGCTGGCTCGACGCCGCGAAGCACTCCCACGCCACCTTCGAGCTGGAGCGCCTGGAGCTCCCCGCCGGCGCGAAGATCGAGATCGACAAGAAGGTCCAGGGCACGGTGCACGGCAAGCTGACCATCAAGGGCAAGACCCAGACGGTCAAGGCCCCGGTCACGGTGGGCCTGTTCGCGCCCAACCCCAAGCTGGCAAAGATGGGCCTCGACGGAGAGGTGCTGCGCGCCAAGACGTCCTTCGACGTCGCGCTGCGCGACTTCGGGGTGGTCGTGCCGGACAACCTCGCCGGGCTCAAGGTCGCCGACACGGTGAACATCGCCATGGACATCACCGCGCTGAAGAAGTAGCCCCCTGGCCCCGCGCGGCAGATGGCGCTACCCTGCCGCGCGGAGGTCCTCGGCCATGTCCTTCCTCGACCGCGTGCGCTCTCTCCCCACCCTGGGCATCGGCGTCTCGACCGAGTACGGCGCCGCAGACGCCCGAGGCTCCCTGGACCCGCTGGCGCTCCGCCGCTCTCATCCCCGGTTTTGCGCCTTCCTGGAGGTCGGGGTCGAGACCGCCAAGGGCCTCGACCGCCACGCGCTCGCCTGGGCGCGCGCCGGCCTGCCGACCACGTACCACTTCCTCGACGTGAACCTGGACGAGCCAGAGGACCTGGACCCGGGCTGGCTCGGCGAGGTGCGCGACGTGGTGGGCACCCTGCGCCCCGCCTGGCTCTGTGGCGACGCCGGCCTGTGGCACTTCGGCCCCCGGGAGCGCGGGCACATGCTGCTCCTGCCGCCGGTGCTCACGCCGTCCCAGTCCGCGGCCATGGCGGACGGCGTCGCCGCGCTGCGGGACGCCGTGGGCCTGGAGGTGCTGCCGGAGAACCCGCCGGGCCAGGTCTTCCTCGGCGACTGGCACCTCCTCGACTTCTTCGCGGACCTGTGCGAGCGCGCCGACACGGGGATGGTGCTCGACGCCGCCCACCTGGCCATCTTCCAGCGGGTGCGGGGCCTCGACGCCCTCGCCGGCTTCGACGGCTTCCCCCTGGAGCGCATCGTGGAGGTCCACGTGGCGGGAGCGAGTCTGGGTGAGGTCGTCGGATACTCCTTCATCGAGGACGACCACAGCCCTGCCGTGCTGCCCGAGACGTGGCGCATCTTGGAGCACGTCGCGCGCGCACCCAACCTGCGGGCGGTCGTCTTCGAGTGCGAGCGCAACCGCGTCTCCGAGGCGCTGCCCGGCTTCGAGCGCATCGCCGCGACGCTGGACGCTGCGGGCGCGTTCGCTGGCGCCCTGCAGGCATGGGAGACACCATGAGCCACACCGCGCTACAGCGCGCGCTCGTGCGCATGCTCTACGATCCGGCGCTGGTCGCCGCGGTCTACGCCGACCCGAGCTGCCTCGGCCTGGGCCCCGAAGAGCAGCGCTGGCTCACCGCCCAGGACCCCCGCGCCTACGCCACGGACCCTCACCGGCGGGGCCGGACCCTCGCGGCGCTCATCGAGGAGCTGCCGGCGGCCTCGGCCCTGGCCGCCCGCGCCGGGGGCGCGTCTGCGCTGGATGCCTTCTTCTCGTCGGCGCGCTTCCACGGGTGCATCGAGACGCGGGGCTCCCTCGCCGAGGCCTACGCCGAGCACCTGGCCGGGCTCACGGGCCGCGAGCGGCGCCTGGCCCCGGTGGCGAGCCTGGAGGGAGCCATCGCCCGGGCGCGGCGCGCCCGGCCCTCGGCGCGGGGCGCGGGCCTCCTCGTGACCGCGCCCGGCGTCGTCGCCCTGCGGCTCTGCGGAGGCACGTTGGCGCTGCGGCAGGCGGTCATCGCCGCCCTGTCCGCCCACGAAGACGGGCTGGTCGCCGCCGTGGTGGACCGCTCCCTGCGGCTGCCGGCGCGGCGCCTCGACCCCGCTACGCCGGAGGAGCTGCTGGTGGAGCGCGCCGCGGACGGCGGCATTGGCGTCAGCGAGGGGTCCGCCGCCCTCGGGGAGCTGCTGCGCGCTTGCGCCAGCCCCGTTCCCCGCGACGTGGCCCTGGCGGAGGCCCGCCGCCACGGCCTCGAGCCCGGGGAGGACGCCGAGGTGGTCGACGGCCTGATCACCGACGGCCTGCTGCTGGAGGTGTCCCCATGAAGCCCGCGGCATGGACTGCTGCCCTGGCGTTCGCGGCGTGCGCCGGCGACCCGTCGACCGGGGGGTCTGGGACGCTCGTAGATGCTGAGGCGAACGCAGGGGCGGACGCCACCCTCGCCGCCGACACTCCGCAGGACCACTCGGACGGGTCCTCGTGCCCCTCCCACCTCGTCAGCCCCGAGGGGATCGTCATTCGAGGCTGCGGCGACGCCCGCCTCGTGTTCCTGCCGGCCGCCAAGGTCGGCGGCGTTTGGCGAGGCGCCGGGCGGGACGGCGCCTGCACGGCCACGGCGGACTCCGTGACCTGTCCCGCAGGGCCCGGCGCCGCCAGCGCGCTGCTTGGCACCGGCACGCTGCGGGCGCACTGGGACGGCCCCGCCACCGTGGAGGGGCTCGCCCTGGAGGGGACGGGCCAGCTCCCCGGCGCCACGACGTGGCTGTCCAACGGCTTCCAGTCCTGGTCCCAGAGCGGCGCCCTCGCCATCGCGCCCCCGGTGTCCCAGGAGGCCCTGCGGGTCGCCCTCGACGCGGAGGGCACCGAGGAGAACCTCCGCAAAGGGGCCGAGCTGTCCTGGTGGTTCACCTGGATCTCCGGGGGGGAGTCGTCCTTCGTCGCGGGTGCCCTGACGGCGGAGCGGTGGCGATCCTGGGCGCAGGTGTCGGGCTCGGGCGAGACCCTCGCGGTGCGCCTGGTCTGCGGGGACACCGGCGAGGCGATCACGGTGAGCGGCCACCTGGAAGGCGAGCCCTGGTGGGTCTCCCTGGACGGGACGTTGCACGACCAGCTCCGCGCCTACGGACAGGCCATCCCCTCCCGTCGCCAGAGCACGGCTCGCCCGGCGGAGGCCGGCTGGAACTCCTGGTACGACCTCTGGGACGGCGTCGACGAGGCCGCGGTGCGGGAGAACGCCCCTCTGGCCCGCGCGATCCTCACGCCGCACCTGCCCAGCCCGACGCCCCTGCGCATCGTCGTCGATGACGGCTGGCAGCAGGCGTGGGGGGAGTGGACGCCCAACGCCAAGTTCCCCTCGGGCCTCGACGGCCTCGCCGCCGACCTGAACGCCGACGGCTTCGAGGTGGGCGCCTGGTACGCGCCGCTCCTCGTGGACGAGGACGCCCCCCTCGCCACGGCCCACCCGGAGTGGCTCGTGAGCGGCGCCACCTACAAGCACCCGGTCCACGGGGTCATGCGCATCCTGGACCCCACCCACCCCGACGCAGCGGCCCACATCCGCGGCACTGCGGCGACGCTCGCGGGCTGGGGCCTCACGCTCCTCAAGATCGACTTCCTGTTCGCCGGGGCCCAGCGGGGCACCCGCCACGAGGACGTCACCCCCATGGAGGCCTATGGGCGCGCCATGGAGCTGATTCGCGAAGGAGCGGGCGAGGAGGTCATCCTGCTGGCCGTCGGGGCTCCCCTGTACGGCTCTGCGCTCCATGTGGACGCCTGGCGCGTCGGCGGCGACATCGCGTTCCAGCCCATCGGGCCCAAGTGGCCGTTCATCGCCAACCAGGCCCGCATGGTGGCGGCGCGGTGGCCCCTGTGTCTGGCGACGCTCTGCGACGCAGACCCGCCCCTGCTCCGAGCCTTGCCCCAGGTCGAGGTCGAGGCAGGCGGCTGGGTGGCGGCCTTCGCGGGGGGCGCCCTGTTCCTGTCCGACGATCTGCGGGCGCTCCCGGTTGAGAGACATGGCTGGGGGGTCGACGCCCCACGCCTCGCAGCGGCCCTGTCGGGGACCCCTTCGGTGCCCGAGGACCTGCTCCCTGAGGCGCCGCCGGCGGCCCTCTCCGACCCCGCCCTGGACGTGATCCTCGTGCAGGACTCCCACGTGGTGCCCACGGTCTGGACCCTGCCGTCCGGTGCCCGGGTGGCCTTCAACGCGGGCCCTGTTCCCCTGGAGGTCGAGGGCGTCCAGGTGCCTGCCCATGGAGCGTCACCGCTGCCCTGACCCCGCCCGCAAATCCCAACCTACTGGCCTTGACAACGCACCGGAGCATGCGAAACTCGCCCGTCATTCGGGCTGGGTGTGAAGCGACGGGGAAGCGCCCCGGGACGCAAGGCTGTATGTGTCAAGTAGGAGTTGGACCATGGGCATCAGGTCTGCAGGATTCCGTAGGGTGGCGTGCGCCGTCACGCTGTCCCTGCTCGTGGGGTCGGGCACGGCCCTGGCGGAGCAGGACCGCCGCGAGGTGATCGGTGGTGAGAACCGCGAGCTCAACGACCACCACTTCATCACGCCGCTGTACGGCAAGAGCGCCTTCAACAATGGGGCCTTCGGCTTCTCCCAGGGCTTCGGCGTGCTGAGCTTCGTGGCACCGGAGCCCGAGTTCGACGCCAACGGCAACCTCGTGGGCGCCACGGACGTGAAGCACAACATCTTCCTGTACTTCCAGGACCTCTTTGCCCAGATCGGCATCCTGAACTATGCGTCCGTGGACCTGCGCGCCAGCGGCTTCGCGGCCGTCGCCGGAAACGCCGACGACATCATCAGCATCGGCGCCTTCACGAACCTGAACGCGGGCGCCTTCGCCCGCGGCCGCTTCCTCACCGTGCACGACATCGGCATCCAGCTCAGCGGAGGCTTCGGCGCCAACTACGACCGCACGATGAACGTCTCGATCCGCGACTACGTCGACGGCGTACAGAACCTGATCGACTCCATCGCCCAAGGCAACATCGACGCGGCGGCCGCGGACCTGGACGGCGTCTTCAAGAACGCAAAGCTCATCACGACGACGACGTCCGTCCAGCTCAACCCCGCCATCATGCTCGCCTGGGGCATGGGACCCATCGGCACGCAGCTCACGCTCCAGTCGAGCATCGACATCGACCTCGACACCAGCGACCTGTCCGCCACGTTCGGCCCCGACCTCCACGTGGCCTTCGACATCGGTCACTACACCGAGTACTTCCCCTTTGCGTTGACCTTCGAGTATGCGCTGAACGCCGTCGTCGCCGGCGGCTCGGGGACGGGCCACAACATCGCGGGTGGCATCCAGTTCACGGGCCGGCGCGACATCAACGTCGGCGCCTTCTTCGCGGCCGACGACGTCACGAACAAGACCCTGAGCTTCATGTACGGCGCCCTCAACATCCAGTACTACTTCTAGGTCGCCGCTGCCTCCCGTGTGGTTCCTCGTCGCCGCCCTGCTCGCGGTCGTCACGGCCTGGGTCCTGCTGCGGCGCCGCCCCCCTTCCCACATCCCATCCAGCCTTGGCGCCCGCGGCGCCCGGGTCGGCTCCCTGGTCGGGCGCTCCCTCGTACGCAAGGCGTGGCTGCGGCTCCGCCAGGTCGTGGCCACGCGGGACCACCGGCGGCGCCTGGAGCAGCAGCACCACCTGCACAGCGCCCAGGAGGCGGCCCAGGTCCTCGGGCAGATGAAGGGGGTCTTCATGAAGCTCGGGCAGGTGGTGTCCTTCGCCAACGACGCCCTGCCAGCGGAGGCCCAGGCCGCGCTCCGGCCCCTCCAGCAGGGGGCGCCGCCCATGGACTTTGCGCTCGCCCGGGGGGTCATCGAGGAGGAGCTCGGCGACCTGGGGCGCCACTTCAAGAGCGTCGAGGAGGAACCCATCGCCGCGGCGTCCATCGGGCAGGTGCACCGGGCGCGGCTCCTCGACGGCACCCGTGTGGTGCTCAAGGTCCAGTACCCCGGGGTGGCCGCGGCCATGGAGTCGGACCTCGGCATGACGGCGGGCCTCGCCGCCATGGTGGGCGCCGTCGCCCGCAACCTGGACGCGAAGAGCGTCGTCGCGGAGCTGGCGGCGCGCATGCGGGAGGAGCTGGACTACGGACGAGAGCTCAAGAACCAGGCGCTCTTCGCCCGCATCTGGGAGGGGCACCCGCTGATCCGCGTCCCCCGGGTCTACCCCGCCCACTCCGGTCGCCGCGTGCTGTGCCAGGAGTACGCACGGGGCCTCGGGTTCTACGACTTCCTGGAGCAGTCCACGGAGCGGGAGCGGCGCCTCGCCGTCTATGTGCTCCACGACTTCGTGTTCGACTCCATGTTCATGCACCGGGTCTTCAACGGCGACCCCCACCCGGGCAACTACCTGTTCCAGGAAGATGGAGGCGTCACCTTCCTCGACTTCGGGTGCGTGAAGCGCTTCTCGTCGGCGTTCGTGCGAGAGCTCCAGACCCTGAGCCGCAGCATCTGCGAGGAGGACCGGGGAGCCTTCGATGCCGTGGTCAAGCGGCTCCAAATAGTGCTTCCCGGGCGCCCCTACGACAGCGACCTGATGTGGCGGTTCTTCGGCTATCACGCGGCGCCGTTTGCCCGTGACGAGCCCTTCGCGTTCACCGCGGAGTGGATCGCCGAGGCGCGCGCGGTCATGGAGCAGAAAACCCTCCAGCAGATGAACCTGCCGCCGGACATCCTGTTCTTCAACCGCATCACGTTCGGGCTCAACGCGATCTTCCACAAGCTCGGCGCCGCGGACAACTTCCACCGCCTCTACAGGCGGTACATGTATGAGGATGAGCAGAGCCCGCCGGCGGTCGCCCGGGCGGGTGTCCCGCTGCCCGACCGCTTCCTGGCCGTGCGCGGCCCCGAGGAGGCGTGGTATGGTGACGCGGGCGAGGCACAGCCCCCCAAAGGAGACGCTCCATGACAGTCACCCTCAACGTGGTCACCGGCATCCTCGGCTCGGGCAAGACCACGGCGCTCCTGCACCTGCTCGACGCGCCGGGCCTGACCCACAAGCCGGCGGTGGTGGTCGGTGAGTACGCGGAGGAGGGCCTGGACGGGGCGCTCCTCGCAGCCTGCGGGGCCACCGTGCGGCAGATCACGCAGACGGGGCTGGGGTCGAGCGCGCGCTCCTACGTGGACCCGGTGCGGGAGCTGGTCGAGGACCGGGAGCACGCCCGCATCTTCCTCGAGACGAGCGGCGTGACGGAGGTCGGGCGCATCGCCCGGGAGCTGCTCTCCGAGGACCTGGGTGGCGAGGTGCGCTTCGGGCCGACGGTCACGGTCCTCGATGCAGGGGCGTTCCAGATTCACGACCGCCACTTCGGGGCGCAGCTCTGGGCCCAGGTGGGGGTCGCCGACGTGGTCATCATCAACAAGACGGACAAAGCGCACCCGGGGGACCTGGAGGTCATCCGGGGCCGCGTGTTGGAGCAGAACCCCGCCGCGCGCGTGCTCTTCGCCTACATGGGCCAGGTGCGGCGCGCGGAGGTCCTCGGCTCCCAATCAGAGGACTTCCGCCCCCGCCTCCTCGACCCCACCCGCGGCGACGCAGAGGTCGCGCCCTTCGAGAGCTTCGTCTATCGCAACAAGCGGGTCTGCTTCGACCGGGTGATGTTCGGGCACAAGCTGCTGAACCTGCCCGGCGGACACATCGCGCGCTTCAAGGGGGTGCTGCGAGGGTGGGACAGGAGCTACGTGATCAACGGGCTCCCCGGGCAGCTCGACTGGGACCCCACTCCCGCGGAGGGTCGCACTCGCATCGCCTTCATCGGGCTCGGGCTGCTGGCGCGCCAGCCAGAGATCACGGCCCGGCTCGACGCCGAGCTGCTGGCCCAGCAGGACGACGGGCGCCGCTAGCGGTCGTTGCACCCCGCGCCACATCGATCCACAATGGCGCCCGCCTCAGCCTGAGGCATGGCACAGCGGCGCCCAACGCACGTGCGCCGGACGGAGGACACATGAAGTCAAGGAAGCGCCTCGGGATCCTCGTCGGGGGCGGCCCCGCCCCGGGCATCAACAGCGTCATCGGCGCGGCGACCATCCGCAGCGTCCTCGAGGGCGTCGAGGTCATCGGCATCCGCGACGGGTTCCAGTGGCTCCAGGCCGGCGACATCGACCACGTCGTGCCGCTGTCCATCGAGGCGGTGAGCCGCATCCACTTCCGCGGCGGCTCCTATCTGGGCATCAGCCGGGCGAACCCGACCAAGGACCCGCAGCTCCTGGAGAACACGGTCATCTCGCTCTTGCGCCTCAACGTGTCGCAGCTCATCACCATTGGCGGCGACGACACCTGCTTCTCGGCCATGCGCCTGGAGGAGAAGTCCGCCGGGCGCATCCGCGTCGTGCATGTGCCCAAGACCATCGACAATGACCTCCCGCTCCCAGGACAGATCGACACCTTCGGGTTTCAGACCGCCCGACACATCGGCGTCGAGATCGTGAAGAACCTGATGGTGGACGCCCACACCACGTCGCGCTGGTACTTCGTGATCTCCATGGGCCGCAAGGCGGGGCACCTGGCCCTGGGCATCGGCAAGGCGGCCGGCGCGACGTTGACCCTCATCCCCGAGGAGTTCAACGAGCCCATTCGCCTCAAGACCATCGTCGACACGCTGGTGGGGGCCATCCTGAAGCGGCTGGCCTACGGGCGCAAGGACGGCGTCGCGGTCATCGCCGAGGGCGTGGTGCTCGGCATCCACCCCGACGACATGAAGGAGCTGGAGCACGTCGAGCGCGACTCCCACGGCCACCTTCGCATCGCCGACGTGGACCTCGGTGAGATCCTGAAGAAGGAGGTCAACAAGCGCCTCGCCGAGTTCGGCATCAAGAACAACATCGTGGCCAAGAACATCGGCTACGAGCTGCGGTGCGCGGACCCGGTGCCCTTCGACATGGAGTACTGCCGCGACCTGGGCTACTGCGCCGCCAAGTACCTGCTCACGGGCGGGAACGCCGCCATGATCTCCATGCAGGCGGGGAAGTTCGTGCCCATCCCGTTCGCGGAGATCCTCAACCCGGAGACGGGTCGCGCCAAAGTGCGCCTCGTGGACATCGAGTCCACCCGCTATGCCATCGCCCGCCGCTACATGATCCGGCTCCGGAGGGACGACTTCGAGGACCCGCACGAGTTGGCCAAGTTCGCCGCGGTCGCCAAGATGAACCTGCAGCACTTCCGGGAGCAGTTCGAGCCGCTCGTTGCGACCGAGCCGCCGCCACTGCGGTTGGACCCGCTGGCGTCTGCCACGGTGGCGCTCAACGCCGCGACGCCGGACGGCACGGAGGAGCCGGACCCGCCCGAGGAGAAGGCACGACGGCGCAAGTAGCAGCGCGCAGAGACCAGGCCCCGAGCCTCTTGGGGACGAGACCCGATCCCTCGAGGGGCGAGGTGGCCGGGCGGGCACCGCGCCCCTCCCCGCGTCAGTCCTTGATGCAGATGATGCCCGCGAAGTTGGCGATGGTGGTGGCGGACTGCACCTGGTAGTTGTCGTTCTGCCCCGCGTCCTTGTAGGCGTTGGTGCTGAACGAGTCCGAGAAGCGGAAGTACTGTCGCGTCATGGTGATGGGCTGGCGATTGCCGGCTCCGCAGCACACCCCGTCCTTGCAGTGGTTGCTCGACGTGCCCGGGAGCATGCCCGACGGCGCGCCCGAGAACACGTTGGGCGAGGTGTAGCACCCGCCCAGGTGCTGATCGTTCCTCCACCACACCTCGTCGATGCCGTCGCACGCTCCGATGACCGCGGCCGTACCGCCCGCGGCGCAGGTGACGCCCGAGATGTTGTCGCAGTCGGTGCAGCCGCGCGCGAAGTCGCCGGGGGACAGCGCCAGGAGCCCCGTCGAAGGGGTCGGCGCCCGGAAGCCGCTGCCGCAGCCGGGGTTCGCCCACGACGAGCAGCCCAGCGGCCAGGTGGGGTTCCACGTCAAAGCTGACCACCCGCACTGGTTCGTGTAGACCGTCGCTCCGGCGGTCGCGCCGCCCGTGGGGAAGAGGGCCTGGCCCTCCGACGTGGACGCCCAGTGGTATCCCGAGGGGCAGGCATAGGTGCGCGCCTTGTCCCAGACGTTGTACTTGGAGACTGCATAGTACACGGTCGGGTCAGAGGCGCTCTGCCGGAAGCCGCCGCAGTTGTCCGTGGTCTCCATCCACGCAAGCGGATCCGGCGGGCCGTCCTTCATGCACACGATCCCGGCAAAGTTGGTCGTGGCCGCCTGGACCTCCGTCTGGAACTCCTCGCTGTCGGACGCGTCCTTCGCCCGGTTCATGGCAGCCCCCGACGCCGCGTTGGAGTCGGCGAAGCGGAACCAGCGTCGATCCAAGCCGTGCCAGTGCCTGCCGATCCACGTGAGACCGTCCGCCGAGACTCCGTCCCACCCACACTGACCGGTGTACACGCGCTGGTAGATCGTCGTGCTCGTCGACTTGAAGATATCCGCAGCCTCCGCATAGGTCATCCAGTGGAACCCCGACGGACACTGGTAATTGAACGTCTTGTCCCAGACGTTCTTCTTCGCCACCGCGTAGTAGACGCGCGGATCCCAGAGGGACTGTCTGAAGCCCCCGCAGTTGTCGGTGCGGTCCATCCAGTCGAGGGGATCCGTCGGTGCCGTGTTGGCGATGCAGACGATACCCGCGAAGTTGGCCGCGCCCGTCACCGTATTGGAGATTCGGGGCTCCCCGTGGTTTGCGTCTACCGAGGCGTTGGGGGTGAGGCCTGTCGTGGGGTGCGAGGTCGCGAACCGGAAGTACCGGCGGTTTCTGCCGTGCCACGTGGACCCGGTCCACCCGCACTGCCCGTTGTACTTGTAGTAGGGGATGGGCGAGGTCGTGTCCGACGCGACGTTCAGGATGGCGTCCGCCTCGGCCTTCGTCGCCCAATGATAGCCGGTCGGGCACTGGTAGGGGAAGTCCGGCTTCCAGATGTTCTGGCGCGACACGGCGTAGCGGATGCGGGAGTCCCAGCCAGACTGGCGGAAGCCCTTGCAGTCGTCGTCCGTCTGCATCCAGTCCGTCGTGCCCGGCTTCGGGTACGGGTCCGCGCCGTCCTTCTTGCACACGATGCCGGCGAAGTTGGCCGTGCTCGTGTCCGTGGCGCCCTTGTAGATGTCGTAGTTGTTGGACCGGATGGTGCGGTTGTTGGTCTTGGAGTCCGCGAAGCGGAAGAAGTACCGGTTGAGCCCCTTCCAGACGTAGCCATTCCAGCCGCACTGGTTGTAGTAGACTCGCTGGTCGACGGTCGCGGCGTCCGCGGTGAAGGCCGCGTCATACTCCGCCGTGGTGGCCCAGTGGTAGCCCGCCGGGCACTGGTAGGTGAAATCCTTGTTCCACACGTTCTTCTTGGACACGGCGTAGTAGAAGCGCGGATCCCAGGTGCTCTGCCGGAAGCCTCCGCAGGCGTCGCTCTGGTCCATCCACGACAGCGGGTCGTTGGTCCACGAGTCGTCGATGCACACCAGACCGGCGAAGTTGTTGAGCGACGCGGCGGTGAACGAGGCGTCCTTTGCCGGCACGACCGCGTCTCCGCCGCTGGCGTCCTTGTAGTAGAGGGTTGTCGTCCCCTGGAGAGAGTCTGAGAAGCGGAAGTACCGTCTGGTCACATTCTGGAACACGAGGGCCGCCCACCCGCACTGACCGGAGTATGTCAGCGAGCCGCCGGTCCCGTTGAGCAGCGCCTGGCCCTCTGCGGTCGTCGCCCAGTGGTAGCCGTCGGGGCACTGGTAGTCGATGGTGGAGTCGTAGAGGCTCTTGCGCGAGACCGCGTAGTAGACCTGGGCAGCCCAGGTGCTGTTTCGGAGGCCCTGGCAGTCGTCCTCATCGAGCATCCAGTCCGTCGGCGCCATGGGGGCGTCCTGGGCGCACACGATGCCCGCGAACTGATCGGTGCCGGCGTAGACCTCGATGGGGGCACCGTCCAGGTCGGCGGTGTCCTTGGTCTTGTTGCCGTTGGTCACCGAGTCCTTGAAGCGGAACCAGCGGCGGACCTTGCCGTTCCACGTCGTGGTCGTCCACCCACACTGGCCGGTGTACGTGCCCACGGCGCCCACGTTGGTCGCGTACAGCCATGGAGAGACCTCGTCCACCGTGGCCCAGTGCCACCCCGGCGGGCAGGTGTACTCGAAGTCCTTGTCCCAGATGTTGCTCTTGCCCACGGCGTACCGGATGCGCGTGTCCCACGAGCTGCGCCGGAAGCCGCCGCAGTTGTCCGTCGTGTCCATCCAGTCCGGGAGGATCCCGTCACCGCACCCCTTGGCGTCCTCGATCTCCATGCCGCCCAGGTACTCGCAGCGCCCCACGCTCTCGTCGAACACCCAGGATCCACCGACGAGTCGATTCAGCGAGTTGAGGTCCCGCTCATGGGTGCCGGCCAGGTACACGTTCTTCTTGCACACGTTGGTGGAGATGGCCGCGTTGCACATGGCCTCCTGGATGGCAGGCCACTCCGAGAGGTCCGTATTGATGGCGTCCACCTGTTCCTTGGTCGCGAAGTAGGTCGGGGGAAACCCACCCAGGGTCTCCGCGTCCGTGGAGTCCCACACCGGAGAGTAGTGGTGGCCGTCCACCGTGTCCGCGTCCTGGGCGTAGTTGACGGTGATGTCGTCGGGGATCTGGGCGTCCGTCGCCGCGCCCGACAGCTCGGCGAAGCTGGTTGCGCCGGTGGCTACGGTCCCGCACGCCCACTTGGTGCCGTCGTACTTGAGGAGCTGCCCCGAGGCGCAGGACATGGCCAGGCTGATCTCGTTGGACCCGCTGATGACGAGGCCCCCATTGGCGCCTGCGGTGTAGGTGCCCCCCGTCGGCGAGCACGTCACCGACCCGTCGGCGTTGACCACGCGGATGGCGTTGCCCGCCGTGCACCCGGTGCCGATGCGCCGCTGGAGGTAGGCCGTGTCCGCCGAGAACACGCCGCCCGCCAGGCCCAGGCCCGTGCCGGCCGCGTAGAGGGTGTCGTTGTCCACGCCGTCGGCGAAGCCCGCCGGGATGCCGGTGATGCCGGACCACGGGACCCCGCTGATGGTGCCGGAGATGGTGCCGGTCACCGTCAGGTTGCCCACCACGTTCACGTTGCCGTTGGCGGTGATGGGGCCGGTCTCGAGCGGTGCCCACGCCGTGTTGCCCGCGTTCCTGACCTTGAGGCCCGTCGATGCCTGCACGGAGACGGCCGTGCCGTCCGCCGCGACCGTCGCCGTGCTGTTGAGCCGCACGGAGCAGGCGCCGGCGCCCCCGTCGCAGAGGATCAGCGACTTCTCGACCTTGAGATCGCCGGGCGCCCGGAGGTCCGATGCCAGGCTCGCCGAGTCCACGCACCCGGAGCAGGCCAGGTCCGCGGCGACCGCGGCCGTGTCGGCGCTGCGGGAGTGGAAGGCCCACGCGGAGGGGAGGATGCGGCGCCGGGGGAGCGGCGCGTCCGTTCCAACCTTCGTCTCCAGCCACAGGGAAGAGTTGTCCTTGAACAGCGCCTCGGGGAGGCCATCGAGGACCGCGTCGTAGACGCCCGCGTCCACCGCGACGCTCAGCGTCTTGGTCCAGAGCGCGGTGCCGCCCACCTGGCTCGCGAAGATGCCGATCACCATGCTGTACGACCCCGTCACCGGGACGCCAGAGGACGAGGTGATGTACCCCTGGATCTGCATGTCGGGTGGCACGGCGGCGCGGACCGGCGAGGTAACGAGCGCGAGGGTGAAGACGGTGGCTGAAAGGGCCAGAAGATAGGGGCGTACAGGGCGCATGTGCTCCTCCTGTTGGCTGCCAGGATGCGAGCGGTCGGATGCCGCAGCGCCTCGACGGCGGAGTCTGGGTCGACCGGGTGTGTACGAGCCGCATTGTGCCGCCGCATGACGCGCTGCGCAACCCATTTCGGCGCAAAGCGGCGCCAATGCTCGCCGGCGCGGGCGTCGCCCGAACCTATGGCCCGTCTGGGGTGTGAACGCACCCGCTGGCGTCGCAGGTGTCGAAGGTGGTGGGGTCGCCGTCGTCGCAGCTCGCGGGGAGGCCGAAGCAGCCCGCGCCCGCGCACTGGTCCTCCTCGGTGCAGACGTCCCCGTCGTCGCAGGGGCCGGGGAGGAAGGTCCACGTGCAGCCGACGATCGCGTCGCAGCCGTCGAGGGTGCAGGGGTTCTCGTCGTCGCAGTCCACGACGGCCCCGGTGCAGCCCCCCCCGGCGCAGGCGTCGTCCTCGGTGCAGGGGTCGCCGTCGTCGCAGGGGCCGCCCACCGGGGCGTGAGCGCAGGCCTGCGTCACGGGGTCGCAGGAGTCGGCGGTGCACGGCTCGTCGTCGTCGCAGGCGGCGCTCGACCCCGCACACAGGCCGCTGGACCCGCAGGCGTCGTTCTCCGTGCAGGTGTTGCCGTCGTCGCAAGGCGCGCCCGTCAGCGGGTCGTTGCGGCACCCGCTGGACACGTCGCAGAGGTCGATGGTGCAGAGGTTCCCATCGTCGCAGGCGATCGACTCGGGGGGCACTGTGCCGAGGCAGAGGCCTCCGGTACAGGCGTCGCCCTCCGTGCAGGCGAGCCCGTCGTCGCAGGGCCCCTCGGCCGGGTCGTGGACACAGCCAAAGATGGCATCGCACCCGTCGGACGTGCATGGGTTGCCGTCGTCGCAGGGGTCCGGGGTGCCAGTGCAGTTGCCGCCCAGGCACGTGTCCCCTTGCGTGCACACGTCACCGTCGTCGCAGTCGCCCGCCGCAGGAGTCCACGTGCACAGCCCCGTCGCCGGCACGCACGCGCCCGCATGGCACGGGTCGCCGTCGTCGCAGTCCAGCAGCGTGCCCGTGCACACGCCGCCGGTGAAGCACACGTCGAGCTGGGTACACGGGTTGCCGTCGTCGCACTCCAGGAAGGTCGGGATGTGGGCACACCCCATGGCGGGGTCGCAGATGGACCACGTGCACGGGTTGCCGTCATCGCACATCGCCGAGCCCCCGTCCTCCGGCGGGGCGCCCATGCACACGCCCTCGACACAGGAGTCCCCCGCTGTACAGGGGTTGCCGTCGTCGCAGGGTCCCGCCTTCGGGGTCATCTGGCAACCCGTCACCGGGTTGCACGCCGCCGTGACGCACGGGTTGGAGTCCTCGCACGGGAGTGGCTCGCCGGGCACGCACGCGCCGTCCGCGCAGAGATCGCCGGTCGTGCAGGCGTTGCCATCCTCGCAGGGGCGGTCGTCGTCGGGGACGTGGACGCAGCCGCCGCCGTCCTCGCAGGTGTCGTAGGTGCACGGCGAGCCGTCGTCGCAGGCGGCGGCGAGCCCCAAGCAGAGGATGCCGTCGCAGGCGTCGCCGGTCGTGCACGCCTTGCCGTCGTCGCACGGGGTTCCCGCCACCGCCGGGGGGTGCTGGCAGCCCGCGCCGGGGACGCACGGGTCGGCGGTGCACGGGTTGCCGTCCTCGCAGTCCGCGTCCGGGATGGGGGCGTGGGTGCAGCCGGCGGCCCCACAGCCGTCAGAGGTGCACGGGTCGCCGTCGCTGCACGGGTCCGGGGTGTGCTTGCACCCGACCCCGGGGCTGCAGGTGTCCAGGGTGCAGGGGTCACCGTCGGCGCAGACCTGAGCGCCGACGGGCGTGAACACGCAGGCGCCAGACTTCGGGTCGCACGAGTCAGCGGTGCACGGATCCAGGTCGTTGCACGCCGCCTGTGTCCCCTTGCACAGCCCTGCGGCGTCGCAGGCGGTCTGGCTCGTGCAGGCGTCCCCGTCATCGCAAGGAGCGCCCACGCCGAGGGCGGAGTGGACGCAGCCTACGGCGGGGTCACAGGCGTCCGCCGTGCACGGGTCCCCGTCGGCGCAGGCGATCGACACGTGCTCGCAGCCCTTCCCCGTCTTGCAGGCGTCGAGGGTGCAGGCATCGCCGTCGTCGCAGTAGCCGGCGGGAGCGGGCACATAGGCGCAGGCGCCGGTCGCCGGGGCGCAGGCCGCGAGCACACAGGGGTCACCGCTGTTGCAGACCAGCGGAGATCCGCCGCAGGCGCCGCCCTGGCACACGTCACCCTTCGTGCAGGCGTCCCCGTCGTCGCAGGCGCCGCCGTCCTCCTTCGGGATCGCCGCGCACCCGGCGGCCTGGCACACATCGGTGGTGCACGGGTCCCCGTCGTCGCACGTGATGGGCGTCCCCGCCGCGCAACCGCCCGCGAGGCACACCTCGGCACCGTTGCACGGGTTCTCGTCGTCGCAGGCCGCGTCCGTCTCGCAGAAGAAGCCGCAGCCCGCGACGAGCTCGTGGACGCACCCGGCCGGGCCGCAGGAGTCCGCCGTGCAGGGGTCCCCATCGACGCACGGGTCGACCGTGTAGGAGCAGCCAGCACCGGTGGCGCACTCTCCTGCCGTACAGGGGTCCCCGTCGTCGCAGACCGGACCGCCCGCGCACTGGCCCCCGGCGCAGCTTGCAGCGGTACACGGGTCGCCGTCGTCGCAGGGGGTCCCGTCAGGGGCCGGGGAGCTGCCGCAGACGCCACCGTCGCAGGTGTCCAGCGTGCACGGGTCGCCATCGTCGCACACCGCCTGGCCTGCCTCGCAGTTGGCGATGACGCAGGTCGTGCCTGCGGTGCAGGGGTCCCCGTCGTCGCAGGGCTGGCCATGGAGCGGCAGACCCGTGCAGCCCAGCCCCGGGACGCAGGTCGGGTCGACGCACGGGTCTCCGTCGTCACAGTCGGTCGGGGCGCCGATGCAGGCGCCGGCCACGCAGCTCTCGCCGTCCGTGCAGGGGTCGCCGTCGTCGCAGGCTCCTTCCACGGGCACGCTGACGCAGCCCCCGCTCAGGCAGGTGTCCGCGGTGCAAGGGTCGCCGTCGTCGCAGGACGGCGGCGACCCCGCCACACAAACGCCATCGCACCCCTCCGAGCCGTTGCAGGCGTCGCCATCGTCGCACTGCTGGGGGGTCTGGCAGGCATCTCCACAGCCCTCGACGGGCTGGTGGATGCAGCCGGCCGCACCGCAGGCGTCGAGCGTGCAGGGGTCGCCGTCGTCACAGGTCGTGGGCTTCGACACGCAGCCGAGGATCGGGTGGCAGGTCCACTCCACGCAGCCGCCAGCCTGGCTGGGGCTTCCACAGGCCGCCAGGTCCAGGGTGTGCTCACAGTCGCCGTCCACGCAGGCGTCCGCGGTGCAAGGGACGCCGTCGTCGCAGGCCACCGGCACCGTCAGGCAGCCGAGGTCCGTGACGCAGTCCGAGAGGGTGCAGGGGTCGTCGTCGGTGCAGTCCGGGGGAGGCGCGAGGACGACGCAGCCCGAGGCCGGGTCGCAGCCCTCGCCGCCGTTGCACGGGTCCCCGTCGTCGCAGGCGACGGGAGCCGTGACGCACCCGGCGGGCATGCAGGTGTCCGTGGTGCACGCGTCCCCGTCGTCGCACTCCCCGGGCTTGCAGGGCGGGGCGCACTGGGGGAGCAGCGCGTGGACGCAGTCACCGGCGACGCACGAGTCCGCGGTGCAGGCATCCCCATCGTCGCAGGTCATGGGAGTGGGCTTGCACCCCGTGGCGGGCAGGCAGACGTCCGACGTGCAAGGGTCGCCGTCGTCGCACGGGAGCGGGTCGAACGTGCAGGAGCCGCCCACGCAGGCGTCGGCGGTGCAGAGGGACCCGTCGTCGCAGACCAGCGGCTGGTAGGTGCACTCCCCCCCGGCGCAGCCGTCGATGGTGCAGGGGTCGCCGTCGGAGCATGGGAGCGCCGCCCCGGCGCACTCGCCGTCGAGAGTGCACTCATCGTCGATGGTGCAGGCACTCCCGTCGTCGCAGGGCGTCCCCACGTCTACGGGCTGTGGCTTGCAGGCTCCGTCGGAGGGGTCGCAGGCGGCGACGAGGCAGTCCGTGTCGTCCGCGCCGTCACACTCCACCGGCGGGCCGTCCCCGGCGATGCACGCCCCGTCGGCACACACCCACGCGGGGCCGCAGAGGGCGTCCTTGGGGCGCTGGCAGTCGTCGTCGGTCTCGCAGGAGGGGACCGCGACGTCCGCCGACGCGTCGGCGCCGCCGCCTGCGTCGTCGACGTCACCCACGTCCAATCCTCCCCCGTCGGCGCCCCCATCGGTGGAGGCCGCGTCGCCGGCCCCATCCGCGCCCACGTCCTTGGTGGCGAAGGGCGCGGGCTCGGCCTCGATGCACGACGCGAGCAGCAGCGCAGCGGCCACCGCCCGCACTCCCCACCGAGCGCCCGGACGGGTGCGTGGTTCCATGATCATGTCTGCCTCCTGGTCCGCGCAGTCCGGCCCAATGTGACTTCGAGCCGTTCACTTCCATGCGAACGGCATCCTAAGTCCAACGTGGGCTCCTGCGCCAGCCCCCCGGAACCGTCAGGCCACTCTCTGCGCGCCAGCCGCGAGGCCGAGCTCTCGGCTCAGCGCGAGGATGCAGGCGAGGCGCCGCCCCCGGTGGACCCGCACGTAGGGGACACCCGCACGACGACATGCCTGCACCATCTGCGCGTCCATGCTGTGGGACTGGAAGCCCGTTGCGCCCAGGACGAAGTCGTAGCGGCCGCTGTCCACGCGGTCGCTGACGTCCTGGAGGCGGCGGGGACCGCCCTCGCACCAGTCGAGATCCGAGAAGGAGAACGTCCTCTTCAGCTCGTCGTGCAGATCCGGGTCGCGGCGGTTGCCGATGAACAGGGCGGACTTGCCGCGCGTGCGGGGCAGCAGCACCTGGAGCAGAGCGTCCGCCGGGTCCTCGCGCTGCACGTCCTCCACGGCATCTGGGATCTCCTCCTGCTCCAGGGGGGGAGGCATGGCGCGTCCGTCCAGCGCGGTGGCGGCCGCCAGTATCTTCGTCAGCCGGCGCTTCCATCGACGCGCGTTGGTGCCATCGGGCGGCTCCATGGCGCTCAGGGCGACCAGCAGGTCTCCGTGGGGCGCCAGGCAGGAAGCGATGCGCTCCCCCGGCAGCACCTCGATGGCATCGGCCAGCCACCGGGCGACCGACGCAGCCTCCTGCGGCTGGCGCGGGTCGGGCGCCGTCTGCAGAACGCGCCGCTTGAGCAGCTTCAGGCGCTTGGCGTCGGGGTCCTGGCCGAGCTCGGCGGCCCAGGGGCGCGGGGGCCGGAGGGCTGGGTCGAGCAGCTTTGCGAGTGGCGCGGCGGCCTTGACCTGTGCGGCGAGCCACCGCAGCCGACCCACGAGCGCGCCCCACTCCTCGAAGTCTGAGACGAACCCGCGGAGCCACCGCACGAGCCGCGCCCACTCGACCCAGGAGGCCACGTGATCGGGCTTCGGGGCGGTGAGCGCCTTCGGAACGGAGCCCGGAGGGGCGGCGTCCAGGGAGCCGAGCACCGGCTCCACGCGGCGCCGCAGCTCGTGGAGCTGCTGGTCCGGGCGCAGGGGCCCTGGCTCGAGGAAGCTCGCGTCCGCCCACCCGTACTCGTCGAGGCCGGCGCGCTCGTCGCGCTCCTCCACGCTCGCGAGGTGGGCCTCGACGGCCAGCGCGGCGGCCAACCACGTGCGGGGCCGCTCGTCCACCGGCAGGCCGATCTCCCGGCCCACGTCGTTGGGGGTCGTGTCCTTGCGCAGACCGATGACGGCGCCCGGCCACCAGGCCTTGGCCCAGGAGCTCAACATGCGGGCGATCTCGGCGACCCGCTTGACCACCACCGGCTCGTCGTCGGTGGCCTCCTCGGCGCTGCGCGCGCGGCAGATCCAAGCGAGCAGGATCAGGCCCTGCCGGTGCGGCGCCATCAGCGCCACCTCCGGGCGCTCCGCCGTGATGGCGTCGTGCAGGAGGCCGACCGCGCCCAGCGCCGCGTCGACGGTCATGGGCTCGACGAGGCGCCTCCGCTCCGCAGGCGCCGCTCGCGGGGTCTCCGGCGGAGGCGCCACGGCCGCGACGGGCGCTGCCTCGCCGGGGTGCACCAGGGAGTCATCGTCGGGCACCAGCTCCCGCCGGTCCGCCTCGACCGCCCCCCCGAGGTCCACCTCCGCGGCGTCCTGCTCCTGCACCAGGTACATCGGCGCGACGTCCGCCGGCGCGGCGTCCGCAAATGGACCGACCTGGGGGGCCGCCTCGGCGGCAAGCGCCGCATCCAGGAGGGCGCGGGCCGCCCTCGACGGCAGCGCCTGGCGCAGGGCGTCCAGCGCGGCCTCGTCACGATCCGGGCCGCGCCCGAGCCAGCGCTCGTCCTCGCACCAGAGCAGGCACTCGACCCACGCCCCGTCGCGGAACGCGGCCCTGTACCCGAGCCCCTCGAGCCACCGCAGCGCCGCCTCGACCTCATGGGGGGACTTCAGCATCGGCGCAGTATCTGGACGCCCCGCCGCGATTGCAATCCCTTGCACGTCGCGGGGAGCACGGGTAGCCTCGCCCGTCATGGGCAGCCCGGACGTCGTGATCATCGGTGGAGGCTCGGTCGGCTGCGCCGTGGCGCGAGCGCTGGCGCGGGGCGGCGCCCGTGTCGAGGTGCTGGAGCGCGCGATCCCCGGCGCCGAGGCGTCGAGCGCCGCGGCGGGCATCATCGGCGCGCAAGGCGAGGCCGACTCGCCGGGCCCCTTCCTGGACCTGTGCCTGCGGAGCCGCTCCCTGTACGCAGACTGGACCGCCGCTCTGGAGGACGAGACCGGGGTCTCCGTCGGCTGGCGCCGGAGCGGGCTCCTGCACCTGGCCCACGACGAGGTCGAGGGGCGCCTGCTGACCCGGCGGGTCGAGCAGCAGGCCGCCCTCGGGCTCCACGCCGAGGTCCTGGACCGCGCCCAGGTCCTCGCCCTGGAGCCCGCGGTGGACCCCTCTGTCCTCGGCGCCGTGTGGTTCCCGGAGGACGGCCAGGTGGACCCTCGCCGGCTCGTCAAGGCGCTCGCCATCGGCGCCGAGCGCGCCGGGGCCCACTTTCGGACCGGTGCCGTCGCGCGGCGGGTCGTCCACGAGGGAGGCCGGGTCCTGGGCGTCGACGTGGACGGCGTGCTGCTCCCGGCGGGCACCGTCGTCCTCGCGGCGGGCGCCTGGTCGAGCCTGGTGCCCGGGGCCGGCCTCCCCGAGCGGGTGGTCCGCCCGGCCCGGGGGCAGCTCCTCAAGCTGGAGACGCGCTCCCCGGTCCTCTCGGCGGTGGTCTACTCGGCGGCCGGCTACGTGGTCCCCCGGGCGGACGGGACGGTCCTCGTAGGCAGCACACTGGAGATGGTCGGCTTCCACAAGGCCGTGACCGTCTCGGGGCTCGCGGCTCTGGCCGCCATCGCCACCGGCATCGCCCCGAGCCTGGGCGCGGCGTCGGTCGTCGACTCCTGGGCGGGCTTCCGCCCCCACACCGGCGACCTGCTGCCGCTGCTCGGCCCTACCCCGCTCCACGGCCTGCTGCTCGCCACGGGGCACTACCGCAACGGCATCCTGCTCACGCCGGTGACGGCCGAGATCATCGCGGCCCTCGTGCTCCGCGGCGAATCGCCGGTGGACCTGGGACCCTTCTCCATGCAGCGCCTCGAGGACCCCGGAGCCGACACATGAGCCGCCACTTCCTGGTCATCGGCGCCATCTCCGGCTTCCTGAGCGTCGCGCTGGGCGCCTTCGCGGCCCACGCGCTCAAGGTGCGGCTCACGGCGCACCTGCTCGCCATCTTCGAGACGGGCGTCCGCTACCAGCTCACCCACGCCCTGGCGCTGCTCGCCGTGGGCATCCTGGCGCGCGGCTCCGACTCGCGGCTCCTCCAGGTGGCCGGCTGGTCCTTCGTCGGGGGCACCCTGGTCTTCTCGGGCAGCCTGTACGCCCTGAGCACTCTGGGGGAGCGCTGGCTCGGCGCGATCACGCCCGTCGGCGGCGCCGCCTTCCTGGTGGGCTGGGCGTGCCTCGCCGCCGCCGCTTGGCGGCAAGGGTAGGCGACCCGGCACCCCCCTCGCCGGGGCACGGTCTTGAACGGAGCGCTCGAAGGTCAGCGCAGGTGCAGCACCGCGATGGCGTCCAGGTCGAAGCCGGCGCTGGGCGGGGCCTTCACCGTGGTCAGATCGCGGATGCGCACGAAGCGGGCCTCGGTGAGCCCGACATCCGCGAGATCGAAGGGGTCGCCACCGATGATCGTCGGGTCGGGCGGGAGGCTCCCGGCCGCGTCGAAGGGCTCCACGGGGCGCCAGCCGGCGCAGCCGGGCCAGGGGGGACCGGAGTCGGGATCGCAGGGAAACGCCACCCAGCTCTTGCCGTCCGAACTCACCGAGACCTCACCCAGCTCCACGAAGGGGTGGTCCGGGTCACCGCCCGCGAAGAACGCGTTCTCGAAGACGATGAGGTCGGGGCCCGGGCCGTCGGCGACAACCCGGTCTCCAAAGCCCATGACCACGGAGCCCCCCGCGCCCAGCGAGAGCACGTCCAGGGACTGCGCGCTCGCGCCGCCGCCCTTGGGTGGGCCGAGGACCACGTCGGGCAGCTTGGCCTGCCCGAAGCCGGCGCCGGGGCCGGGCTCGAAGGCGACCACCTCCGAGGCGTAGGTCTCTTCGACCGTCGCCGGGTGGCGCCAGGAGGCTGCCGCGTCCGGGTCCGGCGCTCCCCCGTCGACTCCGGCGGCGCCGGGGTCCACGGCACAGGCAGCCAGCGCGAGCGCCCCGCCCAGCGCGCAGGCGCGCCTAGTCACCTGCGTCCCCGACCACCAGCGTCCCCGCGTCGTGCACCAGCGCCCACCGGTCCGTGCCAGGGAGGGGGGTCGCCAGCCGGAACTGGGGCCCCACGGTGAGGGCGGTGGCTGGGCCCGCAGTGGCCCCGTCCTCCGTCACCGTGAGCGGAATGAGCTGGAAGCCCGCGATCTGGTAGGACTCGTCGTAGGTCTTGGCCAGGACGTGGCCGTCCGGGGTGAACGCGAAGTCGCCGGGGATGTCGACGCTCGGGGCCGCTGCAAACACATCGACGGGCGTGTCTGTAGACGCGGCGGCGAGCAGCGCCTCCACGGAGAGCCCGTAGACCCGGTTGCCCTCCGATCCGTCCGGCCACGTCGTGCCGAAGCCTGCGAAGCCGCCAGCGAGGACGAGGTCGCCGTGGACCGCCACGTCGCCGCTCGCCGTGCCCAGGTTCGTCGCCACCAGGGTCGCGGACGGTCCCCCGGGACCAAGCTCCACCAGGTAGAGCCCCTGCCCGAGCTCGACCCCGGCGGCCCCGAGGCCGTTGACGAGCAGGCGGTCCTCGTCGAGGAAGGCCACGGCGTAGTTGCCCGGCGCGTCGAGCGCGGCAGGGTCGCCCGGAACGAGGTCGCCCACGACGACGGAGCCCGGGAAGTCCGCGCCCATCGTGGAGTAGCCCCAGGCGGCGCGCGTGAAGGTGGGATCGGTCTCCAGGTAGCCGCCCGGGAAGACCTCGAAGGCGGCGAGGCTCCCGTCCACGTCCACGGTGGACAGCAGGGCCGGAGGCTGGCCGTCGAAGGACCGGCGGTGAAGCGCGAAGCGCGCCTTGCCCGCCTCGTCGGCTGCGCTCAGCGCCAGCGCGCCTTCGTTCGGGAGCCCGGCCAGGGCGACCAGGGCGGTGGTGTCGTCGCAGTGGTTGGAGAGGACGACGAGGCCAGCGCCGAGCGCGGCCTCCAGCGTGGCGGGGTCGGCGCCACAGGAGGCGACGCAGGCGCCGGCGACGCACGCCTGGTCACCGCACCCGCCGGGGCACGCGCCGACCGGCCCCGAGTCCGCGGAGCCGTCCGTGCCCTGAGTGGTGTCCACCGTGCCTCCGCCGCTGTCCGTGGCGGCGTCCGTGGTCCCGGTGGCGTCGCCCCCGCCTGTCCCGACGTCTGCCTCTGCGCCGGTGTCCGCCCCAACGCCTCCACCGGGACCCGCGTCGGCCCCCTGCGCCACGTCCGCGCCCGCACCCCCGGCCGCGTCCGTCCCCTCGCTGTCCGACTCACACGCCACCGCGGCCACGGCCACGGCGAGCAGCACCGCCGGCCCCCTCCGGGCCAGCCACACTCGTCGCTTCATGATGTCCTCCGTGGCTTCGGGGCGGGGCGGACGCCTGCAAGGCGCGCGCACCGATGCCTCCGACCCGAAGCATCTGCTGGTGCTCTCCCGCCCATCGCGAGGGCAGGAGCGCGGCAAACCGTTCGCCGCAGTCGACGCGCGCAGTATCCTGGCTTCCGGATCACCCTCCCTCGGGCCTTCCCAGCGGCCTGGCCGCCAGTGGCTTGGGTGGGTGTAGCCAGATTGCCCCGTCGCGAGCGCGTGGACGCGCCCGCATGGCAAGGAGCGGGGTTCCCGACGAGGGGGCGCGTACTCGTGGTACTCGTTCCCTCGTCGGGATGCCCGCGACGCTGCCAGGCGGGATGCGTCCGCGCGCGCAGCAGGGGCAATCTGGCCACACCCACCCAGTCCGAGTTCGTCACCGGATACAGTTGCGGGGGCAGCGCCGGCCTCACACCGGCTTCCTGCTGCGTCGCGGGGGCACGTACCACGCTCCATGACGCAGGTCAAGCACCCGCACGGGACCCTGGATGAGGGCTGGCGAGCCCCTCGCCCTCGTGATAGGCTCGCGCCGCAGCGGACCCCGAGAGGAGTGGATCATGAAGAAGAGCTTGATGTTCGCGGTGTTGGCCCTGGTGATGGGCGCGTGCGCCGACGAGACGCAGGACGCCGGGCAGAGCGAGCTGGCCGAGGTCGTCGCCCCTGGCAAGCAGGACAACTACGTCTCGCCCACCTCCAAGGAGTTCAACCTGTGGGGCATCGGCGAGCTCAGCCTCGAGCCGTCGTGGAAGGACAAGACCTTCCAGGAGCGGGAGGCCCACGTGCAGGACCTGCTCGGGGCCCGCTTCAAGGCCTACTCGCACTTCATCAATGTCTACCTCACCGACAAGACCTCCCACGACGCCAACCACGGCTACGGCGGGTTCTCGGGCTGGGTCCGGTCGAGCAGCCTCGACTGGATCCGGGAGCCCGTGGACGAGGACGGCATGGCCTGGGCCTTCATCTGGGAGCTCCAGATCGGGGCGCCGCGCAACCTGATGGACCGCCTCCCCATCGAGGTCCGCGAGGACGGCGACGTCTACTTCGTGGTCAAGATGCCCAAGCTGAGCGAGTCGGCGCTGCTGGCCGGCAGCTACCCCAAGGACTTCGACCCCTCCAAGCACACGGGGGAGCTGGAGGACCTGGAGGTCGTGGTGGAGCCGGCCCCCGAGAGCCACGACGCGTGGCCAGACTACCGCGGCATGTTCGACGACGGCCGGCTGGAGGTGCTCATCGTCGTCGGCGGCGACTACAACGAGCAGCGCTACGACGCCCAGGCCGCCGAGCAGATCTTCAAGTGGCTGAAGGGCGCGGGCTTCAAGCACGACGCGAAGTTGCTCGCAGACCTGCGGGTGGACGGCGCCCCGTTCACGCGAACCCTGAAGGCAGGGGGCAAGGACGTGGCGGTGGAGGTGTCGCTCGTCCACCCCGACATCGTCGAGGACGCCCAGCTCGACCTCTTGCGCCAGCGCATCGTCAAAGGCTTCCAGACCGCGGACGTGGTGCTCTACGACGGCCACGCGGGGTCGGACCCGGACTACTCGGGGGTCGTCTACCACTACAACCCGCGCAAGGCGATCAGCGCCACCGAGCTCAGCAAGCTGGAGCTGCCGTCCAAGTACCAAGTCTATGTCTTCAACGGCTGCAAGACGTACAGCACGTACCCGGAGACGGTCTACAAGAACCCCTCGAAGACCACGGCCAACCTGGACATCATCTCCACGGTGAGCTTCGCGTGGCTGAACCTCCAGACCTTCACCACCTCGGGCTTCCTGTCGGAGCTGGTGGCGCTGCGCAACGGGACGCACGATCCGCGCACCTTCGTAGAGATCCTGACCACCATCAACAAGGGCGGGAACTCCAACGTGTACTACGGCGTCCACGGCGTCGACGACAACGCGCACATCAATCCCTACGCCGACACGGCGAAGCTCTGCGCGAGCTGCACCAAGGACGCGGACTGCTCCGGCGCCGGCAACCTGTGCGTGCGGTTCTCCTGGGGCGCGGCGTGCGGCGCCGAGTGCACCGCCAACGACGGGTGCCCCGCCGGCTACGCCTGCACTGAGGTGGCTCTCGGCGGCGCCATCAGCGGTCGCCAGTGCCTTCCCAAGACCTTGAAGTGCGCCCCCTGACCGCCAAGACGGCCCCTGCGCTGGCCCCTGCGCTGGTCCTTGGGCTGGTCCTTGGGCTGGTCCTTGGGCTGGTCCTTGGGCTGGGCGGCGCCGCCGTGGCCGACACCCGCCCGGACGTGGCGGTGCAGCTCCTCGGGTGGTCGCCGGACGGCGCCCGCTACGCCTTCGTGCGGCACCGCACCGCCCACCTGGACGACGGGCGCGTCGAGCGCTCCGAGCGGACGTTCCTGCGGGAGGTCGATGAGGACCTGACGGAGCACACGCTCCCGCTCAGCGACGAGGAGGTCCGCGCCGAGGTCGCCAAGGAGGGCTTCGTGGTCGCCCCCCTCGCGCGGCGGCAGGCCGGGGAGCTGGCGTGGGTGTTCGTGGACGAGGCGGGGCACCCCTGGCTCCGCTTCACCGTGGTCGTCGGGGAGCGCCTGTCTTGGGAGCTGGCGACCCGGGGTGCCGACGGGGTCCGCCGCACGCTGGCGGCGCGCCCCGTCGAGGATCTGTACGTGGACTTCGAGCCCGACGTGTACGTGGCCCCCGGCGGTGGGCGCGCGCTGCTCGTGGTCGGCATGAGGGCCCCGTACCGGCACGGCGCCGACATCGCGGTGGTCCCGCTCGCGGCCCCCCCGCCGCCCCCCCAGCTCCCGGTCACGCCCGCGCCGCCCGGCGCCAGAGAGGTGGCGCTGGAGCCGGGTGACGTGGTCCTGCGCTGGGAGGAGACCGACGCGGTCGTCCCCGTGACGGCGGAGGAGGACCCGGACGTCGCCGCGCTCGAGACGGCCGTCGCAGCGCCCGCAGAGCCTCGTCCGGAGCCAGCCCCCGGGACCGCCGTCGGCGAGAGTGCTCAAGGGCTCCCCGACCTCCCTCCGGCTGTCGAAGGGGGCACCCGGGGTCCGGGCGAGACCGTGGATCCTGCCGGCGACCCCCTCGCCCTCCCGCCGCTCGCAGAGGACCCAGACATCCTGCCGCCGTTCCAGGAGCCGGACGAGCCGCAGCCCGAGTGGGAGCACCCGGAGGTGGAGGTCGCGAAGGGCTCCGCGCCTGCTCCCACCCCCGCGCCCGCCCAGACCCGCCCGACGCCTGCACGGTCCATCGAGACCACGCCCGCGGTCACGGCGCCCGGCTCGATCACGCTGCTCGGCTTCATCAAGGTGGGAGACATCTACGGGGGCGCCCCCATCGCAGGCGCCACCGTGACCCTGAGCACGGGGCAGACCGCGACCACCAACGCCAAGGGCCTTTACAAGATCACGGCAGCGCCTGGGACGGTCACCGTGACGGCGAGCGCCAGAGGCTACGCGACCTGGTCCGAGGACAAGGACCTGGAGCCGGGCGTGGAGAACTGGAAGAGCCTGGCCCTCGTGAAGCCTGGTGAGGCACGGCCCACGGCTACCCCCCGATGAGGGTGCGCTTGCCGCTCACGGACATGGTCGCCGAGCAGTCGACGACGGCGCCGAGGTAGCGCCGCACCGAGGTGCCCGTCAGGGTGGCCTGCCCTCCCCCTTGCGACAGCTTCATGGTGCCGCGGGTGACCTCGATGTACTTCACGCCCACCTGCAGGTCGTAGAAGATCCCATAGGTGAACGAGCCGTCCTGGTCGACGCCGCCCTTGAAGGTGTACGCGCTACCCAGATCGTCGACGGCACGGGTGAGCTCCCCGCCGTTCTGGAGCAGCACCACGTCCTCGTCGTCCTTCTCGCCCTTCTTGGGCAGCACGTCCCCGGCCAGGTTGAACAGGTCGCAGTTGGTCACCGTGACCGTCGTGTCGAGCACCCACGTGCCCGAGTACAGGGCCCCTTGGGCGGTCCCGGGAGTGATGGCCTCCACGTCCTGCTCCTCCACCACCTCGCCGCCGGGGATGAGCTGCCCGGCAGAGTCACACCCCATCAACACCGCGAACACTCCGATCACCAGCTTCTTCACGTCTCCTCCTCTTGGACGGGCGGCCATCAAACGGCCTCCCGGCGTCGCACAGTCAAGTTCTCGATGGGATTCTCGTAGTCGCGCCCCTGGAAGATGCGCTTGACGAAGACTCCCGGCAGGTGGATGTCGTCCGGGCCGAGCGCCCCGAGCGGCACAAGCTCCTCCACCTCGGCGATCGTCACCTTTGCGGCCATCGCCATCAGCGGGCTGAAGTTGCGCGCGGTGCCGTAGAAGCGGAGGTTTCCGAAGGGGTCTCCGGCGCGGGCGCGGATGATGGCGAAGTCGGCCGTCAGGGGCCGCTCGAAGATCATGCGCTTTCCGTCGATGACCCGCTCCTCCTTGCCCTCGGCGACCACGGTGCCCACCCCCGTCGGCGTGAAGAACCCGCCCAGCCCCGCGCCCCCCGCCCGCATGCGCTCGGCGAGGGTGCCCTGGGGGTTGAGCTCCACCTCGACCTCTCCCGCGAGCATCTGGGCCTGGAGGTCCGGGTTGCCGCCGATGTAGCTGGCGATGACCTTGCGCACCTGGCGGGTCTTCAAGAGCGCGGCGAGTCCCCGCCCCTGGTTGCCGCAGTTGTTGCTGACCAGGGTCAGGTCGCGGGTCCCGAGCTCCAGGATGGCCCGGATGCAGTTCTCCGCGTTGCCGCACAGCCCGAAACCACCCGACATGACGCTGGCGCCGTCCCGCAGGTCATGGAGCGCCGCTCGCGCGTCCGCGTACACCTTGTTCATGAGCCGAACACCTCCGACAGGGCGTCATCGATGAGCGCGATGCCCTCCCGCAGCTCCGCCTCGGTGATGCAGAGCGGGGGGGCGAGGAAGACGAAGTTGCCCTTCACCAGCATGTGGACCCGACGCGCCTTCAGGGCCTTCTTGAGCGCCGCCATGGGCGTGCCCGCCTCCGGGGAGTGGAGCGGCACGAAGGGCTCCCGGGTCGCGCGGTCCTTCACCAACTCCAGTGTCCCGAGCAGCCCGATGACCCGGGCGTCGCCGATCACGTCCCACTTCTCGTGGAGGCGCGCCCACTCGTCACGAACCACGGACTCCAGGGCTGCGGCGCGCTCGACGAGCCCGTCCTCCTGATAGACCCGGATGGCGGCGACCGATGCGGCGCAGGAGACGGGGTGTGCGTAACTGGTCAGCCCCGCCCAGAGGGTGCGTTCCTGGAAGTATCGGGCGATGGCCGGGCTCACGGCCGTGACTCCCAAGGGGGCGTATCCGCCCGTGACCCCCTTGCCCATGGTCAGCAGATCCGGCACCACCCCCCAGTGATCGACGGCGAACCAGCGCCCGGTGCGCCCGAAGCCGGTGAGCACCTCGTCCGCCACGAGCAGGATGCCGTGCCGGTCGCAGATCTCCCGGATGCGGGGCCAGTAGCTCGGCGGGGGCACGAAGCCGCCGTTGGCGCCAGTGACGCCCTCCATGAACACGGCGGCGATGGTGGTCGGGCCCTCCAGCTCGATGACCCGCTCCAGGTGCTCGGCGCAGGCGAGGCCGCAGCAGTCGGGGGTGCGCCCGAAGGGGCAGCGGTAGCAGTACGGGTCCTCGGCGCGCACGACCCCCCACAGGCCCGGCTCCACCGGGAGGCGCCGGGGATCGCCCGTCAGGGACAGGGCGCCCATGCTCGCTCCGTGGTAGCTCCGGCGCCGCGCCACCACCTTGAGCCGGCCCGTCACCATGCGGGCGATCTTGTAGGCGTTCTCGTTGGCCTCCGCGCCTGACAGCCCGAGGAAGAAGTGCTGCATGTCGCCGGGCGTTATGGCGGCGAGCTGCTCCCCCAGCGCCGCCTTCGCCTCGAACAGGGCGGCGGGGTGCGCACAGGCCAGCTCGCGCGCCTGCCGCGCGATCGCCTCGCTGATTCGCTCCTCCCCGTGGCCCACGTTGCAGTTCCAGACCTGGCTCTCGAAGTCGAGCCAGCGGTCACCGGCGTGGTCCCAGAACACGGCCCCGCGCCCGTGCGAGATGGACACGGGGCTCGCCGCCGCCTGAGCGGTCCAGGTATAGAGGATGTGCGCGCGCTGGCGCTCCTCCAGGGTCTTCGCGGCTGTCACGGAGACACCCCCAAGTCTACGGCCCTGGCGCCACGGCGCACTGGCTGAAGAGGCTCTTGAAGTCGATGGTCTTCTTGAGGTTGGCCAGGAAGTCCGCCTCGTCGTCCACGCTGACCACCACGTGGACCCCGCCGCCGTAGAGCGCGATCAGCCGGTTGGCGTTGGTCACGTCGTCCGCGCTCGCCTTGTCCGCCGCGCTCGCGTCCACGACGTTGACGATCACGTCGATGGGGTTGCCGTTGGCGTCGCGCAGGCGGTTCGACGGGACCTCGCTGGTGTCCACGTAGGCGATCTTCTGCTTCTGCGGGTCGTTCTTGATGGCGTCGTTGGTGCAGAAGCCCTCTTCGGAGCAGTAGGGCTTGAAGCACTCGGTCTCGCCCGGCTTGTCCTTCTTGGCGCGACAGAAGTTGAGCTTGCTGCACTGGTCATCGGACGTGCAGCCGAGTCCATAGCGAAGCCGCTTGGCCTGCACCTGCGGGTTGAAGAAGTCGTTGGTGGACGGATACTCGGTCTCGCCGCCATCCGTGAAGAGGACGACCACATTCAGGCGGCACGCTTTCAGCGGGTCGAAGCACTTGCCCTCGGGACCGCAGAAGTATCCAGGGCTGCCGCAGTCCGCGTCTTCGAGACAGTTCTTGCCGTCGACGACCACATAGCGGCGCATGTACTCTCCGGCGTAGAACAGGCTCTTGCCGAGGGGGGTCCAGCCGTGGGCGCGCAGCTCCGGGTTGGTGAAGGTGTGGCAGCGGCGGTTCCCGGCGGGGCCGAGACACACTCCGTCCTGGCAGTCCTGCGGTGAACCACAGATTGCCGAGGTCTTGAGCAGAGTCTCCTTGAAGTCCATCCACTGAAGGAGCGGGAGCAGATTGGACGTGGACCCGGGGGGCGGGAAGGGCACGAGCAGCACCTCGTCCAGGGCCTCGTCGAACCAGGTCTTGGTGCCCATGACCGTCTCGTGGGCGCCGTCGTCGCCGGTCATGACGGTGTCGCCCTCGTAGTAGCCGCCCTCGCACACGGGCGTGGAGCGCTTGGCAGATTGGGGGAAGCGCTGGAGCGCGAAGATCACGTCGAAGGAGTCATCGCTGGAGAAGAACTGGGAGAAGACCTTCTTGCTGACTCCCATGGTCGTGAATGGCGCGTCGCTCGGCTCGCAGGCGGGCCAGGGCACCAGGCACTGGTCCGTCGCGCCGCCCCCGCAGAGCTTGGGGTACTTGCTGGTGCCGGGGAACAGGTTCATGGAGCCCGACGTGTCGACGACCACCAACACCCGCTGGCGCATGTTCTGACAGTCGCCGTCGCGGCACTCCTGGCCTGGGGGGCAGTTCTTGACGATGATCTCTCCCGACTCGGTGCACACCTTCTGCTGGTACTTGACGCACTCCGTCTTGCCGGGCTCGCACTGCTTGCTCAGACAGACCCCGGAGACGCAGCTCTGGCCGGTCTGGCAGGGGATGAGGTGGCCCCCGGTGCCGTCCTTGCGGCACAGCCGGATGGCGTCGCCCTCGCAGGTCGGGACCCCCGGCTGGCAGGGTTTCGGGACGCACGCGTAGTCCTTGCAGGTCTCGCCTTTGCCACAGGTGGAGTCGTCCAGACAGTCGCCGCAGGTCTGCTTCGAAGGGACGCACACCTGGCTCTTGCAGTCGGCCTTCGCGGTGCAGGGGCCGTAGGGCGGCCGGCACACGTGGTCGACGCACACGAAGCTCCCCTTGCAGTCCTCGTCGGCGCGGCACTCGACGCAGGTGCCCGCCTCACCGCAGACGCCGGTCTTGCAGGGCTCGGATGGGGAGCAGGCCGCCTCGGCGATACACTCGCCGTTGAAGCAGACCTTGCCGTCGAGGCACTGGCCGGTGACGTTGCACTGGACGCAGCCGCCCTTGCGGCTGTCGCACACCTGCGTGCCGCACTGGTCGCTATCGACGCACGGGTCACCGACCACGTACTCGGGGTCGGGGCCGCCGGTGTCGGTGGCGACGTCGGCGGTGGCGACGTCCGCGCTCGCGTCGGCGACATCGGACGTGGGTGGCTCGTCCGCCGCCTCGTCGGCACAGGCGACGAGCGCGGCAGTCAGCACCAGGATCCAGGTCTTCACGTTCATCGTCCCTCCAAGGCTCGGCCCGGCAGCATAGCAGGGGGCGCGCCGTGCATCCACGGGCGCCCCGGTCCTGGAGGGGTCAGTGGCCTCCGACCAGGAGGACCAGCAGCATCACGGCGGCGCCGCACAGCATCCACAGCGTGTTGCGCCAGCGCCGGGTGCGCATGGCCTCGGGGATGAGATCCGCGGCGCCAATGTAGAGGAAGGCCCCTGCCACGAGCGACGTGAGCACGCCGAGGGTGTCGGGGGCCAGCGTGTCGGTGCCGAGCGCCCCGTAGGAGGCAAAGGCGGCGACCGGAGTGATCAGCGCCACGAAGAGCGCCGTCCCTTGCGAGGCCGCCACCGACCGGCCCGAGTGGAGCAGCACGGTGAACACGGCGACCCCCTCGGGGATCTTGTGCGCGATGACGGCGACGGCCGTGCTGAAGGCGAAGTCCTCGGCGGAGCGCGCGGACACCCCGAGCGCCAGCCCGTCGAACAGGGCGTGCAGGCCGAAGCCGAGCGCGGTCATCAGCCCGAGGGAGGCCCGGGGTCTGGCGCAGTCGCCGGGCTCGTGGACGTGGTCCGCGTGGAAGTGCGGGACGAACTGCTTCTCCATGACCAGGAGCGCCAGAAACCCGACGGTGGTCCAGATGTAGAAGGTGGGCGTGAGCTCGGCGGCCTCGGGGAGCAGGTGCAGGAGGGCGGCGCCGGTGACGACCCCACCGGCGAAGGCGGTCAGCGCGAGGGCATGCCGCCGGGTCCACTCGGTGCGGACGCGGACGAGCGCGATGCCCAGCAGGCTCATCCCCCCCGCGGCCAGGCCCGCGGACGCCACACGAAAGAGCGGGTCCGTCACTGCACGTCACCTCCGGCGCGCACGATGCGCGGGGGCGCAATACCGCAACGGCGGGGGGAAGGCAAGGCGCGAGCGGGCATCACCGGTCGAAGGGAAAGTACAAGCTCAGCGCAGGGGGCGCGCCATCGCGGAACAAGACGCCCGCGTGCTCCGCGGTGCGCAGGCCGACGCGTTCGCCGAGCGCCGAGGGGCTCGGGAGGCCGCCGAGGGTGACGCCGCCGGCAGCACAGGCACGGTCCAGGTCGCGCAGCGCGACGCCGAAGACGTCGAGCTTGGCGACGGGGGCGGCGCCGTCCTCTCGGAGGAACATGCTGAGGAGCAGGCTGCCGGAGACGGCGCGCACGTGGGGGAGCGCCGCGAGGAAGCGGCGCGCTCCGTCGAAGGGGACGCCGAGCAGAGCGAAGGCCTCCTCGATGCGCTCCGGCGCCGGGTCGCCGTGGCACATGCCCAGGTAGACCTTGGTGTCCGGGGAGTCGCCCAGGCCGAGGGCGACGATCTGGGCGCAGCCGACGTCGAGGGCCCGCGCGACCCGGTGGACGGCGGCGCAGCCCGCCGGAGTCGCGCCGCTCTCCAGGAGCACGGGATCGATGGCGCCCATGGCGACGGGCCGGCGCAGGTAGACCCCCGCACGGGGCACGGCGGGCCCGACCACGTCCACCTTGACGACCATCCAGTCGTCGACGCTGCTGCGCAGGCGCCCCACGCGGGCCTGGTCCTCCTCGCTGAAGCCCTCGTCCATGAGCCACTGGGCGAGCGTGTCGTGGAAGGCCGCGCCCTGCCCTACGCTGAGCGCCGTGACGCTCGGCAATTCGTACAGCGCGCCGTACTCCATGTAGTGGGAGAGGTAGGGGCCGAAGCGGTCGAGGAAGCTCGCCAGGCGCTCGCCGGGGAGGAGCCCCAACGCGGAGGCAAGCCCCGCCAGGCGGTCATACAGATCATCGCGGATGCCCAACGGGCCCTCCTGGTCGGCTCCGGCAGCGCACGGGCTGGACAAGGATAGCCGGTCGCCTGCGAAGGTTCCAGAAGTTCGCGAGCGGCGAGCGGGAGCGAGGGGCGCTGATGGTCGGGCGCGACACCGAGCGCCAGAGCGGAGCTTCGTTGGGGGGTTGACGGCGCCGCCCGCCTTGGGGAATCCTGCCGCGCTGCGACCAAGCCCCTGAGGAGCGCCATGGACGACCCCAAGACCCTGTTCGACCCGACGGATGAGCACCGCATGCTGCGCCAGATGGTGCGCGACTTCGCCTGGAAGGAGGTGGAGCCCCAGGCGGAGGCGCAGGACGCGAGAGGGGGCCTCAACCGTGCCCTCTTTGCGAAGGTCGCGGAGCTCGGGATGCTCGGCCTGACTGTGCCCGCCGCGGACGGGGGGGCCGGCCTCGACGCCACCGCCGCCGTCATCGTGCACCACGAGCTGTCCAAGGTGGACCCGGGCTTCTGCCTCGCGTACCTGGCCCACGCCATCCTGTTCGTCAACAACTTCTACTGGGCGTCCAACGACGAGCAGCGGGCCCGGTTCCTGGACAAGGTGCTGAGTGGGGAGTGGGTCGGCGCCATGGCCATGACCGAGCCGGGCGCCGGCACCGACGTGCTCGGCATGACGACGACGGCGACGCCGCATGAGGGCGGCTTCCTGCTCAACGGCACCAAGACCTTCATCACCAACGGCACGGAGGCGGACGTCGCCATCGTCTACGCCAAGGTGGACGGTCGCATCACCTCCTTCGTGGTGGAGAGCTCGTCGCCCGGCTTCACCCGCAGCCAGCCGATCAAGAAGATGGGCATGCGCGCGTCCAGCATGGCAGAGCTCAACTTCGACGCCGTGTTCGTGCCGGCAGCCAACGTGCTCGGCGATGTCGGCGGGGGCCTCATCCACATGATGCGCAACCTGGAGATCGAGCGCCTGACCCTGGCTGCCATGAGCCTCGGCATCGCCGACCGCTGCGTGGAGGTCATGGTCCGCTACGCCCAGGACCGCCGCGCCTTCGGGCAGCCGCTCAACCGCTTCGGGCAGATCCAGCGGTACATCGGGGAGAGCTACGCCAAGACCGAGGCCATGCGCTGCCTGATCTACCAGGTGGCGCGGTCCGTGGGGCCCGGCGTCCGCAACCGGGTCGGGACCGACGCGGCCAAGCTGTTTGCGTCGACCGCCGCCAAGGAGGTCGCCGACAACGCGGTCCAGGTGCTCGGCGGGTGGGGCTACTGCGCCGAGTTCACGGTCGAGCGGCTCCTGCGCGACGCCAAGCTGCTGGAGATCGGCGGCGGCACCATCGAGTCCCACCAGAAGAACATCACCAAGGACCTCGCCATCGGGTGATGTAACCTGCGGGTGCCTCCCGAGCTTGCGCCCATTGCCGTAGAGTTCCGGTCTGGTCCGCGAAGATCCATCACCTGACGGTTACATCGCCATTCCCCTCCCCAGGTCGCTCAGGCATCCCCAAGCTCGCGAAATCGTGCCCGTCCCGCGGACCCGGATCCGTGCTCCCTCCAGACCCGCCGATTGGGGATAACGGGGTATACAACGCCCCATATCACTGTGCTAGGCTCCGCCGCGCCTGGGAGGAGGCGACGCAATGAGCACCATCGGACGAGGCAGCGCAGGCGCTTGGGACAGCCCGGCCGGGCGCGTGCTGTCGGCCATCGGGCGGCGGCTCTTTGGAGCGCGCATCCCCACCTGGCCGCTTCTCACCCCCCCGCTCCCCATCGAGGACCTGCCCTGCCCTGCCACCCTGAGGTTCCCGCTGGGACGCAACAACGGCGTGTCGCTGCCACCCATCGCCAGGAAGGGGGGCGAGGTCGTCGTGGGCCAGTCGATCAGCGACGAGCCCGACGCCCCGGTGCGCCGGAGCCCGGTGAGCGGCACGGTCACGGGCATCGCCAACGCCCCGGACGTGCGCGGCGTGAAGGGGGGCCGCGTGGTGCTGGTCGAGCCCCGGGAGGCCGCGCCGTTCGAGCCGGTCACATCCAGCGCCGGCGCCGCCATCCGCGCCCGCCTGCTGGAGGCCGGCGTCATGGCCGGCGTCCGCCCGCGCCTCCTGGGGGAGCTGCTTGGGGTGGGGGACGTGGTCGTGCTGGCCACGGACATGGAGCCCGGGGTGTCCGTCGCGCGCCAGCTCCTCCGCGACCGCATGGAGGACGCGCCGCTGGCCGCCCGCCTGCTCGCCCGGGTCACCGGCGGGGCGGCGGCCCTCGCCGTGCTGCCAGATCAAGAAGAGGTCCGGGCGGTCGCCGCACGCCACGACGTGGACGTGTTGGTCCTGACGCCGGTCTACCCCCACGCGCTGGAGCCCCTGGTCGGGGCGCGCACTGGCGCCACTGTGATCCCGCTCGAGGCCGCCCTCGCCGCCCTGGACGCGGTCCGGGAGGGCCGCCCCCAGGCACGCAAGGCGCTCACCGTGATCGCCCCCACGGGCTCCCGCAACGTGCGCGTCGCCATCGGCGCCCGCATCGGCGACGTGCTCGCCCACCTCGGGGTCGAGCCGCAGGAGCGGGACAAGCTCGTCGCAGGCGGCCCCATGCGCGGGTTTGCGCAGCACTCCCTGGATGGCGCCGTCGACGCGGGGCTCGACGCCCTGGTGCTGATCCCGGCGACCGAGGTCACCGAGTGGAGCGACGCCCCGTGCATCAACTGCGGGGTGTGCGTCGACGCGTGCCCGCAGGACATGCAGGTGCAGCTCATCGGGCGCTGCGCCGAGTTCGGGCTCTTCGACCGGGCCGGCGAGCTGGGCGCCCTGGACTGCGCCGAGTGCGGGATCTGTGCGGCGGTGTGTACGGCACGCCGGCCGCTCCTGCAGCTCATCCGGCTCGCGAAGCGGGAGCTGCAGGCGCAAGAAGAGGCCGCGTCCGCTGCCGGGGAGGCGGCGGCCGAGGCCGAGGACCGGAGGACCGTCGCCGCGTGAGGCCCCGAAGCCTCTCGCATGGGAGCACGACGTCCTCGTGAAGTGGGAGCTGCCATGACCCCTCGCACCGTGACTCTGACCGTGGGCGCAGCGCCGCACTGGCGCACCCGCAACAGCGTCGCCCGCCTGCACCTGGCGATGATCCTGGCCCTGGCCCCCGCGGCGCTCCTCGGCGCGGTCGGCCACGCCTTCGGGCCCAAGGCGGCGGCCCTGGACGGCGCCTTCGGGCCGCTCAACGCCATCATCCGCGAGCTGACCATCGCCATGGGCGTGGACTCGGCGGTGCTGTGGCTCTTCGGCATCCTGGGCACCGTCGCGCTGGCCATGGGCGTCGCGGTGCTCGTCGAGTACGGCTGCCAGGTGGCCATGCGCCAGCGCTACCACGCCATGGACGGCCACGGCGCGCTGATGGGCATGCTGCTCGCGCTCATGATGCCCCCGACCGTGCCCTGGTGGGTGCTGATCATCGGCGTGGCGGCGGCGATCTTCATCGGCAAGCAGCTCTACGGGGGGCTCGGCGGCTACCCGATGCACCCGGCGGTGGTCGGCTGGCTCGTCCTGCTCCTGTCCTTCCCCAACCACGTCTACCCGGTGGGGGCGGCGAGCATCGCCGCGCCGTCGGAGCTGGCGGTGCTCGCCACCGCGGTCGGGGGCCTCGCGCTCTGGTGGCTCGGACACATCCGGCTGGAGATCCCCACCGGCGTGTTGGTCGCCGTGGTGCTCTTCTCGCTGCTGTTCGGGTCGAAGCTCCACGGGGGGGTCATCGACCAGCTCATGACCGGCCACGTCATGCTGGCCGCCTTCTTCCTGGCGACGGACACGACGTCGTCGCCGTCGAACCGGGTCCCCATGCTGCTCTTCGGCTTCGGGGTGGGGACGATGATCATGCTGATCCGCGCCTTCGGCATCTGGCCGGACGCGGCGCCCTTCGCCGTGATGCTGATGAACGCGATCTTCCCGCTGCTCGACCGCATCCGGCCCCAGCGAAAGACCCTCGTCCCGCGGGAGGTCAGCCCATGACGTCGCCGGTCCGCATGGTCCTCGTGCTCTCCCTCATCGCGCTGGTCAGCGGGGTCGCGCTCGGCGGCCTGTTCAGCGTGACCCGGGAGCAGGCCGAGAACAACGTGCTGAAGTTCAAGAAGATCCCCGCGGTGGTCGCCATCTCCGAGGCGGTCTCCGGTCCCCTGGACGACGCGGCCAAGGCGGCCCTGGAGCAGCAGCTCCTCGCGGAGAAGAGGACGGTGGACGTCGGCGGCAAGGACCCGCTCCTGTTCTTCGTGGTGTCGAAGGACGGCGCGCCGCACGCGGTCGCCCTGGAGGGCGTCGGGCAGGGGTTCGGCGGCGACGTGGGCGTCATGGCGGGCATCGCCATCGAGGGCGGTGGCCTGGTGGGCATCGGCGTGACGACCATGTCGGAGACCCCCGGCGTCGGCACCCGCGTCCTGGAGCCGACTTTTACTAAACAATTCGCTGGGATGCCCGCAGACACAGTCGTCAAGGTGAAGAAGGACGGGGGCGCCGTGGATGCGGTCAGCGGGGCGACCATCACGAGCCGCGCCGTGGCTGCGGGCGTGCAAGGGGCACGAGAGACATTCGAGCAGCACCGGGAGGCGATCCTGGGTGCCGTGGGGGCGCCATGACAGCGCTGGCCAAGGAGTTCACGAAGGGCCTGTGGGCGGAGATCCCGCCCTTCCGCCTGGTCTTGGGCCTCTGCCCGGCACTGGCGGTCACCACCACGGCCGAGAACGGCCTCGGGATGGGGCTGTCCGCCACCTTCGTGCTGGTGGGAGCGAACGCGCTGGTCTCGGCCATGCGCAACATCATCCCGAACGAGGTGCGTGTCGCCTCGTACATCGTGATCATCGCGACCTTCGTCGTCGCGGTGGAGATGCTGACCAAGGCGTACTTCTTCCAGCTCTCGGAGAGCCTCGGCCTGTTCATCCCCCTCATCGTGGTGAACTGCATCATCCTCGGGCGCGCGGAGGCCTTCGCCCGCAAGAACGGAGTGGCCGCCGCCGTCGCCGACGGGCTCGGCATGGGGCTCGGCTTCACGCTGGCGCTCCTGGCGGTGGGCATCATCCGCGAGGTGCTCGGGGCCGGCAAGCTGGGCCTCTTCTTTGGTGACACGGTGCTGCTGGACACCCCCATCGGCTTCCTGCAGGAGGCTCCGGGGGCCTTCGTGACCCTGGGCCTGATGCTCGGGCTCATGAACGTCGTGGGACGGAAGTAGGAGGCCAGACGATGGAAGGGACCCTCGCGCTCATCGTCAGCGCGATCTTCATCAATAACATCCTGCTCGCCAAGTTCCTGGGCAACTGCCCCTTCCTCGGCGTCTCGAAGAAGATGGACACCGCCATCGGCATGGGCGCCGCGGTGGTGTTCGTGCTCACCGTGGCGGCGCTCTTCACCTGGGTGGTCGAGCACCTGCTGCTTGCCCCCCTCGGGCTCGGCTACATCCGCACGCTGGCGTTCATCCTCGTCATCGCGGCCCTGGTCCAGTTCGTCGAGCTGTTCCTGCGCAAGTCGATTCCGGCGCTCTACAAGTCGCTGGGCATCTTCCTGCCGCTGATCACCACCAACTGCGCGGTGCTCGGCGTGGCAATCCTGAATGTCCAAGAGGATCTGAGCCTGTTCCAGGCCCTGATCTTCTCGGCCTCGGCGGCGGCAGGCTTCGGCCTCGCCCTGGTGATCTTCGCCGGCATCCGCGAGCGCTTCGAGACCGCCCGCATCCCGAAGCCCCTGGAGGGCACGGGGATCGGCCTCGTGACGGCGGGCCTCCTGGCCCTGAGCTTCTACGCCTTCAAGGGCATGATCTGATTCAAGGGAGGGTCCCATGCTGATGCCTGCGTTCGTGATGCTGGGAATCGGGATGCTCTCCGCCGGGGTGCTCGCCTGGGCGGCCCGCGTGTTTCGCGTGGACGTGGACCCGCGCATCGGCGCCCTGGAGGACGCGCTGCCCGGCGCCAACTGCGGCGGCTGCGGCTACACGGGCTGCTCTGCCTGCGCCGAGGCGATCGTCAAGGGGGCCGCGCCGTTCGAGGCCTGCATCGTCGGTGGCTCGGAGACCGCCGCCAAGGTCGCCGCCGTCATGGGCGGCCAGGCGGGGTTCGCGGAGCCCAAGCTGGCGCTCCACGCATGCACCGGTGGTGACCGGGCCGAGCGCAAGTTCCACTACGAGGGGGCCCTCGACTGCCGCGCCATGGCCGAGCAGTTCGGCGGGGATCTCACCTGCCGCTACGGCTGCCTCGGCGGCGGCACCTGCGTCGCGGTCTGCCCCTTCGACGCGCTCCACATGGGCGACGACGGCCTGCCCGTGGTCAACCCCGGCAAGTGCACCGGCTGCGGAAACTGCGAGAAGGTGTGCCCCACCAAGGTGATCACCATCCAGACCATGACGGACCGGCTGCTCCACCACAACCACGAGGAGGAGTGTCTGTCTCCGTGCAAGCAGCTCTGCCCGGCGCAGATAGACATCTCCGGGTACATCGATCACGCATCCAAGGGGCGGTATCGCGAGGCCATCGACCTGATCAAGGAGCGGAACCCCCTGCCGCTGATCTGCGGGCGCGTCTGCCCCGCGCCCTGCGAGGCGGGCTGCCGGAGGGCCGCGGTCGACGACGCCCCCGTCCACCACAACTACATCAAGCGCTTCGTCGCCGACTGGGACATGAACAACCCCAACCGGGTGAAGGACCCGGTGCTGCCCGACACGGGCAAGAACGTTGGCATCGTCGGCGGGGGCCCTTGCGGACTCTCCGCGGCCTACTATCTGCGGCGTCTGGGCCATGCGGTGACCATCTACGACGCCAAGCCGGCGCTCGGCGGCATGCTCATGTATGGGATCCCGGAGTATCGCCTGCCGAAGAAGGTGCTCCAGTTCGAGATTCAGGAGATCCTGGACCTCGGCGTCGAGGCGAAGACGAATGTGGCGCTGGGGCGCGACCTCCACGTCGCGGAGCTGGAGAGCCGGCACGACGCGATCCTCATGGCCATGGGCGCCTGGGACAACTCCTCCATGGGCGTCGATGGCGAGAGCCTCGACGGGGTCTGGAAGGGGACCGAGTTCCTGCAGAAGCGCGAGCTCGGAATCTCCGTGGATCTGGCTGGCAAGCGCGTCGCGGTGGTCGGCGGCGGAAACACCGCCATGGACGCCGCCCGCTCGGCGCTCCGCATGGGCGCCGCCGAGGTGCACCTGCTGTATCGCCGCACCCGCAAGGAGATGCCCGCCAACGCCGTCGAGATCGAGGCGGCGGAGCACGAGGGCGTGAGATACCAGTTCCTGGTGGCCCCGACCCGGCTGATCGGGGACGAGGGCGGGCGCCTGAAGCAGATCGAGTTCCTGCGCATGGAGCTGGGTGAGCCGGACTCTTCTGGGCGGCGGCGCCCGGTCCCCGTCGAGGGCTCCGAGACCACCATGGACCTGGACGTGGTCATCGCGGCCATCGGCCAGAAGCCGCTCCTCGACTGGTACACGGACGACCTGAAGGCACGCGGGCTCAAGATCACCAAGTGGAACACCATCGTCGCCAACGAGGAGACGCTGCAATCGGATGTGCCCGTGATCTTCACGGGCGGCGACCTGTTCACGGGTCCCGCCTTGCTCATCGACGCCGTCGGTGCTGGCCGGCGGGCGGCACGGTCGATTCACCACTTCCTGCGCGGCGAGTCTCTGGCCCACCGGCCGGGCACCTTCAAGGGCCCGAAGAAGCTCCCGGAGTCTGCCCTCGTTCCGGTTGGGGGGGTGGTCGTCCTGCCCAAGATTCCACAGCCCGAGCTGCCGGTGGCCGAGCGGATCAAGACCTTCGAGGAGGTCGACCTGGTCCTGACGCCCGAGCTGATGGCGAAGGAGGCGGACCGCTGCATGCGCTGCGGGACGCTGTGCTACTTCACGGACGCCCAGCGCAAGCTGCACGTCGAGGGCAAGCCGCTGAAGGACCGGGTGGACGACCTCCTCCGGGTCTCCCCGATGTGAGGGTGACCGAATGCGGACCGGACACGTCGTCGAGGTGCGAGGAGACATGGCGCGGGTCTCCACCAGCAAGCAGGGCCCCTGCGAGGGGTGCAACGAGAAGGGCTCGTGCCAGCCGAGCTTCGGCTCGGCCGCCGCGCTGCTGGAGACCGTCGAGTGCCGCAATCTGGCCGGCGCGCGCCGGGGAGACACGGTCGAGATTGAGCTTCTGGGGCACGCGGAGCTGCGGGTGAGCCTGCTGGTGTGGATCGTGCCCATCGTGGGGCTGATCGCGGGCGCGGCGGTCGGCGCCGGCGTGGCCGAGGCCGCCGGCGTAGGGCCCGACGTGGCCTCGCTGACCGGGGCTCTGCTCGGAGTCTCAGGGGCCTACGGGGCGCTGATGCGCTTGGACCGACGAGCTGCTACGGACGCGCGCCTCGTGCCCGCGGTCAAGCGGGTGCTGGAACGCGCGCACCCTCGGCACCCGGTGCGCCTGGTCCGCTGTGAAGACGGGAGAGCGTGATGGCGCTGCGAAGTCGTCGAGTCAAGGTCGGGTTGCTCCTCGCGGGCGTGCTGGGGCTGGTCGCCGCGGGCGCCCTCGGCGAGCTCATGAAGCCCAAGGCCGAGCCGGACACGGTCGTCGCGAGCCGCTTCGGCGACGTCAAATGGAACCACGAGCTGCACGCTCGCATGAAAGAGATTGGCACCTGCACCGTGTGCCACCACACGGAGCGGCCCGGTGAGACCAAGCCCCGGGCCTGCCACGACTGCCACAAGCGTCAGACCAACCCCGCGGTGCTGCTGGCGGACCTCCACATGAAGGTGGAGACCCCGAAATACAGTGGAGAGAACGGCCCGCCGCCCATGACGGCCTTCCACGGCAAGTGCGTCGGCTGCCACAAGGCGATGAAGCAGGGCCCCGTCGGGTGCAAGGACTGCCACGCCCAGACCTTCAAGGGCCAGCACGGCGTCGTGAGCTGGGACCACCAGGCCCACGCGCGGCGCATCGACATGGGCCCCGAGTTTCAGGGGAAGAAGGCCTGCGCGCGGTGCCACCACCAGGACAAGGAGGCGACCTGGGACGGAGAGTACCGCGCGTGCAGCGCCTGCCACAAGCCGGCAGAGCAGGCTGCGCTGAAGGTGGCGACGGGAATCAAGTCCCACGAGAAGCTCCTGCACGGAGACTGCAAGCGCTGCCACGTCGTCAAGAACCCGGAGACCGACGGCCGAGGCTGCAAGGACTGCCACAAGGGCTGGGTGGTGGACACGCAGGGTGGCGCAAGACCACCGGTGGAGCAGGCGGTGCACGCCCGCTGCATGGACTGTCACCGCAAGGACTGGCCGGGCCTCGTCCCCGGGATGCCCGTCGGCTGCAACGAGTGTCACCGTCCAGACCAGTCGGTGGTGGCCGATCTCGAGGTCGGCCTCCTGCTGTGGGACCACGACCGGCACGCGCGGGATCCGGGAGTCACCTGCTCGACCTGCCACCACACGGACAAGCCGGACCAGCCGCACATGGCGTGCAACAAGTGCCACGGGACGGGTCTCTACGACAACCCGAGCGTGGGCGAAGCGCTGCGCAAGCGGTGCCTGGAGTGTCACAAGGAGAAGGGCAACGGCCTGCTCGAGTGGGACCAGGTGGTGGCAAAGGGAGACGACCCCAAGGATCCAAAGAGCCTGACGTGGCACACCTACGAGGGCCCCGACGGGAAGCTCACGTGGAACCACCAGGAGCACGCCACGTCCTGGTCCTTCTCGTGCAGGAACTGCCACCACGGGATCCTGAAGGACGGAGACTCCTACGCGTCGGCCACCAAGGCGGGCGTGACGTGGACTGGCGAGGCGGCGAGGATCCAGAAGTGCACCGCGTGCCATGGAGAGACGGGCCCCGTCGCGGGCAGCGTCGCGGAGGGGACGAAGGCTCCCCCGCATGACGCGGCCTTCAAGAAGGTGTGTATGGAGTGCCACGTGCGCCTCGGGGGCGGCCCCCAGACCTGGGAGGCGTTCTTCGCGGTGGAGCCCCTCAAGCGAGGCTCGGAGGCGGGCGCAGGAGAGTCGAGATGAGCATGGACCCGACCAAGGCGATCCTCACGGACGTGACCAAGTGCATCGGGTGCGAGCGCTGCGTCGAGGCCTGCGTGCAGCAGAACAAGCTGCCTGACGAGATCCCCACCCACTACACGGCGGACGACGGCCTGTCCGCGCGGCGGTACACGTCCATCGTGCGGCTCAAAGTGAAGGAAGGGAAGTGGCGCAACGTGCGGCGTCAGTGCATGCACTGCGCGGAGCCCTCCTGCGCGTCGGCCTGCCTGGTCGGGGCCTTCACCAAGTCTCCCGACGGCGCCGTCGTCTACGACGCGGACAAGTGCATCGGCTGCCGCTACTGCATGCTGGCGTGCCCGTTCATGATCCCGCGGTATGAGTACGACCAGACCCTGCCGCTCGTCCGCAAGTGCAAGATGGACGAGTCCTGCCGCGTCGAGGGGGGCATGCCCGCCTGCGTCTCGGCGTGCCCGACGGGGGCGACCATCTTCGGTCCCCGAGAGAAGCTGGTGGCAGAGGCGAAACGGCGCATCGCGGAGAAGCCGGACGTCTACATCGACCACGTCTACGGCGAGAAGGAGTTTGGCGGGACGTCGGTGATCTACGTGAGCGACGTGCCGCTGAACAAGACGCTGAAGGTCCCCACCGAGGAGGAGTTCCGCAAGCGCCGCGTGCGGGCCCTCGCGCAGAGCTCCATCCCCAAGCTGCTCCACGGGTGGGTGTTGGTGACGCCGGTCCAGTTCGCGACGGTCGCCGCCGGCCTGACGGGGGCGTGGTTCCTGCGGCGGCGCTCCCGCCTGATGGCAGAGAAGGCGGCGGCAGACAAGGCCCCCACGCGTGACGAGGAGTGAGATGACCGGCAACTCCAAGGGGCTCAAGCGATTCAAGGACGTCCTGTGGGCGCTGGCCTTCGCCGGCCTGGCCGCGGGCATCGGCCGCTTCGTCTTCGGACTCGGCGCGTCCACCAACATGATGGACGCCCTGCCGTGGGGCTGGTGGAAGGTCTTCAACATGGTCGCCGGCGCAGCGCTCGCGACCAGCGGCTTCGTCGTCGCGGCGATCATCTACATCCTTCAGCTCGACAAGTACCGCGCCGTGGCGCGCCTGAGCGTCGTCGTGGGCTTCCTGGGCTACGGGTCGAGCCTCGTGGCGCTGCTCTTCGACATCGGGCTCCCGCACCGTGGCTGGCACCCCTTCTTCATGTGGAACCCCCACTCGTTCCTCTTCGAGGTCTTCTGGTGCGTGTCCATCTACTGGGGCGTCACGGCGGTGGAGCTGTTGCCCATCGTGACGGAGCGCTTCGGCCGCTTCCGCACGTTCGCCCACACGCTCCACGAGAAGATGCTGCCGTTCGTCGTGCTGGGCATCACGCTGTCGACCATGCACCACAGCTCGCTGGGGTCGCTGTTCATGGCGTCGCCGACGCGCCTCCACCCGCTGTGGCACAGCATGTGGATCCCGCCGCAGTTCTTCGTGAGCGCCATGGGCGCGGGCATGGCCGCCATCGTGCTCCTGATGATCTTCATCTCGCAGGTGTACGGGCGGGAGCTGGACCGGAAGGCCGTCGAGGGGCTGTCCAAGGGCGCGGCCGTCATGCTCGGGATCTTCCTGCTGCTGCGCGTCGCCGACCTGACCGTCAACGAGAAGTGGTCGTTCGTCTTCGGCGCCGACGTGACCTGGGAGAGCCGGGTCTTCTGGGTGGAGCTCGCGCTCCAGGCCGTCCTGCCCGTGGCCCTGCTGTCATCGAGGTGGGTGCGCCAGAACCTCATCGCGCTCGGGGTCACCTGCACGATGGCGCTGCTGGGGCTGATCATGCACCGGCTGGACACGGGCATCGTGGGCTACTTCTCGACGTCCGAGGCCATCTACATCCCCAACGTGAGCGAGCTGGTGCTGAGCTTCGGCGTGCTCGCCGCGGCGGCCCTGTTCTTCTTCCTGCTGGTCGAGCGGTTCCACGTCCTCGAGGTGGGCCACGACCACCCGCCACTGTGGACCCCGGAGGAGACCCGCGCCGTGTTCCGCGGTGAAGGGGCCCGTCGGGCGCTGCGCATCGTGCTCATCGCCATCCCCGTGACGGTGGTCGCGCTGCGCTCCCAGGCCACGGGCCCCTTCGAGCCCATCGTCGCGCCGGTGGAGGCCGCCGTCGTGGCGACGGACCCGATGCGCACGGTGCTGAGACTCGACGCCAACTCCAACGGCATGTGGGTGGACTTCCCGCACAAGCTCCACCAGACGGAGCTGCAGAAGCTCTACGGGCTCGCCGAGAAGGAGACCTGCGTCAAGTGCCACCACCTCAACATCCCGAAGGACAACAACACGGTCTGCCGCCGCTGCCACGCGGACATGGAGGTCCCGACCCCCATGTTCCGCATGGAGAACCACAAGGATCGCTTCAAGACCGACGCCGACCGGGAGGCTTTCCTGGCAGTGAACCTCGGTGACAAGCGCGCGGCCTTCAAGGCGTGCGCCGGCTGCCACAAGGACAACATGGCCGGGCTGCTGACCTACGAGCCCAAGGGCTTCGACCACCAGGCGCCCGGGTACAAGGACGCGATGCACGGAGCCTGTCTGACCTGCCACCGCCTCCGTGAGCGCGAGAAGAACATCAAGCCGTCGGACCCCAAGAGCCCCGGCAACTGCCTCTTCTGCCACCGGGACTGGGCCGACGAGGGCCTGTTCACGGAGAAGGAGGCCATCCGCCCGGCGACGGACGGAGCGCCGCCACCTCCAGCGAGCGGAACGCCGTAGCATGACGAGGGGTCACATGACGAGGGGTCAAGTATACTCATATCTCATATCCTGGCGCGCCAGGATATGAGATATGAGTACACTTGACCCCCCTTGTTCCGCCCCGACCGAGTTCGGTAGAGTCCGCCCCGCCGAGCGCTCCTGCTCCCCACGCCCCGGGTGATCCCATGCGAAAGCTCCTGTCCCTCTGCGTCGTCCTCGCCGCGTGTGGCGGCTCCTCTGAACCGGCCGGGTCCGGCTCCGACGCCACCGCCGACGTCGGAGGCATCGGCGCCGCCGACCCCGACGTCTCGGCAGGTTCGGAGGACACCGCTGCGCCCGACACGGCAACCGCCCAGGAGGACGCCACCGCAGAGGACACCGGTGGCCCCGTTGGTGCCGACGTCGCCGCCGAGGACGTGCCGCCGGTCATCGAGGTGCCGCCCTGGGGCGTCGCCCTCACCCCCGACGAGCTGGACGCGCTCTACATCTTCGGCATCACCAGCGACCCGATGAGCGCCCTGTCGCTGCTCGGCACCGCGGTCACCGGCATCAGCGCGGTGCCCGCGGTCATCGACTTCGACGGCGCCACGGCGACGATCCGCGCCGCCAGCGACGCCGGCAAGCCGGTCCCCGGGCCCGCCGGCGTCATCGAGTCCTACCCGGCCTCGACCCTGGAGGACGGCCGCGTGCTCATCGACCTCCGCACGACCCTCGATCCCCTCGCGGTGCAGCTCTACGCCAACTGCACCTATGAGCGAAGCAAGTCCGCGCCGGCGGCGGACCCGGTCTACGCGGACAGCCTGATCACGTGGCCCATGCAGGAGACCTACATCTCCACGGGGAGCTGCAGCGAGGGCACCCTGCCCGTGGCCAAGGGCGTCAACGTCCACTTCCTGCGCCGCGCCGACGCCAACCCGACCTTCGAGCCCCGCGCCGCCACCAATGACGTCCCCTTCGGCTTCTTCATGGCGGGCGACATCACGGGCAACAACGGCGGCACCCTCCTCGACCGCATGCCGCTGCCGGCGGACGCGAGCGGCAACGGGACCATCAAGTACCTCGTGTCCAAGGACCTGCCGGAGGCGCTGGTGCCGGCCATCGACGCGGCCTTCGAGAACTGGAACGACGCGCTGGAGGAGGCGGCGGGCGTGCGCCCCCTCTCCTGGGAGCGGGCGACGGAGACCCTGATCCCCTGGGACCCCCGCTACCGCACCATCACCTGGGACAAGACGCAGACGGCGGGCGCGGTGGCGCCGTTCGTCTCGGATCCGCGCACGGGCGAGATGTTCGCCACGGCAGTGATCCTGTGGATGGGCGACCTCCAGCTCCTGGTCGCGTCCTACCTGGACTTCCTGGAGAAGCACCCCGACGCCCCGTGGGTGGACTTCGCCCCGACGAGCCTGCTCTTCGGTGACGTGGCCGCCCCAACGGACCTGGGCGATGGCTCACGGCTCCCGCCCCGCGTCCTCCGGCGGCACATCGTGGAGCGCAAGCCCTTCGACCTGGGCGTCGTGCGCCAGATGTGGCTCTCGCTCGACAAGAGCATCACCCCCGAGGAGATGTCCCTCCAGGTGGTCGCGGAGTTCCTGAGCCACGAGCTGGGCCACAACTTCGGCCTGCGCCACAACTTCAAGGGGTCGGTAGACCGGGACGCCCACCCGCCCGAGGCGCCCTCCACGACAGTCATGGACTACGTGGTCGGCATGGGCCGGCCGGGCACCTACGATCTCGACGCCATGCGCTACGCCTATGGTGCGGGCCCCGAGAGCACCAAGTACCTGTACTGCACCGACGAGGACGTGTTCTCGGACCCGGGCTGCGCGCGCTGGGACTTCGGCCACCCGCTGGTCTACGCCCTCGAGCTCTACGACTCCATCGCGGAGGCCGTCCCCTTCGGCCAGGACCCGCAGAGCCTCCAGAGCCAGTCTCAGCAGCAGGGCTGGAACCAGATGTTCAACCAGCTCCGCGACTTCGTGAACAGCGCCTACGAGCAGTGGGACCCCGCGCTGGCGGTGGACACCTTCACGGAGGTCCAGGGCCGCATCGTCTGCGAGGGCGATTGTCAGGTGAACCCCTGGCTCCGCGCCCGCCTGGTCAACTACATGCTGCGCACGAAGAAGGGCGGCGGAGGTGGCGGTGGCTTTGGAGGCGGTGCGCCCTACCCCGCCCTGACGGAGACCCAGGCTGCGTCCCTCTACGAGACCCTCTACGCGCTGGTCGTCGACAACGCCCAGCCCCTGTACCTGCGCACGAGCATCGTCGACCGCCTCTCCAAGGCCCAGCTCGCGGGCGGCGACGACGTGCTCACTGCGCTGGCCGCCCACTTCGGAGCCCTCGTGGAGCCCACGGCGGACGAGGCGGCGGTCATCGACGCCATCGAGAAGACGGGCACCGCACTTCCGTAACGCCTGGTTGACAGGGTCGCCGTGGAGGGCGACCTTGGAGGTGTGGCTCCGGGCGGGGCGGCGACACGACCCCGCGCTCACCGCCGTCACGGCGCCACCCCAGGAGGCGCCCATGCGCGCGATCTCCGTCTTGCTGCTCGCCTCTCTGCTCGCCCTCCCGTCCCTTGCCCAGTCACCCCCTCGTGGCAGTCGCTGCTCGGTGGCCTTGTCCTGGTTCTCGGTGGCGCCGCAACCCGGAGCCCCGGCGCGCGTGGACCGCAACATGCACTGCTCCGAGCTGAGCCGGCAGGGGTGGCAGACCATCTGGAGCCTGATCGGGCCCGACGACGGCGCCTACGACGAGGTGTTCCTCGTGCCTCTGGCCATTCGGGGGAGCCCGGCGGACGACGAGGCCATCGGGGCCTTCGCGGTGGTGCCGCGCGCACCGCAGGGAGCGGACGTCGGAGTGTGGACCGTAGCTGGGCAGGCGACGGGGGTGCTGATCATCCACGTCGGCGACCCCGCGCCCGTGCTCGCCGACGCGGCCATTGCCATGCAGCTCCTGGAGGGGCTTCGCGTCCCCAGGCCTACGGCGGCCCAGGGGCGGAGCTGGCTCTCGGGGTACCTGCCGGAGCTGGCGCCGGACCCGTTCATCACCGAGGCGTCTCCGAAGGTGGTTGGTAGACCTGGGGCGGAGCTGGCCCCGGCATCTCCGGTGCAGCCGGTGGCAGTCCCCGTGCCCTGCCTCATGGACGCGCAGTGTGTCACGGACCAGTTCGCCATCGGCATCCGGTTCCGGTTCTGAGCGCCCGCGCGGGGCGCCTGGCGGCGGAGGCGCCTACTGCTCCAGGTTCATGCCACCGGGGTAGCCGTAGGCCGTCACCGAGCCATAGCCGTAGACCAGCAGGCCGAAGGGCTCCTCCGACGTGAGGCTGTGGGTGCCCTTGCTCACCTCGCGCCAGGCGTACTGCCACGACCCGTCACCCAGCGGAGAGAAGGCCCCGTCGGGGATGGGCGCGCCATCGACGACCACGGGCACGCCGGCGGGGCGAATGACGGTGGTCCAATTGGTGCCGAAGCCGTCCGCCGTGCGGATGACGTAGCCGTCACGGAACTGCTTGCTCGGCGGGATCAGGATCATGCTGGGGTCGCCGGTCGGTAAGTCACCGCCGTTCATGGGCTGGGTCTGTCCCTGGCTCATCAGGAACTGCACCACCTGGATCTTGCCGCTCGCGGAAAGGACGAAGCTCTCCTTGGTCTCCACGCGGACGCGGTCACCCGCCTTCGCCAGCACCTTGCCGTGGAGCCCATCGACCTGCGGGGTCGTGCTCAGGGAGACGCCGTCCTCGCCCGCGACGACGACCCAGCGGTCGGCCTCCTGGCCTCGAGGCTTGGACTTGACGCAGAGCGCCTCGGTGCCCCAGGTCTCGACGGGCATGAGCTGCTCCTCCATGTGCTCGGTGCAGCAGGAGTCCCACACGTCGGTGATCTGGAGCTTCAGCGCCTCCTGCACGCCGGCCACCTGGTGCCCGCTGAACACGGCGACGGGCTTGTCCGCCTCGATGCGCGTCCCGGTCAGGTCCTCGATGATCTTGCCCGGCGTGATGATCTCGGTCTTGCCGAGCTGCTCCAGGTTGAGGACGTCGTAGGGCTCCAGCGTGAACGTGAAGGTCTGGCCCGCGGCGAGGACCGCGGGGGATGTGCCGTCTTGTGGTACGCCCCCCGCCGGGTTCGCGATGACGTCGACGGTGGGCGTCACGGACACCGTCGTCGTGCCTGCGGGCGCCACCACCGCCAGGAAGCCGTTGTTGGCAGGGAACCAGGGGTTGCCGAACAGGTCCTTGATCTCTGCCCGTGACGGGAGCGACACGGCGTAGTAGAGCTTGCCGAGGCCATTGCGCGGCAGCAACAGGGAGCCGTCGTTGGACGCGGCGTTCTCCGAGTCGAAGGGGTTGAACTGGTACGCGACCACCGGGCGCGACGCCACGACGCGGATGGCCTTCGGGGCCACCACCGAGCCACTGACGTTCATCACGGGCATCTTGAACTCGCGGCTCTGCCCCGCCGGGACCACGTTGTCCGGGATGTCCAGGTCGTAGACCGCGTCCGCCGGGGCCTCGCAGACCGTCGCCACCGCGCCGCAGGTGGACTTGGACGGCGAGCACGCCGAGCCGTCGGCGCAGCGCACCTTCACGCTGAAGGTCACGCTCGCGTCGCCGCTCGACGGGTTGCTGATCACCACGCTGTGCGGGAACATCTCGGGGGTGGGGTTGTTCGGGAAGGCCGGGTGGTGGGTGGGGTCGTTGTCCAGGTCCACGGACCAGTACTCGCAGCCCACGTTGGTGTTGTACTTGATGTCCGCCTCGCACAGGCTCATGCACTTGCCGCCGAGACAGGTCGTGTCGGGTCCGCACGACTGCTCCGCCTCGAAGCCGCTGCCGTCGGCGGCGCACACCCGGAAGGTGCCGCTGCTCGTACACTGGCCCACGCCTGGGGTGCAGGCCGCGTCCGCACACTTGCCCGCCACGCACTTCTGCTCGCCCTTGCACGGGGTCGCCGCTACGGCTCGACCGTCGGGCAGGCAGACGAGCTCGTAGGAGAGACCGTCGCAGCCCGTCACCGCGCCCGGTGTGCAGGTCGCGGGCTTCGTGCAGAGCCCGTCCAGGCAGAAGGCGTCATCCCCGCACTTGGTGTTGAACTGCCAGGCGCCGGACACGCACACCGCCGTGTTGGCCTCATTGAGGCAGCCGAGCGCGCCATCGGTGCAGGTGCCGGTGGGGGCGTCGACCCCTGGCGACGTGGAGTCTGCCGGAGCGGCGTCCACTGCGGAGGCAGCGTCGGCTCCCGGCCCCCCCGCGCCCACGTCGCTGCTCCCCGCCCCGGAGACGTCCGTGGAGCTGGAGTCGCTCCCCGTGCCGCCTCCTGGGGACTCGCCGCCGCTGGAGCTGCACGCCACGAGGATCACGAGGCCGAGGGGTCGCCACTTCATCGGGTCACTCCGGCACCGCCGGGCGCGAGCCCGGGCCAAAGAAGGTGGTTGCATGGTCCGCGGGAGTGTGCGCCGGTGTCAAGGGCGACGCCAGGGAGCGGCATCGGGGGAGGTGGGCGCTACCAGCGCAGCAGCGCGGCCACCCAGGGCGAGCCGGTGGGGACGGCGTCGGGTGGGACGGCGTACACGGTGCCGCCGTGCTCGATGGCCGCGATGGCCGCCTCGTTGAGCAGGTCCACGTCGCCGGGCAGCTCCTCCTCGTGCTCCAGGATGGTGCCCGTGGCGCGGTCACAGAGGCCCCACCGCTGCACGCCGGTCGCGACGAAGAGCACGTCCACGCGCCCGAAGAGGGCAGCGCGCATGACCTTCTGGATGTCGCGGAGCACGCGGCTCGACTCCGCCATGCTCACGACGCGGCGGGCGTCCCGCTCGCGACGGGCGTCCAGCTCGGGCGCCACCAGGGCCAGCGCGCGCTCGTGCAGCTCCCTGTCCGTCGCGGTGTCCCAGCTCCCCTCCACCACCTGGGGGAGCAGGTACGGGTAGGTGGAGACCGACGCGAACACGGGGTGGTGCCAGGCGACGGTGGCGAGGATGAGCGGACCGTTCTCACCGCGCAGCACCGGACGCAGGGCCCGGTCCACGATGCGGAACCAGTCGGCGACGTCGCTCTTCGGGCGCTCCTCGCCGACCCCATGGCCCCCGTTGAAGCCGCGCCCGTTCCCCGGGTGCCCCTGGAGGCTCGCCCGCTCCACCTGGTAGCCCAGGGCCTGGTCCATGCTCTCGGGGGCATCGGGCAACGGGATCCTGCGAACGTCGTTGCGGGTGCACTGGAGCAGCCGCACCTGGTTGGCGCTCAGCGCCAGCACGTAGAAGGCCCCGTCGGCGCTGAGCAGCGGCAGGAGCGGCTTGACGTGGAAGCGGTCGGAGACGGCAGCGACCTCGGGGACAGGGAGCGGGAGGCGCCACACCCGCGCCAGCTCGGGAGCCACGAACACGGCCTGCCCGGCTCCTCCCTGGGCCCAGAGCTGCGGTGTGTCCAGGAGACGAGCGGCTGGGGCCAGCAGCTCGTCGGCGCTCGGGCCCCGCCACCCGAGGGCGATGAGGTCCTCCCGGACACGGCGGAGCTGGTTCCTGAACCGGATGGCGTCCTGCTCGTGCCCCTGGCCGACGGCGTGGAGCGGCGTGAGCAGCGACACATGGGGCCCCTCGCGGGGCTCGAGGAGCGTCCTGGCCTCTTCGCGTGTGAACATGCGGGTTCCTCCTTCGGGGTCCGGCCATCGCGGCCGTGTCTCATGCAAGGCACGGCGAGGGGGCGCGTCCACACCACCGGTGACGCATGACGCGACCGAGCGGTCCCCCCTCGACGAGCCCGCAGGAGCCGGCTACCCTGCTCACCACCTGCCACGAGGAGGAACCCATGAACCTGCGACTCATCCCCCTGCTCTTGATCGTGCTGGCCAGGTGCGACCTCGCCAACCAAGTGGACAGCGACTGCCTGTCCCTGGCCAAGAACTCCAAGAACCGGGACCCTGCGCTGGAGAAGAAGTGCGCCAGCCAGGTCGACTTCCTGCCCGACGCCGAGAAGAGCTTCGTGTCCGTGGTGGACGTACCCTATGTGGGGACGGACGGCGGCAAGGTGGTGGTCAACCTGGTGCTGACGGACAGCGCCGGCAAGCCCATCACCGGCATCACGGCCGAGGCCGTGACCGTCACGGGCAAGAAGCCCGACGGGACGACCGAGGAGGTGGGCGTGGCCGATGTCGGGACGCTGCGAGAGACGGTCACCGGAGTGACCCTCCCGCGCGCGTCCTTCGCGGCGGTCATCGACTACTCGGGCTCGATCCCCGACGGAAGCCTCTCCACCATGAGCCAGGGCCTCTCCGGCCTCTACAAGCTACTCGCCGCGCCCTTCGAGTCGGAGGTGGTCCACTTCTCGACGGAGGTGGTGGTCGTGCAGGAGTACACGAGCGACGGAGCCGCCCTCTCGACGGCGGCAGCGGACCAGAGCACGGAGCGGGAGCTGACGTCGCTGTTCGACGGGCTCCTGAAGGGCGTGCAGGACACGGCGGCCAGGGCGGAGTCCCGCTACCGCTTCGTGCTGCTGTTCACCGACGGCGCGGACAACGACAGCACCGCGAAGGAGTCGGACGTCATCGCGGCCGCCAAGGCGGCGAAGGTCCCGATCTTCATCATCGCCGTTGGTTTCGCGGACCTGGACCTGATTCGAAGGCTGGCGACGGAGACCGGCGGCTACTTCACCTACATCCCGAGCTTCAAGTCGCTCTCGGGCGCGTACCAGGAGCTGAACGAGCTGATCGGCGGAAACCTGCAGATCGCGGTGGACGCGGACACGGGGGCCTACGAGTCCATCACGGTCGAGGTGGAGACGAAGGACGGGAAGAAGAGCGTCACGGTGAAGCCGTAGAGAGGGACGGGTCCGGGAGAGTCGCGCACCGGACGGTCGCCGAGCGTCGGAGACGGTTGGGGGCGCGGCGCCAGGCGCCCTTGGGGAGTCTGCTGGGGGGCGCAGATCCCGCATTTCTTTGGTCCTCGTTCGAGACGCGCGAGCTGGCACGGTCTCTGCTTCTGGTCTGGCGCCACTCTGGCAATCATCAGGGTCAGCACCAAAGGAGAGACCATGAAACACATCGCATATGTGGCGCATCGCTCTGCCGAGCGAGCGCCGGACGCGACAGAGTCCGACGACAGAGGCCCGGTGCCGGCAGGGAGCGGACCGCAGGAGTCCCACGCGCACCGTGGCCTCACGCGCCCATGGCGCCTCATCCTGGCCCTCGCGCTGCTGGGGGGGAGCGTGGGGTGCGCGGATCAGGTGGTCGCGGGGTCGGGCGCTCAGGAGGACGGGGCGGCCGAGGCCGAGGGCGAGGGAGGGAGCGGCGGGGGAGCGGCTGCGGGCGGCGGGGGTGCGGCTGCGGGCGGCGAGGGAGCGGCTGCGGGCGGCGAGGGTGGCCAGGGAGCCGCGCCCGTAGACGGGACCCCGGCTCAGGAGCCCGGTAGCGGAGGGACCCCGGCCGACCCCGCCGACCCCATGGACCCGCCTGGGGAGACGGGCCGAGCCGGCGAGACCGACCCGGAGACGCCCGTCGCGGGAGAGAGTGACCCGGAGGCCATCGACGACCGAGGCGACCAGGGGGGGCGCGCCGTGCCGGGCGACCCGGACCCCCAAGCGCCAGGCGACGATGCGGACACCGGTGCTCCGGTCGACGAACCGGGCGCCGAGGTCGACCCGGTGCCCATCGACGAGCCCATCGACGAGCCCATCGACGAGCCCATCGACGAGCCCATCGACGAGCCCATCGACGAGCCCGGGCCAGGCGAGGAGGACGATGAGCCGGCCACGCCCGGCGACGATACCGAGGAGCCGCTGCCACCCACGGAGGAGCCCGTGGGGCCGACGTGCGGAGACGGCACCTGTGACGCGGGAGAGACCTGCGCCACCTGCCCTGACTGCCCGTGCGACGGATTCTGCGCGCCGGACGGCGCCTGCGCGCCGCTGCTCAACCAGTACAAGAGCTGCGCACAGGACGCGCAGTGCGCGTCGGATGTGTGCGAGCTCTGCGAGGCCAAGACGGGCAAGAGCTTCTGCGTGGCCCCCGAGAGCAAGGGCCTCGGGGACGTCTGCCGCCTCGACGTGGAGTGCGCCGTGGGCGTGTGCAGCAGCAAGGGACCCGCGGCCCCCTTCGGCGGGGTGTGCGCGAGCAACCAGGGCAAGTGCCAGTGCGCCATCGACGCAGACTGCCTCTCGACCCAGTACTGCAGCGGCATCGTCAACACGGCGGAGACCGCCTGCTTCTCCAAGCAGCCCCAGGGTGGCCCCTGTGCCGAGGACCGCTGGTGCCTGAGCGGGGCCTGCAACCTCACCAAGAACACCTGCCTGTAGGGTGGCGTCCCGCTCGGGCCCCCGCGGCGAGGACCGCTGGTGCCTGAGCGGGGCCTGCAATCTCACCGAGAACACCTGCCTGTAGGGTGTCATCTCCCTCGGGTGGGGCGACCGCCTCTCCCTCCGCGCGGTCTGCACTCCCACGCAACGACCTCGCTGAAGGGGCGAACACGGCCCTCGCCCGAACCGCGCGAGGAGCCCATGACCCGCACCCTGCTCGACCTGTTCGCCAAGGCGATCACCCAGGCGCTGCTCGACCCGTTCGGGGAGCTCACCTTCGAGGAGGAGGTGGTCGCCTCCACGCGAAGGGCCGACATCGTCTTTCGGCCACGGCTGGAGCGCCCTGCCGTTGAGCCTGACCTGCTCGCCGGCCTCGTTGCGGGGCCCACGCTCATCGAGCACTCCTCCCGCGGGCTGGACGTGGCTGCCGCGCGGCGGGCGCTGGCCGTCGCCGCGGTCCTCGGCGAGCGGCGGGGGGAGCCACCTTGGGCGGCCATCCTGGTCGCACCGAGCGTGTCAGCCGGCCTTGGCCGGGCCTTCGGTGCGACGCCGCAGGGTCCCGGCGTCTTTCGCCTGGCGCCGGCCCTGGGTATGCTCTGGATCGCGGCCAACGCCCTCCCCCGAACGCCGGAGTCATTGGGGCTTCGGCTCTTGGGCTCGGGCCGCGTCCGGCGCGAGGCGGTCCTGGAGCTGCGGGGCCGAGCGGCGGGCGACCCCTTGCGTGAGGCCGTCGCCGCCTTCGCCACGGAGCGCGGGTCCAAGGCGCGGCACCTGGTCGGTTCACTCTCCCCCGAGGAGGAGACGCTCATGGCACACGTCAGTCCCGAGTTCCTGGAGTGGAAGCGCGCCTTCGCGGCGGAGGCCGAGGCCCGGGGCCGCACCCTGGGTCACGAAGCCGGCGTTCGAGACGGGATGCAGGTTGGCAAGGCGGAGGAGGCGCAGGCGGCAGCCCTGCGCCTGCTGCGCCGTCGGTTCGGAGACGCCGCGTTCGCCGCGGAGCCGGCGCTGGAACTCGTCGCCGCTCTCGCTGACCCCACCGACGCCGTCGAGCTGGCATTCGATGCCGTGAGCCCCGCCGACTTCGCGGCTCGGCTCGCGGCGCTGGCTGAGGGGTGCGTCGGATAGAGGGAGACCGAGCGCGGAAGCGACGAGACACACATCGGGCGGCCACGGGGAAGTGCCGTCCCTCCGCAACGCCCCCCGCACCCGGCACGACAGGGGCCCTCGCCCGAACCGCGCGAGGAGCCCATGACCCGCACCCTGCTCGACCTGTTCGCCAAGGCGATCACCCAAGCGCTGCTCGACCCCTTCGGGGACCTCACCTTCGAGGAGGAGGTGGTCGCCCCCGCGCGGAGGGCCGACATCGTCTTTCGGCCGCGGCCGGAGCGCCCCGCCGTCGCCACCGACCTGCTCGCCGGCCTCTTGGCGGGACCCACGCTCATCGAGCACTGCTCGCGGGGGCTGGACGTGGCGGCCGTCCGGCGTGCGCTGGCCGTCGCCTCGGTCCTCGGCGAGAGGCGGGGGGAGGCAGCGTGGGCGGCCGTCCTGGTCGCGCCCGCGGTACCGGCCAGCCTCGGCCGGGCCTTCGGCGCGACGGCGGAGTGTCCCGGCGTCTTTCGCCTGGCGCCGGCCCTGGGTATGCTCTGGATCGCGGCCAACGCCCTCCCCCGAACGCCGGAGTCATTGGGGCTTCGGCTCTTGGGCTCGGGCCGCGTCCGGCGCGAGGCGGTCCTGGAGCTGCGGGGCCGAGCGGCGGGCGACCCCTTGCGTGAGGCCGTCGCCGCCTTCGCCACGGAGCGCGGGTCCAAGGCGCGGCACCTGGTCGGTTCACTCTCCCCCGAGGAGGAGACGCTCATGGCACACGTCAGTCCCGAGTTCCTGGAGTGGAAGCGCGCCTTCGCGGCGGAGGCCGAGGCCCGGGGCCGCACCCTTGGGCACGAGGCCGGCGTTCGAGACGGGATGCAGGCCGGAGTGCAGGCCGGCATGCAGGCCGGCATGCAGGCCGGCAAGGCGGAGGAGGCGCGCGCAGCAGCCCTGCGCCTGCTCCGCCGCCGGTTCGGAGACGCAGCGTTCGTCGCGGAGCCGGCGCTGGACCTCGTCTCCGCGCTCTCCGACCCCACCGACGCCGTCGAGCTGGCCTTCGATGCGGTGAGCCCCGCCGAATTTGCGGAGCGGCTCGCTGCGATGGCGCGCAAGCCCGCGGTGTAGCCCGACCGCCGGCTCGCGGAGGCCCGCTACGGTCGCCCATGGTGGGATGCAGCCGGGACCGTGGCGGGGCTGCTGGGGGCCATGACGCGGGCGCCCGAGACGGTCCGCCCCCCCGCTGACCCGAATTTTCACGTGAGCGGGGCTTCGCCCCGAGCCCCACCAGGGGCCGCTGACGCGCCCCCTGGACCCCATGGGGGAGGCTCCGTCGTGGGATCGCGCCGTCGTCGCGGTGTCGGGTAGCCAGGGGCGGTTTCCCGCCCCCAGCTCCCACAGAACCGGACTTGTG
>BTVJ01000029.1:0-90600 GCA_045863395.1 Myxococcales bacterium
GCCCCCGTCGGCCACCGCGTCACCCTGTCCTCACTTCCTGAATCCAGGATAGCCGGTCCCGAACCGCCCCCACAACACAAAATCACATCAATTTCGCACCGTTATGCGGGTCAACCCGGACCCAGGGTGGGGGCCGACCCTACCAAACTCCCCACACCCTGGGGTCCGCGCAGACCCTCCCCGGGTCGCACCTCATCACCACTACCTGACTTGACCCGAGCGTGGCTGTCTCGCCACTCTCACGGCTGCGCTGGAGGCTCCTCCGGCCACCCGCGCCAGACCAGGTGCGCCAGGATCTCCACGTTCCCTGTCCCCCCTGGGACCGGCGAGTCCATGCGCGCCACGACCTCGAAGCCGAGCGCCAGGGCCTTCTTCTTGAAGCGGTTGAACGCGAGCTTCCGCAGGTTCTTGCTCTGCACCACGCCCCCGGCCGGCACCAGCTCATGCGGGAGCTCGAACTGCGGCTTGACGAGCACGATCCCGTGCGCCCCTGGCCGGAGCCGCAGCGCCACCGAGCGCATCATGCTGCGCGCGGACGCGAAGCTCACGTCCACCACGAAGACGTCGAAGGGCCCAGGCACGAGCCGAGGAGGCAGCGTGCGGAAGTTCGTGCGCTCGTGGAGCGTGACGCGCGCATCTCCACGCAGCTCGTCGCGCATCTGCCCGTGGCCCACGTCGACCGCCGTCACGTGGGCAGCCCCGGCCCGCAGGAGGCAGTCCGTGAAGCCCCCGGTGCTGGCGCCCACATCGAGCGCCACCCGTCCCCGTACATCCAGGCCAAGGTCACGCAGAGCGGCTGCCAGCTTCAGCCCGCCCCTGCTTGCGTAGGGAGCATCGTCCATGCGGTGTAGCGTACCGCGGTCCGTCGGCCGTGGCGAGGAGGCGGGCGGCGAGACCTCCACGACCACCCAGAGACGCCGCAGGACCCCTCCACCGCGCCGAGGGCGGAGTCGTCCGCCCCCCAGGTGCGACGGGTGCTACCTGACTGTCCCAGGGCCGTCCGCGGGGATGCGCACGGTGAAGCAGCTCCCCACTCCGGGCTGACTCTGCACGGAGACGTCGCCACCGTGGGCCTGGACGATGGCCTTGGTGATGGCGAGCCCGAGGCCCGTGCTCGCCTCCCCCGCGGTGGGGCGGGCGGCCGCCTTCCCGAAGCGCGTGAAGAGCTTGCCGAGGTCCTCGGGCCCGATTCCCGCCCCCTGGTCGCGCACCTCGAGGACCAAGTCTCCCCGGTTACGGGCCACCCGGACGGTCACCGTGGTCCCAGCGGGCGAGAACTTGAGGGCGTTGGAGAACAGGTTGGCCAGCACCTGGTCCAACCGCCGCGGATCGACCACTGCGGACCCCACGTCGGCGGCCACGGAGACCTCCACCGCGATGCCCTTCCTGGCGGCCAGGAGCCGCATACCGCTGAGGCTCTGCGCGAGCCATGCGCCGACCTGGATCGGCAGGGCGTCGAGCACCAGGCGGCCCTCCTCGATGGCAGCGAAGTCCAGGAGGTCGCTGATCAGCGCCAGCATCTCGCCGCACGCGCGGTCCATGACGTCGAGGACACCGCGCCGCTGCTCCGCCGGCAGGGCGTCGTCGCGGAACAGGTCCACGTAGCCCCGCACCACGGCGATGGGGTTCCGCAGATCGTGGGCGGCCATGCCCAGGAACCGGCCCTTCATCTCGTTCAGCTCGACGAGCTGCTGGTAGAGCCGGCCCTTCTCGACGCACACCGCGAGCTGGCCCGCGACTTGCCGAAACACCTCCGCGTGGGCTCGCGTGTACGTGTGGCGCGCCATGCTCGTGAAGAACATGAAGCCGACGGGCCGGCCCAGCGCCACGAGTGGGACGGTCAGGCTCGAGCGCATCCCCTCGGCGACGATGCGCTGCGTGGACTCGGAGTCCGGGTGCTGGGCGAGGTAGACCTCGAGGTCGTCGATGATCCGTGGCTCCAGGGTGGTGAGCAGCGGAGCGAGGCTGCTGCCGGCCAGCTCCGCGCTGTAGCCCCTCGCGATGTGCAGCTCCGGGGCCTCCGACCGGGCCCACCGAGCCGTCAGCGTGCGGCCCCCGTCGTCGATGAGCGAGAAGCCGATGCGGTCGTAGGGCAGCAGGGTCCTGAACGAGTCGTACACCCGGTCCAGGACCTCGTCGAGGACCATGCCGGAGTTCACCACCTCCGTGACCGCGGCGAGGCGCCGCAGCTCCTCGTAGCGTTCCTCCATCACCCTGGCAGCCTGCGCCAGGGCACGCCCGAGCTCCGCCACGTCGTCGCTGCCCGGCACCTCCACGGGGACGGCGCGCTCCCCCCGCCCCAGCGCCCTGACCGCATCGAGCAGCACCGCGATCCGCCCATCCGACATGGCCGCCACCTCGCGCACGACGCCGAGACCGCCTCCAGACCCTGCTTCAACGGTGGACCCATCTCCAGTTCAGGTCAACCACACATTCAGAGTCGCTTCTCTGTCGTGCGCCGGCGCGCCCGGCGTCGGTCACAGCGGGGGGTGCCTGCCGTCCCTTGACACAGGACGCTCCCGGTGGGCATCGTCCCGCCGCGGCGAGCCGCTCACCCACACGGAGGAGGCGCACCATGAGCCCCAGGAGCCACACGGACGTCCTGGTCGTCGGCGGCGGCGGGCGTGAGCACGCCCTCGTCGAGGCGCTGGAGCGCTCCCCGCGCGCGGGGCGGATCCTGGTGGCCCCCGGGAACGGCGGCACTGACGGCACGCGGAGCCGCAACGTCCCCATCCCCGACCGGGACGTGTCGGCCTTGGTGGAGCTGGCCCGCTCGGAGGGAGTCCACCTGGTCATCGTCGGTCCCGAGGTGCCCCTTGCCGCTGGGCTCGCCGATGCCCTCCACGACGCAGGAATCCCCTGCTTCGGTCCATCTCGAGCCGCATCACGGCTGGAGTCGTCCAAGAGCTTCGCCAAGCACTTCATGGTGGCCAACAGCATCCCGACAGCGCGATTTTCGGCGCTCACGGATCTCGAGGAGGCCCTGACCCACCTGCGTCAGGCCCCGTACCCCGTCGTGGTGAAGGCCAGCGGGCTGGCCGCCGGAAAGGGCGTCGTCGTGCCGGACTCCCTCGCGGAGGCCGAGGCCGCGGTGCGCTCCATGCTTGGTGATCGGGCGTTCGGTGAGGCGGGCCTGGAGGTGATCATCGAGGAGCGCCTCTCGGGCCCCGAGGTCTCGATCCTCGCCTTCTGCGACGGCACCACCATCGTCCCCATGCCCCCGGCGCAGGATCACAAGCGCCTGCGCGACGGCGACGCCGGCCCCAACACCGGCGGCATGGGGGCCTGCGCCCCGACGCCCGCCGCGCCCCCGGGCCTCGTGGACGAGGTCGTGAGCAACGTCATGCGCCCGGCCGTCGACGCACTTCGCCGCGCCGGCACGCCGTACGTCGGGGTGCTCTACGCGGGCATGATGCTCACCCCACAAGGCCCCCGAACCCTTGAGTTCAACTGCCGCCTGGGAGACCCGGAGGCGGAGGTCCTGCTCCCACTGCTCCAGACGGACCTGGTGGACGTCGCCCTCGCCTGCGTGGAGGGGCGCCTCGCCTCCCTCGACGTCCGCTGGAGCGGCGCTGCGGCGACGGTGGTCCTCGCCAGCGAGGGCTACCCCGCCGCCCCTAAGACCGGGCGCCTCGTAGAGGGCCTCGCAGAGGCCGCCTCCCTCCCCGGCGTCCACGTCTACCACGCCGGCACGCGCCGTGACGGGGACGCGGTCCTGACGAGCGGAGGCCGCGTCCTCGCCGTGACCGGCGCCGCCCCCACCCTCACCGCGGCCATCGCTACGGCCTACGAGGGCGTCGCGCGCATCCGCTTCGAGGGCATGCAGCACCGAAGGGACATCGGCGGCCGCGCGACCTATGCCGGCGCGGGCGTGGACATCGCGGCGGGCACCCGCGCCGTGGACCTCATGAAGGACGCGGTACGCTCCACCTACGGCCCCGAGGTGCTCGCTGGCATCGGCGCCTTCGGCGGCCTCTACGACGCGCGACGCCTGGCGGCCCTCGACGGGCCCGTCCTCGTCGCGTCCACCGACGGGGTCGGCACCAAGACCCGGGTCGCCGTCGCGATGGGCCGCTACGACACCATCGGCCGCGACCTCGTGAACCACTGCATCGACGACATCCTGGTCCAGGGGGCGCGGCCGCTCTTCTTCCTCGACTACTTCGCCGCCAGCCGCCTCGACCCCCAGATCGTCGCGGACGTGGTGAGCGGCTGTGCGGCCGCCTGCCGCGAGGCCGGCTGCGCCCTGCTCGGCGGCGAGACGGCAGAGATGCCCGGCGTCTACGCAGCCGGCGAGCTGGACCTCGCCGGGACCATCGTCGGGTGGGTGGAGCGCGCCAAGGTCATCGACGGCTCCACCATCGCGCCGGGCGACCTCGTGGTCGGCCTCCCGAGCTCCGGGCTCCACACCAACGGCTACTCCCTGGCGCGCCGCGTGCTGGCCGGCCACGACCTGCGCGCCCATGACCCGCGCCTCGGCCGCTCGCTCGGCGACGCTCTCCTGGAGCCCCACCGGAGCTACCTGCCCCACGTGGAGCGCCTGTGGACCGCCGAGGTCCCCATCAAGGGCCTCGTGCACATCACCGGCGGTGGGCTCATCGACAACCCGCCGCGCATCCTCCCAGAGAGCATCGCCATGCGCTTCCACCCGGGGAGCTGGCCCGTGCCGCCCCTGTTCCGGGTCATCCAGGAGGCGGGCGTCATCGCCGACCTGGAGATGGCGCACGTGTTCAACGTGGGCCTCGGGCTGCTCGTGGTGGTGCCCGCCGCCGACGCCGAGCGCGCCTGCGCCGCGCTCGACGAGGCGTGGATCGTCGGCGAGATCGTGGACCGGACCGGCCCCCCCGTCGAGCTGGCGGAGCGGTGGCTCTCGACCCTCTGACCCCCACACAGGAGGACCCATGGCTGCACGACGCGCGCTCCTCAGCGTTCACGACAAGCGGGGCCTGGCCGAGCTGGGCCGCGGCCTCGTCCGCCTCGGCTTCGAGCTGGTCGCCTCGGGCGGCACCGCCCGCGCCCTGGCCGACGCGGGCATGCCGGTGACGCCCGTCGAGGCGGTCACCGGCGCGCCCGAGATCCTCGGCGGCCGCGTCAAGACGCTGCACCCCCGCATTCACGGGGGCATCCTCGCGCGGCGCACCGAGGAGCACCTGGACGAGCTCGCCGCCCACGACATCGCGGCCATCGACGTCGTGGTGTGCAACCTCTACCCCTTCGCAGCCACCGTGGCCCGGCCCGGCGTCACCGAGGCCCAGGCCGTGGAGGAGATCGACATCGGCGGCGTCACCCTGCTGCGGGCCGCCGCAAAGAACTTCGAATCGGTCACGGTCATCGTGGACCCGGACGACTACGGCCGCCTCCTGGAGGTGCTCGCCGCTGGCGGCCCCACCCTCGAGCAGCGCCGGTCCCACGCCCTGCAGGCGTTTCGGCACACGGCCGCCTACGACGCCGCCATCGCCACCTGGCTCGGACGCACCGAGCCCGATGCCCTCCCGGGCGCCCTGACGCTCGTAGCCACGCGCACCCAGACCCTGCGCTACGGCGAGAACCCGCATCAGCGCGGGGCGCTCTACGCCTGGGCGGGCGCCTCCCCCGCCTTCACGCAGCACCTGGGCAAGGAGCTATCCTACAACAACATCGTCGACCTGGAGGCGGCCTGGGCCATGGCGGCTGATTTTGCACCACCCACCGTCGCCATCGTCAAGCACACGAACCCGAGCGGCCTCTCCTGCGCCGCGACGCCGCTCCACGCCTACCGCGAGGCGCTGGCCTGCGACCCGGTCAGCGCCTTCGGGTCGATCATCGCGGTCAACCGCGAGGTGGATCTCGCCTTCGTCGAGGAGGTCGGCGCCCTGTTCGTCGAGGTGCTGGTCGCGCCGTCCTTCACCGCCGACGCCCTGGAGTGGCTCGGGCGCAAGAAGAAGAACTGCCGCGTGCTGACCCTCGGCGACCCCGCCCCGGTCCCCCTGGAGATCCGCGCCGTGCGGGGCGGCCTCCTGGTGCAGACCCCCGACGACCGGGGCACGGACCAGAGCGCCTGGAAGGTCGTCACGAAGCGTGCCCCCACCGAGCCCGAGCTGGCCGCGCTCCGCTTCGTCTGGGTGGTCACCAAGCACGTGAAGTCCAACGCCATCGTGCTGGCGCAGGGCACCAACACCGTGGGCGTGGGCGCCGGCCAGATGAACCGGGTGGACTCGGTCGCCATCGCCGCGCGCCGCGCGGGGGACCGCGCCAGAGGCTCCGTCCTCGGCTCGGACGCCTTCTTCCCCTTCCCGGACGGCGTCGAGGCCGCCGCCGCCGCGGGCGTCACGGCCATCGCCCAGCCCGGCGGCAGCATCCGCGACGCGGAGGTCATCGAGGCCGCCGACCGCCTGGGCCTCGCCATGGTCTTCACAGGCGAGCGCCACTTCAAGCACTGACGTCCATCGACTCCCCGAGCGCACCGCTGTCAGTGGTCCAGGGGCGCCCCGTCGTGGGGGAACTCCTCGTAGGCCGGCTCCGGGTAGGAGCTGCCGCCCCGGAAGCCCCACCACATGCCCGCGCCGACGCCCGGCAGCAGCAGCCCGGTCAGGCTCGCGGGGTTCGAGAGACTGAGCTCCACGGTCATGGACGAGCCGTCGAGCTTCGCCTCGGCCTTGCCGCCGAAGCGCTTCTTGGCCCAGGCGCCCGCCTCCATCAGCGTCGTCGCGTCGTCGGCGGCCACCTCCGCCGTGTCCGCCGCCTTGCGCCCTGCCGCCCAGGGCAGCACGCCGGCAGCGCCGTGGGCCGCCGCGTCCACCAGTGGCTCGATGGCGCCGATCAGGCTCGCCACGGACTGGGCCACGTGGGACATGCGAACCGCGAAGGCCGCGTTCTTCGCCACGAGGCGACCGCGGGCGGTCTTGCCCACCGCGTAGACCGCGTAGTCCGTCCCGCCCACGATGTCGCGCAGGATGCGATCCGACGGGCTCTTCAGCTCGGCCTCCATCCACGGGGCCGGCGCCACGTATACGAAGGAGCGGGTGTCGCCGTCCACCATCGCGGCGATGCGGGTGGAGGCGGAGCGCTCCGTGCCCTTCCAGGCCTTCTTGGCCACCACGTCCTGGACCAGCTCCCGCGGGCCGATGACCAGGGTGTTGGAGTCGGGCTGGGCGAGGACGTGGTCCTTGACCGGCCCGCCGTCCGGCAGCGGGTGGAGCTTGGCCCCCTTGAAGGTCTTGGCGGCCGCCGGCTTGTCGCCCAGGAGGTTCGCGGTCGACATCCCAGCGAGCTCACCGCGCACACGGAGCAGGACGCGCACGTCGTCCTTGCCCACCGTCGCGACGCTCAGCGTCACCGACCCGACCTGGGTGCGCGGGTTCACGCCCATCTCCTGGCCCACGGACTTGTAGACGTCGTCCATCATGGTTCGGACGTCCTTGAGGGCGCGCCCGAAGGTCACGCTCTGCTTCGCGAAGCCCAAGCCCTCCAGCTCGCCGACCATCGTGTCGACCATGGCCAGCGCCCCGCCGACGTCGACGTGCACCGCGAGGGCCGCGTCCGGCAGCACCGCCGCCGCGGCCTCCGCCGCCGTGTCCCGGGGCGCCTGCCCCCCATCGCCGCCACTCAGGCCGCCGAGCGTCCCAAGCAGGAAGACCATCACCATCCCTGCCACCTCTGCCATCGCCATGTCTCCTCTATCCAGGGCGCCGGGCCCGTCCTGTGTGTGAGGCCGCACCATGACAAGAATCCGTCGCCGCGACAAGCCTCCGCTGCTATCATCCGCGCCCGTCACCCAGCGAGGAGGGAAGACATGGTCCGAGTCGAAGTCGCCCCGAGGCCCGGCACCCGCGATGCCCGCGGCGAGGCGCTGGCCAGCCGCATCGAGACCTTGGGGGTGCGCGGCATCGACCGCGTGACCGTCACCGACCTGGTCCTGCTCGACGGCGCGCTCGACGACAGGACCCTCGCGCGCCTGATGGACGAGCTGCTCTGCGATCCGGTGGTGCAGACCTGGCGGCGCGTGGACGCCTTCGCTCCTGAGGGCGGGGCCACCGTGGAGGTCGCCCTGCGCCCGGGCGTCACCGACAGCGCGGCCGAGAGCCTGCTCGTCGGGGCGCGCATGGCGGGCATCGAGGGTCTGTCCGGTGCGGCGCTGGGGCAGCGCTACACGCTCGTTGGCGACCTGGACGCCGCCACCGTCCGCCGCATCGCCCGGGGGCTGCTCGCAAACGAGGTGATCCAGGTGTGGGCCCTCGACGCTCCGGTGCCCGCGCCCTTCGTGGCCCCGCACCCGGCCGACGACACCGTCGAGACCGTGCCCCTGAGCGCCGCAGATGACGACGCCCTCCTGGCGATCAGCAAGGCGCGCCGCCTGTCCCTGGACCTCGCCGAGATGCGCGCCATCGCCGCCTTCTACCGCGACGAGGGGCGCGAGCCCACCGACGTGGAGCTGGAGATGCTCGCCCAGACCTGGTCCGAGCACTGCGTCCACAAGACCTTCCGGGCCCTCATCGACTACGAGGAGCGTGACGAGAGCGGCGCGACGGTTCAGCGCGCGACCATCGACTCCCTGATGAAGACCTTCATCCGCGCCGCCACCGAGGCCGCCGCGCGCCCCTGGGTGCGCTCGGCCTTCGTGGACAACGCGGGCATCGTCGCCCTGGATGACCGCTGGGACCTGGCCTTCAAGGTGGAGACCCACAACCACCCGTCGGCGCTCGAGCCCTTCGGCGGGGCCAACACGGGTGTCGGCGGCGTGGTGCGGGACGTGATCGGCGTGAGCGCGCGCCCCATCGCGACGACGGACGTGCTCTGCTTCGGGCCGCCGGACCTGCCCTTCGCCGCGCTCCCCGACGGCGTCCTCCACCCGAGCCGCATCGCCGAGGGCGTCGTCGCGGGCATCGAGGATTACGGCAACAAGATGGGCATCCCCACCGTCAATGGGGCCATCGTCTACGACCCGGGCTACACCGCCAACCCGCTCGTGTACTGCGGGTGCCTCGGGGTGCTCCCCCACGGCGCCCACAAGACCGGCGCCCAGCCCGGCGACCTGGTGGTGTGCATCGGGGGACGAACAGGGCGCGACGGGCTTCGCGGCGCCACGTTCTCGTCCATGGAGATGTCCCACGAGACGGGCGAGGTGGCCGGCAGCTCCGTGCAGATTGGCCACCCCATCCACGAGAAGCAGGCGCTCGACGCGGTGATGATTGCGCGCGACGAGGGGCTCTACCACGCGATCACGGACTGCGGTGCGGGCGGCCTCTCGTCGGCGGTGGGAGAGATGGCCGAGCACACCGGCGCCCGCGTCGACCTGCGCACCGTGCCCCTCAAGTACGCGGGGCTGCGCCCCTGGGAGATCTGGCTCAGCGAGGCCCAGGAGCGCATGGTGCTGGCCGTGCCCCCGACCTCCTGGGAGCGGCTCGCCGCCATCTGCGCGGGGCTCGACATCGACTGCACGGCCATCGGCACGTTCACGGGCGACGGCGAGGTGGTGGTCACCTGTGGCGACACCGTGGTGGCGCGCCTGCCGGGGCGGTTCCTGCACGACGGCATCCCGCGGCGCTCCCTGCGCGGCATCTGGCAGCCGCCCCGGTGCGAGGAGCCCGCCACCCCGTCCACGCCACTCGGCCCTGCGCTGCTCTCGCTCCTCGCCACCCCGGGCATCCGCAGCAAGGAGGAGGTCGTCCGCCTCTACGACCACGAGGTGCAGGGCGGCACGGTGGTCAAGCCGTTCGTGGGCAGCGGTGGACCCTCCGACGCGGCGGTGATCGTGCCCATCGAGTGCCACAGGGAGGGCGGTCGGACCGGGGTGGCCCTCGCCGTCGGCATCAACCCCCGCTACGGCGCCATCGATCCCTACGCCATGGCCTGGGCCGCCGTGGACGAGGCCGTCCGCAACGTGGTGGCCGTCGGTGGCGACCCGGATCGCCTGTCCCTCCTCGACAACTTCTGCTGGGGGAACCCCGCCCTGCCCGACCGCCTGGGCGGCCTGGTCCGGTGCGCCGAGGGCTGCCACGACGCGGCGGTCGCCTTCGGCGCCCCCTTCGTGTCGGGCAAGGACAGCCTGAACAACGAGTACACGGGCGCCGACGGGCAGCGCCACGCGATCCCCGGCACCATCCTGATCTCGGCGCTGGCCGTGGTGCCCGACGTGAGGAGCACCGTCACGAGCGATCTGAAGGGGCCGGGCAACCTGCTCTACGTGGTCGGGGCGACCGCGGACGAGCTGGGCGGGTCGGCGTGGTATGCCCTGCACGCCCAGGTCGGAGCGAACGTGCCCCAGCCCGTGGAGGGCGCCCTGGATCGGGCCCGCGCCATGCACCGCGCGGTGGTGTCCGGCCTCGTCCGTGCGTGCCACGACTGCTCGGACGGCGGTCTGCTCGTCGCAGTGGCCGAGATGGCCCTGGGCGGCGGATTGGGGGCGGAGATCGATCTCAGGCGGGTCCCCACCCAGACCGACCGAGCGCTGCCGGACCCCGCGCTGGCCTTCTCAGAGTCCCTGGGTCGGTGGGTGGTCGAGGTAGAGCGCCAGCACGCGCCCGCCTTCGAGGCCGCGCTCGCCGGAGAGCCCCACGCGGTCATCGGGTGCGTGCGCTCGGGCGACCGCCTTGTGGTGACGGGGCACGACGGTGTGGCCGACGTGCCCCTGCCGGACCTGGCGCGGGCCTTTCGCGGGCACGTGCCCGGCGCGGTCCCGTGAACCGGGCGCTGCTCGTCATCCCGGTCCTGGCTGCGGCAGCCCTGGCGATCTTCGAGCTCCACAACGACGACACGGGCTTCCACCTGGCGACCGGGCGCTACATCCGGGACACCGGCACCGTGCCGGACGCCAACCCGTTCACCTACATCGACGACGGCCACCGCTGGGTCCAGCACCAGTGGATCCCCGCAGTGGGCATGTCCCTCGTCGCGGACACCTTCGGGGTCAAGGGGCTCGTCGTCACGAAGGCCCTGGTGGTCGCCCTCGCGTTCGGGGTCCTCGCCTTCGCCCTCTGGCGCCTGCGCACGCCTCCCCCTGCCGCCGCGCTCCTCCTCGCCGTGGCCGTCGCCGCCGGCGCCAACCGCTTCTATGAGCGCCCGTACCTCTTGAGCATGGTGGGCCTCACGGTGACCACCACCGCGCTCCTGCTGTGGCGCCAGGATCCACGCCGCCGCGCGGCCCCCTGGGTCGCCCTCGCCGCGCCCGCCATCGGCATCCACCTCCACGCGGGCGCCCTGGACAGCGTGCTCGTGTGGGGGGCGTTCGTGGCAGGTCTCATCGGGGAGCGCGCCCTCGGCCAGCCGGGCGTGCCGGTCCGCAACGCCCTCGCCTTCTTCACGGGCCTGCTCGTGGCCATGCCCGCCGGGCTGCTGCTGGAGCCCGGAAGCATCGACGTCCTGACCCTGCCGCTGCGCTTCGGCAGCAACGCATACTGGCACGAGCACCTGGTGGAGTTTCGCCCCCTCCCCTTCATCAGCGCCGTCGCGCTCCAGTGGGTGGCCGTCGCCGTGGCCGTCGCTGCTCTGGTCGCCGCCCTCTGGCGCCGCCGCCTCTTCGAGGCCCTGCTGGTCGCCGGCTTCGTCGCCCTGGCGCTGCGCCACCTGCGCATGGCGTGGCCCATGGCCATGGTCGCGGCGGCGGTGGCCGGGGCGCTGCTCTCGGAGCGGGTGCCCCGCCTGATGGCCAACCGCCTCCTCCGCGTGGGCCTCCCGCTCGGCGCGGCGGCCCTGCTCCTCGTCGCGTGGACCGAGCAGTCCGAGCGCTTCCAGATGGGACTCGGCGACGACGGCATCGACGGCCGGCACCACGCGCTCGCCATGATGGACCGGGCCGCCCAGCTCCCCGGGCGCCACTTCGTCAGCGACGGTCTGGCTGGCACCTGGCTCTGGCGCGTGTTCCGCGCGGTGGGGCCCGAGGGGCCAATCCCCGCCGAGGACCAGCGCCGCGTGCTCATCCACAATGATCTGGAGTGCTACACGGAGCGCACCTACATCGACGTCTACCAGCACATCCGCTACGGCAAGCCTGGGTGGGACACGATGGTGGCGGACCTCGGCATCCGCACCTTCCTGCTCAAGCACACGTCCCCCGGGGAGCGGCGTCTCCAGGAGGGGCGCCCCAACCTGCGGCAGCACCTCTTTGCGTCATCGAACTGGGTCCTCGTGGACTTCGACGACAGCGCCGCCGTGTGGACGGCGGCCACGGGCGCTCCCCCGGACACCCTGCGCAGCTTCCCCGTGGATCCAGACACAGGGGAGCCGGCCGAGGGCGCCCGCTGGCGGGACGTGCGCGGAGCGCTGCTCGCCCACGCTGCGGCCCACCTCGAATCGACGCGCTCGGCGCGCATCCTGCTGCGGCTGGCGTCCCGCATGGGAGATGGGGCAGCCGCGGCCGCGGCCATCCGCCTCATCCTGCAGCGTGACCCCGCCGCGGGGGACGCGGACGCCCTCCTGGAGCAGCTTCGGGCCTTGTCCGGGGCCGGAGCACCGCGCTAGACTCCGCCGAGTCGGGAACCTGGAGCGCACCGATCACGGGCCCACCGAGGGAGAGATCATGGGACGAAAGGCAAGACTGAAGGGAGCGCGCAAGGAGGAGACGCAGGAAGAGCAGGTCGCGACCGAGAGCGCGCGGTCACGCCGCAAGGTGCTGCTCGCCGGCATCCCCATCGTCACCCTGGCGCTGGTCGCCCTGTTCTGGTTCGTAGTCAAGAGCCGCTTCGGGGTCGGCATGTCCGCGCTCGTCGGGGCCATCGCCTGGATCGCGGCCCTCGCCCAGTCCATCGGCGAGGACGTGAAGCCCAAGGACCGGGACGGCGCCTCCCGCATCGACTTTGGCGGCAAGCGCTGAGTCGCCGAAGGTTCAGCCCTCCTCACAGCCCACGCCGGGCGTGAAGGTCGCCTCGCCCTCGCACTGGCAGTCCCCGCAGTAGGGTCCACAGAAGGCCGGGTGCCACAGGCCGCCCGTGCTCTGGCAGGCGTTGGCCCACGCCGGGTAGCAGCCGTAGGCGGGCGCAAAGGCTCCACCCTCGCCGCAGTCGCACGTCCCCTCGGCGTAGGTTCCCGCGGTGCCCTCGCACAGCGCCTCGGGCTCCGGGGTGGTCAGGCAGACGCCGTGCACTGCGAGGCACGCGTCCTCGCTCTCGTAGAGGGAGTAGCAGTCCGCCCCGACACAGGTGCATGTGCCAGCGAGGGACTCACACCCGCCTCCGGTCCACCTCCACCCCCAGAAGGTGTCGCACTCCCCGACGCCGAGGGCCGCCTCCATGGGCAGGCACGGGTCGACGCAGCGCGCCGTCCCGCTGGGGGTCGCGGTGAGGCAGGCCATGCCGCCGCAGGGAACGGAGGTGAAGGTCTGCGCAGGGCAGCCGTGGGCGTCCGGTGCCGTGGTGCACGACGTGGCCACGCCCTCCGTGCAGGTGGCGACGCAGCCCGGCGGCACGGGCTCGCAGCAGCTCAGCGGATCGGCCGCGGCAGCGACGCCATGGCAGGCCATCTCGCAGGGGCAGCCGAAGGCGCCGTCCTCGCCGCAGACCTCGTGCTCGGGGGCGTAGCAGCCGTCGCCGCACGCCAGGAGGCACGCTGCCAGAGAGTCGGGGATGCAGCCCGCCCCGCCGCTCTCGCCGTCGATCACGCACACCTGGTCGCCGCACGGCAGAGTGGTCCAGTGGAGCGTGAGGCACCCGTGGGCGTCCTGCCCGGTGGTGCAGTTCATCGCCGTGTTGTCCTGACACGTCGGAACACAGTTCGCGGGGACGGGCTCGCAGCAGCTCAGAGGGTCAGCGGCCACGGCGACGCCCTTGCACGCCATGTCGCAGGGGCAATCGAAGGTGCCGTCCTCGCCGCAGACCTCCTGCTCGGCGGAGAAGCAGCCGTCTCCGCACGCGAGCAGGCAGTCCTCGATGGACTCGCAGCCTGTGCCTGCCTTCCACGCCGTCCCCACGCCGCACGCGCAGGTCCCCTGCCAGGTGCCCCCCGTTGCCGCGCACAGTGCCTCGTCGCCGCTGGCGTCGGTGCCGGCGGAGTCCTCGGCGTCCTCGGCGTCCTCGGTGGCCGCGTCGCCCGGCCCCGCGTCGCCCGGCCCCGCGTCGCCCGGCCCCGCGTCGCCCGCCCCCACGTCGGCGGTGACGTCCCCCAGGGAGCCTGCATCTCCACCGGCGTCGCTCGGGCCCTCGTCCCCCGAGTCGGCGCACCCCACGACCATCACCACTGCCACGATCCATGCTCTCCGTGCCATCGTCGTTCCTCCTTGAGCGCACTCTGCGCCGGGCCCCCGAGCAGGGATCGTGCCATCACCTCGCGCGGAGCCTGCATCGACCTCCGCGCGCATTGCCCGCCACCCGGTCCCGGCTGTTCGTGTCTACACGGACGCCCCCATGTGTGCAGTAAATGCACAATCTGAGGGATACCGCCCAGCGCTTCACGATTCGCGAGCAGGGCCAGCCAGCGTTGTCGCCCCAGGTCCACTCGACTGTGGCGCTCCAGTCACCATGTCCGGCTATACTGGCGCCCACCCTGGAGGACACCCCGATGAGCCCACGCTTCGCCCACGCCGTCATGACGCTCGCCCTGGTCGCTGCATGCGCCTCGGAGCCGCCTGCCGGCGCCCCGATCGACGCAGGGAGCCTCGATACAGGGCCCACTCCGCTCGCAGACGTCGGTGCAGGAGACGACACAGGCCCCGCGGACGCTGGCCCGGAGGACACCGGAGCCGGGGACGCTGCATCGCTGGACATGGCGGACTGGGCGGACGGCGCCGATGGCGAACACACCGGCGACGCACCGGACACTACCGGCGACGCCGGCCCGGAGGACACGGGCCCCCTGATCTTCTGCGACCCTCCCGTGCCGCCCCCGGAAGCGCTCCGCAAGGCGGGCGCCGGTGACACAGACCACCTGCTCCCCGGCGGCCGGGCCATCACCCCGGTCGGCACGAGCGCGCCGGTCGGGGGCTTCCCCGCCGAGGTGCGGGTCCACCCCACCCTGCCCGTCGCCTACGTCAACAACCTCGGGCGCAAGCACAAGGCCATCCAGGTGGTGGACGCCGTGAGCGGGACCCTGCTCCAGGACCTGGTCCGCGAAGAGAGCTTCTACGGAATGGCCCTCACCCCCGACGGTGCCACCCTCTGGGTGTCCGGCGGGCGCAGCTCCGGCGTGGAGCGCTACGACGTGGGCGAGGACGGCCTGCTCACGCCGTCGGGGGCCGTCTCGGTCGAGGGGTACCCGGCGGGCCTCGCCCTGGTCGACGGCGCCCTCTGGGTCGGCCAATACACGGGCAAGGCGGTCTCGCGAATCGACCTCGCCACCCTGACCATCGACGCGGTGATCCCCCTGCCCTTCGGTCCCTACGGCGTCATCGCCATCCCCGGGCGCGACGAGCTGTACGTGACGGGCTTCGCCGACACGCGCGCCGCCGCCGTGGACCTCACGACCGGCGAGCCCACCCTCTTCGAGCTGGGCGGAAACCCCATGGGGCTCGCGGTCTCGGCGGACGGCAGCCGGGTGTGGGCCAGCGTCTGCGACGGAGACATCGTGGTCGCCATCGACACGGTGACCCGCGAGGTGGTCGGCTCGGCGGCGGTGGGCGAGGCGTCGCTTGCGGGCCCCGACGGTCTGCCCCTGCCGGCCAGCGCGCCGGCGGACCTGCTGCTGGACGAGGCTGCCTCCCGCCTCTACGTCTCGCGGTCCTCGGACAACGCCGTCTCCATCCTGGACCCCACGACCCTCGCCACCGTCGCCGCCCTGCCGACCGAGTGGTATCCGACCGGGCTCGCGCTGACTCCAGACCGCAGCACGCTGCTGGTCTGCAACTCCAAGGGAGTCTCCGTGGGGCGCACGGACGTCATCGGAGGCGACGCCGACGACAACATGGCGGGAACCGTCTCGGTGGTGCCCCTGGACGGGCTCGACCTCGCCGCCCTCACCGCCGCCGTAGAGGCCAACGTGCGCCGCCCGGGCGAGGTCTTCCCCTTCGACTGCCCGCACACCTTCCCCGTGCCGCCCGTGCGCGGGCGCAAGACGCCCATCAAGCACGTGGTGCTCGTAGTGCGCGAGAACAAGACCTACGACGCGCTCCTCGGAGACCTGGAGACCGGCGACGGCGACCCGGAGCTGACCCTCTTCGGCGAGGGGATCACCCCGAACCTGCACGCACTGGCGCGGCGCTTCACCAGCCACGACAACTTCTACAACGAGAGCGAGAACTCGGTGCAGGGCCACCTGTGGCTCACGGCCAGCTACGTCAACGAGTACATCGAGCGCATGCGCCTGGAGGACGGCACGGCCTTCGCCACCGCATCGGCAACCGAGGCGGGCCAGCCCGACTATGGCAGCTTCTTCCTGCACCTCATTCGCCACGACATCCCGTTCATCAACTTCGGCGAGGTGGTGGGGGCCTTCGGCGAGACAGATGGCAAGACGGTCGCCGAGTTCACGGATGTAAACTACCCGGGGCTCTTCTACAATCAGGCGATCCCCGACGAGGTGAAGGTCCGCTACGTGGTGAGCCGCCTCGTGGAGAAGGGAGACTTCCCGCCCTTCGTGTTTCTCTCCATCCCCAACGACCACACCTACGGGAAGAAGGCGGGCTACCTGTCTCCCGAGTCCATGATCAACGACAACGACTACGCGACGGGTCTGCTGGTCGAGGCCATCAGCCAGTCTCCGTTCTGGGACAGCACGGCGATCTTCATCGTGGAGGACGACCCGCAGCAGGGCCTCGACCACGTGGAGGGCCACCGGTCGATCCTCGTCGTCGCGAGCCCCTGGGCGAAGCGCGCCTACACCAGCTCGGTGCATACGTCCTTCCCGTCCTTGTTCCGCACCTTCGAGCTGATCCTGGACCTGCCGCCCATGAACCGCTACGACGCCAACGCGACCCCGCTGTGGGACGCCTTCACGACCGTGCCCGACCCCGAGCCCTACGTGGCGCTCCCCCGCACCGTGGAGGACATCAAGAACCCGATCGGCAAGAATCTCGCCACCCAGTGGTCGAACGCCATGGACTTCAGCGGCCCGGACCGGGAGCCCGACCTGGGCCCCATCTTGTGGCTCCACCGCAAGGGCTCCCCGCCCCCCGGCTCCCACCTCGCGCAGGCGATGGCCGGGCAGGTCCCGCCCGTGCGCCGAGGCCCGGAGGATCTGGACGACGTGGACGCCTTCGACGAAGGCTGGGTCAAGGCGCGAGCGTGGCTGCTGGCGCGGCCTGATCTGCTGGCGAAGGTCCCTCCCGGGACGCTGCCGGAGGCGCTGGCAGACCTGGAAGCCGCGCGGCCGGCTGCCCCGCCGGCTCCCGTCGACCACTCACCCTGACCGACACTTCAAGGGAGACTCACCATGAGCAAGTCACCAGCGCCAGGGCCCCCGCGAGGCTTCCTCGGGTGGGTGGAGCGGACGGGCAACCGCCTGCCAGACCCCGTGGTCATCTTCCTCATCCTGACCTTCGCGCTCATCATCGCTTCGGTGGTGGCGGCGGCGGTGGGGGTCTCGGCCCTCCACCCCACGCAGGTGGACGAGAACGGCAAGCCGGAGGTCATCCGATCCCTGAGCCTGCTGGCTTCGGAGAACATCCGGCGCCTGTGGGTGGAGATGCCGGCCACCTTCACCCACTTCCACCCGCTGGGCTACGTGCTGGTCGTGATGCTCGGCGCCGGCGTCGCCGAGCGCTCCGGTCTCTTCGCAGCGGCCATGCGGGCCGCCGTGCGGAGCGCCCCGAGGTCCCTGCTCACCCCGGTGGTCGCGCTGGTGGCGATGATCGGCAACCACGCGGCGGACGCTGGCTACGTGGTGCTCATCCCGCTCGCGGGCATCCTCTACGCCGTCGCCGGGCGCCACCCGCTCGCCGGGATCGCCGCCTCCTTCGCCGGGGTCTCGGGCGGCTTCTCGGCGAACATCTCCCCGGGGCAGCTCGACGCGCTCCTGTTCGGCATCACGGAGCAGGCAGTCCAGGCCTCGAAGCTCGACCCCTCGTGGCACATGAACATCGCCGGCAACTGGTACTTCATCACGGCGATGACCGTCGTCTTCCTCCCCGTGATCTGGTACGTGACGGACCGGGTCATCGAGCCTCGACTCGGCAAGTGGCAGCCCGAGGGGGACATGGCGACCATCTACGGCGCCGATCACCACCAGGCGCTGTCCGCGGACCAGCGGAAGGGGCTCACGTGGGCGGGGCTGGCGGCGCTCGCGGTGGCGGGCCTGTGGGTGTTCATGACCCTCGGCCCGGACACGCCGCTGATCCACGAGGAGGCCTGCACCCCTGAGCTGACGGCCGCGGGCCAGTGCTCCCTGCACACGCAGCTCCGCCCCATGTACTCGTCGCTGGTGGCCGCCTTCTTCCTCCTGTTCCTCGGGGCGGGCTACGCCTACGGGCTGGCGGTGAAGTCCATCGCGAACCACCGGGACCTGGTCAAGATGATGGCCGACGCGATGAAGGACATGGGCTACTACCTGGTGCTCGCCTTCGCCGCGGCCCACTTCGTCGCCATGTTCGGGTGGTCGAACCTGGGGCTGATCTCTGCGGTCCACGGCGCCCAGGCCATCCAGTCGACCGGCCTCCCGCTCGCCGCCGTGCTCGGGCTCGTCGTCCTGTTCACGGGCGCGCTCAACCTGTTCATCGGGTCGGCGAGCGCGAAGTGGGCCCTGCTCGCGCCGGTGCTCGTGCCGATGCTCATGCTGCTCGGCGTGAGCCCGGAGGGCGCCACCGCCGCCTACCGCGTGGGCGACTCCGCGACGAACATCATCACGCCGCTGATGGTGTACTTTCCCCTGATCCTCGTGTTCGCGCAGCGGTGGCGGACGGACTTCGGGCTCGGGAGCCTGACCGCGATGATGATCCCGTACTCGGTGTGGATTCTGGTCGTCGGGCTGGCCCTGACCCTCGCCTGGGTCGCGCTCGGAGCGCCGCTCGGCCCCGACGCGAGCGTGACCTACCAGCTCCCGATGCGGGGGTAGAGGCGCACCACCCCTGGCGGCACGCACGCACCTGCGGAAGAAGAATGCAACACCCCGTGCGCTCGGGTCGCCGAGATCGTACACTGGCCCCCACGTGAACAGTGACGGGCGGACCCCGGTGCGGCAAGGCGCCGCTGCGGGAGCCCCCGAGTCGGGATGAGGGAGCATTGCATGAAGCTGAAGGCAGCAGTCGTCGGGGCGGCGTTGGCGCTGGTCCTCGGGGGGTGTGACTCGGACAGCGACGGCGGATCCAATACGGGCGGCGGCGGGGGCGGAGGTGGAGGCAGCGACGCGGCGGCCACGGACGACTCGGGCGGCGGCGGGGCCGACGACAGCGGTGGTGGCGGAGGCGGAGGTGGTGGGGTGGCGAGCCCGCTGGCCGGCGACCCCAAGAAGCTCCACGAGTTCCTGTTCATGGACGAGTACAAGTCCTGGAGCAAGGAGTCGGCCGTCCACGACTCAGCCGCGCACAGCAAGGTCCTCGTGTTCATCAACGACGTGCTCGAGGGCTCCCTGAAGGCGGGCAACGCGTCGCACCCCATGGGGTCCATCGCGGTCAAGGAGCTCTACAAGGCGGACGGAACGACGGTCGAGGGCTGGGCGGTCATGATCAAGGGCGAGGGCACGGGTGGGGACGCCTGGTACTGGTACGAGACCAAGGATCTGACCGGCGAGAAGGACCCCATCGTGGCGGACTACGGCGCGTCGTCGTGCACGGGCTGCCACGCGTCCGGGGGCTCCGACTTCTTCAAGACGCCCTACCCCCTCCAGTAGAGCCGGGGCCCTCAGACCCCGGGCCCCTCCAGGTCGCGGGCGCCTCCGAACGCCGCCACCCGCTCCAGCGCCCCCCGCAGCGCCGCCCGTCGCGCCTTCGTAGCCTTGACACCCGGCTCCCAGTGGAGCGCCTTGACCTCCAGCACCCGCCGAGCCCGGTGGAGCTTGGCGTCGAGGCGCCCGACGAGGCGGTCCCCCTCCAGCAGCGGCATGACGTAGTAGCCGTACCTGCGCTTCGGGGCCGGCGTGAACGCCTCGAAGCGGTAGTCGAAGGCAAAGCGGCGCAGTGCGCGATCCCGGTCACGGAGAATCGGATCGAAGGGGCTCAGGAGCCGCATCCCGGGCGCAGGCTCCGGGAGCGCGCGCCAGGTCTCCTGCCACTCCGCCGTGGCGAAGGCCTCCTGGGGCGCCGACCCGTCCGCGGCCTCAACGACCACGGGCACCACCCTCTCCTCCGCGGCTGCGCGCTCGCACCACCGGCGGGCGGTCGCCGTGTCGACATGCGCGAAGTACCCCGCGAGCTCCCGCGGCGTGAACACGGCGAGGCGCTCGGCGGCGGTGGCGCAGGCCCACTCGGTCCAGGCCCGCAGGTCGGGCGCAGGCGCGGCGTGGGCCGCGGGGAGCACCCTCTCGGGCAGGTCGTAGCGCTTGTGGAAGCCGACCCGACCGCTCACGGCGAGGCGCCCGATACGCCAGAGATAGTCGAGGGCCGCCTTCTGGGGCTTCCAGGACCACCAGGTGCCGCGCTTCTCCGGGTGCTCGAAGTCGGCGCTGCCGAGGGGACCCTCCCGCTCGATGCGCTCGAGGACGTGCTCGCAGACCGCATCACAGGAGTCGCCGAGCAGGCTCCTCCACCACGCGTTGGCGCGAATGCGCGCGTCATCTCGCATGAAGCGGGGTTTCCACCACCCGTACCACCGGGTGGGGATCAGCGAGGCGTCGTGGGTGAAGCCCTCGAAGAGCGAGCGCTGGGACTCTGTCAGCGCGGCGAGCTCTGCGGGCCGGTAGCTCGGTCGCCGCGCGAGCAGGGTCAGATCGTGGGCGTGGGCGACGACCCGGATGCTGTCGAGCTGCACGAAGCCCAGGCGCTCGACGAGCCCCAGCAGGTCGCCGCCGTGCGGTTCGAGCAGCGCCTGGGCGCCCAGGAACAGGCGCCGCGCCTCGGCGGCGGAGATGCAGGGTCTGGCGGTCATGTCGTCGCTTCGGGAGGAGGCTTGGGCGCCCACGGCCGCTCCTCCAGCTCGGCGATGGTCCGAGGCCAGTCCTGCTTGAGCAGGCGCGACAGGGCCCGGTCTGCGAGCAGGCGCCCATCCGTCTGGCAGCGGGGGCAGTAGTTGGTCTCGTTGTCGGCGTAGCGGATGCGCTGCACGGTGGTCCCGCACGCCGGGCATGGCTGGCCGTAGCGCCCGTGGACGGCCATCTCCGGCCGAAAGGCCGTCACCTTCTGGGGAAAACCACCGCCGGTCTCGTGTCGGAGCCGCGCAGTCCACTCCGCCAGGACGGTGATCGTCGCCTCACGTAGCCGTCGCAGCTCTTCGGGAGACAGGGTCCCCGTGAGCCGCACGGGAGACAGGCGAGCGCGGTGCAGGATCTCGTCGGAGCAGGCATTCCCGATGCCCGAGAGCAGGCGGGGGTCCGTCAGCGCGCGCTTCAGGGTGTGGTTCTCCCGGGTGAGGGCGTCCCAGAAGACCTGGGGTTCGCACTCCAAGGGCTCCACGCCTCCGCGATGGAGCGCCGCGAGCCCCTCGCTGCGAACGACGTGCAGCGACGCCCGCCGCTTCGTCCCGGCCTCCGTCAGGATCAGCGTCCCGGTGCCAAAGTCGAAGGCTGCGAGGCCGACGCGACCAGGGATGGCGGCCCCTGGGGTCTCCCACCGGAGACGGCCCGCGACCATCAGGTGGATGACCAGGTGGAGATCTCCCTCCAGCGCCAGGTCAATGCGCTTGGCCAGGCGCCCCACGGAGACCACCCGGCGGCCGGTGGCCAGGTCGAGGGGAGGCTCGACGGTGCGCAGGAGGAAGGGGCTCGCCAGGCGGACCCCCACGAGCGAGGCGCCGACCGCGCGCGCCGCGAGCGCCTCCACGTAGACGGTGATGTCGGGGAGCTCCGGCATGGGGCAGACGGTAGCACCGTGGGCGCGTCCCTGTCACCCGCGGGGTGGGCCTGCCCTGGCGATCACACGTTGCGTCTCGCGGCCCCGTCAGCGGGACGCTCAGCCCGGACGGGCGGCAGGCGAGCGCGGGTGCCGGCGGGGCCGCTCCAGCAGCCGGCGAACGCGCGGAGGCCACCCGCCCAGCCCTGTGAGTCGTCCCGGCGTCTCCGTGAGCGCCTCCGCTCGCCGATGTGACGTTGACTTCCCGGCGGCGGTCTCGTAGCGTCGCCCCACCGACGACGCCACAGGAGATCCGCCGCCATGAGCCACCCACCACCCCTCGACCGCGACGCCACCGCGGTGGCCTACGCTCGCCACCGCCGGGTCCACGAGGCCGGCGACTGGGAGGGGCTGGGGGCGCTGTTCGCGGAGGACGCCCGGTACTTCGACCCCTTCTTCGGGTGGCACGAGGGCCAGCCCGCCATCGCGGCCTTCCTGCGGCGCAGCATGGCGGGGCTCGAGGGGTGGACGTTCCCCATCCAGTGGCACGTCGCGGGCGAGGGGCGGGTCGTCGTGCGGTGGCTCAATCGCCTCCCCGGCCGCCGCCCGGACGGCTCCCCGTTCGAGTTTCCCGGAATGTCGGTGATCACCTTCGGGCCCGGCGGCGCGATCACCGAGCAGCAGGATCTCTACGACCGCTTCGAGGCGCTCCAGACGGTGCTGGGCGCGCGGACCGGCGCGGTCGGGCGCGCCGCCGGGTGGTGCTGGAGCCGCGTCGGCGCCATCCTCGCCGAGCTGAGTCACCGGGCGGTGGCGTCGTCCGAGCGGCGCTGAGGAGAGACCGCGGAGCGGGGCGACGCTCAGGGATCGCAATCGGCGTTCATCCAGCAGAGTGACGCCGCGTCCAGACCGCGGGCGAGCACCGCGCGTTTGTGACGGCCATCGGCAAACGGACCGCCCGAGACCTTCCGGCCCCGTGACAACACGAGGAGGCGCGAGCATGGACGTGGAGCACAAGAGCAAGGTGGACTGGTGGATCGGGCTCCTCCTCGTGTGGGTGGCCATCGCGCCGCTGGTCGTCATCGGCGCGTCGGTCCAGCCCGGGCGGTCCTATGACGTGGTGCCGGGCGTGATCTCCCTGCTGGTGGCCTGGGGGATCCTCGGAGGCCTGGTCTTCCCGATGCGCTACACCCTGACCCGCGACGCCCTGCTCGTTCGCTTCGGGCTCGTGCGCGTCCGGGTCCCCTACGACCGCATCCGCACCGTGGCCGCATCGAGCAACCCGCTCAGCTCCCCCGCCCTCTCGCTCAAGCGGGTCCGCATCGACTACGACAAGCCCAACGGGAAGGGGACCTTCGTGCTCGTGTCTCCGCAGGACCGCGACGGCTTCATTCGGGAGCTGCGGCGGAGGGCCGGCATCGAGGCCGCCTGACTCAAGGGGAGGGGCGCCGCAGCCCGCGAGGCCCCCGACCGGAGCGCGGAGTGGCCGGGGTTGACGGGGGCGCCGGAGCGGTCATACTCAGCCCCATCGGAGCTGCCGACACGTTGATCGCTCGCGCTCGACGCGGGAGGACGTGCCCCATGGTCGCCACGGATCCGCAGATCACGAACCGGCCGGCGTGCCCCGTCGATACGACCACCCAGAGCCCCACCCTGGTCCAATGGCTGACGCTGTCGGCGCTGGCCAAGCCTCTTGAAGCCGCGCCTGCCGCCGCCATCGACCGGCCGCCGGTGCCCCGTCTCTGATGTATCCGCGACCCCCACAAGGCGCCAGCCCCAGCGGGACCACCCTCGGCGCCGCCGAAGCTCCACTGGTGGATGAGCGCGGGGCAGTCCTCGCCGCCGGAGAGCGCGTCGACGGCTTCGAGGTGAAGCGCCTGCTCGGGCAGGGCGGCATGGGGTGCGTGTACCTGGCCCGGGACGTGCGCCTCGGGCGCCTGGTCGCGCTCAAGCTCATTCTGCCGAGCCGCATCACGCCCGAGCGGACCCAGCGCTTTCTGGAAGAGGCCCGCATCACCGCGCGGTTCAGCCACCCGCACATCGTCATCGTCCACGCCCTCGGGCAGGTGCGCGGGCAGCCGTACATCGCCCTGGAGTACCTGGACGGGTCCAACCTGCGGAGCCGCCTCGATGCGGGGCGCCCGTCCGTCGTACAGGCCTGCCGGTGGGGCCTCGCCATCGGTCGCGCTCTGAGCGCCGCCCACGCCCACGGCGTGCTGCACTGCGACCTGAAGCCCGACAACGTCGTGCTGCCGTGTGATGGGCGGCTGCGGGTCGTCGACTTCGGGCTCGCCCAGGCGCTCGACCCGGGGGGCGGGGCGTCCCGGCTCGGCGGGACTCCCAAGTACATGGCGCCCGAGCAGTGGGCGGGGAGGAGACTGACCCCCGCCACCGACGTGTGGGCGCTCGGGCTGATGCTCGCCGAGATGTTCGCAGGGCGGCACCCGCTCGACGGCCAGGCGACTGACCCGGAGGACGTGCCCACGCTGCTCGCGGACCTGTCCCGCGTGGACCTCGGCGCCTGCCCGGAGCCCGTGGCACACCTCGTCCGGCGCTGCCTGTCGGTGGACCCGGCCGGCAGACCCCACCTGGAGGAGGTGGAGGCGACGCTGGCGGGCCCCGTGGAGCACACGGCACCAAGCAGCCGCGTCAACGACTGCCCCTTCCCGGGGCTGCTCCCCTACGACGCCCAGCACTCTACGGTCTTCTTCGGGCGCGAGGGCGAGGTGGACGCGTTCATCGAGCGCATGCGCACCGAGACCGTGCTGCCCGTGGTCGGGCCATCGGGGGCGGGGAAGAGCTCGTTCGTGCGCGCTGGCGTGGTGCCCCGACTCCAGGAGGAGGGCGCCTGGGCCCTCCTCGTCATGCGGCCGGGCGTGCGGCCCCTGCGGACGCTGGCAGCGCGCGTCGTCGCCTTGGAGTCTGGCCGCTCGCGGGACAGCGTCGTCGATGACGCAACGGACCCGGTCGACGCGCTCGAGGCGCGCCTTCGCGCAAAACCCGGGAGCCTCGCCGTCGAGCTGGAGCGGGTCGCCCGGGTGTGCCGCTCCAGAGTCCTGGTCTTCGTCGACCAGGCGGAGGAGGCGTGCACCCAGGCGGACCCCGCCACCCGAGACGCCTTCCTGACGGCGCTGTGCCAGGGCGCGGACGACCCGGAGTCTCCGGTGCGGGTGATCTTCACGGCCCGCGACGACTTCCTGGGGAAGCTCGCGGCGACGCCCGCCATGCAGTCCGCCCTGAGCCGCGTCACCGTCCTGCGGCGCCTGGACGAGGCGGCGCTGCGCCAGATCGTGGAAGGCCCGCTGGCACGGACCCACCACGCGTGGGACGACCCCGCGGTGGTGGACGACATGGTCCGCGAGCTCCTCGACGAGCCCGCCGGGCTGCCGCTGCTCCAGTTCGCGTGCCGCAGCCTGTGGGACCAGCGCGACAAGGGGCGGAGGCTCCTCCTCCGAGCACGGTACGAGGCCATGGGCGGCCTGGGCGGAGCGCTGGCGCAGCACGCCGACGGGGTCCTCGACGCCATGACGGAGCAGGAGCGCAACGCCTCCCGCTCCTTGCTGCTGCGCCTCTCCACACCTCAGGGGAACCGGCGCGTCGTCTCTCGGGCCGACGCCCTCCGCGACCTCGGCGAGGCGGGAGAGGTCGCCGCAGAGCGCCTCCTCGCCGCACGCCTGCTGGTCGGGAGGCGCGCGGGGGGCGAGGCGGCCCTGGAGGTGGCCCACGAGGCGCTCCTGAGGGCGTGGCCCCGCGTCCTGCGCTGGGTGGAGGAGAGCCGGGAGGAGCGCGTCCTCCTCGAGGAGCTCAGCCAGGCGGCGGCGCTCTGGACAGCGCGGGGAGGTCGCGACGACCAGGCGCTGGCGGGAGATGCCCTCGCCGATGCCCTGCGCCGCATCGCTCGGCTAGGAGTGGCGGTGCCGGACGACGTCCAGGCCCTCCTGGCCGCAGGCGCTCGATCCGAGCAGCGGGCCCGCAGGAAGCGCCGCCTGATTCTCGGGGGGGCCCTCGCCTCCCTGACCGCCATCGCCATCGTCTCCACCGTGGTCGCGGCGGCATTCGCAGAGCGCGAGCGGCAGGCGCTGGAGCAGTCTCGGGCCATCGCGCTGGCGACGGGAGACGTCGGCGTGTTCGACCTGGAGCTGCTGCCCTTCGACTGGGACCCCGCGACCCTGCGCGCCACGGAGGTCTCGGCGGAGGCGCTACCGGAGCTGTCCGTCTCTCTTCATGCCCCCGACCCGACCGACCGCACCCTCCCGGGCGACCCGGTCCCCGAGGCCAGCATCGCGCGAGAGCGGCTCCCGGTGGCCGGCTGGCACGAGCGCATCGAGGCGCGCTCCGGCGCGGCGTGGATCCGCATTGACGGGCGAGGGAGGGCCGGCGACTCCTGTGGCCCCTCCTGGGTGTTCGTGCAGGCGCTTCCAGGCTTCGCCGACCGGGCCACGCCACAGAAGATGGCCCTCCACGTTCCGACCTGCGCGGCGACCCTTGCCGGGACCCTGCCCGTGCCGGGGGGGCCCGTCATCCTCGCCGGCCCGGGAGACCCACCCATCCGGCGGCGCGAGAACGTGCGCCCCGAGGAGGTCCGAGACCTGCCGTCGTTTCGCCTCGACGCCACCGAGGTGACCAACGCCCAGCTCGCCCTCTATCTGGAGATGGCCCCATTGACGGGCGCTCGACGCTCCATCGGGGCCCGCGTCGCGCAGCTCCAGGCGGCGCAGGATCCAGACCGCCCCGCCACCCAGCTCACGGCCTACGATGCCGAGGCCCTCTGCCGCTTCCTCGGCAAGCGCCTCCCCACCTCCGATGAGTGGGCGAAGGCCGTCCGAGGCGGGATTCACCTCGCAGGGACTCTCAACCCCATGCCTCGCCGGCCCACCCCGTGGGGTACCCTGGAGACGACGCGCCGGGCAAACCTGCTCGGGGACGGGGACGGCTTCGACGGCGTGGCTCCTGCTGGCAGCTTCCTAGCCGGACAGGGCCCATACGGCCACCTCGACCTGGCAGGCAATGTCGGAGAGTGGACGGCCACCCCCGTCGACGGCGCCGACCGCCACGGCATGCGCGTGATCCGAGGAGACTCCTGGGCCGACGACCCGCAGTTGGAGGGATACGTAGAGCCATTCCGCAACTCCCGGGACCCTCGCTACCTCTCGTTCGATCTGGGGGTCCGGTGTGCCGTGGACGGACCGTGAAAGGGTATTGACGTCCAGTCCGTGGCATGCGACGTTCGACTCTTCCTAGGGTTCTCAAACTACCAGATGGACCTGCCGAAGACGGAGGCGTCGATGACCAACCCAGATCCCTATTATGGGAAGAGCGTGGTGATCACGGGCTACGACAGCCAGTCCCGCGTGATCCAGATCTTCCTTCAGGACATTCGGGCGAACAGGACCGCCCTATGGGGTAACCGCAACGACATCTTGGACATGGATCCATCGAGCGCAAACCTATGCACCTACCCGCCGGTGATCTCCGAGGTGGGCGAGTACTTCATGGGGCGCGGCTGGTGCATCAACAACAGTGTCCCCATTACGGGCGAGACGAAGCACCCGATCGCACTCCCGAAGGCCTACCCGACCCACAAGGTGGACGCGAGGGTGCAGGCCGTAGTTCCGGTCGTGCTGCTGCTGGAGGACACCAGCAACACGGGAGTGCCGGCGGGCGGCCTCCCCCCGTGGATCGGCCCCTTCGAGCTCGACCCCCTCGACAAGGACGTCACCGACCCCAATAAACAGATCGTGCCGACGGTGGGCACCAAGTTCACGGGCGCCCTGCTCAACGACATGTGGTTCATGAAGCGGGGGCTCCGCACTCAAGCACGCGGCCGGCAGTACATCTACTCTGGGCTGGTCGTGAGCCTCAACGTGACGCTTGCGTTCACCGGAGGCGCCTACGCCGGTCAGTCCGTAATGGTCAACCCCTTCAACTTGCGGCTCATCGCCCCGTCGCGAAAGTACGACCCGACGAGCCCCACGATGATCGATCTCGAGACGGTCGGCGCTCAGGGTGAGATCGCCATCGACGACACCTTCATCAACTCCTGAGACACGCCCGCCACGCCGCGAGTCGCGGCGGCGTGCGGGCAGTCTGGGTCAGTCTCTTGTCGGGTGCGCCAGCATCTTGTGGAGGTTGGACACTCCCCTCCGCTTCCGATAGATGAGTCGCCAGGACGGGCCACGGACCGCCACGGCGAGGCCTCCCAGAGTGATCTCCAACCACCCCATCGCTCCGTCGGAGAATGTCAGCGGGAAGCTCATCAGAGGGAGATCGAGCGCGGAGGACCCATCATAGGGCTGGTCGCCCTCGACCGCTCGTCTCACGGTGTTGAGCAGGAAGTGCACCTCGACCGCATTGACTTCACCAACCGCCCTGACGTCACGAAGGAGCTCGTCGAAGGATGCCGCGCCCACCGCAAGAGAGTCATCCGGTATGTCAATGAAGTCCGGTAGATCGATGCGGGGGGGGCAACCCCAGGGTTCGACCCTCGCCACGTCGATGCTCGCCTCCAGCGGGCCCACCGCATTGAAGGCCGATGCGCTGACGTACCCTGTCGCGGCGACGACCGGGTGCCTCAACCATCGCGCGATGGACAACATGAGCAGCGGCCCGTCCTGGTTCTGATCATCGGGGTTGGAGCACGCCACGAGACATCCTACGAGCCAGATCTCGGCGTCAGGCTTCAGATAGGAGCCCTTGACCAACTGTAGGAGTGGGCGATAGCTGTCCACTCGCAGGCTGATGAGGTCAGCGCCAGAGTCTGATCCCCGCATGTTCAGGATCCCGGCATTGCCGTGACCGACGAGATACACCTTCGAGAGCCTGTCGAACTGACCGCGTGACCGGCAGTCCGCCGCCCAGGCGGCGACGCACTCTGTCCTGCTCTGCCGCGTTGCACCCTTTACCTTGGACATGACGAGGTTGATTGCGGGGTCCTGATCGCCAGGCGCTACGTTGGTCAGGACACTCGGGTCGGGTCGCGCGGCCTCCTCGTTGGGGAGCGGAAGACAATTTGCTGGCCAGGTCACGCTGCACCTCCGTTGGTTGGATGGAATCCCCTACCCCTCCCTCTCCAGCCGCTCCAGGATCGCGATGGTCGGCGCATGGTTCCTGTCGATGCGCTGGAGCCTCTGAAGATAGTGCTTCGCCTTCGTCGTGTCACCAAGCTTGAGGCAGATCTGTCCCAAATTGAAGAAGATCTCGACCTTCACATCATCTGCGGCGTCGTGCTGCTGGAGCTGCATGGCCTGGTAGATGACCAGGGCCTGGTCGAAGAGCCCGAGGCGAATCAGGAGCCGCCCGTAGGAGAGCAGGTTCGGGAAGTACGTCGCGTCCTGCTTGTAGGCCCGTGCGTAAGACTGGAGCGCCTTGTCCCGCAGGCCGAGCTTCTCCTGGACGAGACCGAGCTGGTGGGCATACTTGGGGACGTGCTGGTGAAGGCGGCGCTGCTCCAGATAGCCGACGAACCACTCCAGCAGCGGCGCCACCTGCTCCCAGTCCTGGACCTGCTCGTAGAACGCGAGCATGGCCTTGACTGTCTCCGGGTCGTCCCGGCGCAGCTCGTAGGCCTTCTCGATGTTCTTGAGGAACAGGTCCTTGCGCCCGAAGCGGTCTCGCCAGATCAGCGCCTGCTCCCGGTAGAGGGCCGCCTTGTCCTTGTCTGTCTGGGCCCACTGGAGCTGGCGCTGGATCACCTCGACGAGCTCGGTCCACTTCTCGCGCCGCGCGTAGAGCGACCGCAGCGCCTCGTTGGCCCCGCGGTGGTTCGGGTCGAGGGCGATGACCTCCGTGTAGGCTGCCAGCGCGGCCTCCTCGTCGTCGCCCTGCTCCGCCTGGAGGCGACCAATCTTCACGAGCACGTCCAGCCGCTCGTCCGGGTCGTCGAGCTGGGGCAGGAGCTGCTCCAGGATCTCCAGGGCGTCCACCCAGTCCCCGTGCCGCTCCTTGAGACGCGCGAGCACCCGCAGCGCGTAGATGTGCTCCGGCTCGTGCTCCAGCACCTCCTGGAGGTTGTCCATGGCCTTGTCCGGCTCGTCCAGGTGGCGCTCCCACAGCTCCGCAGACTTGACCAGCAGGCTGTTGCGCTCCGGCCCCCGAACCGTCAGCGCGATCTTCGCCTCGTACAGCTCCGCCAGCTCCCGCCAGCGCGCGTGCTTGTGGTACAAGCGCACCAGCTCGTTGATGGCGTCGGCGCTCCCCCGGTCCAGGTCGAAGACCCGCTGGTTGTACTCGATGGCCCCCTCCACGTCGCCGAGCTGGCGCTCATGGAGCCGCGCGAGCGCGTGCCATACGCCCATGCGCGCCTTGTCCGTGGTGGCCGCCTGCGCCTTGCGCTCCAGCACGGCCCGCAGCGGCTCCCACAGCTCCGCCGACGAGTAGAGCCGCTCCAGGGCCCCGAGGGCGTCCGTGTTGCCCGGCTGGAGCTCCGAGACCTCCTCCCACGCCTCCATGGCGCCCTCTGGGTCGTGGAGCCTGTCCTCGCGCAGCCGCGCCAGCCGCAGTCTCAGCTCCACCAGCTCCCCGGCCGGGCGCCCCGGCACCGACGCCTCGCGCTCCAGCACCGTGGCCAGGCTCGCCCAGTCACCGGAGCTCTCGTAGAGCAGCTCCAGCATGCGCAGCGCCTCCGCATCGGCGCCATCCAGGTCCAGGACGCGGCGGTAGGCGGAGACGGCCTTGTCCGTGTCCCGCAGCGCGCGGGCCGCGGTCGCCAGCTTCCCGTAGAGGCGGCGCTGCTCGTCGAAGGACAGCGGCAGCTCCGCGCGGCGCTCGCAGATCTCCACCAGGTCGGCATGCCTGCCGGCGCCCTCGTACAGGCGCTCCAGGGCTTCGAGGACGGCCGCGCTCTGGGGGTCGAGCTCCAGGGCGTGGCGCAGCCTCCTCTCGGCGCCGAGGACGTCGCCCAGCCGCTCCAGGCGCACCTCGCCGCTCCGGAGGAGCAGCGTGTGCTGCAGGCGCACGTCCATGAGCTGAGGCGCATCCACCGCCTGATCCAGCGCGTCGGCGAAGGCCCCCCAGCGGTCGAGGGACGCGGCCAGCTCGGAGAGCACCGGCAGCAGGGACGGGGCGCGGTTCGGGTCGTCCACCAGCGCGCGCCGCCACACGTCGAAGGCCGCCTCCGGGCGCCCGAGGCGGTCCCTGGTCAGGGCCCCGAGCGCCTCACCCAGCTCGCCACGCCGCACCGGGTCCCGCGTGGCCTGGATGCACAGGTCGAGGAGCTTCCCCATGTGGTCCCAGCGCTCCGTGCGCCGGTACACGGGCTCCAGCACGGCGAGCACGTCCTCGCGCATCTCCGGGTGGCGCCCTGCGAGCCGCTCCAACATCTGGAGGGCCTTGTCGCGTGTCGCGTCCTCGGACAGGAGCTCCGTCAGGAGGGCCAACGAGGCATCGGCGTCTCGCAGGCGATCGAGCAGGACCTCCGCGATGCCCAGGCGCAGCGCCTGTCGCTCTGACGCCCCGGCGGCGGCCACCCTCCTCGCCAACAGGTCGACCAGGTCGCTCCAGCGCTCCTCCGCCACCAGAAGGCGCTCGAGGGCCGCGTGGGCCTCCGGGTGCAGCTCGTCGGCATCCAGGACCCTCCGGTAGCGCCGGATGGCCTCCTCCCGGTCCCCGGCTCGCTGCTCGGCCAGGCGCGCCAGCCACAGCGTCGCGTCGCGCCCCGGGTCCAGCTCCGGTGCCTCGTCGAGGAGCTCGCCGACCCGCTCCACCAACGTGCGCCAGCGCCCGTGGCGCTCCGCCACCCCGCAGAGGGCGGCGCGCACGTCCGCCGACGCGGTGTCCTCCCGGAGCGCGTGGGCCAGCGAGATGATCGCCTGGTCGGGCTCTGTCAGGCGGTGCTCCCACACCTCCGCGGCGCGCACGTGCAGAGCCGCCCGCTCGTCGGCCTCGGCGAAGTGCGGGAGCTGCATGGCGTACAGGCGCACGAGCTTGCGCCACTCCTGGGCGCCTTCATACAGGGGCTCGATGACCAGCGAGGCGTGGAAGTCGCCATCCCGGACCAGGTCCTCCAGGGCCTCCAGGGTCGGCGCGTGGTCGGGCTCCCACTCCACCACCACCCGATAGAAGTCGAGCGCCTTCTCGGGGCTGCCCAGGTGGTCCTGCCACAGGCGGCCGATGGCGTGGTTGATGCCGATCTTGTCCCTGGGCGATGCGAACAGCTCGCGCTTGACGAGCAGCACGTCGAGCAGCTCGTGCCAGCCCTCGACCACGGGGTACAGGCGCTCCAGGCTCGTGACCGCGTAGAGGTTGTTCGGGTTGAGGTCGAAGATGGCGCGGTAGCACCCGACCGCCTCGTCGATGCGGCCCAGGTAGCGCTCGAAGATCTGCGCGAGGCGCGAGAGCACCTCCACCCTGCGCTCTGGCGCCTCCAGGTGCTCCAGGCGATCTTTGTAGATCGCGACCAGCCCGACCCAGTCCTTCTCGTCCGACGCGATGGCCTCCAGGCGCTCCGAGGCGTCCAGGTCCGCCGGGTTCAGGGCCAGGAGCGCGCGCAGGTGGTCGGCGGCGAGATCGCTCCGTCCAGTGCTCTGGCGCAGCTCGGCCGCCCGGCGGTGCAGGTCTCCCAGGGCGGTCGGGTCCTGCTCCCGCTCGATGCGGCGCTCCAGCAGACCGGCCAGCGCCTCGTCGTCCCCCTCCAGGTCGAGCTGCGCCTCCAGCGCCTGCTGGGCCCTCGGGTGCTCTGGGTGGCGCTCCGCGAGGCGCCCCCACAAGGGCAGCGCCCAGGCAGCGTCGCCGAGCTCCTCGGACAGCTCCGCCGCGCGCAGCAGGTAGCGATCCTGCAGGTCCGAATCCCCCACGCGGTCCGCCAGCCCCCGCCACAGATCGCGGAGCTGGGCCGCCAGCCCGGACCGCGTGGCCAGCGCGGCCACCTCGTCCTCCAGCCCCTCGTCCCCGGGAATCAGGGCAAGCGCCTCGCCCATTCGCTGGAGCGCGCTCTCCGGGTCGTCCGCCCTGTCCCGCAGGAGCTCCCCCAGGCGCAGGAGCAGGAGGGCCCGGGACTCCGAGTCGTCCGTGTGGGCGAGCTGGGCCTCGATGACCCGCGCCCACCGCTGCCACGGGGTCTCCTCCCCGTACTGCTCCTCGAGAAGAGTCGCCACGGTCGGCCGCTGGGAGTCCACGCCCTCGGGCAGCCGGTCGAGCAGGGACTCCAGCCAGCGCACGGCGGCGGCGTAGCCGGGGGCGGACTCGAACAGCAGCCGGACCTGCTCCAGCGCCTCCGCCAGGTCGTCCAGGTGCTCGGCGAGGAGGAAGGCCAGCTTGAAGCGCGTCTCCGTGGCGGCCACGGGGTCGGGCTCGGCGTCGATCCACGCCCGGTAGCAGTCCCCCAGATCCACGTAGTCGGCGCTGCGCAGGAGCGACCGCTCCAGCCGCGTGCGCGCCTCCTTGTTGCCCGGGTCGATCTCGAGCACCCGCCGCAGGTCGTCCGCGGCGCGCTCGGGCCGGCCGAGGAACTCGTCCCAGAGGTTGACGGCCTTCATGTAGAGAGCGACGCGCTCGCCCACGGCCTCGCTGATCAACGCCATGCGCTCGAACAGCTCGACCAGATCCTCCCAGCGCTCCAAGCGCCGGTACAGGCGCTCCAGGGACAGCGCCGCCTGTACGTCGCGCTCGTTGCGCCCGAGCACGTCGAGGTAGGCCCTGGCGGCGGCGGCGGGGTCGTCCAGGTGGCGCTCCCGCAGCTCGGCCAGACGCAGCCCGATGGACAGCTTGAGCTCCTCGCTGGCCACCTCCTGGAGCATCGCGGAGTAGAGCTTGTCGAGGTCGGACCAGGCGTCTCGCCTCCTGGCGGCCCGCTCCAGCTCGTCCAGGCGTGCGGGCGTGGGCGCGAGCCGCGCCGCGTCCCGCGCCGCCTGGAACCAGCCGTCCGCGTCGTGCAGCCGGTCCCGCTGGATGGCGGCGACCCGGTCCAGCGCCCCGGGGTCGGCCGTCTCCTCTGCGCGCTCCCGGAGCAGGGCGACCGCCTCGCTCCAGCGCCCGGCCCCCTCGTGGGCGGCGAGCAGCAGCTCCCCGACCCGCTCGGGCTCCACTCCGGCCGCCCACATGGCGCGGAGCACCCGCTCCGCGGCCGGGTCCGCCGGGTCCTGGGAGACGAGCTCCCCCGCGAAGCCCAGGGCGAGGTCCACCTCGCCCCGCTTCTCCCAGAGCACCTCGCAGATGCGGCGCTTGAGGCGCAGCGCCTCCTCCTGCCGCTCCGGGTCGGGCTCGACGGCGTCCAGCGCCCGCACGAGGACGCGAGCGACGTCGTCCCACTGCTCGCTTCGGGCAAAGATCGCCTCCATCTGGGCGTAGGCGTCGGTCTCGCTGGGATCGAGCTGCAGGATGCGCTCATACAGCTCCAGGGCCTCCAGCTCCCGGTCGAGCGCCCCCTGGAGCAGGCTGCCCATCTGGTGAAGGACTGCGACCCGTTGCGCCGGGTCGTCCGTCGCGTCCACGACGCGCTCCAGCACCTGGAGGACCTTCTCCCAGTCGTCCATCCCGGCGTGGAGGTCCTCGAGCTGCTCCAGCGCAGCGAGGTTCCCTGGCTCGTCCTCCACCACCAGCCACAGCAGGGCGGCAGCCGTCTGGCCGTCGGCGAGCACGTCGCGGACGTGCCGCGCGGCCTGCCACGCGAGCGCCGCGCGCTGCCCCGCATCGTCGAGGCGGTCCCGCGCCTCCGCCACCAGATCGAGGAGCCTGGGCCCCGCGGACGGAGCGACGGCCACGGCGCAGAGCTCGGCCCACAGCGCGTCGTCGCCGGGCTGACGGGCGAAGGCCAGGGCCAGAAGCTCGAACGCGCGCTCCGGATCGCCGAGGCGGGTCGCAGCGAGGTGCGCCGCATGCCGCAGCCCGGCCACCGCGTCCGCCTGCTCGGGGAAGCGTTCCCCGCGCACGGTCTCCAGCTCGATGAGGCCCTCGGCGTCCCCCCGCTGCTCCAGAGCCTCGAGGAGGGCCTCGCTGGCCTCCCACCCCACGTCATCGCGGTTGACGAGGCGCCAGAGCTCGCGCACGGCGTCCCCGGCGGGGGCGGAGGACTGCCCCGCCACCTCGCGGTAGCCCTCCAAGGCGGCCGTCACGTCATCGAGCTGGTCCTCCTGGAGGCGCGCCAGCGAGAGGATGAGGCCGTCGCGGAACGAGCCCGCTGGCTGAGCGCCGATCTGGTCTCGCAGGTGGGCGCCCAGGTCCTCCCACCGCCCCAGGGACTCCAAGAGGCGTCCGCGCGCCCTCAGCGATGAGTCATCGCCAGGATGCGCGCCGAGGACGCGGTCTACGACGGTCAGAGCCAGGTCGAGCTTCCCCAGGCGGTCCTCGTAGATCCCCGCCAGGGCGTAGAGCACCACGCGCTCCTGCTCCGGGTCCGCGAGCTCGGCCTTCCGGCGCAGGGCGGCCGCCGCCAGCTCCCAGCGCGCCGCATCGGTGGCGACGGCCTCCAGGGCCTCCAGGCTGTCCCAGGTGCGCCCCCGGCTCGCCGGATCCGCCGGCAGCGCCCGGAGGGCCTCGTCCCAGGCCTCGGGCGCCAGGGTGTCCATGAGCTCGGCCCAGCCGCCCGAGTCGGCGGCCAGCCCGATGAGCGCGCCGAGGGTCGCGGGGTCTCCGGGCCGGAGCGCCAGCGCGCGCTCCAGCGCCGCGCGGGCCTGCGCCTCGTCGCCGAGGCGGCTCCGGTGCAGCGCGGCGATGTCCCGCAGCCCCTGGATCGCCTCGTCGAGGGTCGCCTCGCCGCCGTCCAGCGCGGCCTCGACCCGCAGCTCCTCCAGCAGAACCAGCTCCTCCGCGTCGGCCTCCAGGAGGGGGCGCAGCGCGGCGACCACCAGGGGGACGCTCCGGGGCCGGTCGGGCAGCGCGGGATCCTGGGCCATGGCGAGCAGCGCGTCCCGCGGAGCCGCGGCGCCGGGAACCGCCGCGGTGGCGGCCCGCAGGGCCAGGACGGCCCGCTCCACGTCGCTCAGGTGCTCCAGGAGGACGCCCGCAAGCTCCAAGTGGAGCCCGACCGTGTCCACCACGGCGGCATGGGCGATGCGGTGGCGGAGCAGCCCGGCCACGGCGTCCCAGTCCTCGGCGGCCCGCGCGAGGCGCAAGAGCTCGCCCACGATGTCGTCGTCGCCCCCATCCAGGGCCAGCGCCGCCTGGAGCAGCGCCGTGGCCTCGGCCGGCTGCTGCAGCTCGCTCTCCGCCACGGCAGCGGCCGAGCGCAGCAGCGCCTTGCGGCGGCGGCGCTCAGGCTCGATCTCGGCCTGCTTGCGCAGCACGAGGAGCAGGCACTCGTGATCACCGGTCTGGCGGTACAGGCGAGCCAGGGCAAGGAGCAGCTCGGGGTCGCTCGGCGTGTGCCCCAGGACCTCCTCGTAGCAGGCGATCGCGCCGTGGGCATCCCCGAGCCTGCGGTCCAGGATGTCGGCCTGGCGGCGAAGCAGCTCGAGGCGAGCCGGCTGGTCCTCCAGCGGGCGGGCGAGCGAGGCGTCGGCGACCCCGACGCCCGTGGCGGCCGCATACAGGGCGGCCAGAGGCGCCCAGAGGTCCGCGGCCTCCGCCGCCCGTGTCAAGCCACCCCACACGTCCGAGGACTCGGGGCGGTGCAGGAAGACCTCGCGGTGCAGATCGAAGGCCCGACCGGGGGCGTCCGCCTCGTGGAGCCGAGCAAGCTCCGCGAGCACGTCGAGGCGCACGTCCGGGTGCTCCTCCAGGGTCGCCCGCGTCTCCAGGGCGGCGAGGAGGGCGGCGGCGTCGCCGGTGCGCCGCGCGGCGGCCTCGAGGACCGTCGCCGCCTCCCGCTGCCTCACCCCGCGGGCCACAAGCCCGGCCACGGCCGCCCGGGCGTCCACGTGGCCCGGGGCCTCCTCCAGCACGCGCGCCCACAGCGACAGCGCCCGCTCCGCCGAGCCCAGGTGGTCCCCGTGCAGCCGGCCCAGCTCCACCAGCAGCTCGTGGCGGTGCCCGAGATCCAGCTCGACGGCCACCGCGGCGGCGAGCAGCTCGGCCAGCTCCGCCCCCCTCCCCTGGCGCTCCAGCATGCGGCGCGCCCCCTCCAGCGCCGCCCGGTCCGCCGGGTCGAGCGCCCTGAGGCGCTGGTAGACCTCCAAGGCCCGGTCCGGGCGGTCCAGGAAGTCCTCGTACAGCTCGCCCAGGCGCAGGAGCCAGGTGCGGCTGTCGGGGCGCCCCTCCGCCGCGTGGACGCGCAGCCACAGCGTGCTCTCCAGGCGCCCCCAGTCGCTGCTCCGGATGGCGATCTCCTCCAGACCGGACAGCGCCTCGTCGCTGGTCGCGTCGATGGCAAGCGCCTGCTCGTAGAGCACCGCGGCCTCCTCCGGCCGCTGCATGCGCTCCCGGAGCACCCGCGCGTGGAGCAGCACGACCTGGAGGCGCGCGCCGTCTTGATCCCCGAGGAGCTCCGCGGCCTGGTGGCAAGCGGCGGCGAGGTCCTCGAAGCGGTCGGCCTCCTCGGCGAGGCTCACCAGGCGGAAGAGATCGCCCGCGCCGCCCTCCCGAGCCGCCGCCAGCACGGCGCGCACCGCCCAGGCAAAGGCGATGTCCGGCTCCCCGAGCCGCGCCCCGTGCAGCTCGACCAGGCGCTCCATCGCGCCGCGGGCCTCCGTCGGGTCGTCGGCGTGAGTCGCGATGACGGCCTGCACCTCCGCGAGCTTGCGCCAGGCCTTGCGCTCCTCGTAGCGCCGGGACAGGGCGCGGGCGGCCTGCACGTGGTCCGGCGCTGCCGCCAGGACCCCCTCCCAGCGCATCAGGGAGCGGCGAGGGTCATGGAGCTGATCATCGTAGAGGCGGGCCAGCTCGACGAGCATGTCGACGCGGTCCTCCGCGTCGCCCAGGTGTGCTGCGGCCTTCTCGATGACCGTGGCCCAGCCGCGCCAGTCGCCCCGGGCCGCGTGCTCGTCGCGCAGCTCCGCCCAGGAGCGGTCGTCCAGCGACAGGGCCTGGAGGCCGGCGCGAAGGTCGGCGCTGGCGGGCCTGGACTCCGCCAGCGCCTCCTGCGCCCGCGCCACGCCGCCCTCGTCGCCCAGACGCTCCTTGCGCAGCCGTGCCACCTCCTCCCACAGCGCGGCGCGCCGCTGCCGCGTGGGCGCGGTGCGGGCGCGGCGCTCCAGGATCCCGGCGAGCTCCTCCCAGCGCTCACCGGCCTCGTACAAGGTCGTCAGGGCCGACAGCGCCCGCTCGTTGTCCGGCTCCTCCGCCAGCACCTGCTCCCAGCAGCGGATGGCGGATTCCGGGTCCCCCATGCGGTCCCGGGCGAGGACCGCCAGCTCGACCAGGGCGGCGACGCGCTCCCGCCCGCGCAGCAGGTCCACCTCGCGGCCAAGCATGGCCACGAGCCCGCTGATGTCCTGCTGCGCCCGGTACACGCTCTTGAGGGATCGGATGGCGTCCAGGTCGTCGGGCGCCACCGCCAGCACGCCGAGCAGGTGGGGGACGGCGTCCACGGGACGCCCCAGGCGGCGCACGTACAGCGCGGCGAGGCGGCGCCGCGCGGCGAGGGCGTCGGCCGCCTCCGAGCTCCCCTCGATGCGCCGCTCCAGAGCGTCCGCCAGCTCGGTCCAACGGCCCGCGGCCTCCGCGCGGGCAGCGATCTCGTCGAGGAGGTCGAGCCTCGACGGCGTGATGGCGAGGACCCTCCAGAGGGTCTTGACCACCATCTCGTCCACCGGGAGGCGGGCTGGGTCACGGTAGACGCCGGCGATCTCCTCGAGCAGGCGGACCTGCGTGTCGGGGTCGGCGCTCGCGATCCGCTCCTCGAGCAGCTCCAGCAGTGCGTGCCAGCGGCCCGCGCGTGCGAGGAGGGCCGTGAGCGTCGCCGCCACGTCCGCGGTGGGCTCCAGGGCGTACACGGCCCGCCACGCGTCGATGGCCTTGTCCGTCCCTTGGAGGTGCTCCTCCGCGAGGCGCGCTGCGCGGTGCGACAGCGCGAGCCTCTCTGCGGGCGTGTCCGCCAGCGCCGCGCGCTGCTCCACGGTGGCGACGGCGCGGCGCCAGTCCTGCCTCCGGGTGTACCAGTCGTCGTAGAATGCGAGGGCCACGGCGCTCTGGGCGTCGTTGCCGCGGATGCGCCGGAAGAGCCTCTCGGCCCCCTCGTGATCACCCAGGCGCAGCCATAGGACGCTCGCCATCTCCAGTTGGAGGGCGTGGTCCTCACGGCGACCCCGGGTGAGCGCCCGCTGGCGCTCCAGCGCGTCGACCAGGGCGCGCCAGTCCCCCTCGGCGCGAGCGACGGCGGCGAGTCCGGAGAGGGCCTCGGGGTCCGCCGGCTCGATGGCCAGCGCTGCACGCAGGTGCTCCCCCGCCTCACCCGGGCTGCCGGCCTGGAGCGCCAGGAGCCCGAGCCCCCGGTGCGCGCGCAGCAGCAGCGCGTCCTCCTCGGTGACCCGTAGGACGCCCTCCCAGACGCGGGCGAGGTCGTCGACGGCGTCGGCGCCGCGAAGCTCCCGCTCCAGGGCGTCCAGTGCCTCGACCGCCGCCGGCCCCGACGCGTCCTGGGCGATGGCCCCCTCCCAGGCGGCGCAGGCCTCCGCGCGCTCGTCGCGGCCAGGCTCCCCCCGCAGCAGCTCCGAGGCGAGCCGCACCAGGGCGCGCGCGCGGTCCGCCCCGAGCCTCGCGGCCTCCACCGCCTGGCGCAGCCCCTCGACGCGCCGCCGCCGCGCCGCGCTCAGGTCGCCGAGGCGCCCCTGCAGGGCCGCCGGTGCGTCGCCGGTCGCTCCCACCTCCTCGAGGAGCGCAGCAGCACGCCCCAGCGCCTCGTCGTCGATGGCCATGCCCGCGAGCCGCAGGAGCACCGCCCTCCGGTCCTCGGGCGTCGGCGCCACCTCCAGGCGGGCCTCGAGGAGCTCCCGGGCGAACGTGCGATCACCGATGCCCTCGACCAGCGCCAGCGCCTGATCGAGCGCGCGCGGCTCCGGCACCGCGTGGAAGGCCTCGAGGTACCGGGCGGTCGCCTCCACGGGCCGGTTCAGGGGACCGGAGAGCAGGTCCCCGCAGCGGAGCAGCAGCGCGCTGGCAGTGGCAGGATCGCCGGACGCTCCGGCGTGGGACGCGAGCACGCGGGCGACGCGCTCCTGGAGCAGGGCGCGAGCCCCCTCGCCTGCGCCGCGGGCCAGCTCCTCGAAGACTCCGTAGAGCTGGTCCCAGTCGCCTCTCTGCCGGAGGGCCGCCTCGACCCGGTCGAGCCCCTCCAGGACCTGCGCCCCCCCCGGATCCGCGCGGAGCGACCGGATCAGGTCCGCCAGATCGGGCAGGCCGTTGTGCTCGGACACGGGCACGCCAAGGGAGCCGCTCATGGACCTCGTCTCTCCTCCGCCACCGCGGAGATCGGGGGTGCAGCGCGTGATCCTAGCCGAAGTGCCGTTTCCTGGCTACCCGCGTGGTGTTACCAGCCCGCCCGGTGGGCTCAGGAGTCCAGCAGGCCCTTCAGGTGCCGCTGGTCGTGAGCCGCCCGCATGGCCACCTCCCGTGAGATCCGCCCGGCACGGACCAGGTCCGCCAGGGAGCGGTCCATGGGCACCATCCCCTCCTCGCGGCCGGTCTGGATCTGGGAGTTGATCTGGTGGTTCTTGTGCTCACGAATCAGGTTTGCGATCGCGTAGTTGACCTTCAGGATCTCAATCGCCGGCACACGCTTCCGGGGCGTGGAGCTCGGCAGCAGACGCTGGGTGACGACCCCTCGCAGGACGTCGGCGAGCTGGGTGCGGATCTGGGACTGCTGGTACTCCGGGAACACGTCCACGATGCGATCGATGGCCATGGTCGCGCTGCCGCTGTGGAGCGTGGAGAGCACCAGGTGGCCGGTCTCTGCGGCGGTGATGGCGGCCGAGATGGTGTCCAGGTCCCGCATCTCGCCGACCAGGATCACGTCCGGGCTCTCCCGCAGCGCGGAGCGGAGCCCGGTGGCGAAGGAGTCGACGTGGATCCCCACCTCCCGCTGATGGACCACGCTGCGCTTGCGCTTGTAGAGGTACTCGATGGGGTCCTCGAGCGTGATGATGTGCCGCGCCCGCGTCCTGTTGATGTGCTCGATGAGCACGGCGAGGGTCGTCGACTTGCCGCTCCCCGTGGGGCCCGTCAGCAAGACGAGTCCATGGGGCAGCTCCGCCAGCTCCCGGATGGACTCGGGCAGGTTGAGCTGCTCCAGGGTGGGCACGTCGTCCCAGATGGGGCGGAAGGCCGCAGCGAGCCCGCCTATCTGCCGGAACACGTTCACCCGGAACCGGCGCCCGCGCTCACTGCCCGGCTCCCGCAGCTCATAGGCCAGATCCACGTTGCCGGTGCGCTCGAGCTCCGCCCTGCGCGGCGCCGTGAGGACCGAGGCAAGAGAGCCGAGGATCTGCTCGTCCGTGAACCGGGTGCCAGGGATCTCCGTAACCTCTCCGGTCATGCGCATGGCGGCGTTGTAGCCGGTGGACACGATTAGATCGGAGGCGTGCTCCAGGACCACCCGCCACAGGAGCTCCTCGAGCGCGGTCGAGGCGATTGGCTCAATCGGTGCGAGCCGGTCCCCGCAGAGAGGCACCGGTCGCTCAGCCTCGGCGGCCGCCACCGGGCGCTCGCCCATCGGGGCGAGGGCACCCGCCGGAGGGGTCGCGGGCTCCCCGCTGGGGCTGGGCTCGACCGGCGCGCCGTTGCCTGGCCGGAAGGACACGCTCAGCCCCTCGCCGGCGGTCTGGGCGGCGACCTGGAACAGCCCGGCGCGCTCCGAGCGGTAGACCGACCGTAGGACACCCGCACCGCGCAGCTCCTCCATGGCCTCGTCGCCGACCACCTCCGCCAGGAACTTGGCGATCAGGTCAGAGCCCAGAGGGGGCATGGACAGCGCCCGCGCCGCGCCGCCGAAGATGAGCGCGGGCGGCCGCTGGGGCTCCAGGCGGAGGCCGTCGGCGCGCTGGGAGTCGATGAACTTGAGCAGGGCGTCTACAGCGGCCATGATCTCCCTGGGGACTGGTTCAGAACACGGCAGGGTGGTGGCATGAGCAGGGATACTACACCAACCATCGCCCGGGCGCTCCTCGCGTTGCTGGTGGGGCTTGGGAGCTGCGCGACGGGCAGACCGGAGCGCGCAGCCTATGACGCGCTCGTCCCGGCCTTCGCGGACGGCCAGCGCATCGTGGACGTGGCGACCGGCCGACCCCTCGCCGCCGAGGAGGCCGTCTCTCGCCTCCTCGAGGCGCGCGTGATCTACATCGGGGAGGAGGCGCCCATTCCCTGGCACCGGGAGGTGGCGGCGCAGATCGTGGGGGAGCTTGCCGCGCGGGACCCCGGCCTGCGGGTCGCCCTCGCGGCGGTCCCGGCGAGCGCGCAGCGGCTGCTCGACGGGTGGCTGGACGGTGCCGTGGACGACGCGACGCTGTCCATCGCAATACGGGGCTCTGGTTCCGAAATCGATGTCTTTGCGGGGTTGCAGCCTGTCTTGTCGCTGTGCAGGCGCGCGAAGGTCCCCATCCTCGCGGTGGGGCCCGATCCCGCCCTCGTGGATGCTGCGCTCCGCGGCGATGGAGCGCCACCGGAGCGCCCTGATGAGTGGGCCGACCTCGTCCGTCACCGGGTGGAGGCCCACGGCCAGGCATCGGGTCCGGCCGCGGAGCGTCAGGTGGCCGCCTGGGCCGTGCGCGCGGCCGCGGTCCAGAGCCACGTGGCGGGGGCGACGGGGCGCCTCGTGGTGTTGGCAGAGCACGTCCTCGTCGACCGGGGCCTCGGCGTCCCCCTCCCCGTCTTCGCGGCCAACCGCGCGTCGTTCCGGGTCGTGCTCCCCGTGACCCGGGGCCACCTGCGCCGCCACGACGGGTCGCTGGGGCGCCTCGCGTTTCCGGACAAGCGCGCGGATCTGCTGTGGGAGTCGCCGACGGACCCCCACCGGCGCGGTGGACCCGCCCCGGATGAGGCCAACCGTGGCGTCCTTCGCCGTCGATTGAATTCCTGACGCACAAGGCTACAATGGCCGACCGGTTCCACGCCCGGTAACAGGAGGAGCTCCATGACGGCCCTGTCGATCCACCCCATCCCGATCCTGCTGGTCGAGGACAACCCCCAAGACGTCGAGCTCACGCGCATCGCTCTGCAGCAGGGGAGGATCCTGAACCCCGTGTTCGTGGTCCGAGACGGCCAGGAGGCGCTGGACTTCCTGAGGCACGAGGGCGAGTACACCGACGCGCCGCGGGCCCCCCGACCCGGCCTGATCCTCCTGGACATCAACCTCCCACGGCTCAACGGCCACGAGGTGCTGCGCACGCTCAAGACCGACGAGAGCCTGCGCGACATCCCGGTCATCATGCTCACCGTCAGCCAGCGCGACGAGGACATCATCAAGAGCTACCAGTGGGGCGGCAGCGTCTACATCCAGAAGCCCGTCGACTTCCGCAACCTCCTCGACATCATCACCGGCCTCAGCGGGTACGGCATCTATATCACTGACAGCCGGGCCTGACAGGTGTGCGAGGCGGCACTGCGGAGCACCCTGGCGCTGCTCGCCCTGGTGGCCGGGTGCCGCGGCGGGACGGCGCACGGGCGCGAGGACTCGCCTGTGGTCGAGGCCGTGAGACCGGCCGCGCGGGCCGCGTTGCCAGGCGCGCAGCGAGCCGCGCCGTCGGACGCGGCGCAGGGGGGACCGCCAGGCGCGGGGGCGCCGGCCGAGGCTCCGGCTCCGGTGACCTCCCCCGATCTCGAGGCGCCCAAGGACGCAGCCGAGATCGAGCAGCCTGCGTTGGTCCTCGCCCTGGCCGGCTCCGACGCAGACGTACGGCGCACCGCGGCGGAGGCCCTCGCGCGCCTGGGAACCCCAGCGGCGGCAGCGGCGCTGGCGCCCCACGCCGTCCCGGGAGACCCCCTCGAGGCCGTGGCCGTCGCCGGCCTGGGGTGGGCCGGCGGGCACGCCGACCGCCTGCTGGCCGCGCTCCGCTCCGCGGACGCGGAGGCCCGCAACGCCGCAGCCGTCGCGGTGGGAGCGGCGGCGACGGCCCACTGGGACCGCCCGCTGGCCTTCGCGCTCCAGGTGGACCGGCCCGAGGTGAAGGTCGCGGCGCTCGTGGCCATCGGCCTCGCGGGGCGCACCACGCTGCTGCCCGACGTGGCGCGGCTGAGCCGCGACCCTGATCCCGCCGTGCGCGAGGCGGCCTTCGACGCCCTCCGGCGCCTGCCGCTGCGCGGCGCGGCCCTCCTGCTGGCGGAGGCCGGTCAGCCTCCTGCGCCGCCGCCCGCCGAGGGCGAGGCCCCACCCCCGTGCCCCCCCATGCCCTCGGACTCCGCCGCGCTGGAGGCCCTCCTGGCCAACCCGTCGGCGCCCATCGTCGAGCGCGCGCTCGCGGCGGTCGCGTTGGGCCGCCAGGGCCGGACGGCCCCGCTCTCCGTCGCGGGAGCCGCGTGGCCGCGCCTCGTCCGAGCAGCGGCGCTCCTCGCCCGCCACGGCGCCGGCGACCTGATCCCCCCCGAGGACGTGGCGCTCGAGCGCCGCGCCCTGGAGGTCGGCCGGCTGGCGCATTCCGCCCTCGCGCACCCACTCGACGCCTGCCTCCGCTTCGGAGACCGAGGCGCCCCCCCGGGTGCCGTCCCCAAGGAGGAGCCATGAGCGGCAGAGCGCTCGTCCTGGCAGCGGTCCTCGCCATCGCCTCCCCCGCGGCGGCGCAGATCCCTAACTCCAGCATGCACGTAGGCCTGTTCGGCGGCTACCACCTGATCAGCAGCGACGCGGACCTCCGCGTCGGCCTGGATGGGACCCTGACCGGCGGCGGCGACTTCGGCGCCCGCATCGGCTTCAACTTCAACTGGCTGGTGGGCGCGGAGCTCCAGGTCGAGGACGCGGTGGGGTCGAGCTCCCTGGGCGGCTCAGTCCATGCCCTGAACTTCCGGGCCCTGCTCACCTTCCACTGGCTCCAGCACAGCCGCGTCGCCCTCCCCTTCGCCGTGGCCGGCGGCGGCCTCTACTCGTCCTACAGCGACACCCTCGGCGACGACATCGACTACCTGATCACCTACGGCGTCGGCCTCAAGCTGCTGCTCGCGGAGTGGGTCGCCTTCCGGCTCCAGGTGGACCACGTGATCCTCGGCGACGGCATCGAGGGCTCGGTTGCTCACAACTTCGACTTCACGGGGGGCTTCGACTTCATCGTGCTGTTCACGACCCCGGAGGTCCCTCCCCCGCCCCCGCCGCCCGACCGGGACCAGGACGGCACACCCGACGACCAGGACCGCTGCCCCTACGAGGCCGGGGCCCCCGCCCTGCGCGGCTGCCCCGACACGGACGGCGACGGCATCCCCGACATCGACGACCAGTGCGTGACGGAGAAGGGCCCGGCCCTGCACGCGGGCTGCCCGGACACCGACGGCGACGGCCTCCCCGACAAGATCGACCTCTGCCCCAAGGAGCCCGGCGGCGCCCTGGTGGGCGGCTGCCCCGACACGGACGGTGACGGCATCCCCGACAACCGGGACAAGTGCCCCCTCAAGGCGGGAGTCCCCGAGGAGGAGGGCTGCCCGGCGCCGGAACCCAAGCCGGCGCTCGACCGGTTCACGGGCGTCATGCGGGGCATCACCTTCGACACGGGGAAGGCGACCATCCGGGCGTCCAGCTTCGGCGTCCTCGAAGAAGCCTACGCCGCGCTCCAGGCCTACCCGCAGGTGCGCCTGATCGTCGAGGGGCACACCGACTCGGTGGGCAGCGACTCCCGCAACCTGACCCTCAGCCAGGCCCGCGCCGAGGCGGTCCGGGTGTGGTTCATCCAGCGCGGGATCGCGCCGGACCGCCTGACGGCCCTGGGATACGGAGAGTCCCAGCCCATGGCCGACAATGGGACCACCTGGGGCCGCGCCGAGAACCGGCGCATCGAGTTTCGCATCATCCAGCCCGCCCAGTGACCCGCCCAGCGCGTCCGACCCGGAGGTCCCCCGTGCGCTCGCTCGCGCTGCTCCTCACGCTGCTCGCTGCCTGCTCCCGCCACGCGCCGCCTCCGGTCGTGGTCCAGGAGATCCCCCTGGTGGATGCGCCTCCCCTCGGGCCGTCCGACACGCGGGTCCGCGTCACCTTCGTGGACGTGGGCCAGGGCGACGCCATCCTCATCGAGACGCCCTGCGGCGCCGCGCTGATCGACGCGGGGGGCGAGGACACGCCCGGCTTCAACGGGGCGCGCCGCCTGACCCGCTACCTGGACGCCTGGTTCGCCGCGCGCCCCCACCTGGACCGCACCCTGGAGCTGGTGGTCCTGACCCACCCGCACATCGACCACATCCGCGGGGCGCCGGAGGTGCTCTCCTCCTTCCGCGTCAAGCGGCTCATCGACAACGGCCAGCCCGGCCGGGACGTTGCGGAGCGCCCCATGCGGCTCATCGCCCGCGCCCTGGCTCGGGACCCTGGCATCGCCCGTGCGTCCATCGCGCTGGCTGACATCCCCCCGGAGGGCCTCACGGGCGACACGGTGGACCCCTTCCTGTGCGATGGGCTCGACCCCCAGCTCCGGGTGCTCTGGGCCCGGGTTGGGGCCGACCCCGGCTGGGGCAGCTCGTACGGCGTCCCTCGCTTCGACAACGAGAACAACCACAGCGTCGTGCTGCGCCTGGACGTTGGCGAGTCCTCCTTCCTGTTCACCGGCGACCTGGAGGACGCCGCGCTGGACGATCTGGTCGCGCGGTACCACGGCACGGGGCTCCTGGACGTGGACGTGGTCAAGGTCGGCCACCACGGCTCCCACAACGGGACCACCAAGGGGCTCGTCGACGCGATGAGCCCCGCCATGGCGGTGATCACCATGGGCGCGCCCCAGCGGCAGGCGAGCTGGTCCGCGTGGGCCTTCGGCCACCCCCGCTGGAAGGCCGTGGAGCTGCTGCTGGCGGGCCTCGGGTGCCCCCGCCCGGCCACCGAGGGCGCGGTCGCGTCCCGCCCGCGTGCCTTCCAGCCCGCGACGGTCGAGCGCGCCCTCTATGGCACGGGCTGGGACGGCACGGTCATCCTGGAGGCGAGCGCCGCGGGCGACGTGCGGGTGCTGGCCCCTCCAGTAGACGGGGTGTGCGACGTGCGGTGACGCGCCGCCTCGTGATCACCCCGGAGTCGGACCCACGTACACGGACCTCCAGGGGGGATGCTCCAGCGGCCGTATGCACAGGTACCTTCGGCCCGGGCCCCTACCCTGCCGCCCACCGCCCGCTTGCCCCTCCTTTGGCGCTGCCTACGATGAGACTGATTGGCCTGTCGAATGATTGGCGGGCCAGCGGCGCTCGTCGATCCATCGCGGAGGCCGTCGTGGGGCGAGCGAGGAGGACTTTCAAATGAGAGTGAACGCACTGATACGATCCCTCGTGATCGGGTGCTCAATCATGGCGCTCGGACTCACGGAGGCGTGCAAGGGAGACCAGAGCTCAGGCTACCCGGAGGGCGCTCCGTCCACGACGGCGCGACAGGGGACCATTGAGACTGGCGACATGACCGCAGAGCAGTGGCTCGACCGAATCGCTCAGCAGGATGTCATGATCGTGGCCCTCGCCAAGCTGGGCGTGGAGAGAGCCACCGACGCAAGGCTGGGGGTCTTCGCGAACACGGTGCTCATGGAGCACGCCCGGCTGGCCGTGGAGATTCGGATGCTCAGCGACAGGACTCGAGTCGATCTCGAAGACAGGATCTCCATGGCTCTCCGCGAGGTGTCGGAGGGCTGGAGCGAGCAATCCGCGTCTGTGGGGACCCCCGCCGAGTCGGTCGCGGCAGCAGAGTCACACGAGGGCCACGAGGCGGAGCGCGTGTTCGAGCGTGAGTTTCCCGGTGTGGCCCATGAGCCCGAATCCTTCGAAGAGAGCCAGGCGCCTGAAGAGGGGGGGGAACCACCCCACGGACAGTCGTCCGTAAGGCCCGCAGATCCCCTCGTCGGCCTTCCCATCGAGGCGCTGACCAAGCGGCTCGATACGCAGCACAGGTCTACGGTCGACGCGCTCCAGCGCGCCGACCGAGGGGCTGCATTCGACAGGGTGTTCGTCACCACGATGGTCGCCCAGCACGAGGCGACGGTGAAGTTGTTCGAGGCCACGGCCGCGGGGGTGAAGAACGCCCAGATTGAGCGCTTCGCCGTAGAGAGTCTACCGATGGCCCGCCGCCACCTTGAGATGGCGAGGGCGCTGTCTGTTGGTGACTGACGCGGGTGGACAGGGACCAGGCCGAGCGGTCATGGCAACCGCTGCGGCGTCTGGCCCCGCAGCGCCCGAAGTTCCACTCCGGCTCGCACCTCACTGCCACGCGGGCTGTCAGTGCCCCGGCGCCTACGGAAGAGCGAGGCCCCGCCTGCGCTCCCGCCGAACCGCCAGCGGGGCGCAGCGGCGCCCTCCGTGGATCACGTCGTTAGCCGTGGGTCGAGGCGGACGGGTGCGCCCCAGCGAAGTTCCCGCTCAGGTTCCCCTGTGCTCCTCCCGATGTACCATCGGTGACGCGCGGAGGCCTGGACCCGGGAGTGGAGAGATGGGCGTCAAGGAGCTGCTACCCATGTCCGTGCGCCTGGGCTACAGGCGCAGCCGGGATACGGCCCGCATTGCGTGGCGCAACCTCCGCTGCCGCGGGCTCACGGAGGCGGACGTGGCCGCGCTGTACGAGCGGACCTACCACGACGAGCGTGGCTACACGGCGTCCTCTGAGCACGAGCGGGCCATCAAGGACGCACACGCGGAGTTCATCGTGCGCAACACGACGCCTGCCAAGGTGCTCGTGGCCGGGTGCAGCGCGGGCGACCTGCTGGTCGCGCTGGAGGAGCGCGGGGTCGAGGCGTGGGGCTTCGACATCTCGCCGGACCTCGACGCCCTGTGCCTGCCCGCGGTCCGCGACCGGCTCCGCCACGGCTCCATGACGGCAATCCCCTACTCCCCGGAGGACCGCTTCGACGCGGTGGTCGCCACCGACGTGTTCGAGCACGTGCCGCGGCGCAGCATCCCGGGCATGGTGGCGGAGCTCGCGCGCCTGAACGCGCCGCACCTGGTCACCTTGATCGATCACGTCTCCCTGCTGGACCCGGGCCACGTGACCCTCATGCCCCTGTCATGGTGGCGGGCCCGCCTCCAGGGCGTCTATGCGCTGCGCCCTGAGCGAGCGCTCCGGCGAGACCCTCCCCTCGGTCTGTACGGCCTGGATCCGGCCAACCCGAACCAGCTCCTGCGCGTCTGGGATCGGGCGCGCTGACCCTCGGCACCTACTCCAGGACGCCGACGATCGGGGCGGCCACTGCGTTGACCTTGAACCCGACGGAGTAGGCGTCCTTGGCGCCGTCCCCGTCGGTGTCCATGTCCAGCGTGAGGAGCGTCTCCACCAGGCCCACGAGCTGATCCGCCGGCAGGATCAGGAGCCACGGCGGGATCGCGTACAGCGCAGCGAAGAACTCGTCCTGCCGCACGGCTCCCCCGATCACACCGGCGAACGTGGACGGCTTGCCCCCGGCGCTGGTGACGAGCTTCCCGTACAGGGCGGCAGCGTACATGGTGATCTCGATGTTGGCGCCATCGACGATGGGCAGCGACAAGGGGAAGGTGTAGCTCGGCCCTCCAGCGGCGAGCATCCCCTTCTCATAGGTGGCGTTGCCGAAGAGGGTGGTCGCGCTGCACGTGTCGGTGTCGACCATGGTCGGGTAGACCAGGTAGGAGCAGGCGCCGGTACCTGGCGCGCACCCGGGGACGGAGGGCTCACCCACGTAGATGCTGAGCGCGAAGGGCCCGACGGGGGCGCCCAGCGGCCAGTCCAGCTCCATGAGATACGCCACGTCGCCGCTCTGGACGGCGCTGCCCAGGTTGTCGTTGATCAGCGTCCCAAGCAGGGCAGCCGCGTTGTCGATCCCAGCTGAGCAGCTCCCCGCGGGGGCGCAGGTCAGAGGGTCCAGGTCCACGTCGAGCCCGTTGGTCGGGTGGCCGTCGGCGCCGATGAGCAGGTTGCTGGCCACCATGGAGGTGGGCTCGAAGGTGGGGACGCAGGGCCCGCAGTCCACGGGCGTCCCCTTGCACTTGCCGCTCCCCTGGCAGGCGTCGTCCTGGGTGCAGGCGACGCCGTCGTCGCACGGGACCCCCTCGGGCCCCACGGTCACCACGCAGCCGGTGCCCGGAGCGCACCCGTCGAGGGTGCAGGGGTTCCCGTCGTCGCAGGGGAGCGCGCCCCCACCCGGAACGCACCCGCCCGCCGCGCACGCATCGCCCACGGTGCAGGCGTTGCCATCCTCGCAGGGCGCTCCGTCCGCAGAAGCCGAATGCTCGCAGCCGCCCTCCTTGCACGTGTCCGCGGTGCAGGGGTCCCCGTCGTCGCAGGCGCCGTCCGTCGGCAGGTGGACGCAGCCCGAGAACGGGTTGCAGGCGTCCGCCGTGCACGGGTCCCCGTCGTCGCAGAGCTCCTCGATCGCGGGCAGGCACGCTCCCCCCTGGCACGCCTCGTCCTCGGTGCAGGCATCCCCGTCGTCGCAGGGGGCGCCATCCGCGTCGAGGTGGGCGCACCCGGTCGCCGCGTCGCAGGCGTCCGCGGTGCACTGGTGCCCGTCGTCGCAGTCCGCCGGCCCCCCACCCACACACGCGCCGCCCTCACAGGAGTCCCCGATCGTGCAGGCATCTCCGTCCTCACAGGAGCCATCCACAGGGGCGTGCGAGCACCCGCTCGCGGGGATGCACGAGTCGGCGGTGCATCCGTCTCCATCGTCGCAGTCCCGGGGCTCGCCGGTGCACTCCCCCGCCTTGCACAGCGCCACGACGCAGGCGTGGGCCGCGGTGCACGGTGCGCCATCGGCGGCCGCCACGAGGGTGCCACCCTTCCCGTCCGCCGCGCAGATTCGGCAGGGGTCGGCGGGGTCGGGAGCCCCGTCGTCCAGGCACGCGTCGCCCACCACGCAGCCTCCGCAGCCCGCATCGCCGTCATCTGCCGGTTGCGCGCCCACGTCCGGCTCACCGCCCCCCTGGTCCGGCGAGATCGCGACGTCTGGCACGACCACGACGTCCGCCACGCCGCCATCTGGCCCCGGCTGACCGCTCTCGCTTCCGCACGCGGCCAACAGGGCGACCCCGAGCGCTCCGATCCAACGCATGTCCTTGCTCCTGCGGGCGCCTCGGGCGCCCCGGGTGGTCAGAACGTCCCCGAAGCCCCCAGCACGGCGCCGCCCTCGGGCATGGGGAAGAGGCTCATCTGGAAGGGCGAGGGCCGTGGGTCCTGCCACGCAGCGCTCGGGTCGGCCATGGGGGGGTCGACGAACAGCCAGATGCTCACTCCCGCCAGCGCGCCTCCCACGCTGAGCAGCGCGATGCCGACGTCGTCCTTGCTGGTCTCGATGCCCAGGTTCTGGTCCTTCGCCTCCTGGACGTCGCTGTAGTAAGAGACGACGAGGAACACGCCGACACCCGTGCTCGCGAGGGCCCCTGAGAGGGTCACCCACGCCCAGGTGTAGTCGGCGGCGGGCTGCACGTCGAACTCGGCGAAGTTGCACCGCGCCTCCACCACGTCGTCCTGGACGGCCTGGACCTGCACGACGTAGGTGCGATAGCCCGGGAAGCTGCAGGCGACCGTGTGCTGCCCTGCCGCGACGGGCCGCGCCTCGGTCCAGTTGGCGAGGCGCTCCTTGTCGCTGAGCTCAATGGGGCGGTCGTCGATGGTGATCGTGTGGGACGCCAGGCTCCCCCGATCAGTCGCCACGACGATGAAGCCGGACGACGGCTCCAGCTCCAGCGTCGCCACGTGGGGCTGCGTGCCGCGCAGCACCACGGTCATCGGACGGCTCCTGTAGCCCTCCATGCGACCCTCGATGGTGTGCTGCCCTCGGCGGAGCATGACGCGCACCGGCGCAGACCCGACGGGCGCTCCGTCGACGAGCACCTCGGCCCCCGCCACGTTGGCGACGACCGACAGCTCGATGGGCTGGGCGAGCACCTGGGCGAGGGCCGCGCGGGCGGTCTCGATGCGGCCGAGGTCCCCGGGGTCCTTCTCCGTCGCCGCGGCGATGTCATAGATGTCGAGGGCGTCCTCGGGCTGGTCGAGCTGCTCCAGGCACTCCGCCTTCTTGACCAGGATGATCGACTTGGGGAACAGGGCGTAGGCCTTGTCCAGCACCACGATGGCGTCCTGGTAGCGGCCCGCCTTGAACAGGTCGCGTGCCTGGACATACAGCTTGTGCGCCTCGCGCTCGTGCTTCGGCGCGGCGCCCGCGGGGGAGCCCGCCAGAGCCACGACCATGAGGAGGAGGAGCACCCGGCGGCACGCCGGGAGGAGGTTGGGGATCACGGATGGCTACCAGTCCTTCCACTCCATGTCGCCACCCTTGGACTTCCCGGAGGGCTTCTTGCCCTCGCTTGCGGTGCCCTTCGTGCCCTTCTGGGCGGGTGGCTTCTTCGGAGTCTCGCCTTTGATGGTCTTCGGGCCTCTTCCAGCGCTCTTCGAGCCGTCGGATGCAGCGCCCTTCTCAGGAACGGCCTCGGCCTTCGCGCCCGCGGTGTCAGGCGCAGGCGGGTCCACGGCAGGCACCACGGCGGTGAGCTTCACCTCGATGCGCCCGCCGGACGGGACGACCGCCGGATCGACCAGCAGCACCTCGTCCTTGTGACCGTCCAACCTCACGACGAGGTTGCGCGCCTCGCCCTGGCCTGGGACCGGCAGCTCGAACGGCGTCGTGCCGATGACCTCCGAGCCGTCGAGCACCTCTGCACCCTCCGGCTGCGTGGCGATCAAGACGGACGCCATCTCCGCCGCCTCCGCCGGAGCGGGCTGCGCGGGCTGCGATGCACCATCCCCACCTGGCGCTGGCGCCGACGGTGGTGCCTCCGCCTTGGCGCCGCCAGGACCGGCCTGCCGCGGCTCGGCCGCCAGGCCCTGCGGGGGCGCCGCCGGGAGGGAGGCTGCACCCGCTCGGGAGTCTCCGGCCACGCTCGCGGCGAGCTCTGCCAACTCCGTCGCCGCCGAGGCGCCCGGGCTCGGGTGCAGCCAGTCCGTCAGGAAGTAGATGCTCGCGCCCCCACCGAGCAACACCACCGCGGCGGCGGCCCACAGCCAGGAGCGGCCGGTCCCGCTCGCCGCCTCGGGCACGCCCGAGGTGGTCGCGTCCTGGCGGAGCTCGTCGCGCGTGAACACCCGCGTCTCCTCTTCCATGGAGGACACGTCCGAGGGCACGGGCAGGAACTCGGTGCGGTCAGGGTCGTGCTGCGCCAGGCCGTCGGCCGACAGCAGCATGGTGCGCTCGTCCCAGTCGTCGTCTTGACATGCCGCAGGCGGCGGCGCCGGGGGCCCGCTCCAGCGCTCGGGGATCGCCTCGGTGCGGGCCCCCTCGCTGCGCTCCCCTTCCTCCTGGAGCATGCTGGGGTCCGGGAGCTGATCCGCCGGCAGGTACATGGTGGGCCGCGCGTTCAGGTGCATGGACACCACGCGCCCGGCCACGCGCTGTGGCGCCGCCATCAGCGTCATGTCCCCCGGATCGTCGGCCTCGCGGCGAGGCGGAGGCCGCGGGGGCCCTCCCCGTCTCATGCGCGGCATCTCAGGTGAGCTCAGCAGGTCCTCGATGGTCGCCCCGACCTCCTCGGAGGAGCCGGGCCGGCGCCCCGGATCCTTCTCGAGCAGCCGCATGACCAGGTGCTCCAGGCCCCCGGGGACGTTGACCGACGGATCCATGGTGCGAAACGGCAGCACCGGCTCGTGGATGTGCTTCATCACGACGCCGATGGGCGTGTCGGCGCGGAAGGGCGTGACGCCCACCAGCATCTCGTAGAGGATGATCCCCAGGCTGTAGAGGTCGGTGCGATGGTCCAGGTTCTTCGCCAGGCCCTGCTCCGGCGACAGGTACAGCGGCGTCCCGCAGATGAAGCCGGTCTGGGTCAGCGTCTCCTGCGTCCCCTCGGTCACGAACTTCGCGATGCCGAAGTCGAGCACCTTCACGAAGTCGCGCTCGCCGTAGATGTCCGACAGGAATACGTTGTCCGGCTTCAGGTCGCGGTGCACGATGCCCGCCCGGTGCGCCTCTGCCAGCGACTTGCACACCTGCCGCGCGATCTTGCAGGTGCGCAGCGGGTCCATCGGCGCGTCGGTCCGGATCACCTGGCCCAGCGTGCGCCCCTCGAGGAGCTCCATGGCCAGGAACAGGTGCCCGTCATCCGACTGGCCGTAGTCGAAGACCTTGATCGTGTTCGGGTGCCGGAGACGGCTCGACGCGAGCGCCTCCTGGTTGAAGCGCTGAAGCAGCCGCTCGTCCTCGGCCAGGGAGCGGGCCATGACCTTGATGGCCACGGTCTTCCCCATGCTGAGCTGGATCGCCTTGTACACCGCGCTCATGCCGCCGCGACCGATCAGCTCGACGATCTGGTAGCGATTGTCGAAGACCCGCCCGATGAGCTTTCCCGTATCGGACAGGTTGCTGCTGCTCTGTCGCAAGGAGCCTCCCACGTGCGCGCGCACGGCGGCCGCGAGCGTACCGGTGACGCTCCGATTGTAGGGGCGCCCCCGTGATTTTGCAAACCAATCTCCCCCTCACCCCGCGACGTCGCACGCTGCGAAACCGGTCACGCGGGGGCGGTTACACAACGCGCGGGGTGGCGCGGGGATCTTCCGCGCTCCTGCGTCTTCGTGACGCAGCCGACGCGGGCGACCCGGGACGTCGAGGTCTGCTTGCGCGTACCGGCACAATCGATCTAGCCTGTGCCCTCGACGAGCCACCACCCCCTGTCCTGGAGTCTCCCCATGCCGCGCTGGAAGATCCTCGCCGTCGTGATCGCCGGCTTGGCCCTGGCCGCCCTGTCGGGCGCCGGGCCGGCTCGTGCCGACGTGGTCGCACCCACGGTTGGACCTGCCGCCTCCGCGGCCGCCTCGCCCGACGACACGGCCTCCGCACGCCCCGCCGAGGCGAGCGCGGCGGCGGCATCGCCCGGGGCCGGCCAGCCTGCGGCGGAGGTGTGCACTCCCAAGCCACCGAAGAAGCCGAACTGGGGAGAGCAGATCCCCCCCATCCTGGTCCTGCTGCTCGTCATCGGGGTGGTGATCGCGCGCCTCCCGCGCCAGGACCTGGGCCACTCCATGGCCTTCCGGCGGCGGCGGGTCCTCAACTGGCTGCCGCTCGGCCTGACCTACTCGTTCCTCTACATGGCCCGCTACAACCTCAACGCTGCGAAGCTCGCCCTGGAGTGCACCGTCACCGTGGACGACTTCAGCGCCATCTTCGCGGCCGGCACGGTGACCTACGGCATCTCCTTCCTGATCAACGGCCCGCTGACGGACCGCATCGGCGGGAAGCTGGCCATCCTGATCGGAGCCATCGGCGCGGCGATCATGAACATAGCGATGGGCCTCGCCATCGACCTGGACCTGGGCACGGGCATCGTGCCCCTCTACATGGTCCTCTACTCCGCCAACATGTACTTCCAGAGCTTCGGCGCCGTCGCCATCGTCAAGGTCAACGCGCCCTGGTTCCACGTACGAGAGCGCGGCACCTTCGGCGCCATCTTCGGGATCCTGATCTCGCTGGGCCTCTACTTCGCCTACGACTGGGGCGGGGTCATCACGAGCGTCCTTCCGACCCAGTGGGTCTTCTACATCCCGGCTGCCATCTTGCTGGTCTTCGCGGCCCTGGACGCCGCCTTCGTGCGGGACAGCCCGGGGCAGGCCGGCCACGCCGACTTCGACACGGCGGACGCCTCGTCGGGCGACGACGGGCCCCGGCTGCCGGTGGTCAAGGTCTTCAAGATGCTGCTGGGCAACCCCGTGATCCTGACCATCGCCTTCATCGAGTTCTGCAGCGGGTTCCTGCGGCAGGCCATCATGCAGTACTACAAGATCTACGCGAAGGCCATCGGGCAGGCGAGCGGCTGGATCTACGACAACTGGGGACTGATCCTGTGCATCGCCGGCGTCCTCGGCGGGACGGTCGCGGGTCTGATCAGCGACAGGGTGTTCGGCTCCCGGCGCGGGCCCGTGGCGGCGCTCCTCTATGCGGTGATGCTCGTCGGGTCCCTCATCGCGCTCATGCTGCTCGGCAACCCGTTGATCGGCGTGCTCATGAGCGTCATGTCCATGGCGATCATCGGCGTGCACGGAATGCTCTCGGGCACCGCCAGCATGGACTTCGGCGGGCGGCGCAACGCGGGGGTCGCGGTCGGCATCATCGACGGCTTCGTCTACCTCGGGACGGGCTTCATGTCGGCCCTCTACTTCGCCGTCCTCCCCGGCAAGGACGCCGAGGGCGACCCCGCCGCGTGGATCGCGTGGCCGCTGGCCATGGTGCCCATGGCCCTGTTGGGGCTCGTGCTGGCACGTCGCATCTGGCACGCCATGCCCAAGGGCAAGGGCCCCGCCGCTCCGCAACCAGGGAAGGCCGGGTGAGTCGGCTCCCGCTCGCCGTGACCCTTGCTCTCTGCCTCGTCGGGGGCCGGGCAACGGCATGGCAGCCCCTGCGGGCGGCCACCACGGGTGTGCCGGCCCACTGGGAGACCCAGTTCATCCCCTGGGAGCGCGCCAACGACCCTGCGGAGCTCCCCACCGAAGACGCCGAGCGCCTCATCCGCCAGGCCTTCGCCGCCTGGCAGGCCGTCCCATGCCACCTCCTGAGCTTCGTGGAGCTCCCCCCCGGGCAAGGCCAGGGCCTCACCGTCGACGGCCACAACCGCGTCCGCTTCGTCCGGGTAGGCTGGTTCGGCTCGCCCGCGGAGGTCGCCATCGCCTCGACCACCATCCACGACGAGACGGGGCGGATCATCGACGCGGACCTTGCCCTCAACGACGAGGGGTTCGAGCTCGTCGACGGGGTGGGCCGCTCTCCGGATGCGGTGGACCTGGGCGGCGTGCTCACCCACGAGCTCGGCCACTTCCTGGGCCTCGGGCACTCAGGCGCCGGAGACGCCACCATGCGCACCTATCTGCCCGGGTCGGGTGTCGCGGACCTGGCCACCCTGGCGCCGGACGACGTGGTAGGGCTGTGCTCGCTCTATGAACCGGCGGCGCCCCTGCCCGAGGAGGGGCGTGCGCCGGCCGGGATCCCTCCCGGGGCCCCCCTGATGCTGGCGGGCGTCGGCCTCGCGCTGGTAGGGACGCGGCGCCGCGCCGGCGTCGCGCTGGCGGTGGCCGTCGCAAGCGCCTCCCCCCGGTGCGCGGGTCCCGGAGAGGATCCGATGCCGTTCGCCGACGCCGTGGACGCCGCGCAAGACGTTGGCCCGGCGCCTGGCGACTCGGCAGCCCCCCCCGACGTGGGGGCCGACGTGGCCACCGCAGACGCGACCGCAGACGCCAACGCAGACGCCGGCTCCGTCGTCGCGGAGGCCCTGCTCCTCTCCGAGACCGCGTGGGTGGTCACGGGCTTCGAGACCCTGGAGGAGCCGGGCTTCCCCGCCGACACGGCCCTGGAGCTCCCTGCCTCCGGCGCCCCGCTGCTCTCGTTCCTGGCCGACGGCAGGGTCATCCGCGCCCGGGCCGGCGACGGCTCGACGAGCTGCGCCTCCCTGGGCACGTGGGAGGCGTCCGGCGACACCGTCTCGTGGCGCTTCCCCACGGAGGCCCGCTTCTGTCCGTCCGCCGCGCCGACCCACGCGGAGACCCTCCGCGTCACCCTGGATCCCGAGACGGGCGCCCCGGCGCTGCTCTTGCTCGACAGTACCACGCCCATCGGGACCAGCGGCCGCACGATCCGCCCGTACCGAGCGACGCTGGCGCCGGCGAGCGTGGCCCCGGACCCTGCCATGTGCCCGGCGCCGCACAGCCCCGCGCCGTGCACCCTGAGCTGCTGGGAGGAGGGTGAGGGTCTGGCCCGCGTCCCGATGTATGCCCTGGGCTGCGGCACCGAGGCGCCTGTCTGCTCCGTGCTCACCGACGCCGTGACGGGCCTGGTCACGCGGCGCCAGTGCCAGGACGGCTGCCAGACGGTCACCTGCGACCTGACGGACGACGGAGGCGCCTGCGCGGCCGAGCCGGCGGGCGCGAAGTGCGCGTGGGGCCCGTGATGAGAGGTGACTGGGGGATCGCAGACCCGGGGGATGGGGCATGGAGCAGCGGCTGATCCTGACCGCGATCCTCCTCGCGGCGGCTATCGGGTGCCTGGTGTTTCGCATGCGCCGCACGCGCGACCCCGGGCGCTTTGCGGGCGCACTCCTGGTCGCCGGCCTGTCCGGACTTGCCCTGCACCTGGACGGGGCGCCTGTCCCGTCTGCCATCGCCATCGGCACCTTCCTCGCCTTCGTGGTGCTGCCCCAGGTCGCTGCACGCGCCGCGCAAGCCAGCCCTGGCGTAGCCTCGCTGGCGACCGCGGTCCTCCCGCTCGTCTGGTGGGGCCGCGGGGGCCGCGCCATCCGGGACGCCGCGCGGGCCCAGCTCCAGGCATCCCGAGGCAACCTGGCAAGTGCCTCGTCTCTGCTCGACGCCTGGGGCAGCGACCTCCCGCCCTTCGCACGGGCGGCCGTGGGCTCCGCCCGGGCGACCGTGGCGCTGCACAAGCGGTGCTGGGACGAGGTCGTGCGCATCGCCGACGAGGTGGCACCCTCCTCAGACCCGGTCCAGCTCCACGCGGCGCGGGCGGAGGCAGAGCTCGGGCGACCCGCCGACGCCTTCGTGCGCGCGGGCCGGGCCTTGAGGGCCTCACCAGGCACCTGGGACCCGACCGCGCTGGCCGTCGCCGAGGCCGCGGCCTGCGCCACCGCCGGCGACCTGGATCACCTCGACCGCGCTCTGGATCGCCCCGAGGGGCGCGCCATGGAGTCCGCCCTCCCGGGGACCGCCGACTATTGGCGCGGTCGCTGCCTCCTGTCCTCGGGCGACGTGCCGGGGGCTTCCGATGCGCTCAGGCGGGCCCTCGCGACCATCCCGGCCTCCCAGGAGCGCGCCCGTGACGTGGTGCGGGGTACGCTGGACGGCACGCTGCGGCACGCCACGGGGCGTCAGCCTGGCTACGAGCAGGCCCGCGACCGCTTCGAGGGGCTCCTGGATGGGATGCTGCCGTGGGCCCGCTTCCTTGGCGGTCGCGGAGCCATCCCCGTGACCTCGGCCGTGGTCCTGCTCAGCGCGCTGGCCTTGGCACCGCGCTACACGGGGCACGAGGCACTCTGGGGTGAGCTGCTGGCCCGCTTCGCCAACGTGGGCTCCCTGGTGGTCGAGGAGGGCGAGCACTGGCGCCTCGTCACGGCACTCTTCCTGCACGCCAACCTGTTCCACCTCGGCTTCAACGCGGCCGCCCTGCTCCTCTTCGGCGGCCCGGTCGAGCGCCTGTGGGGCCCGCTGCGCATGGCCGCCGTCTTCCTCGTCACCGGCCTGCTCGGCCACCTGGCCAGCGCGCTGTGGCACGGCGCGGACAGCACGGCCGTCGGCGCCAGCACGGGCGTCTATGGAGTCATCGCCGTCTACATCGCCACCCTCCTGCAGCTCCCGGGGCGCGAGCTGCGCCGCTTCCGGGTGCGGCGCGCCACGCTGCTCCTGGTGGTGGTCGCCTTCGACGTGCTGTTCTCGTTGGTGGAGCCGCGCATCGACACGGCGGGGCACGTCGGCGGCTTCCTCGCAGGGGCAGCCCTCGCAGGGCTGTGGCTGGCCGTCCGGCGCGCGTCGGCGCCCGCGCCGCCGGCTCGCCCCCCGGGAGTTGCGGGCGCCTGACTATCGGACATTCAGCAGGCGCAGGATGGACGCCGCCTCCTCGAGCTGGCGCGCGCGCCTCTGCCATTGCTCTCGCACCTCGGTGTCGGCCGCGCCTCCCGGGTGATCGAGCCGGCTCATGTCATCCCGCACCACCTCAGTCAGCTCGCGATACCGCACCCGGGCGATGTCGTAGAGCCCTCTCTTCACGTCGCGCTCCGCCGCACGCCGGCTCTCCTCGATCTGCGTATCCAGCCCCTGGGACTGTCGCAGGGCCTCGTCGAGGGCCCCATCGCTCGGCTCCGTGAGCTCGACCTGTGGAGCGTCCTCACCCGGGACCTCTGCCCGTGCGGCTGGTGCCAGGGCGCCCACGACGAAGGCGCAGAGCAGCACGATGCGACCGATCCTCATGACCCAGCTCCTCTGGGGCCTGCTTCTGGAACGTCCCGCCTCGGCGCTCCACGGCCCCATGGCAACTCCCATCGGGCTCCAGGTCCGCCCCCATGAGCCCTTTGTCACCCTCGTGCGGGCGCCCCCCGACCTGCGGTCCGTGAATACCGTTGACGCTCCCCCGTCGCTGGCGGCCGTGACCGATGTCGCAACCGCGCGACAGGATTCAAGATACAAGTGGAGGACCCCATGAAGCAGCTCAACCACCCCGGACTCCGCCGACTCCTACGAGGGCTTCTTCTCTTCACGGCGTTCGTCGCCCTCAGCGCATCCCGAGCGAGCTGCGAGCTCAGCGGCCCCGACGTCGTGGTCGTCGATCACTCACCGGCTTACGTCCCCGGTCCACCCGTCATCTATAGCGGCGACGTCTCCATCACCTACGACTTCGGCGGCTGGTCCTGCCAGGACGTCGGGGTCTGGGGCATCGACTTCAGCGTGAGCGAGGGCGGTCCGAGCGGGCCGGTGTGGGTGGAGGACTGGGCCATCGCCTGCGACCCGTGGGGCGAGATCTACATCCCCGATCTGCCGCTCGGCCGCTACTTCCTGACGCTGGTGGCAAGGGACCCGTGGGGCGGCGAGGTGTTCTGGTACGACGCGTGGGTCTACCACGAGGCGCCATACACCTCCGTCGACGTCTCCCTCTACTGATCCGCAGTGCCTCCTGGCACACCTCGCGGCAGAGGCTCGTCGTCTCCCCGGCTCAGCACCTCCCACACCTGTCGCGCGGCCTCCTGCTCCGCATCCTTCTTCGTGCGGCCCACGCCCGTCGCGCACGACACCCCTGTGATGCTCACCTCCGCGTGGAAGGTCTTCTCGTGGTCCGGGCCGCGCTCCTCCACGATGCGATAGGTCGGGACCGCCTGGAAGCGGCGCTGTGACAGCTCCTGGAGCTGCGTCTTGAAGTCCGACTGCTGGCTGTGGCGTGGGATCTGGGCGATGCGAGCCGCGAAGTGGCGCTGGATGATGGTCCGCGCCATCTCGAAGCCGCGGTCCAGGTAGACCGCGCCGATGAGCGCCTCGTACAGGTCCGCAAGGAGGGAGGCCTTGTTGGAGCCACCCGTGAGCTCCTCCCCGCGGCCCAACAACATGAAGGGACCCAGGTTGAGCTCGCGGGCGACCGCGGCGAGGCCCTCCTCGCTGACGAGGAGGGCACGATAGCGCGTGAGCATCCCCTCCGGCTCCTCGGCGAAGTGCTCGCAGAGGAGGTGGGCGATCACGCAGCCGAGCACCGAGTCGCCAAGAAACTCCAGGCGCTGGTTGTCGGCGTCCACCGAGCCGTGCTCGTTCCGGTAGGACGTGTGGGTCAGCGCCTCTCTGAGCAGGCGTCGGTCCTCGAACGTCACCTCCAGCAGCGCCTCGACCCCGTCGAGCAGCGGCGCCAGGGCTGCGTCGGTGTCCATCACGCCTGACATTCGCTCCCTCCCGTCTGTGCTGGCTCGTCCAGCACTCCCAGCGCCAGCGCCCCCTCGGCGCCGACGATGCGCGCCCGGACCAGCCGATCCGACAGGCGCCCTGCCACCTCGACCTGCACGTAGTTCTCCGAGGTGCCCCGGCGCCCGACGCCAGCAGGCCCCTCGACGAGCACCTCCACGGTGCGGCCCACCTGCGCACGGGTGAAGGCGCGCCGCCGCTCCTCCGAGAGGGCGCGGAGCAGGTCCCCGCGGTCCCTCTTCTCTTCGGGGCTCACGTGATCCGGGAGGGCGGCCGCCTCCGTCCCCGCGCGAGGCGAGTAGGGGAAGACGTGCAGGTACGTGAAGTCCGTGTCCCGCAGGAGGCGCACCGTCTGCTGGAAGTGCTCGGCGGTCTCGCCGGGGAAACCCACGATGACGTCGATGCCGATGGCCGCGTGGGGGAGGCGCGCCCGGATGGCCCCCATCAGCGCGACGTAGGCGCTCGCCGTGTAGACGCGGCGCATGCGTCGCAGCACCTCGTCGCTGCCGCTCTGGAGCGGGACGTGGAAGTGGGGACACACCGTGGGCGTACTCGCGGCGAAGTTCAGCATGTCGACGCGCAGCTCGTTGGGCTCGATGCTGGAGATTCGCACCCGGGGGACCAGGCGCTCGGCGTCGATGGCCCGGAGCAGCTCGAGCAGGGTGCGGCGGGGGCGCAGGTCGCGCCCGAAGTGACCTACGTGGATGCCGGTGAGCACCACCTCCTGGGCCCCGAGGGCGGCGTAGCGCCGGATGCCGTCGAGGACCTCCTCGAAGGGGACGCTGCGGTTTCTGCCCCGGGCACGCGGGATGATGCAGAAGGAGCACCCGTAGTCGCAGCCGTCCTGCACCTTGACGAAGGGGCGGGTGCGCCCGGCCGGGAGGCGCCGGATCTGGCTCGTGTCCCGCAAGGACGGTGCCCAGTCCCTTGCGCGGCGGCTCTCGACGGGCGGGAGGCCCGCCAGGTCCCGCAGCAGGGCCGGCAGGCGCGCCTTGTCCGCGTTGCCGAGCACGTGGGTGACCTCGGGCATGGCGCGCACCTCGTCGCCTGCCACCTGCGCGTAGCAGCCCGTGACGACGATGGCAGCCCCGGGGCTCGTGCGGCGGAGCTGGCGGATGATCTGGCGGGCGTCGCTGTCCGCCGTGTGGGTCACCGTGCAGGTGTTCACCACGCAGATGTCGGCCGGGTCGCGCGGGCCGACGAGCTGCACGGGGCCGTCCGACAGGGCCTCGGCGAGCATCGCCGAGTCCGCCTGGTTGGCCTTGCAGCCGAGGGTGAGCAGGGCGACGCGGGTCACGGGAGCGCCTCCTGGATCACCCCGCCTCCGAGGACGCGATCCCCCTCATAGAGAACCACCGTCTGCCCGGGGGTCACGGCGCGGGCCGGCGCGTCGAACTGCACGGTGGCAGAGCCGAGCTCGCAGGCCAGCAGGCGCCCCGGGGCGGCTGGGGTGCGATAGCGGATCTTGACCTCGACGGGTGAACCGGGCGGAGGCGGGGCCCCCACCCAGCGCACCTCCCGCGCCCGCAGCCCCGTCGCGGTCAGGTCGGCGGCCCCGCCGACGACGACCCGGTTCCGCTCGGCGTCCACCCGGACCACGTAGCGCGGCTCGGGGCCCGGGACCCCCAGGCCCTTGCGCTGGCCGACCGTGTAGTGGTGGTGGCCGCCATGGCGGCCCAGGGAGAGCCCGTCCACGGAGACGAGGGCGCCCTCCCCGGGAAGGCGTTCCGCCGCGTGGCGCTCCATGAAGCCGCGGTAGCTCTCCCCGGCGATGAAGCACACGTCCTGGCTCTCGCCCTTCTCCGCCGTGGCCAGGCCGAAGCGCCGGGCGTGCGCCCGCACCTCGTCCTTCGTGAGCCCCCCGAGGGGGAAGCGCACGGTGGCGAGCTGCTCCTGGTCCATGCAGTAGACGAAGTAGGACTGGTCCTTCGCCAGGTCCACTCCCCTGCGCAGGGTCCACTCCCCCCGCGCCTCGTCCCGCTCGATGCGGGCGTAGTGGCCCGTCGCGAGGATCTCGCCGCCCAGGGCCTGGGCGCGGCGCAGCAGCAGGCGGAACTTCATGACGTCGTTGCAGCGCACACAGGGGTTGGGCGTGCGCCCGGCCAGGTAGCCGTCCACGAGGTCGTCGACGACGGCTGCGCGGAACTGCTCCTGGAAGTTCGCCACGTAGAAAGGGATGCCGAGCTGGGTGGCCACCCGGCGCGCATCCTGGACGTCGTCGAGGCTGCAGCAGGTGCCGGCGCGCTCCACCGGGGCGTCGCCGTGATCCCAGAGCTGCATGGTGACGCCGACGACGTCCCAGCCCGCCTCCAGGAGCAGGGCGGCCGCGACCGACGAGTCCACGCCGCCGGACATGGCGACGACCGCGCGGGGTCTGGTGCTCATGGGCTCTGGTTCCTTCGTGGAGACAGGCCACGAGTGCGGGCCACGATGTCGGGGAGCAGCGACAGCACGCGGTCGATCTCTTCGGCGGTGGTGCCGCGCCCCAGGCTGAAGCGAACGGCGGCGCGGGCCCGCTCCCGCGAGAGGCCCATGGCGAGCAGGACGTGGGAGGGCTCCAGGCTGCCGGCCGTGCAGGCGGAGCCGGACGACACGCTGACGCCCGCCAGATCGAGGCTGGCGAGCACCACCTCGCCCTCGGTGCCGTCGACGCTGACGTTGAGGGTGTTCGGGAGGCAGCGCTCCGGGTCACCGTTGCGGTGGGCGCCCATGGCCTCGAGGCCGCGCCAGAGGCGGTCGCGGAGCGCGGCGATGCGCGCGGGCTCTGCGGCGGCCCGGGCGGCCACCCGCGCCGCCACGCCGAAGCCGACGATGCCAGGGACGTTCTCCGTGCCACCGCGGCGCCCGCGCTCCTGGTGGCCCCCGAGGAGCAGGGGCGCGGGCTTCAGGCCCCGGCGGACCCAGAGGGCGCCCACGCCCTTCGGACCGTGGAGCTTGTGGGCAGACAGGGTCAGCAGGTCCGCCCCGAGGGTCGCCACGTCGAGCGGCAGCTTCCCCGCGGCCTGCACCGCGTCCACATGCACGATGGCACCTGCTTCATGGGCGGCGCCGGCGATGTCGCCCACCGGGTAGACGTTGCCGGTCTCGTTGTTGGCGAGCATCACCGACACGACCGTGGGCCGCCCCGGTGTGAGCAGGCGAGTGACCGCGTCCGGGTCCAGCCGGCCGAGGGAGTCGACGGGGGCCGTTCGCACCTCCACCCCGTGGGACGCCAGCCAGGCGACGGGCCCGAGGACCGACGGGTGCTCCACTGGAGTGGTCAGCACCATGGCATCGCCGTGGGCGCGCCGGAGCCACTCGACCATACCGCGCAGGGCCGCGTTGTTGGCCTCGGTCGCGCAGGACGTAAAGACCAGGTCCGCGGGCTGGGCCCCGATGAGGGCTGCGACGGCGGCCCGGGCCTCGTCCACCAGGGCGCGGGCAGCCCGCCCGTCCTCGTGCACGGACGAGGCGTTGCCGGACGTCTCCCGCAGGCACCGCGCAATGGCGTCGATCACCTGGGGATCCACTGGCGTGGTGGCGTTGTGATCGAGGTAGATGCGGGCGTCCTGCATCGCGGTCCACAGCGGGGTTCATCGGTGGCCCGGCGGGGCCTCGCCGGCCGGCAGGAGGCGTTGGGGCCAGCATGGGAGCAGCCCAAGGGTAGCGGCCGGGAGGAGAGCGGTCAACGGGGGGGCGAGCGCGCCTACATCTGCATGTCGTTGCCGGGCTTGCCGTCGCCGGGCTTCTTGGGGTCCTTGGCGGCATCGCTGCCCTTCTGCTTCTTGGGCGGGGTCTTCGGCGCCTTGCCCTTCGTGGGGGTGCCCTTCGGGACGGGGGTGGTCGTCGGGGGGACCTTCGGGCCGGCGTCCGTGGCGGCCAGCGCGGGGGCGGCGAGGCCCAGGGCGCCGGCGATCATCAGGCTGCGGGCGATGCGCATCATCGAGGTCATCGGGAGACTCCTTCGGTGTGGGGGTGACGGGACCGGCGCCCGTCGACGAAGACCCGGGAAGCATATTCACCCACGCCCGCGAGGTCCAGGCTACCGGGTCAGATCGATGGCGCCAGCGTCCCAGGTCTTGCCTTCCTGCATCTCGGAGCAGCAGTCGGAGAGGGTGATCGTCCACTTCTCGTCAGGCTTCAGGGCGAAGCGATACGTTCCCAGAGGGACCCCGTCGAAGGTGAAGGCGCCGTCCGCTCCCGTCCGGCCCGTCGCCTTGAAGGGCGCATCGTCGCACGGGGACTTGCGAAACATCATGGAGGGGCGGTTGCACATCTCCACCTCGATGTCGGCCACGCCCACCCCGCTGCGGATGACCTTCCCTGTCACCGCCCCCTTGGCCTGCTCGCCGGGCGCCGGGAGCGCGGGGCCACCTGCGGTCACATGGAGCGCCTCCACCGAGTCGGTCAACGCCCGCATGGTGCCGGGGAGCCACTCGACGACCGTGCCCCCGGCGTCGATGATCACCATGCCGTTGTCCGTGGAGGCCCAGGTGCGACCCGCCGCGTCCGCTGCGAAGGCGTTGATGGACTTCGCCTTGAAGGACCCCGTCTTGGCCGAGTACTGGCGGGGTGTGCCCCCCGGTGGCACCACGATGATCGCGCCGAGGGACGCGACGTGGATGGTGTCGCCGGGGCTGACGGCCAGGCCGCTGATGCTGAAGAAGCCAGCGCCGAGCGGAACCTCCGAGACCGTGTCCCCCTCGATCTTGAGCACGCCGCCGGCGTGTGAGGCATACAGCGCGCCCGAGGGCCCGACCTCCAGGTCTTTGAAGAAGAGCTTCTGGGCGTCGGCGCCCCGCGTGTCCACCGTGCGCCAGGCCCCCGCCTCCCGCACGTGGAGGGCGTTGGCAGACGCCACCCAGAGACGACCCGTGCGATCCACCGCCACGTCGTTGAGCAGGGTCACGTCGGCGCCCAGCGCCGCCTTCTCTTCGCTGGTCCAGGTCTTGCCGTCCCAGGCGGACAGGCCCTGGAAGCTCGTGGCGTGCAGCGTCCCGTCCGGCGCCACCGCCAGGTGGTCCACGCTGCCCGGCTCGCGGAAGTCCCCGATCTGCGCCGCCTTGTCTGCGCGCAGCGAGTGGACCGCGCCGATGCTCGCCACGTACAGAGTGCCGTCGGGCGCCGCGACGATGTCACGCACGGACTTGAGGCCGGGGATCGCCGTCCGGAAGGCTCCGGTGAGCATGATGAGCCCGGCGTTGCGCGTGCCGAACCAGGCCGCGCCCCGGGTTGCGTCTGCGGGCGTCGGATCCGAGGTGGGCTGCGCGTCGGTGGGAGGCGCCGCATCCTGGCTCGGCAGCGCGTCGGTGCCGGAGACCGCGTCCTGGGCAGGCGCCTGGGAGTCCGGGGAGGCCGCCCGCGCGTCGGCGGCCGGCGCCCGCACATCGGCGGCTGGCGCCTTCGCGTCCGGGCCAGGCTCCTGCGCCACAGGGGCGGGCGTCGCCTCCCTGGCAGGCGCGGCGGGACCAGGGGGCGCAGGGGGCGCGTCCTTGGCGCACCCGACCGCCCATACGACCGCCAGCACCACCCCCGAGAACCGCAAACGAACGTTCATCTGGACCTCTCCGTGTCGCGCGGCGCCCGACCGCCCCGCTGGCCGCCTCATAGCACGACTCCACGCCACGTCAAAGCGAGACCTCAGGCCCGTTCACTCCCCATGCGAGTCCGGGTGCGCGGACGGTTGCGCTTCGAGATGGACTGGGCCTATCCTTGGCCGCACTTTGACACGACCAGACACCGAGGCGAGCAAATGGAGATCGTCGACTTCCTGAGGCGGGTCAACCTGTTCACGGGGCTCCCACCGCAAGTGTTGGAGCAGATCTCCCGCATCACGGTGCCAAACACCGTGCCGGCGGGGCACGTGCTCTTCTACGAGGGCGAGCCGGGGGACGCGCTGTACATCGTTGGCGCGGGGTCCATCGAGGTCTACCTGACGGACCGGGACACGGGGGTGGACATCCCGCTGCGCCGCTTCAAGCCCTCCGAGTACCTGGGAGAGATGGCGCTGATCGCGGAGGAGCCGCGCTCGGCATCCGCGCGCGCCGTCTCGGAGTCGACGGTGCTCGTGCTGACGCGGGAGGCCTTCCTGCGCATCGTCGCGCACGTGCCCGCCGTGGGCCTCGCGCTGGCGCAGGAGCTGTCCCGGCGGCTGCGCGAGTCCAACAAGCGCCAGGGGGTGAGCTTCGTCGACCTGTCGCGCTACCGTTTCGATGGGGCGGCCTACGCTCTCGTACCGCGCCGCATCCTGGAGATGCACCGCTGCATCCCGCTGCGACGCACCGACGAGGTCCTGACGGTCGCCATGGTGGACGCGGCGGACCTCGTCGCCATGGACGACCTGCGCCGTGGCTCCGGGGGCCTGACCATCGAGCCCCTGGCCGTCACGCTGGAGGACTACGAGGCCTTCCTGCAGAAGCACGTGGGGCGGCTCCCGCCCGCGGCGGTGCAGCGGGCCGAGCGCAAGGCTCAGCTCCCGTTCAAGTACGCCGGGTTTGGCGACGACGGGGCGCCGGAGCTGCGACGAAGAGACGCGCTCGGGACCGACATCGTACAGATGCTCGACGGCGTCCTCGGCGAGGCCATCGATCACGGCGCCAGCGACGTGCACATCGAGCCTCGCGCGGACCGGCTGGAGATCCGCTACCGGGTGGACGGGCGCCTGCGCCGGCGCACGCCGCCGTCCTCGCCCGAGCTGGCGGCGCCCCTGGTGAGCCGCGTCAAGGTGCTCGCAAAGATGGACATCTCCGAGAACCGGCTGCCGCAGGACGGCCGCTTCACCGCACACCGAGGGCGGCAGAAGGTGGACTTCCGCGTGTCCACCCTGCCGAGCATGTATGGCGAGAAGGCGGTGCTCCGGGTGCTCGACCCGGCCATGCTCACCACCGGCCTCGACACCATCATCATGGCGACCCGCGTGTGCGAGATGGCCCGCGAGATGGTGCGTCAGCCCTTCGGGCTCGTGCTCGCGACCGGGCCCACGAGCAGCGGCAAGACCACCACGCTGTACTCGCTGCTCAACGAGATTGACCGAGAGACGCGCAACGTGGTCACGGTCGAGGACCCCATCGAGTACGACGTGGGCAACACGACCCAGACCCAGGTCAACTACGCGATCAAGCTGGGCTTCTCGGACATGGTGCGGTCCATCCTGCGGCAGAACCCCGACGTGGTGCTGATCGGGGAGACCCGGGACCCCGCGACCGCCGAGGCGACCATCGAGGCGGCGCTCACGGGGCACCTCGTGCTGTCGAGCATGCACACCAACGACGCGGTCGGGACCATCGCGCGGCTCATGGACATGGGCATCGAGCCCTTCCTGATCGCCAGCTCCCTCATCGGCGTGCTCAACCAGCGGCTCGTGCGGCGCATCTGCACCGGCTGCCGCGAGGTGGTGGAGCTGGAGCCGCGCCGCGCCGAGCTGCTGCGGGAGGCCATCGGGCCCGACTACCGCGTGGAGAAGGTCTACGAGGGGCGGGGCTGCGACGCGTGCTTCGGCAGCGGCTACCGGGGCCAGGTGGCGGCCTTCGAGGTCCTGCGGGTGACGGACACCCTGAAGCAGCTCATCTCGTCGCGGGCCTCGCTGGTCGAGCTCCGGGCGGCGGCGGTGACTGGCGGGCTCGTGCCCATGCGCGCCTACGCCGGCTTCCTGGTGGCCCGCGGGTTGACCACGTCGGTCGAGGCAATCCGCATCCTGAGCTCCGAGTGACACGGGAGGTCCTCATGTGGCGCCTTGTATGTGCAGGAATTCTGGCGGTCTCGGCGGCGGCCCCCGCTGCTGCGTCTCCGGGCCAAAAGACAGTGTTTACCGGGTGTGGTGCCCCGTCACCCGCTCGCGAGGAGCCGCTGCCGCTCCCCGAGCCCGCAGTCGGGATCTCTCGCGACCGGCCGCCCGCGCTGCCGCCGCTGCTGGAGGGGCCGGCGCCGGCCAGCGTGACGGTGACCGTGCGCAACCGGGGGAGCGCGACCCTCAAGACCCACCTGGAGGTGTCGTTCTGCCGCTTCGGCGGCGCGTGCGACACCAAAGGGGCGCGGGTGCTCGGGTCCGGTGGCGTGTGGCCCATGGGGCCGGGTGACGAGCGGGTCGCCGTGGTCACCTCGAAGCCCCTGGACTGGGGGACCTGGGTGGTGCACGTGGCGCTCGTCCAGGACAGCGCCGTGCTCGACAGGTGGTCCGGGCGCATCCGCGTCGGCGAGCCCAAGCTCGTGCTGGAGGGCGTGCGGACACCTGGGCGCGGCGGTTCGGCGCCCTGGGACGGCGGCCCCGTCACCCTCGACGTCCTGGTCGGCAACCAGGGCAACGCACCGGACCAGGCCCAGGTCGCGTTCGTCGTGTCCTCGGTGCTCGGAGTGAGCTCCTGCGTCACCGAGATCTATGCGGCTCCGGTGGAGATCCCTGCCGGCGCCACCCGCGTCCCCGTCGCGGTGACGTGGCAGCCGCCGCTGGGGGGCCCGAAGTCGGTCACCGTTCGGCTCTTCGACGCTGGCGGGCAGGAGCGGGGGGTCTCCGTGGCCAACCGCTTCTCGTTGTCCCTGGACGCGGGGGCGCAGGTACAGTCGGACGTGCGCTGCCCGCCAGCGCACGTGGCCCGGTGACCGCGGTGCGCGTCCACCACCTCAACTGCGGCACCATGCGCCCGATCGGCGGGCGCCTCGTGTCGGGGCAGCCAGGCGTGGCGGGGCACATGGTCTGCCACTGCCTGCTCATCGAGACGGACGCCGGCCTCGTGCTCGTGGACAGCGGCCTGGGCCTCGGCGACATCGACGCCGCCAACGAGCGCCTGGGCCGGCTCTTCGTGAAGGCGCTGCGCCCGGCGCTCGACCCCGAGGAGACCGCCGTCCGCCAGGTGCAACGCCTCGGCTACTCCGCCGACGACGTGCGGCACGTGGTGCTCACGCACCTGGACCTGGACCACGCGGGCGGGCTCGGCGACTTCCCCAAGGCGAAGGTCCACGTGCTGCTCGCAGAACACGAGGCGGCCACCAACCCCAGGCTCAAGGAGCGCGCCCGGTATCGGGCGGCCCAGTGGCGCCACGGCCCCCGGTGGGTGCTCTACCGCCACGATCAGGGCGAACCCTGGTTCGGCTTCCAGGCGGTGCGCGCCTTGGACGGTCTCCCCGACGACCTGTTGATGGTCCCGTTGCTCGGCCACACCCGAGGCCACGCCGGCGTCGCCGTGCGCAGCCCGGAGGGGTGGCTCCTGCATGGGGGCGACGCGTGGTTCAGCCACCACGAGGTGGGCCCCGAGCCCCACCGCTGCCCCTCTGCCCTGCGGACGTTCCAGACGCTGGTGCAGATGGACGGGCGGCTCCGCCACCAGAACCAGGAGCGCCTGCGCGTGCTGGTGCGCGACCACGGCGAGGAGGTGCGGGTGTTCAGCGCCCACGACCCCTTCGAGCTGGAGGCCGCCCTGCCCTAGAGCCCCGCGAGGGCCTCCTCGGCGCGCGCCCGGTCCCCCTCCATGCCCAGCTTGCCGAAGAGGTCGCGAGCGCGGCTCAGGTGGGCACGGGCCCTGGCGCGCAGCGCGCCGTCGCCGCCCTGGGGGACGCGGAGCAGAGACGCCGCGAAGTGGTAGAGCGACTTGCCGAGGAGCACCTCGCTGCCGAGGCTCGTGAACAGGGCCTCTGCGCGGTGCAGGTGGGCCTCGGCATCTTCCAGCGCGCCCCCCTCCGCGAGGGTCACCTGCCCGAGGAAGCGCTCCGCCTCCGCCGCAAAGCTCTTCTCGCCGGTCTCCTGCGCCATCGCGAGGGCCCGCTCGCCGCACTCCCTGGCGCCGGCGACGTCGCCGCCGTGCAGGCGCACCTCCCCGAGGAGCCGCCAGGTGTCACTGACCTGGTTGCGCACCCCGAGCACGCTGCAGAGGGTGATGGAGCGCTCCAGCGGCTCGACCGCCTCCTCGCGGCGATCCAGCTCCAGCAGCAGCTCCCCGAGGTTGTTGTGGCACATGCGCGCCGTGTGGAGGTCGCCGAGGCGCTCGGCGCCCTTCCGCGTGCGGTCGTAGGCCTCGATGGCCTTGTCCGCCTCGCCGCGCAGGTTGTGGAGGTTGCCCTGCATCAGCGTCATGCGGCCGGTGAGCAGCTCGTCCCCGAGGGACCTCGCGATGCCGAGGGCCTCGCTGACGCACCGCTGGGACGCCTCCAGCTCGCCGCGGCGGATGCGCACCATGGAGAGGGTGCGCAGGGTCTGCGCCCGCAGCCGAGCGCCGGGGCGGGCGCGCAGGGCCTCCTCGCACCGCTGGAGCGCCGGCTCGTAGTCGCCGCGATAGAACGAGGCGCGGCCCAGCAGCTCCAAGGCGCGGGCGCGCACGTCCCCGCCGGCGAGGTCCACGACCAGCGACAGGGCGGCCTGCCCCTCACGCCGCGCCGCCTCCAGGTCGCCGCGACGCACCTGGACGTCGCCGAGCCCACACCGCAGGGCCGCCCGCTCCTCGGGGGTCGCCGCGGCGGCATCGCACAGGGCCAGCGCCCGCTCGAAGGCCGCCGTCGCGTCGTCGTAGGCGGCGGCCAGATCGCCCACCTCGCCCATGCTCTGGAGCAGCGCGAGCTGAGAGCGCGCGTCCACCTGGTCGGCGGCCGTCTCCAGCAGGGCCACCGCCGCACGCAGCAGCTCCAGCGCCTCGCCGTTGGCGTACTGCGCGCGGGCCCTCTCCGCGGCCGCCGCGTAGGCGCGCAGGGCGTCGGAGGGACGCCCCGCCCGCTCCAGGTGGAGGGCGTAGCGCGGGAAGGTGCGCGCGCGATCCGGGCCGACGGCGCCCTCCAGCCACTCGGCGGCCTGGGCGTGCATGGGGCGGCGGTCCCGATGGAGGATGCGGTCGTAGACCACCTCGTGGAGCAGCGCGTTGCGGAACTGGAGCTCCTCGTCGCCGGGGACCGCCGTCGCCTCCCGCCCCACGCACAGGTCGCGGTCCCGCAGCGAGTCGACGGCCTGCGCGACGTCCTTGCCCGCCAGGCGCGCCACGGCGCCGGACCAGAACACACGGCCGACGACCGCCGCAGCCTGGAGCACGGCGCGCTCCGCCCGCGGGAGCGCGTCGACGCGCGACTGGATCAGCCCATGGATGGACGCCGGGATGTCGAGGTGCTCCGCCCAGTCGTCGGCCAGCGTCCATGGTTCGCCGCCACCGCGGCGCAGGACCCCGGTCTCCAGCATGACCTTGACCAGCTCCTCCAGGTAGTAGGGGTTGCCGCCGGCGCGCCCCACCACCGCGTCCACGAGCGCGGGGGGAACCCGCTCGACCCGGTGGAGGATCAGGAGCAGCAGCTCGGACGCGGCCTCCTCCGTGAGCGGGCGCACGTCGATGCGGAGCTGGTGGGCCTTGTCCGCCCACAGGCGCCGCCGCTCGAAGAGCTCGGGGCGGGAGAGGCAGAGCAGCAGGACCGGCAGCTCCAGCGTGGCCCCCAGGTGATCGATGAAGTCCAGCACGGCGTCCGGCGCCCAGTGGATGTCCTCACAGACCACGATGGTGGGGCCCGAGGCTGCGCGCCGCTCCAGCAGGACGCGCGTCGCACGGAGCGCGCGGGCGAGCTGGAGCTCCCGCTCGGCCGGATCCTCCGGCGACACGCCGCCCAGGAGCAGGGCGAGGGCCTGCGCGTCCGTCCCGGCGGCGCCCGCGGCCTCCGCCCGATCTGCGAGCACGTCGGCCGCCGGATCGTCCAGCAGATCGTTGGCCAGGTCGCGCAACAGGTTCAGGGGGGCGCCGGACCCGGGCGGCAGCACCCGCCCCTTGAGCAGGTTCAGGGCCGGCTCCCCTCGCACCCAGCGCAGGGAGGCCTCCGCCACCAGGCGGCTCTTGCCGATGCCGCCCTGCCCGGTCACGGTGACCACGCGCGCCCTCCCCTCGCGCTGCACGGCGGCGTAGCACTCCTGGAGGGCCCGCAGCTCCTGCTCGCGGCCTACCATGGGCACGTCGATGCCCTCGATGCCGCGCATGCCGAGCGCGCTCGGCCGCAGGCGCTCCTGGACGGCCCGGTACACGCGCAGGGGCTTGTCCTTGCCCTTGACCTTGATCGGGGGCAGCTCCACCAGCTCGAACCAGCCGCGCACGGCCAGGTACGTGTCGTGGCTGATGAGCACGGTCCCCGTCTCTGCCGCGTGCTCCAGCCGCGACGCGGTGTTCACCGTGTCCCCGTAGATGGTGAAGTCCTTGTGGCCCTCGCCGCCCACGAGGCCCGCCAGGACCTTCCCGGTGTTGAGGCCGATGCGCATGGAGAGGGTCAGCCCGTGCCGCTGCTCCAGCTCGCGGGAGAAGGCCCCGAGGGCGGCCAGCATGCCCAGCGCCGCCCGGACGGCCTGGGGCGCGTCGTCCTCGTGGGCGACTGGCACGCCGAAGTAGGCCATGACCGCGTCGCCGATGTACTTGTCGATGGTGCCGCCGCGGCTGACTATCTCGCGGGTCAGCCGCTCGAAGCACTGGTCCATGATGTCGCGGACCTGCTCCGGGTCGAGCCGCTCGCTCATGGCCGTGAAGCCCGAGACGTCGGCGAAGAGCACGGTGACGAGCTTGCGCTCCTCCTCGGCGGCGGGGAGCTCATCACGCGGCGGAGCCGGTGGGGGCGCGGTGCGTGGCGCCCGCGCGGCGGTGACGAGCGGCGCGGGGCGCTCCGGGGGCGCGCCGTGCACTGCCGTGCCGCAGGAGGCGCAGAACCGATCCGAGGGACGCAGCATCGCCTCACAGGCGCAGCACTGGTCCGGCCCCGGCGGGCGCGGCAGGCGGGATCCGCACGCGGCGCAGAAGCGGGCTCCCGGGCGCCCCTGGTGGCCGCACGCGGTGCAGTCGCACCAGGCGACTGCGAGCTCGCCGCCGCAGGCCTCGCACCAGGCGGATCCAGCCGGATTGTCGTGGGAACAGGCGGTGCACTTCGTGTCCATGGGGCCTCCCGGGCGCCGAGTCTAGCCTGCTTTCCAAGCCGCTTCCAGGCGGTTGACTCCCCCGCCCCGCCGCGGCTACAGTGCGCCGCCGGCCACCCCCGGCGCCACCGCTTCCACCGGGTCACCGTTGCTGCAGAAGACCTACACCGTCCTGCTGGCCCTCGCCGCCGCGTTCGTCGCGGCGCGCGCGTGGTTCCGCATCGTGGGGCCGGAGGCCGCCTACTATGCGACGACCGCAGGACTGCTGGTCGCGATCATCGTCGGCGTGGTGTTGGTGTTCGTCGTGGTCTCCCACCTGGCCATCCGCCTGTTCGGATGGATGTTCCAAGGTGCGCTCCGCCGCTCGTACATCCTCTTCCTTGGCTGGAACCTGCTGCGGAGCCACCGCAGCGTCGTGCTGCTGTCCGCGCAGCTCGGGGGTGTGCTCCATGACGTGCTGCCGCGCACGCGGCTCCTGCGGACGAGCCTCCTGTCCCTGCCGGCGGCCGCGGCCCTCATCGTGGGCGCATGGGTGGTCGCCCGGCAAGCAGACCCCGCCCACGCCATCCCCGCGGCCTTCGTGGAGCTGTTCGCCCTCGCCATGGCGCTGGGGGGCGGGCTCCTCGGGCTGCGGGGACTGCTGGGACTCGCCGTGCGCGCGAAGTGGCTGCGCCCGCTGGACGTGACCGACCCCAACGCGCGCCTGCCGATGCACATGCGCTCCGGCGTGACGGTCCCCAACTTCATCTCCATGGTCGGCGTCGGCATCGGCGTCTGGGCGCTGATCATGGTCCTCAGCGTCATGAGCGGCTTCGAGGCAGACCTGCGCGACAAGATCCTCGCGACCAACGCGCACGTCATCGTCCAGCCCAAGGACCACACGGGCGTCATCGACGACTACGCGGCGACGGCGGACCGCATCGCCGCGCTCGACGGCGTCGACGCCGCCTGGCCCTTCGCGGAGGGCGAGGTGATGATCTCGTCGCCCTTCAACACCAGCGTCAACCTGACCGTGCGCGGCCTGACCCAAGAGGGCGCGGCGGGGCTCGACCTGCACATGGACTCGGGGGACGTCGCCTGGCTCGAGCGGCCGGAGCTGCTGCTCTCCGACGCCTCCTGGGAGCTGACCCGGCGACGAAAGGCCGCCCCGCAGCCCGAGCCCGCCTTCGACGGCGCCATCGAGCTGCCGCCCATCCCCGGCGGGGCGCCGGGCGGCGCACCCGAGGAGCCCTCCGACGGCATCACCATGCCCCCCATCCCGGGCGCGGCCGAGCCCGCCACCCAAGGGGACCGCCTGCCCGGCCTGCTGATCACCCAGGCCCAGGCGCGGGATCTCCAGGCCGTGGTCGGCGACGTGGTGCTCGCCATGAGGCGCACCGGCGACGACGGCGCACCGAGCGCCGGCGTCACCGTCGAGGCGCTCCAGGTGCTCGGCGTGTACCGCAAGGGGCGCGAGGACGCCGACCGCCCCGACGGGTACGTGCTGCCCGCCGCGCTGCGCCGCCTGCGGCAGGACGGGCAGCGCGCACTGGTGATGCTCTCCGCAGATGGTGATCGGGAGGTGCCCGCATTTCTCGCGCCCTTCGATCCTGCGCTGCCCGATGTCGCCGCCCTGTCCCAGGAGCTGGTCGCCGGGTCCCTGGAGGCGCTGGCCGACCGCGGCGTTCCTGACAGGGCCGGCCCCTCGCCGTCCCCCCTGCCCTTCATGGGCGCGGCGGCGGCTCGGGTCCACCCGGCCGTGCTGCTCGGCCGCGAGCTCGCCGGATCGCTCCGCGTCGAGGTCGGCCACGAGGTCCGCCTGATCTCTCCCGACGGCGAGGTGGGCCCGACGGGCGTCCGCCCCAAGGCCAGCACCTTCGTCGTCGCAGGCATCTTCTCGACGGGCATGTACGAGTTCGATCTGAAGCTCGCCTACGTCCAGCTCGCCGACGCCCAGCGCTTCTTCAACATGGGCGCCTCGCTCAATCGCATCGAGGTGCGCGTCGCCGACCCCACCCTGACCTCCGAGGTCGTCGAGCGTATCACTGCGGTCGTACCCCCGGATCTCGAGGCCCTGGACTGGAAGGTGATGAACCGCAACCTCTTCAGCGCGCTGAAGCTGGAGAAGATCGCCATGTTCTTCATCCTCGGCTTCATCATCCTGGTCGCGAGCTTCAACATCCTGGCCTCCCTCGCGATGCTCATCCAAGAGAAGTCGAGCGAGATCGCCATCTTGAAGTCCATGGGGGCCACGAACCAGGGGGTGATGCGGTCCTTCCTCGTGCTCGGCCTGTTCCTCGGGGTCATCGGCGCCTTCTGCGGCATCGGCATGGGCCTCGGCCTGTGCTTGGTGCTGGAGGTGGTGGGCATCCCGCTGCCCAAGGAGTACTACATCGAGATGATCCCGGTGCAGGTCAACTGGTTGGAGGTGCTCGCCGCCGCCGCCGCCGCCCTCGGGATCTGCCTCCTGGCGACCATCTACCCATCGAGGACGGCTTCGCGCTTGCACCCCGTAGAGGGGCTGCGCTATGAGTAGCACCCCGTCGCGCCATCGCGAGCACTGCGGAGAGCCCACCCGGGGTCAAAAGGGGAGTGAGTGACCGGAGCCGAACGCATGGGCCCACCGCTCGTGGAGGTCCGCGGGCTGACCAAGTTCTTCCACCTGCCCGACCGGCGGCTGGACGTGCTGCGCGGCATCGATCTCGACGTGGGCCACCGCCAGATGATCTCGCTGGTGGGCCAGTCGGGCGTGGGAAAGAGCACGTTCCTGCACCTGCTCGGCACGCTGGATTCCCCCTCGGAGGGGACGATCCGATACGAGGGGCGCGACGTCTTCGCGCTCCCGGAGGCTGAGCTGGCGAGCTTTCGGAATCAGGCCATCGGGTTCGTGTTCCAGTTCCACCACCTGCTGCCCGAGTTCACCGCCCTCGAGAACGTGATGATGCCGGCCCTGATCCACCGCCAGGACTATCACGGCGCCGCGGCGCGCGCAGAGGAGCTGCTGCGCTCCGTGGGCCTCACCGAGCGCCTCGGGCACAAGCCGGGGGAGCTGTCCGGGGGAGAGCAGCAGCGGGTGGCCATCGCCCGGGCGCTCGTGATGAGCCCGAAGGTGGTGCTCGCGGACGAGCCCACGGGGAACCTGGATCAGTACACGAGCGAGGAGATCCACGAGCTCCTGCTCGACCTCAACGACCGGACGGGCATCACCTTCTTGATCGCGACCCACAACTACTCCCTGGCGAGGCGCATGCGGCGCCACCTCCTGATGGAGGCCGGGCGTGTCCGCGAGCTGACCGCCGCGGAGGCCGAGGTGCACGCCAGCGGCGGTTGGGATGGGAGGGCGCGCCGGTGAACCGCCTGCTTGTCGTGCTGGGCCTGCTGCTGGCTGCGCCCGCTCTGTCTGCCGACCCTCCTGGCGATGCCACGGCTCCGGCCGCGGCTCCAGTCGTCCGGGAGGTGCGCGTCGAGGGCCTCTACCGGGTCAGCGAGGAGAGCGTGCTCCGCCACGTCCTGACGGCCGTCGGCCAGCCCCTGGCGCCCGGCACGGTCAGCGAGGACATCAAGCGCATCTACAAGATGGGGTTCTTCGACGACGTGCGCGTGGGCGAGCGAATGCGCGACGACGGCGGGGTCAGCCTGGTCTACCAGGTGCTGGAGCGCCCGACCATCAACGAGGTCAAGTACGTGGGCAACGACGGCCTCGACCAGGAGGACCTGGAGAAGGTCGTCGACATCCGCCGCTTCTCCATCCTGTCGGTGCCCCAGATCCAGCGCAACATCCAGAAGATGAAGGAGCTGTACGTCGACGAGGGCTACTACCTGGTCAACATCTCCTACGAGCTGACCCCCCTGGCCCAGAACCTGGTGGACCTCACCTTCACCTTCGAGGAGAGCGACGAGATCGAGGTCAAGTCGGTCACCTTCCTCGGCAACCGCCGGGTGAGCGACGATGACCTGCGGGGCAGCATGTTCACCCGCGAGGGCCACTGGTTCTCGTTCCTCGACAAGGCGGGCCAGTTCAAGCGGGAGGCCTTCGCCCTCGACCTGCAGCGAATCCAGTTCGTCTACCTGAGCCGCGGGTTCATCCACGCCAAGGTGGACGACCCAGTGGTGACGCTCGGGCGCGACAAGCGGTACATGCACATCACCATCCGCGTGGACGAGGGCGAGCAGTACTCGACAGGCGCGGTGGACATCACGGGCGACTTCCTGCCGGACCACCCGAAGGAAGAGCTGTTCGCAGAGCTGGGCCTGAAGAAGGGGGACGTGTTCTCCCGCGAGGTCGTGCTCAAGGACACCATCGCCGTCGGCAACGTCTACAAGGACGCGGGCTACGCCAACGTCTCCGTGTCCAACACGAGCAAGGTGGACGAGAAGAACCGCATCGTCGACTTCACCTACGTGGTGCAGAAGGGCGAGAAGGTCTACTTCGGGCTGATCACCATCGAGGGCAACAAGACCACGCGAGACAAGGTCATCCGGCGAGAGCTGACCATCAGCGAGGGCGACCTCTACTCGGAGACGGGCCTGAAGGAGTCCAAGGCGGAGGCCATGCGCCTCGGCTTCTTCGAGGACGTGCAGCTCAAGACCCGCCAGGGGGCGACGCCGGACACCATGGACGTGGTCGTCACCGTGAAGGAGCGAGACACGGGCACCTTCCAGGTGGGCGCGGGCTTCTCGTCCATCGAGAACTTCATCCTGACGGCGCAGATCGCCAAGCAGAACCTGTTCGGGCGGGCGCAGACCCTGTCATTCCAGGCGACGCTGTCGTCGATCCGCACCATGTTCAACATCTCGTTCTTCGACCCGTACTTCTTCGACAGCGACTTCACGTTCGGCTTCGAGCTGTTCAACTACGACTCGGACTTCAACGACTTCACGCGCGACTCCATGGGCGGGAGCCTCACCTGGGGCTACCGCTTCACCCGGGACCTCAACGCCGCGATCACGTACAAGATCGAGGACGTCAACGTGTCCATCGGCGGGCGGACGGGCCGGTCGACCATCCCCATCGCCAACCTGTTCCAGTCGGGCCTCACGTCGTCGCTGCGGTTCACGTTCACCCACGACAGCCGCGACAACCGCCTCTTCCCCACCAGCGGCTGGTTCAACCAGGTCAGCGTCGAGTGGGCGGACGACGTCATCGGCAGCGAGAACGAGTTCGTGCGCCTCCAGGCCAACTCGCGGTTCTACGTGCCCCTGCCACTGGACCTGGTGTTCAAGGTCTGGGCGCGGCTCGGATACATCACGTCCATCGGCGAGAAGCCCGTGCCCATCTTCGAGCGCTTCTTCGTGGGCGGCATCTTCACTGTGCGCGGCTTCGACCGCAACACGCTCGGGCCGGAGCTGGCCGTCGCGTCCATCCGGGACCCGGACACCACGCTCTCCGGATTCAACATCGGCGGCAACAAGCAGGTCATCCTCAACACCGAGGTGGAGATCCCCATCTTCACCCAGGTGGGCATCCGCGGTGTCGTGTTCCTGGACACGGGCCAGGCCTACGACGACGGCAAGCCCATCGACCTGGCGGAGCTGCGCTACTCGGCAGGCTTCGGCGTGCGCTGGTGGAGCCCGGTCGGGCCGCTGCGGTTCGAGTGGGGCTTCCCCCTCGACAGAAAGCCAGGGGAGGACCCGGTGGTGTTCGAGTTCACCATCGGCAACAGCTTCTAGTGTCGTAGAACATCGGGCCGCGGCCGCCGTCCGCCCGGACACCTCGACGCACCCCGGAGGGGGTGCAAACGCGCCCCGGCCAGGGACGCTTCCAGACCCACAGGGAGCCACAGAGAGCCATGAAGAAGATCGGAGCCTTGGTTGTTCTCGTCGCGCTGCTCATGGCGGCGCCCGTCCTCGCGGAGCAGAAGATCGGCTTCGTCGACGTCCAGCGCGCCGTGATGAGCGTCAACGACGGCAAGTCGGTCAAGCAGAAGCTGGAGTCCTTCGCCAAGAAGAAGAAGGCGGAGCTGGAGAAGGCCCAGGAGGACCTCAAAGCCATGAAGGAGGAGCTCGAGAAGCAGGCGTCGCTGCTGAAGGACGACGTCAAGCGCAAGAAGGCCCTCGAGTTCCAGCAGAAGGTCGCGGAGTTCCAGGAGGCGTACCTCAAGTCGGAGAAGGAGCTGGCCTCGAAGCAGGCGGAGCTCTCGAAGCCGATCCTCGAGAAGCTGGAGCGCATCATCAACGCGGTCGCCAAGGAGCAGAACTACGACGTGATCCTGGAGAAGGCCGCGGTCCTGTTCGCCAAGAGCAACTATGACCTGACCGACGAGATCATCGGCAGGTACAACGCCGGGAAGTAGCCGTGGCGCGGTGTCATGTCGGGGCGCGAGGCTTCGCGGGGGTGCTCGCGCTGGTCGTGCTCGCCGTCGCCTGCAAGACCGACCCGCCCGCCGCGCCCGAGGGGCCCCTCAGCGGGGAGCCCGGCGATCCCGGTGTGGGGGAGCCGGGTCCCCTCCGTCCGGGCCCCGAGAAGGTCGCGCCGGTGAAGCCTCCCAGCGCGGAGGTGGAGCCCAACGACACCCCGAAGCAGGCCATGCCCGTGCGCGCCGCAGAGCCCGTCGAGGCCACGATCTCCTCTGCCAAGGACGTGGACTGGTACCGGGTGGACCCGGAGGGCGCGGTGCGCACCCTGCGCGCAGAGATCACGGGCGCTGCGGGGACCGACCTGGAGCTTGCCCTGCTGGACGGGGCCGGAAAGGCCGTCATCCGCAGCATCGACAACGGGGGACCCGGCGAGGGGGAGGTCATCACCAACATGCAGGTCGACAAGCCGTCGCTCCTGCGGGTGAGGGTCAAGAAGCGGATCCAGCCCGGCGCCTCCTACACCCTGGTCGTCTCGCTCTCGCCGACGGACCCGGGCGCCGAGCTGGAGCCCAACGGGGCGGCCAAGAGGGCGACGCCTCTCCCCCTCGGCACGGAGCGCGAGGGGTGGTTCAACAACGCGGAGGACCGGGACGTGTTCCGCCTCGAAGGCGGAGCGTTCGCCCCCCTGGAGCTCGAGCTGGCGGGAGCTCCCGGCGTAGAGGGGGAGCTGCGCCTCTACCGCGCCGACCCGGCGGCGACCAGCGTCGTTCCCTTTGGGGCCGGCGAGCACCTCACGGTGCGCATCGCGCCGCCGGGGGAGGCACCTCTCTTTGCGGAGCTGCGCGCGCGCAAGGGCTTCAACGTCTCGGACCGCTACCGCCTGGCTCTTCGTGACGCGGGGGCCGGCCCGGACGCAGACCCCGAGCCCAACGACGCCCCGTCCCTTGCTGCGCCGCTTGCGTCGGAGGGACCCACCGTCGGGATCATCGGGTGGCCCGGAGACGCCGACTGGTTCACCTTCGACGGGGCCGGAGAGGCCGTCGCCCGGGTGGAGACGGACAGCGTGCCGGGGCTGACCTTGTCGGTGGCGGTGGCCGGGGCCGACGGCAAGATCGCGCAGCAGGCCACCGGCGCAGAGGCAGGGGCGCGCGTGCTCCTGCCCAACGCGCCGCTGCCGGGAGGGCGGAGGCTGATCCGGGTGTCCGCCGGCAAGGGGGAGCGGGAGCCGTCCGCGCCCTACCGCCTGACGGTGACGATCCGCGACGCGGCCGGAGAGGAGCGGGAGCCCAATGACCGGCGGGACGACGCCGGGTTGTCTCCGCTGGACGTGGGGTTTGCGCGACGCGGCTACGTGAGCCATGCGGAGGACGTGGACTGGTTCCGCCTCGACCTCTCGGCGCTGGCCTCGGGGCGCATCCTCACGCTGCGAGCGAAGGCGCCGGACGGCGTGCGGCTCGTGGTGAAGGTGGAGGACGCGGCGGGGGACCAGGCCGCCACCTTCGAGGACGTGCCCGCCGGGGAGGAGAGGACCGCCACGTCCTTCTTCAACCCGGGTATCTACTACGTCCAGGTGACGTCGCCGGACCGCAACACCAGCACGGGCGCTCCCTATACGTTGAGCGTGATCCCGTGAGGGGTATGGAGCAGGTGTCGTTCCGCATGCCGCTCACGCCGGCGGTCAAGGCGATCATGGCCTCGGCCTTCGCCGTGTGGCTCCTCTTCGTCATCGCCATCCAGTGGGTCGGGTCGACGGGGGCGGGCGAGCTGTATGTCGGTGCGATGCTGCACCCGGCGACGGCGGACCCGTCCTCCGTGTGGGATGGGCGGCTCTGGCAGCTCGTCACCTACGCCTGGCTGCACGACCTCGCGACGCCGTTCCACCTCCTGTTCAACCTCCTCGTGCTGTACTTCTTCGGCGGAACCTTCGAGCAGCGCTGGGGGACGCGTTGGTTCGTCCAGTTCTATCTGATCTGCGCGGCCGGCGCGGCCGTGGTGTCCGGCCTCGCCGCCGTCGTGGCGCCGAGCCTGTTCGGGGCGCCGGTGGTCGGCGCGTCTGGAGCGGTCCTGGGGCTCATCGCGGCCTTCGCCACGCTCTTCCCCGAGCAGCAGATCTACCTCTTCATGATGCTGCCGCTGAGGGGCAAGTACTTGATCCCGCTGGTCATCGGCATCGACCTGCTCATGTTCCTGCCGCAGACCTCCAGCGTCGCCTTCGCCGCGCACCTGGGCGGCCTGCTCACCGGATGGCTGCTGGTGACCGGCTTCTGGCGGCCGCGCCGCCTGATCGCTATGATCCGCAGCCGGAGCCTCCGCGCACGCCACCGCCGGGGTCTCCGGGTCGTCGGCAAGGACGACCGCTGGATCCACTGACGGCGCGGGGTTCATGAGAGCACCTTCTGTGATGGCATCCTTGGCCCTGCTGGCGTTCGCCTGCGACGCGGGGGACCTGTCCGTCGAGACCGCCTCGGGCAGCTCGGTCGGGGACGCGGCCTTCGGCGGGCCGGACCTCGCGGTCGCAGACGATCCAGACGGTGGACAGGACGCCACGGCGGAGGACGCGGGAGCAGAGGACGCCCCTGACCAGGGCGCCGTAGCACCGGACGCCGCCGGCGGAGGCCCCATCGAGGGGGGCGTTCTGATCTTCGAGGTGGACACGGGGTACGCGAGCGCCGACCGAGGCAACGCGGCGGCCTCCTTCGGGCCTCCTGCGGCGGAGTCGCCACCTTCCTACGTCGCGGGACCCTGCGAGGTGCGGTGGCACGGCACCGAGGCCCCGCCGGGCCCGAGCGCCGACGCGGGGGTCATCCAGATCACGGGCACGGCGGTCCCCGTGGACCTTCAGCGCGCGCCCGAGAGCGGCGTGTACCGCTCGTCGCTGCCCGACACCAATGCGGACATCTTCGCCAAAGGCGGGGGACCCATCCACGTGGCGTCGACCGGGGGCGCCGAGGTCCCGCCCTTCTCGGGAGACCTGCCGGCGCCGGCCCCGGTGCAGATCACGGCGCCCGCCCTGGGGCTGACCTCCTTCGTCTCGACCTCTGAGCCCATGACCGTCACGTGGACTGCCGATGCCCCTGGCAAGGTGGCCCGGACGCTCGTCGGCGTGTCGGCCGTGGGCCTCGACTTCAAGCCGATCAGCGGCGACGCCGTGGTGTGCACCGTGCCCGGCGACGCGATCACCGTCACCGTGCCCAAGGAGGCCATGGCTGCGCTGCCCGGCACCTTTGGCACCCGCCTCGTCGTCAGCGTCACGCGGGTCGTGGAGGCCCACGTGAGCGCCGGCGGCGTCCCCGTCACCCTCGCTGCCACCGCCTCCTTCGGGGGGGTCGCCAGCGCGAAGTAGCCGATACTCCATGAAGAAACAAGCCACCCTCGTCCTCAAGGGCCTCTGCATGGGCACCGCCGACGTCATCCCGGGCGTCAGCGGCGGCACCATGGCCCTGATCCTGGGCATCTATGAGCGCCTGGTCGCCGCCATCCGTCTGATGGACCTGCGCACCCTGCGGCTGATGCTCGTGGCGTCGTCCTGGCGGCGCCTGTTCACGCTGCTCGCCAACCCGGACGCCGAGAAGCTCGGCGACAGGGACGACCACCACATCGGCGCGGCGGCGTTCCTGCTCACGCTGGGCACTGGGATCATCGCCGCCGTGCTGACAGGCGTCCGCGTGATCCCCGTGCTCATGGAGCGCTACCCGTCGCAGACCGCCGGCTTCTTCTTCGGGCTCATCCTGGCGTCCATCGTGGTGCCCTGGCGCATGATGGAGCGGCGGGGGCTCGTCCAGCTCCTCGCCCTCGCCGCTGTGGCCGCCGGCACGTTCGTCCTCGTCGGCCTGCCGACGGACAGCGGGCGCTTCGCCCACGGAGAGGTGACCCTCGCCGGCTCGGCGGGGGAGGCACGCACCCTGCCGGCGGCGACCACGCTGTTCGTCGCCGTGCGGGACGGCGCTCTGAAGGACGGCAAGGTCTCGAGGGGCGCCCTCACCTTCCGGCCCACCCACGACGTGGTGTGGCCGGCCGGCCAGAGCGAGCTCACCGTCAAGGTGGTGGCGACCCGGTCGGGGGCGGACGCCAACGTCGCTGCCGGCACGATCTCGACCACCGTCGAGCCCATCGCCGGGGTGTCCGAGGTGCGCCAGGCAGCGGCGATGAGCGGCGGCGAGGCCACCGCGCTCTGGTATCTGTTCCTCTGCGGTGCCATCGCCATCTGCGCCATGATCCTGCCGGGCATCAGCGGCTCCTTCCTGCTCCTGCTGTTGGGGCAATATGGCTACGTGCTGTTCCAGGTGCACCGCCTCGTCTACGAGCGCAACGGCGACGCCATGGTGGCGGTCGGGGTCTTCATCGCGGGCATCGTGGTCGGGATCCTCGCGTTCAGCCGCCTGCTCAACTGGCTGCTGGTCAACGCCCACTCCACGACGATGGCGGCCCTCATCGGGCTCATGGTGGGGTCGCTGCGCAAGGTGTGGCCCTTCCAGATCACGACGCCGGAGGGCACCGAGAACGTGCTGCCCGCCGGCTTCGACGGCGTCGTCGGGGCGACCGCCCTGGCGTGCGCCGTCGGCATCGCCATCGTGGCGACCATGACCATCGTCGGGGCGCGCAAGGCCGCGGCGCGCCCGGCGGCTGCGTGAGACGGCAGTTTCCGCGCGCGGGCGTTCTCCGTTATCATCCGGGGCGACATGAACGCTGCTCGTCCCCTGCTCGCCCTCGCCCTGACCCTCGCGGCCTGCGCGCAGGAGCCCGACAGCCGTGTGCCCTTCACCGGCTCGTGGGTGATCAAGGGGGGCGCGCCGCCATCGACCACCGTTTCGCAAGGTGGGAGCGTCGAGGCTGCCCCGCCGGAGGACCCGGGCGGCAGCGTCACCCCGACGGAGGGAGGCTGCGAGGGCATCCCGGAGGGTGGCACCTGCGCCGGCAGCAGCCTCCGCATCTGCGTGGGCGACAAGGTGGTGGAGCTGTCCTGCGCCGATGGCGGCGGCTTCTGCGTGGTCAACAAGGTCGCGGAGCAGGCCACCTGCATCTACCCCGAGGGGGGCAACCCCTGCACGGCGATGAAAGAGCCCAGCACCTGCAAGGGCGACGTGGTGCTCTGGTGCGACGACGGCGTGCTCAAGGCCGCCGACTGCACGACGGTCGGCAAGGTGTGCGCCTACGATGACTCCCAGGGCTTCGACGCGTGCGTGACCCCGCCCTGACCAGCCCCGAAGGATGCTCCCCGACATGCAGCGCTCTCTCCTCGTGGCCCTCGCGGTCATCACCTCGCTCGCCTCGCGCAGCGCCGCCGCCCAGGTCGCCGGCGCCCCCACCCACGGCGTCGCGTTCCCCCTGGAGCTCGTGACCGGCATGGACGGCGCCGCCTCCCTGGAGGTGAACCCCGCGGGCCTCGGCTTCCTGAGCGGCTGGGACTTCGTGCTCCAGCACGCGGAGACCAGCAGCGGCGTCGGGCGCGGGACGGGGCTGCTCGGCGGCTTCAAGGTCCTTGGGCCCCTCGTGGCAGGCGCGGACGCCCAGTACCTGCGGCCCCGCGGCATGGCCGACGCCTTCAAGGGGGGCTTCGGGGTCGCGCTGGCGCCGGACCCGACCTTTTCGATCGGCCTCGCCTGGCACGGCTACGTGGCGGACGGCGACGAGGAGCTGGACTCCATGAGCACCTTGGACCTCGGGCTCATGTGGCGGCCCATCCAGTGGCTGTCGCTGGGCTTCGCGGTCCACGACGTCAACACGCCGACGCTGCATGGCGCCGTGATCCCGCGGGCGTATGACATCGGGATCGCCGCGCGCCCCGGCACGACCCGGATGACCCTGGAGGCTGCCGTGCGCATCGACGAGCAGAGCGGCGCGGCGGACCCGTCGCTGCGGCTCCTGTTCGACCCCGCGGAGGGGTTCCACGTCGGCCTCGGCGCGCGCGCGACGGGCCTCGACGGCACGGTGGGGCTCGACCTGACCGCCTCGCTCGGCTTCGACGTGTCGGTGCTGGGCGTCGAGGCGGGCGTCCTCGCCGACAGCGCCCCGGAGCGCGGCGACTTCGACTACGCCGGCGTGACCGCGGGGCTGCGGGTGACCAACGAGCCACGCCTGTCGGTGGGCAGGCCCGGCGGCGTGTGGGTGGAGGTCGCGCTGGACGGCTCCCCGTCGGAGGCTCCGAACCCCGGCGTGCTCGGCGGCGGCCGCATGACCTTCACGAGCTTCGTCGTCTACCTGGAGCGCCTGCGCGCGGACGACCACGTCGACGGGGTGGTGGTGAGGCTCCGCAGCTTCGACGCCGGGTGGTCCCAGGTGGAGGAGCTCCGGGCCTCGGTCAAGCGGCTCCGGGAGGCCGGCAAGCGGGTGTACTTCCATCTGGGTGAGGCCGGGACCCGCAGCTACTGGCTGGCGACGGCCGGCGACGGCATCTGGGTGGACCCGCCGGGGGGGATGTGGCTCACGGGCCTCTACCGCAGCGTGACCTACTACGAGGAGCTGTTCGGCAAGCTCGGGGTCAAGGCCCAGTTCGTGAAGATCGGCGACTACAAGTCCTTCCCGGAGGCGTTCACGGGACGTGGGCCCACCGAGGCGTCGAGCGCCATGCAGGAGTGGCTCCTCGACGGCCTGTGGAACGACGTGGTGGCCGGCATCGCGGAGGGGCGCGGCAAGACGCCCGAGGAGGTGCGCGCGCTCGTGGACAAGGGGCCCTTCACGTCGAAGGACGCCTTTGACGCGGGCCTGGTGGACGGCGCCGTCTACTGGGACCAGATGAGCGACACGGTCGGTGAGAAGGTCGGGCGGGGCGTCGCGTTCCGGCGCGGCTACGTCCCCGAGTCGCCGCTCTGGCCGGTCTGGGGCATCCCGGACCGCGTCGCGGTCATCGCCATCGAGGGCTCCATTACGGACGGCACGTCGGCGACCATTCCCCTGCTCGGGATGCAGATCGCCGGCGCCCGCACCATCGAGGCGGCCATCGACGCGGCCGTCGGTGACCCCACGGTCCGCGCCATCGTGCTGCGCATCGACAGCCCCGGAGGCGCGTCCCTCGGCGCGGACCACGTGTGGCGCAAGGTGGTGGAGGCGAAGAAGGCCAAGCCCATCGTCGTGTCCATGGGCGACGTGTGCGCGTCGGGCGGCTACTACATCGCGGCGGGCGCCACGAAGGTCCTCGCCGACCGCACGACGTACACGGGCTCCATCGGCATCTTCACTGGCAAGTTCTCGGTGCGGGGCCTCTTCGACCTGGTGGGGCTCGACACCCACGCCTGGCAGCGCGGCACCAACGCGGACCTCCTGTCGTGGGACGTGCCGTGGACGGCGGCGCAGGAGTCCATGGTGCTGAAGAAGCTGGAGTTCTACTACGGGCAGTTCCTCGACGCGGTGGCGAGCGGGCGCGGCATGACGGCGGACGAGGTGGACGCCGTCGCGCAGGGCCGCGTCTGGCTCGGGTCCCAGGCCCACGAGCGGAGGCTGGTCGACGGGATCGGAGGCGTGTACGACGCGATCAACGTGGCCAAGAGCGAGGCGGGGCTCGCGGCGGACCACCCGGTCGCCATCCGCATGTTGCCGGAGAGGTCGTTCCTGGAGCGGCTGATCGGCGAGGTCGTGCCCACTCTGCCGGTCTACAGCGAAGTAGGGGCGCCGCCCGAGGGGGGCGCGGCCGCGGGGAGCTCAGGGACCATCGAGGCTGAGGCCCTGCTCGCCCCGCTGGTGCGACGCCAGCTCGGGGGAGCGGCCAGCCTGGTGCCCTTCGCCTCAGGCGAGCCCCTGTTCCTGCTGCCCTTCCACGTGGAGTGGGCGCCCGAGCTGCCCGCGGGAGGCGTCCGATGAGCGAGCACGCCCCCATCGTGGTGCCGGAGCCCGGCTGGCGCCCGATCACGACGCCGGTCAAGACGCCCCGAGCCCCCGCCTTCCTGCGCGGCGGCCCCGCCGCCGGGCGCCTCCGCGTCGCCTGGTTCGAGCGCGACGACGGCGCGGTGGTGGGCCGCGTCTGGTTCGGCCCCGGCACGGAGGGCCCCCCGGGCCACGCCCACGGCGGCAGCATCGCCGCGGTCCTCGACGAGGCCATGGGCGCGGCGGTCTGGCACGCAGGCCACCCCGTCGTCGCGGCCAATCTGAGCGTCGACTTCCGCCGCATGTTGCCCCTCGGCACGGACGCCACCTTCGAGTGCCACATCACGAGCATCGAGGGCCGCAAGGTGCGCACGCGGGGACGGCTCTTGGGGAGCAACGGGGAGCTGTTCGCGGAAGGAGCGGGGCTCTACGTCATGCTGACCCCGGAGCAGGCGGCGATGCTGGGCTGAGGCCCCATCGGTTACAGGGGGTCAGCGCCCCGCTCGTGACCCTCACGGCGGGGGAGGCGTACAATCCGCGGCGGGTTCATCGAGGAGCCTCCCGTTGGGAAACACCGCACGACGCATCCTCCGTCCGACCGACCTCGCCCTCGCAGGGGCGCTCGCGCTGCTGCTGCTCGGCGGTGCGGCCGCGGCGGCGCAGTCCACGGAGCCGTGCTGGGCGCCGGCGGACCTGCACCCCGAGACCGGGGAGGCGCCCCACCCTGTCTGCGCCCTCTCGCCGACCCTCGCGAGCCTGGAGGCGCCTCCATTCCGCGGGGTGGCCGAACCCGACACCCGCTCCCAGCACCGCTGCACCAGCCCCCGCGCGGCTCGCTCGACCCCTGCGAGCGCCCTGGCGGCTGCCTTCCACGCCCCACCGTGCTGCACGGCGGGGCCCGCCTCGCGCCGCTCGTGGCTCGTTCACCTCTCCGAAGACTCCGAAGCCGACCCCCACTGACGACTCCCAGCAGTGACGGCAGCCCGAAGCTCACGCCGGCGGAGGGCTCTCCACGGACCGTGGAGGGCATCGAACGTCCGGCGGACTGCCGTCGCCGAGTCACAGTCGACGTCAGGCTTTCAAGGAGCGCGCCGGTCGAAGTGCGGCTGGCGTGTCGGCCAAGGTCGAGGAGCGCACGTCCCGCGGGAGCGGGCAGCGCAAGGAGAGAATCCCATGTCCATCGAGCTCGGAGGGTTGTTGGCGACCGTGATCCTGGTCTTCGTCGGTGGCGGCGCCATCCTGCTGAAGCACCTGTCACAGACGCGCAAGTTCAACGCCACAGGCACAGACAAGAAGTGACCCGCGCCGGGGAGCACCCGGTCCCCCCCCGCACCGCCGCTCGGCCAGGCTGAGCCCGGCTCCCTCCCGACGGTCCGCAGACTGCCCACCCCCCGAGAACGTCCTGTCGGCCCTTGAGCAGTGCCGATCACGGGTGTAGCCTGCCACTCCCCTTGCGGATTCGGAGGCTCCGGATGGCTCGTGTCGTGGGCGTTCTCTGCATCTCACTGGTGCTCGTCGGTTGTGAGTCGGACAGGGGCGGCGGCGGCACCGGCGGCACCACGGGCACGAGCTTCTGCGCCGTGCTCGCCATGGCGGCCACCTGCCAGAGCGCGGGCCCGGAGTGCGAGAAGGTCCTCACGGTGGACGCGGCGGCCGACGACACGTGCCTCGCCGAGCGCGACACCTTCCTGAACTGCATCTCGGCGGAGTCCCTGGTCTGCGCCTCCGAGACGCTGCTCTACGCGGGCCCGAACGCCGCCTCGGGCTCGTCGTACAGCCTCGGCAACTACACGGTGCAGACCTCGTCGGGCTGCACGGTCCAGGGCGACGCGTGGCAGAGCTGCCTGCGGTGCAAGGAGCGCTTCGCGGCGGTCCGGCAGGCGGCCGAGGGCTGGTTCACGCCGAGCGAGGGTGCGCCATCGTGCGACGAGGCGCGCGAAGCCTTCCTGGCCTGCGCGCTCCCCGCGGGAGCGACGTGCCCCCTGGACGCGGTCATCGAGGCGGGCGCGACGGCGGCGACGGGCCGCACCTTCGCGGAGACCCTCGCCGGGGTGTCCATCCATGCGACAGAGGACTGCGCGAAGAAGGGCGACGCCTGGCTGAGCTGCGGGTACTGTGGGGCGGGCCTCGGCCATGGCAAACCGGGCAAGGACGTGGGCGACCCCTGCGGAGCCACGGACGAGTGTGCGAAGGGGCTCACCTGCAAGCTCCAGCACTGCACGGCCCCATGCGACAGCGTGGGCCACGGCGCCCAGCAGGACTACTGCACCGGGCGCACCTGGAAGGACGGCGCCTGCCGCAACGACTCCGGCGCGACCCCGTCGTGCAGCAGCATCCTGAAGGCCTGCGTCACGAGCTGCGACGGCAACGACGACTGCGAGGCCATCCAGTCGGACGGCTTCTGCCCGGGCAACGGCGCCACCCTGCTCACGGACGACTGGTCGGTGGAGTACGGCAAGTGCTTCTTCGGGCCGTGCACGGACGAGGGCTGCAAGGCGACCGACCCCTTCCCCTGACGGTGACTGCGAGGCCGACACCTTTCACAGGGTCAGCAACACATATGGGCGCGGCCCTCATGCGCCGAGTTCGCGGCGGATCGGCCTCGGCCAACCC
>BTVJ01000030.1:0-88224 GCA_045863395.1 Myxococcales bacterium
CGCCTCCGCGGTCGCCTCCGCGGTCGCCTCCGCGGTCGCCTCCGCGGTCGCCTCCGCGGTCGCTTCCCCTTCACTCGGCGGCTCCACTCCCCGCGGCCACCACACCACGGCAGCGACGACCGCGCCGATGACCACCACGGCGCCGGCTCCGACCCACAGCCGACGCCGCTTCCGGTACAGCATGAAGTCATCGTGGACCGCGAAACCCACCGACGGCAGGGCCTCGGCATCCGCAAGCTCCTCCTCGACCGGTGCGACGGCCCTGCCACCGGCAGGCGACGCCTGAGCACGGCGGGGGGGATCGGCGAGGGCTCGCGGCGCCGGGGCGAGCGCGGGGGAGCGGGGCGCCGGAGGGGCCGGGGCGGTACGAAGTGCCGGGGATGCCGCGACGGGGTGGGGCGGCGGAGCCGCGGGGAGATCGTCCAGAGGCTCGGCGTCCTCGAAGGACGGCGTCCCGCCTGGCGGGGTGTCGTCCCGGAGCATCGTCGCCTCGTCGTCCTCGCGGGCGACTGGAGGAGGCCGCAGGGAGCCCGCCCCTGGCGCCGGGACCGCGCCGGAGGGCTGCCGCACCACGAGCTCCACGTTGCCCAAGCGCAGCCGGTCGCCCGCCCGAAGCACGGCGGTCGCTGCGCGCTCGCCGTTGACGAAGGTACCGTTGGCGCTGCGCAGATCTTCGATGCGCAGGACCCCGTCCGCGTCAGCCCAGAGCGTCGCATGGACCCGGGACACGGATGGGTCGATGATCGTCGTCGTGCAGTCGCGTCCGCGCCCCAGGATGCTCACGGGCCGCGCGATGGACCAGGAGCGCCCGGCCAAGGGAGCGCTCGCGGCCTCCAGCACACAGTAGACGGCGGCGCCGTCGATGGCGCCGTCCGCCGTCGTATCGATGTGGAGGTAGAAGTCACCGACCTTGATCTGGCCGGAGCGGCCGACCTCCTGCGCCTGCCGGACGCGGCGCCCGTTCAGGAATACGCCGTTGCTGCTGCCCGCGTCCTCGATGTAGCAGCGCCCGCCGCGGGTGAAGAGGCGGGCGTGGCTGCGGGAGACGTTCTCCGACGGGAGGATGATGTCGCTCTGGAGGCTGCGCCCGATGAGGAACTCGCCCTCCTCGAACGAGTACTCGTCAGCGATCTCGCCGTTCCTGTCCTCGATGATCAGCGTGTACATGCCCGACCGAAGCCTGGCAGGAACCCACCCGGGGCGTGGATGCCCGGGCTCAGGTCACCCGCAAGAAGGTCCCAACACCGTGCGCGCCGTTGTCGTAGCGGAAGACCTCGGTGACGCGGAGGCCCCCTGGACCGTGGCCCGTGACCTCCGACACCTGGGTCACCCGCACCGCGTCCTCGTGCCGCTCGGTGTGGACGATGACCTCCACGGCGAGGCCGATGAGCCCGTCCTGGACGCGCTGGTCGGACACGCCGTCCTCCACCGCGAGGGCCGCCCGCAGCCAGTCGAGGAGCTCCTCGCCGCTCCGGGCGTGGACGGCGGCGATGCACCCGTCCGAGCGCCCGGCCGACAGGCGCAGGAAGGGGAGCACCATCGGCTCCGTCAGCTCCCCGACGAGCACTCGGTCCGGGCGCAGCTCGCCCACGACGTCGAGCGCCCCCTCGGCGGGATCGAGGCGGATCACGTTGGCCTGGGGGATGTGCAGCTCCTGGGACTCCTCGAGGACGGCGATGCGCTCGCCCTCCGGGATGAGCCACGCCAGCGCGTTGAGCAGCGCCGTGCGGCCCGACCCGCGGCGACCCGCCACCAGCACGGTGCTCCGATCCCGGGCCACGCGCCCCTCCAGCCAGGACGCCATCTCCTCCGAGAGCGTGCCGGCCTCCACGAGCTGCTTGAGGGAGCGGACGTCCCGCTGCGGCTTGCGGAACACCAGGCTCGGCCCCAGTGGCGCCAGGGGCGCGAGGACCCCACGGTAGGTGGTGCCGTCCTCCAGCCGCCCGCGCAGCAGCGGTGCCCGCGTCTCCGCGTCGCTGCCCTGGCTGCGCGCGAGCCGATCCACGACCGCGTTGTAGGCAGCGGCGCTGCTGAAGCTCTTCCACTCCAGGGTCCGCACGCCCCCCCTGCGGACGTAGATCTGGTTGTAGGCGTTGACCTCGATCTCGTGCACCCGGTCATCCGCCAGGAAGTACTCGATGGGCCCGAGCGCCGTGTACTCGTAGAGGATGTCGGTGGTCAGGCCACCCACGTCCAGGAAGCCCGGGACCTCCCCCGCCTTGTGCGCCTGGTCCACCACGGCGTAGACGGCGTTCTCCAGCTCCTCCCACTGGCTGGCGAAGTCGATGGACTCGATGTCGCGGCCGGAGAAGACGGCCTGGCCTGCGCGCCCGTGGAGCATGGCCAGCACGCGGATGTAGTGCTCGAACTCGGACAGATCGTCGATCCCCCCCTCCTCGGCGGCTCGCCCGGAGGGTGCGGGCACACGGTCCTCGAAGGTGCGGGCCGCGACAGGCTCGGGCTCCGCGTGTGGCGGCGCGAGCGTCGTATCAGGGTCCTCCTCGGGGGCGAGCGCGTCGGCGTATGGCTGCTGCCCAGCGGGGGCTACCTGGTCCTGCCCCTCCTCCTCCGCGAGCTGGACGGGCTCCTGCTCCTCGTCCGCCCACTGGGCTGCGGGTGCAGGAGCAGCCGGCTCGGCCTGGGACCCGTTGACGCCGTCTTCGAGCTGGATGACGAAGTCTCCGATGTAGACCTTGTCGTCACCGGAGATCACCATGGGCGAGGCGATCTTGTGCCCGTTGACGTACGTGCCGTTGGTGCTTCGCAGGTCCACGATCACGAACTTGTCGTCCTTGACCATGATCCGCGCGTGGCGCTTGGAGATGTTCCCTTTGGGCAGCATGATGTCGTTGCCCTGGATGCGGCCGATGGAGATCTCGTCCTTCTCGAACTCCAGCTTCTGCTGGTCTCCGCCCTTCTCTCGGATGAGCACCGAAAACATCGTCGCGAGCTCCTCGCCCACGCTGCTGGGCGCGTACGGTCCTGGCTACCCCTCGGAGGACTCCCCACGCTCGGCGGTCAAAGTCCGGTGCCATTCTCGTTGATGCCCCTCGCGCTTGTCAAGGTGGCGAGCCACGGAGGTGCGGCCAATATGTTCTTTTATTTCAGTTGGTTATGTGATGGGGTCGGTAGACCCCGACCAGGAGGGCCTACTGAGCGGACAGTGCGTGTACCAGCGCGCGGGCCGCGTCGCCCCGATCCATGGCGCCGAAGACCGCGGAGATGCACGCGGCGCTGAGGACGTCGGCCTCGCGCACGAAGCGCACGCTGTCCCGGCGGACGCCGCCGAGCGCTACCAGAGGGATGCGGCTGCGCCGCGCCGCGTCGGTCAGGCCGTCGACCCCGTGGGGGGGCAGCGGCTCCAGGTCACCTCCAGGCCCCCGGCGGAAGCTGATCTTGGACGTCGTGAACACGGGGCTGAAGGTGGCGAAGGTGGCGTCCTCGGCTGCCGCCGCCTCCAGGTCGCCGAGGGTGTGGCAGCTCACCCCCACCTGGAGTGTCGGGAAGGACCTGCGGACGGCGGCCAGCGGCGGCGCGTCGAAGCCCAGGTGGACGCCGTCGGCGCCGACCGCCGTCGCGACGTCGGCCCGCCCGTTGACGAACAGCAGGGCGCCGAAGTCCTCGGTCACCTCGCGCAGATCCTCGGCGGCGGCGAGCAGCTCCCTGTCGCCCAGGTCCTTCTCGCGGAGCTGGATGGCCGCCGTGCCGGCGGGCACCGCGGCGAGCACGTCGGCGACGGCGCTGCCGAGGGTCTCACCCCGACGCAGCAGGCGGCGGTCCGTGATGACGTAGAGCCGGAACGACGCCCGGGGGCGCTCCTCCATGATCGTCGCCGGGGTGTTCGGCAGTCCCGCGGGGTGCGTCACGGGTCAGATGAGCCCGGTCTCGGGGCTCGACGCGGCCGCGTGGAGCCTGCGCGGCATGCGCCCCGCCCGCCACGCGAGGCGCCCCGCCTCGACGGCCTTGCGCATGGCGTGGGCCATCATGACGGGGTCCTTCGCGGCCGCGATGCCGGTGTTCATCAGCACGGCGTCCACGCCGAGCTCCATGGCGACGGTGGCGTCCGATGCCGTGCCGACGCCCGCGTCCACGATGACCGGCACGCTCACCGACTCGATGATGATGCGGATGTTCGTGGGGTTGCAGATGCCGAGCCCGGACCCGATGGGCGCGCCCAGCGGCATGACGGCCGCGCAGCCCATGGCGGCGAGCTCCTGGCAGACCACCGGATCGTCATTGATATAAGGGAGCACCGTGAAGCCCTCGTCGAGCAGCACCCGCGCGGCGCGCACCGTCTCGGCGGAGTTCGGGAACAGGGTCCGCGGGTCCCCGATGACCTCCAGCTTGACCAGGGTGCCGAGGCCCATCTCCCGCGCGAGGCGGCAGGTGCGGATGGCCTCGTCCGCGGTGTAGCAGCCCGCCGTGTTCGGCAGGATCGTGTAGCGGTCGGGCCGGATGAAGTCGAGCAGCGAGCCTGGACCCCGCTGGGTCAGGTCGACCCGGCGGAGCGCCACGGTCACGATCTCTGCGCCGCTGGCCTCGATGGCCTCGGCCATCTGCTCGAAGGACGCGTACTTGCCCGTGCCGACGATCAGGCGCGAGCGCCAGGAGCGGCCGCCCAGGACCAGGGCGTCGCTCGGCGCGTCGCCCGCCACGTGCTCACCCATGCGAGCCTCCGCCCACGAAGTGCACCACCTCGACCACGGCCCCCGCCTCGACCCGCCTGGCCTCGCGCTCTGCTCGTGGCACCACCGCGCCGTCGAGCTCGCACGCTAGGCGCACGCCCGACAGTCCCAGGTGACTGACCAGCTCCGCGACCGTCATGGGGTGCGGCAGCTCCCGAGGCTCCCCATTCAGCGTGATCACGATGGGACCGTCCATGGGCGGCGAGCCTATCCGCGGCGCCGGACGGGTGTCAAGGCGCCGGTTCTTGGACAAGGGCGGCGACTCAAGGTAGACCAGCGAGCGCATGTTCACGCGCATCGGACAGCATGTCATCGCGGTGGTCGAGGAGGCGGGAGAGATCACGCTGCTCGGCATCCGCGCGCTCCTCTGGGCGGTGCGCCCCCCTTACCGAGTGGGGCTCCTGCTGCGCGCCTTCGACTTCGTAGGGGTGGGGTCGCTCCTGATCATCGCGCTGGCCGCCCTGTTCACGGGCGCCGTATTCGCCGTGCAGACCGCGCGTGTGTTCGGGCTGTTCAACGCCGAGTCCCTGGTGGGCTCTACCGTGGCCATCGCGCTCACCCGCGAGATGGCGCCCGTCTTCTCGGGGCTGATGGTCGCCGCGCGGGTCGGCAGCGCCACCGCCACGGAGCTCGGCACCATGCGGGTGTCCGAGCAGATCGACGCCATGGAGGCCATGGCGGTCAACCCGATCCAGTACCTGGTGAGCCCGCGCCTGGTCGCCGGCGTGGTGATGCTCCCCATCCTCACCATGCTGTTCAACGCCATCGGCATCATGGGCGCGTATGTCGTGACCGTGGTGCTCCTCGGCGTGGATCCGGGCCTCTTCGTCAAGACCATCGAGACCTACCTGCTCCTGGAGGACGTCACGAGCGGCCTCATCAAGTCCGCGGTCTTCGGCTTCGGGATCATGCTCGTCGGCTGCTACAAGGGCTACACCGCCGCCGGCGGCGCGAGCGGCGTGGGGAAGGCGACGACCCACGCGGTGGTCTACGGGTCCGTCCTGACGCTGGTCGCCGACTACTTCCTGACGGTGCTCATGTACTGAGCACTGCCGGTGGGCACCGACGAAATTGCGCCGGCCCGCGCCCGGCCCTACAGTCCCCGTCTGAGCATGGCGCGCGACGAGCCGATCATCCGCCTCCAGGGCGTCCACAAGACCTTCGGGGACCTGGCGGTCCTCCGAGGCGTCGATCTGGACATCCCCGAGGGGCTGATCACCACGATCATCGGTGGGTCCGGGTCCGGCAAGTCGGTGCTGATCAAGCACATCATCGCGCTCCTGCGGCCGGACGCGGGGCACGTCATCGTAGACGGAGAGGACGTCTCGCGGCTGAAGCCCGGCGACCTGGTGCGCGTGCGGCGCAAGTTCGGGATGTTGTTCCAATACGCCGCGCTGTTCGACTCCATGACCGTCGAGGAGAACGTGGCGTTCCCGCTGCGGGAGCACACGCGGCTGTCCAGCAGGGTCATCCGTGACCGGGTCAAGGAGAAGCTGGAGATGCTGCGCCTGTTCGGCACGGAGAAGAAGTACCCGGCCGAGCTGTCCGGCGGCATGCGCAAGCGGGTGGGGCTCGCGCGGGCGATCATCCTGGAGCCGAAGATCCTGATCTACGACGAGCCGACCGCGGGGCTCGATCCGATCATGATCTACCAGGTCGATGAGATGATCCGGGAGACGCAGGAGCGCCTCGGCATCACGAGCGTGGTGATCAGCCACGACATGGCGTCCACCTTCCGCATCTCGAACCGCATCGCCATGCTCCACGAGGGGCGCATCATCGAGACGGGCACCCCGGCAGAGGTCCGGGCGAGCAGCAACCCCCACGTGCGGGAGTTCATCTTCGTGACCGGCACCGGGCCGCTCAGCGCGGGCGAGGCCAGCCCATGAAGAAGAACCTCTCCGCCGCCTTCTTCGTCGGCCTCCTGACCCTCGCCGCCATCGGCGCCTTCGTGTGGACCTACGGCCGCATCGAGAGCAAGTACAACCGGACCGAGGACTCCTTCACCGTCTACGCGCTCTTCGACGACGTGACCGGCCTCGCCGAGCGGAGCCAGGTGCACATGAGCGGCGTGCCGGTCGGGTTCGTGGAGTCCATCGGCCTCGATCCGGAGACCTCTCGCGCGAAGGTCGTCCTGCGGGTGCGCAAGGAGGCGAAGCTGCGCGCCGGCGAGCCCGGCCCGGACGGGACCACCCTCAACGGCGCGAGCGTCAGCCGCGTCCAGGCGTCGTTCATTGGCGACTACCACCTGGCGCTCGCCCCGGGGGTCGCGGGGGCCCTGCTCGGCGAGGGGGACCGCATCCCGACCGCGATCAGCGACACGGGGATCGGCGCGGCGGTCAAGGAGGTGGCCGAGGTCACCAAGCTCTTCCCGAAGATCGACCGCATCGTGGAGGACGTCGGGCGCATCACGGCAGCCGCCGCGGAGGTCTACGGCGGCGAGCCCGGCGTCGCGCGCCTGGAGGCCATCGCGGCCGACATGGGGGAGGCCGTCGAGAACATCCGCACCATCTCCGAGGACATCCGGACCTTCGTCGCCGGAAACGTGCTGACCCAGAGCGACGCCATCGGGCGCATCATGGGGAACGTGGAGCGCTTCACCGAGAACGCCGCCACCCTGGCGGCAGTGGCGGAGGGGAGGGCAGGGCGCATCCTCGCCAACCTGGAGACCGCGACGAAGGACGTGCGCGAGCTGGTCGCGGGCTCCCGCGAGGAGGCGGCGGGCGCCATCTCGGCGGCGCGGCGGGTCCTCGACCGCCTGGAGGGGGCCATGGGCGGGGTGGACTCCACCGTCGCGTCCGTCGGCGAGATCGCGCGCAAGATCGACAAGGGCGAGGGCACGATCGGACGGCTGGTCAACGATGACCAGCTGATCACCGGCCTGGAGGAGATCGTCGAGGACACCGGGGACCTCATCGAGGGGGTCAGCAGGCTGCGGGCAAAGGTGGGGCTCCGGACCGAGTACAACTTCCTCGGGCAGAACCTGAAGTCCTACGTGTCGCTGCGCCTCGTGCCCAAGGAGGACAAGTTCTATCTCATCGAGGTGGTGGACGACCCGCGGGGGCGGACCACCGTCGTCCACCGGACCACGGAGACCAACGACCCCTCCCTGCCGTCGCTCTTGCGGGAGACCGTGTCCGAGACGGAGGACGAGCTCAAGTTCTCGCTCCAGTTCGGCAAGCGGTGGCACTTCCTGACCGGGCGCTTCGGCATCATCGAGAGCACGGGGGGCGTGGGGCTCGACTTCGAGTTCCTCGAGGACACGCTGCGCTTCACCTTCGATCTGTTCGACTTCGACTCGGACAACTGGCCCCGCCTCAAGTGGCTCGCGTCCTGGGAGTTCATGGAGCACGTCTACATCGCCGCAGGCGTCGACGACGTGTTCAACGACGCGGGGCGCGACTACTTCGTGGGCCTCGGCGTGACCTTCACCGACGAGGATCTCAAGAGCCTGCTCACCGTCGGGGGCGTCCCGGCCGTGGGGAAGTAGCCGCACTCGCGTGGACCAGGCTGGCGGCTCGACTCACTGACACCGGCCGCATCCGGCGGAGCGGGATCCCTGGTGCAACCCGAATCGGGCCATGGTATAGTGCGCCGCCCGCGGCGGCCCGGCCGTCGCACGGGATCGGACCCCACAGCACGAAGGTGAGCGTCATGGCGTGGTTCCGCGGTCGAGCAGCAGGTGTACGGGCGGCGACGCTCGGGTGTGTGGCGAGCCTCCTCCTGGCCTTGCCGGGGGCGGCGTTCGCGGCGGGTCCCGTCATGGAGGGCATGCTCGACGACGGCGCCTACGAGGCGCTGCGGTCGTCCGGGCGGCTGCAGAAGGTGCCCGGCGGGACGGGCTTCGTCTATCTGGAGGTCACGCCGGCGACGGCGACCATCAAGGTGGCGAACAAGCGCTTCGACTCCTCCCCGGTCATGGCCGAGGGCGTCGCGACCGGCTACCAGCGCGTCGAGGTCAAGGCCGGCTCCGGCGCGACCCTCGTGGGCTGGGTGCTGGTGGAGCCCATGAAGGTGTCGAAGGCGCGGGTCTTCGTGCCGACGGAGCCCGGCAACCTGACGATCATCCCCGACCCGCCCGGCGCGGACGTGTACCTGGACGGCCAGCTCGTCGGCCAGGCACCCATGACCCTGGAGCGACTGGCGCCCGGCAAGCACGACGTTCTCTTGAAGAGCGGCGACATGACCTGGACCGGCTCCGTGGACATCGCTGGAGGGACCGAGGTGCTGCGCGCCAGGCTGATCCGCGGCAACGTCCGCGTCGCCACGCCGGAGCCTGCCCGTCCCGTCGCGCCCGTGGTCGCAGTCGCCCCACCCGTGGTCGCGCCTCCGGTGGTCGCGCCTCCGGTGGTCGCGCCTCCGGTGGTCGCGCCTCCGGTGGTTGACTCTGCGCCGCCGACGCGCCCCGCCTCGCCCTCCGGGAGCCCGGCACCCGGCGGCCGCGCCGTCGATCTTCGCAGCCTGTCGCCGAGCCTGCGGGCAATGGCGTGGCAGAATCTCCAGGGCAAGTCCGTCGAGGTGCAGCTCGCGACGGGCGTCTCCGCCAGCGTCGAGGTCGGCGCGGTCCAGGGCAACAACGTGGTCCTGAAGGTCGGCGGCGAGGGGCGCCTCGTGCCCATGGAGCACATCGTCTCCGTCACCGAGTAGGCCCCATGATCGATCCGCTGCGGTTCCGTCCCGAGGACATCCCCGTGGATGGCCGGGACGTCGATGTCGAGCTCGACCCGTCGTGGCTCGTGAGCGTCGTGGGCGCCCCGGAGGGCGCCAGTCCAACGCCGAGCCGCGTCGTCGGGCGTCTCGAGGTGGCGGGCAACAAGATCGTCTTCCGAGGCACGCTGCGGACCACCTACGCCTTTGAGTGCTCTCGCTGCGCCTCACTCGCCGCCATGCCGGTAGAGGCGGACTTCGCCCACGTCTTCGCGCCGCGCAGCGAGCAGGAGGAAGGCGAGGAGAGCGACGACGGCATGACCTTCTTCCAGGGTTACTCCTTCGACGCGGAGCCGGTCGTGGCCGAGGAGCTTGCTCTGGCCATCCCCGACTTCCCGCTGTGCAGCGAGGAGTGCAAGGGCTTGTGCGCGCAGTGCGGGGCCGACCTCAACGAGGGCCCCTGCGGCTGCCCGCCGCCCGTGGATCCCCGCTGGGCCGCCCTCAAGAGCCTGAAGGTGTGACCGCCCGCGAAGGGCACCACGCCCGTCACGTTCCCGTTGACGGCCATGGGGCGCTTCCCTATACTCGCGGCCCTTCCGAGTGCGCGGACGCGGTGGTCCGTGCCCGGTGTTCGTCGAGGCCGCGGGAGCCCTTTGCGGGACACGGCGTCGGGATTCAGGAGAGCGGATAATGGCGGTTCCGAAGAAGAAGAAGTCCAAGATGAAGCGTGACAGCCGGCGTGCGAACCATGATCGCATCACGGCGCCGACCGTCTCCCACTGCCCGAAGTGCCAGGCGGCCAAGGTCTCGCACCGGGTGTGCCCGTCCTGCGGCTGGTACAAGGACCGTGAGGTCATCGTCATCGAGCAGCCCGAGGCCGAGCCGGAGGCCGCCGAGTAGCGTCCCGTGGCGTGGAGGTCCGCCATGCGCATCGCCATTGGCAGCGATCACGCCGCGTTCGCCATGAAGGCGGCTCTGTGCGTCTACCTGCGGGAACGGGGCGCCGAGGTCGTCGACGTGGGGACCCTCGATGAGGGCGCGAGCGTAGACTACCCCGACTTCGCGGCCGAGGTGGCGGGGCGGGTCTCCCGTGGCGAGGTGGAGCAGGGCGTGCTGGTCTGCGGCACGGGCATCGGCATGTCCATCGTGGCCAACAAGTTTCCCGGTGTGCGCGCGGCGCTCGTCCACGACCTGCACACGGCGCGCCTCGCCCGCGAGCACAACGACGCCAACGTGCTCTGTCTCGGCGGGCGCCTCCTCGCCGACGCGCTGGCGCGGGACATGGTGGCGGAGTGGCTCGACCGCAGCTTCGAGCCGCGGCACCAGCGGCGGCTGGACAAGATCGCCGCCATCGAGCGCGACCTGCGCGGCGCTTGACGCGCCGTGCGCTGCCCCTACTGCAAGCACACGGAGAACCGGGTCCTCGACAGCCGGCTGTCGAAGGAGCAGACGGCCATCCGCCGGCGCCGCGAGTGCGAGGGGTGCGGAAGCCGCTTCACCACCTACGAGCGCATCGAGGACATCGCCCCCCAGGTCGTCAAGAAGGACGGCACCCGGGAGCCCTTCGACCGCCTCAAGGTGGTGCGCGGTGTGCAGCGCGCCTGCGAGAAGCGCCCCGTGAGCATGGCGGCCATCGAGCAGTTCGTCGACGCGTTGGAGCAGCGCCTGCAGGAGCGCTTCGAGCGCGAGGTGCCGAGCAGGGTCATCGGTGAGGAGGTCATGGGCTTCCTCCGCCAGGCCGACCAGGTCGCCTACGTGCGCTTCGCCAGCGTCTACCGCTCCTTCAAAGACATCGGAGACTTCGTCGATGAGCTCCGGGCGCTGGAGGCAGCCGCGCCCGCCGGCCCGGAGCCAGCGGAGTGACCGGCGAGCTTCCCTCGGATGGCCACTTCATGGCGCTGGCCGTGGAGGAGGCGCGCCGCGGCCTCGGCCGCACGGCGCCGAACCCGCCCGTGGGGTGCGTGCTGGTGCGCGAGGGCGTGGTCGTGGCGCGTGGGTGGCACCGGCGCGCCGGGTCCGACCACGCGGAGGTGGACGCCTTGCGGCAGCTCGGCGCCGGTGCCGAAGGCGCGACCGCCTACGTCACCCTGGAGCCGTGCAACCACACGGGACGCACCGGGCCCTGCACCGAGGCGCTGATCGCCGCCGGGGTCCGCCGTGTGGTGGTCGGCGCCCTCGACCCGAACCCGGTGGCTGGCGGGGGCTCCTCGCGGCTCCGGGCGGCCGGCATCGAGGTGGTCACGGGGGTGGGGCGGCCGGCCTGCGAGGAGCTGATCGCCCCGTTTGCCCGCTGGGTGACGACGGGCCTCCCCTGGGTCTTGCTCAAACAGGCGGCCACCCTGGATGGTTGCATTGGGGAGGCCTGCCGAGGGCGGGTCACGATCTCCGGTCCCGAGGCCCACGCGCACGTGCATGGCCTGCGCGACCGCCTGGACGCCATCCTCGTGGGCGTCGGCACGGTGCTGGCGGACGACCCGCGGCTGACCACGCGGCTGCCCTCAAGGGAGCTCCTTCAAGCTGGTCCCGTTGGATCTCACGCCGCCGCCCCGGCTCACGGCGCCACGGAGCAGCCCCCCGGTGTCGGCCGTGACCCGCTCAGGGTCGTGCTGGATACACACCTCCGTATGCCACCGGGCGCCGCGATGCTGCACTCCGGGAGCGCGTCGGCTACACTCGTCCTCACCTCGGCTGACCCGGACGGGCCCGCGGCCCGAGCGCTCCGGGGCGCCGGTGCAGAGGTGGTGTCCGTGGGGTCCGGCGAGGGCGGCGTAGACCTGCTGGAGGCACTTCGCGAGCTGGGGCGGCGCGGCGTGCACTCGGTGCTTGCGGAGGCGGGGCCCACGATGGCCGCGTCCCTGCTGAGGCAGCGGCTGGTGTCGCGCATCGCGTGGTTCTTTGCCCCGCTGCTGCTGGGGGATCCGGCGGCGCCACGCCTCGTCGGGTCGCTCGGCACGTCGCTGGACGCCGCGCTGAGGCTTGGCCCGCTTCGGGCCACGCCCGTGGGTGCCGACCTGCTCATCGAGGCAGACGTGGAGGATGTGCGATGTTCACGGGGCTCATAGAGGCGGTAGGTTCGGTGGTCGCGATCCACAGGGCGGGCGAAGGGGCTCGTCTCACGGTGGCCTCGAGCTTCGACCCGGCCAGCACCCCCATCGGCGCGAGCGTCGCCGTGGACGGCGCGTGCCTCACGGTGGTCGCCGTCTCCCAGGGCAGCTTCGACGCGGACGTCTCTCACGAGACCCTCGCACGCACCACCCTGGCGGACCTCCACGTGGGGCGCCGCGTGCACCTGGAGCGGGCCCTGCGCGTCGGTGATCGGCTGGGCGGGCACATGGTCCAGGGGCACGTGGACTTCAAGGCCCGGGTGCGCAGCGCCCGCCGCGCGGGCGAGGCGTGGGACCTGAGCTTCGAGGCGCCGCCGGAGCAGGCGCCCTTCATCGTTCCCAAGGGCTCCATCGCGGTGGACGGCGTGAGCCTGACCGTGAACGGCGCGGGCTCCGGGTGGTTCGCGGTGACCGTCGTCCCCCACACCGCCAAGGTGACCCACCTGCTGGAGCGCAGCGTCGGCGAGTGGGTCAACGTCGAGACGGACATCATCGGAAAGTACGTCGTCCAGGCCGTGCGTGGCGCGGCAGGCGGCATGGACCTGGACTTCCTGAAGAGGCACGGCTTCGCATGAGACGTATCGTGACGCTTGTCGCCCTGGCGCTTGTCGCTTGCGGCGGAGACGAGGACGGGTCCGCGGCGGGCGGCGCCGACACCACCGGGGCTGACACGGGGGCGGGCGCCGACGCACCGTGGCCCGTGCTGCCCACCGCGACCGTGGACAGGCAGGAGGCGCTGTCGGAGGGCGACCTGGCCAAGGCGCCCTCCTGCTTCGCCGCGACGCGGGCTGCCGCGGAGGCGCAGGGGTTCAAGACCTTCGTGGCGGCGGGGGTCACCGCGGCCGGCGCAGTGGAGGTCACCTGGGCGGAGCTCTCCGGCACCGGCACCCGGGTCGTGGTCGCTCGCTGCGAGGGCGAGTGCGTCTGCGCCATCGGCCGCCGGGAGGGGGGGCGCGCGGTGTTCGAGGACGCGGCGGGCGCCCCCGTCGACCTGGCGCCCGTCGGACGCCCGGCGCTGGCCAAGACGCTCACGACGACGGCCCTCGACAGCCCCACGAAGCTCGACACCAAGACCGGCGCGCTGCTTGAGAGCCCGCCGCCCATCGAGCCCGCCCGGTTCAAGGGCAAGCGGCGGCTGATCGTCGCGAGCGCCTTCGGCGACGCGTTCGGCGCGGACTGGAGCGCCGTGGTCAAGGCCGGCACGGCCAGCGGGGCCTTCACGGTGGTGGAGGAGCGACCGTACATCACGGCGGCCGAGCTGGACACGCTCATGGACGAGCTCCACGGCCTGGACGTCCTCGTCTGGTTCGGTCACGGCGTGCGCGTGGACAAGGGCACGAGCGGCCACAAGCCCGAGGGCATGACCGTGAACCGCGGCCTCTTCGGGGATGAGACCTACGACCGGGAGCGCCTGAAGGCCGCCCTCGCCCGCGCTCCCCTCGGGGGGCCGGGGCTCATCGTGCTCGCAGGCTCGGAGACCTTCGGCTCCGCCGCCAAGGGGCTCCAGCCCTTCACGGCCCTGGAGCACCTGGCGCGGGCGGCTGGCACCCGAGGCAACGCGGTGGTGGGCTTCCGCGGGAGCGTCGGGGCGGAGGACGCCATGCTCGCCGTGAGGGCGCTCCTGGACGGGTGGCTCGGGGGCAAACCCCTCGCGGAGGCGATCAGCGGCGCAAACGCCGGCCTCTCCGATCGGGGGAGCCCAGCCCTGCTGGAGACGAACCTTGACGCGACCGAGGCGGGGGCCTATACGTTGCTCCCGTCGCTGGCCTCCACCTGGGGGGACGCGGCGCCGAGCGGCGGGCAGTACGTCGGCTACCTGCTCATCTCGGGCTCCAGCAAGTGCGGCGACGCCGCCCTCACAGAGCAGACCGTGCAGTTCTTTGCGGACATCACCTTTGACGGCCCCTTCTTCCATGGCTCCAAGAAGGGAGACGGGGTCGACATCGAGGTCTTCGGCCTCCTGGAGCACCTGCGCCCGGGCGCCCGCTTCGAGGTGATCATGCGCGGCTCCCCCAACGAGCTCGTCAATGGGATCACCGTGCTCGGCGACGCCCGCTTCTGCGTGCCCGGTGGGTGCGGCGGTGGGGCGGCCGCGGCGAGCGCCTACAAGCCAGGGGGCGGCAACATGACCTTCACTGGCACTGCCGACGCCTCCGAGTTCAAGAACGCGACGGGCGAGACGTGCCGGCTCACGAAGCCGACCCTCACCCAGAAGGGCGGCAAGCCCGGATGGATCATCCTCAACCCCTGAGAGGAGGCGGCGGTGGCTCGCTTCGTGGAAGGACATCTTGCGGCGGCTGGGCTGCGGTTTGCGGTCATCGTCAGCCGTTTCAACCACTTCATCACTGATCGGCTCCTCGACGGTGCCCTGGACGCCATCCAGCGCCACGGGGGCGACGCGGACTCCACCGTGGTCATCCGTGTGCCGGGCAGCTTCGAGATCCCGCTGGCGGCGCAGCGCGCGGCGAGGGCCGGCACCTTCGACGCGATCATCTGCGTCGGCGCCGTCATTCGGGGCTCGACGCCCCACTTCGACTACGTGGCCGCCGAGGTGACCAAGGGCATCGCGGCGGTCTCGCTCCAGTCGGACGTCCCCATCGCGTTCGGCGTCCTGACCACCGACACCATCGAGCAGGCCATCGAGCGCGCCGGCACGAAGGCGGGCAACAAGGGCTGGGAGGCCGCGCTGTCGGCCATCGAGATGGCGGACCTCTTCCGGCGCATGGCCGGACCCACCGGGGAGACGGCCTGAGCCGGGGAAGGTGCTGACATGGGCAGCAGGCGCAAGGCGCGAGAGGCCGCGTTGCAGGTGCTCTACGGTCTCGAGTTCTCGCCGCTGGCGGACGCGGAGATCCTGCTCGAGCTGTACTGGTCCTGCTTCGCCACCGGCGACGAGGGGCGGGACTTCGCCGCGGAGCTCGTCCGGGGCGTCGTGCGGCACAAGGGGGACATCGACGGCATCATCCAGGAGGCGTCCACCAACTGGAAGCTGGAGCGCATGGCGCTGGTGGACCGCAACATCCTGCGCATGGCGACGTTGGAGCTGCGGTTCCTCGAGGACATCCCGAAGAAGGTGTCCCTCAACGAGGCCATCGAGATCGCCAAGCGCTTCGGGTCTGAAGACTCCAGCTCGTTCATCAACGGCATCCTGGATCGCATCTCCGGAGGCGCGAGGAAGCCGTGAACCTCTATGTGGTGCCGCCGGCCCTGGCGGAGATCGACCAGCTCCAGCACGAGACCCTGGTGGTGAGCCACTTCCGGGAGGACCGTCCGCTGCGGGGCCTGGCCGGGCTCATCGACTGGCGTATGAACGGCACGCTCAACCGGTACGTGCGGCAAGGGCGCACCACGGGCGAGGCCCAGGAGGTCGTCATGATCCCTGGGCACAAGCGCCTCCGCTATCAGCGCATCCTCGTGCTGGGGCTCGGCGCGCGGCGGGAGTTCACGCCCGAGCAGTACCGCCTGGCGACGGTGTTCATCCTGTCGCGCCTGCGCATGCTCAACGCCACGCGCTTCACCATTGGCCTGCCTGGGCTGGACGCGCTGCGCATCCCCGCGCGGCAGGCCGCCAGCATCTGGCTCGCCGCCTTCTACGAGGCCTATGTGCAGCCGCGCGTGAACGACCTGGAGTATGACGTGTGCCTCGTCGTGCCCAAGGAGCTGCACGCGGACGTGAGAGATCCCCTCGACACCTTCGTGCGCCAGCACCGCAAGGTGTAGCTAGGGGCACGTCGACGACAGCGTGCGCGTTGCGCTGGTCGCCTCGGCCCCAAGCCCCCCGAAGAGCACGGCGCGTCGGCCCGGCTGGTCATAGGCCCCGACCGCGCCCGTGAGGGCGTCGTCGGGGGGCGCCGCCGTCAGGCCGCCGTCCAGCGTGACCGCGAGGAGCTGCGCACCTGCCGGCAGCAGCAGGGATGCGCTGTGGGGGTCGAGGATGAGCGGCGGGCGATCTCCCGGAGCGGCGGGCAGCGTCGCGAGGGTCGCCCAGGTGCCCGACATTGGGTCGAAGGCGTCCACCGTCGACGCGGCACCGCCGGCCACCAGCACCACGCCCGACAGCGGGTCCCAGACGGCGGTGTGGTTCGTCCGGCCCGCTCCTGCGCTGCCAGGGAGCTCCTCCCACGCGAGGGAGGTCACATCGAGGAGCCAGGCGCCCCCGGGCTGCCCTCCCGCGGTGGTCCCCCCGAGCCGCACCATCCCTCCGGGGATCGCCGTCAGGCTCGCACCGGACACCGGCGGCGGCACTGCGCCTGGGAGCACGCCAAGGCTCTTCCAGCTCCCCTGCCCGGGCGCCAGCGCCCACACGGTCGTCTTCGCCTCGCCGCCGCTGCGCAGGAGCCTCCCCTTCACCACGTCCCACGCCACTGCGGCGCCGGGGACGCCCGGACCGGTCGAGACCGGCTCCCACGAGAGGCTGGACAGGTCGAGGGCCCACGTGTCGCCCAGGGGCTCACCCGCGCTCATGCCACCGTAGAGCCAGAGCCTCCCAGCCTCCACCGCGGTCGCCGCGCCCCAGCGTGGGGAGGGGACCGTGTCGGTCGCCACCACCTCCCAGGCGCCCCCCCACGCCATGGGCAGCTCCTCGTCGGTGAGGCCATCGCAGTCGTTGTCCAGGCCGTCACAGGTCAGCTCCACCGGCTCCCAGGCGGGCTCCCCGGCTGGGGGCAGGCACACCCAGGTGCCCCCCTCGCAGGCAGCAGTCGTGGACGCGCACACCCCCACGGCGCCGCAGTCCTCGGCGGTCCCGACGAGGCCCTCGTCGGTGAGGCCGTCGCAGTCGTCGTCCAGGCCGTCGCAGGTCTCCGGGGCAGCACCGCTAGACGTCCCCTCGGGGTTCGACGAGCACGTCGGGCCGCCGGGCGTACACTCGACCACCCCGGGACCGCAAGCGCCCCGCCCCCAGCAGGAGGCCCCTAGCGGGATGCCGTCATAGAGCAGGCCGTCGTCGATCAGCCCATCGCAGTCGTTGTCCAGGCCGTCGCACACCTCCGGCGTCGCCTCGCTCGCCGACCCGTTGGCGTGGGTGCTGCACGTGGCCAGGCCCGTGGCGACGCACTCGACGATGCCGAACCCGCAGGTGCCCAACCCCTCGCAGGGTTCACCGACGGAGATGCCCAGGAAGGTCAGCCCCTCGTCGGTGAGGCCGTCGCAGTCGTCGTCCAGCCCGTTGCACACCTCCAGCGTCGCGAGGATGAGCGTCGAGCACGTGGCCTGGCCCGTCGCCGTGTCGCACGCTACCACGCCGTCCTGGCAGGCGCCGGTCCCGCAGGGGGCGCCTCGATCGAGCGCAGCGCCGTCGGGGCCCGTCCACGTGAGGCCCTCGTCGGTGAGGCCGTCGCAGTCGTCGTCCTTGCCGTTGCAGGCCTCCGTGGTCGCGAGGGACTGGGACCCGCCAAGGTCCACGGAGCAGACGGGCGCCCCCAGGGACAGGCTGCACTCGATGACGCCGGGGCCCGCGCATGCGCCGACCCCGGTACAGGGGCCCCCGGTGGGGACCCCGTCCAGGAGCACGCCCTCGTCCACCTCGCCGTCGCAGTCGTCGTCGATGCCGTTGCAGACCTCCACTGCGCTGAACGTCGCGCTCGCGTCGCAGACGACGCCGCGCTTGTCGAGCGCGCAGACCACCACCCCCGACGGACACCCCTCGGCGCCTCGGCAGGTCTCGCCCAGCCGGCGCCCGTCCAGCAGGAAGTCCTCGTCCACCTCGCCGTCGCAGTCCCCGTCGGTGCCGTCGCAGAGCTGCTCCTCGTCCCCCTCGAAGGGCGGAACTCCGCTGGTGTCGCAGGTGAGCACTCCAGCGATGCACGAGGCGGTCAGCGCGTCGATCCACGCGGCGCAGGGGCCTGCCGTGCGGCACGCGAGGCGCTTGAGCTCGTCCGGGTCCGTGACGGGCTCGTCGTCATCCGGGTCCAGCTCGTCGACCACGCAGTCCCCGTCGTTGTCGGTGATGCCGCTCTCCAGGGCGTCGATCTTGCCGTCCCCGTCGGTGTCCAGGGGGGCCTTGGGGTCCGACCCCACCTCGTCCCCGTCCGCGCGCCCGTCCTTGTCCGTGTCCGCCGAGAGCGGGTCCGTCCCGATGGCGTCCTCCTCGCCGTTGGTGAGGCCGTCGCCGTCGTCGTCGCCCTCCCGGTCCATGCACTTCGCCTTGAAGCACAGGCCACCCTCGCACTGGTCGTCACCTCCGCACGTGGAGCCGGGTGGTCGGCGCTCCACGTCGGGCGTGCAGGCAGCCAGCAGCAGCGCGGCGATGACGGCAGTGGGGATCAGCTTGGGCAACGGGCGGCGCCTCTGGTGGTCAGCGGAGCATTGTAGGGAAAGCAGCCGCGCTGTCACAAGTTGACCGGGCGGCGCGGGTCGCGGTATGTGAGTCGACGTGCACGACGACGACCAGCTCTGCCCCGTGGGCGGACCCGTGCTGCTCCCGGAGGGCGGCGACGGCGGGCCCGCGCCGTGGGCGCCCGAGGTGGTGGAGGCCCAGGCGCTCCTGCTTGCCGACGTGCTGCGGCGAGCGCCCCGGGAGCTGCGCCGCAGGGCCAGGGAGTCCATGCGCGCCGCCTGGATCGCGGTGGAGGCGGCCCGCGAGCAGCCGGACGCCCGCGCCGTGTGGTCCTGCTACCGCGCGGGCCGGGACCTGGAGCGGACGATCTACGAGGCGAAGCGCATCCCGCTTCCCGAGCGGTCCTGGATGCGGAGCGGGGCGATCTTCACGCTCTCGCGCTTTCGGACCGTGCGCATCAGGCTCTTCGTGGCCTGGTCGCTGATCCGCGACGTGGAGCGCCGCTTCGTCGAGTTCGGGCGCGAGAAGGAGCCCTTCCGGGCCTGGCTGTGGGAGCGGGTCAGCGCGCACCTGCCGCCGGACCAGGGGAAGAAGCCTGGCGCCGGGATGCGGGAGGACTACGAGCTCGTGTATGGTCGCAAGGGGCGCGAGAGCGAATGAGGGAGCCGATGAAGCGAGTCCTGATCGTGGACGATGATCCCGACCTCCTGCGCATCTTCAGCGGCAAATTGCGTGAGATGGGCTTTGATGTCCACACGGCCCAGGGCGGAGACGCGGGCGTCGCGCAGGCCGAGGCGCTGCGCCCCGATCTGGTGCTCATGGACATGAACATGCCGGACGTGGACGGGCGCGAGGCGACCCGGCGGCTCAAGGCCGGCCCCGTCGCTGCGACGCCGATCATCGCGCTGACGGCGCTGGCCATGCCCGACGAGATCGAGGAGGGGCTGGCCGCCGGGTGCGACGGCTACGTGGTCAAGCCGCTGCGCCCGGACGACCTGCTCGAGGACCTGCGCAACGTGCTGGCCCTGCTGGACCACCCCTGAGCGTCAGTCACGCCCTCGGCGGTGCTTGAGGCTGCTCGCGTAGCTGTCCTTGATGCGGCCGATGGCCTCGATGCGCCGCTCCGCCAGGGTGTTCGCCGCTTTGACGGTGGTGATCTTCTCGTCCCGGGCGATGCGCAGGATCTGCGTCGTGATGTCGTAGATCGCCTCGGCCTGGCGCAGCGCGTAGTCCCGGTGGTAGCCCTCGAGCTCGTTGGCCACGTTGATCAGGCCGCCCGCGTTGACCACGTAGTCGGGGGCGTACAGGATGCCGCGCCGCTCCAGCGCCGCGCCGTGCCGGTCCTCGTCGGCGAGGACGTTGTTGGCCGAGCCGCAGACGATGCCGCACTTCAGGCGCTCCACCGTGTCGTCGTTGACGACTGCGCCCAGGGCGCACGGCGCGAACACGTCGCACGGTACGTCGTAGATGCGCTCGGGCTGCACAACCTCGATGCCCGGCAGCTCGCGGGTCACCTTCTTGAGGTTGTCCTGGTCGACGTCGCAGATGACGACCTTGGCGCCCCCCGTGGTCAGGAGCTGCACCAGGTGGTAGCCCACGTGCCCCACGCCCTGGACGGCCACGGTGCGGCCCTGCAGCGACTCGCTGCCCGTCACCCACTTGAGGGACGCCTTGATGCCCTCGTTGGTGCCGAGCGCGGTGACCGGGCTGGGGTCGCCCGAGCCGCCCAGGGAGCGGCTGATGCCAACGACGTAGTCGGTCTCCATGCGGACCCACTCCATGTCGCGGACGGAGGTGCCCACGTCCTCCGCCGTGATGTAGCGCCCGCCGAGGCCCTGGATGAAGCGCCCGTAGGCCCGGAAGAGGACCTCGTTCTTCATGGTCTTGGAGTCGCCGATGATCACGGCCTTGCCGCCGCCCAGGTTGAGGCCGGCGGCCGCGGACTTGTAGGTCATGCCCCGGGAGAGCCGGAGCACGTCACGCAGCGCCGACTCCTCGTCGGGGTAGGTCCACATGCGCGTGCCCCCCAGGGCGGGCCCGAGCGTGGTGTCGTGGATGGCGATGATCGCCTTCAGCCCCGTGAGCTCGTCGTGACAGAAGATGACCTGCTCGTGGTCCTTCTTCGCCAGCTCCTCGAACACTCCCATGGTTCACCTCCCGGCTGTGGGTCCTGGCGCCTCACCTATCAAATCGCGGGAAGGGCAGGCAACCGGATTCGGCGGGGCGTTGGCGATTTCGGGGACGGCCGTAACGCTATGGCGCACCCGGCGGTGGGGCAGGGCGCCCCGCGTTGCGCGCGGTGCCCTGGTGGCGGGGCCAGCGCGAGGGCGCGGGGCCCGGAGCGCCGCAGTGGAGGGCGACCACCGAGGAGCCCAGGTGCAGGTAGGTGGTGCCGTCATCTCCCACCACCGGGGCGCCGGCAGCGAGCTCGCCCTCCAGCTCGTGGCGCCAGTGGATCTCTCCGTTCTCGTCCACCAGGATGACCGCGTGGGGCGAAGCCCCCACTACCGTGAGATCCCCCGCGGCCAGGGACGGAGGTGAGGCAGGCACGAAGTCCCCGAACACGCGCCAGAGGAGCTGCCCGCCCGGCGTCCACGATTGGACCCGGCTCTCGGCGGTAAGGACCACCTCGTCGGCGGGGCCCACGGCGAGGCCCACCACCATGTCGTTGGCGAGGTCCGTCGGGCGCTCGATGACCAGCTCCCCCGCGGGGGTCCAGGTGCCGACGCCGAAGCCCTCGAACAGGCCCCCGGGCGTCGGTCCGTGGCCCACCACCACGCGCAGGGTCCCGTCGCTCGCCACCGCGGGGCCGGCGACCAGCGCGTCACCGTCCGCCGCGCTCCAGGTCCACGCGATGGCGCCCTGTGGCGACGCGGAGGTCAGTCGTCCCGCGGTGCGCACGAACACCATCCCGTCGTCGAGGATGGTGACCGTTGGGGGAACCGCTCCGGGCACGCCCACGTCGACCGCCATCGCGGCCAGGACCGCCTGGCTCCCCTCGTCGCGGAGCACCCACAGGCGGCCATCGTCGTCCACCGCAGCGACGAACCCACCCTGCGGGGCCAGAGGCAGGGTCTCCTCGCCGAGGGCCGGGGTGGAGCGGATGGGTGCCCCTGCGTCCCACGTCCATTTGGTGCCGCCCAGGTGGGTGATGGCGTAGACGCGACCCGTCTCGCCCGCCACGACGAGGGTCGTCCCGTAGGCGTTGATCGCCGCCCCCGTGAGCTGCTCGCCGGGCATGGCCAGCTCGGACGCGCTCGGCGGCCAGGTCCAATCGAAGGTCCCCGCTGGCTTGATGCGGTGCAGCCGGCCCGCGCCCGCGGCGTAGACGTTGCCCTTGGCATCGACGGCCAGCGACGAGGGGAGCCCGCCCTCCGGTCGCGTGTAGGTCCAGCGCAGGTCGCAGGCGGCCGGGTCCCATGGTGGGGCGTCCCCCGTGGGGACGTAGGGCAGCTCGGGCTCGATGGAGCCATCGAAGGCGACGACGGTGTCGGGGAGGGCGTCGAAGCCGGCGTCGCCGGGAGTGGTGGCGGCGTCACCCCCACAGGAGGCCAGCAGCAGGCAGATGGCGATGGTGCGACGTGTCACGGAGCGCACGGTACCAGAGAAGCAGGCGAAGGTCGCCTACTGAATCGACATGCCGCCGCTCTTGACGCACTCGTCGAAGGCGGGGTTGCTCGCCCACCCGCAGCCGCCGTCCGCCGTGGCGCCGCAGCTCGTGAGCTTGTAGCAGGCGTAGACCGGGTTCCACTCGCAGGTGCTGAACATGGGCTCGGGCGCGCAGATCTGGCCCGAGCAGCCGCTGACGACGCACGAGGTAGGCTTGTCGCACTTGCACTGACCCCAGCAGGGGGCCACGAGGCAGGGGGCGGCGCTCATGTCGCACCAGCACCCCTCCTTGCAGTCACCGTCCCACCAGCACATGGACGGGCCCGGGTCGCAGGAGCAGGCGCCGCCGATGCAGGAGCAGCCCTCGCCGCACTCCTTGTCGGCGACGCAGCCCTGGGGCTGGCAGAAGCACTCCATGAGGCATGGGATGGGGGGCACCTTGCCGCCGCCCCCGACACAGTTGCCCGTGCAGACGCAGGCCTCGCCGGCCTTGCAGTCGCTGTCGGCCCAGCAGAGGGGCAGCGGCTGGTCGGGGATGCAGGAGCAGGAGGTCCAGCACCCACTGGAGTCGCACGTCTCGGCGCACTGGCAGCTCTCGCCCTTGGCGCAGGTCGTGTCGCAGGTGGGGGGCTCGACCTTGCACTCCCAGAGGCAGGTGGCGTCGTCGGTGCACGTCCAGGCGCCGGCGCAGTCGGGGTGGATCAGGCCCTCACAGTCCTTCGGTCCGTCGCAGAGGGGCTCCTCGGGGAGCGGGGCGGGCTGGCACTTGCCCGGCGCCATGGCGAGCACGGCGAACGCGAGCAGCGCGGGGATGGAGAGTGCGTGCGACAGCTTGCTCATGGTGTGACCTCCGTGCGGCAGACTGCCTCTACCCTACGCCCGACGGGCCCGAGATTTCAAGGATGGCCGGGTCAGGTGCCGCCAGAGCCGTTCAGCTCGAAGTACTTGCAGAAGACGAAGGCGCCGTCCGCGTCGCGGCAGCGGTGGGGGCCGTCGCCGAAGTGCTCCTTGGGCCAGCCCTGGGAGCATCGGTCGCCCACGGGGTCGTAGTGCTCGCAGTCCTCGCAGCGGTAGCGCAGGTCGTAGCGGTCCCGCTCCAGCCGGAAGCGGGTGTTGACCGGGTCCACCGCCGCGCGAGGGATCGGGCCTCCGGGCAGGGCAGGGCCATTGCGGCTCACGGGGTCGTTCCCGGGGCGCCCCGCCCCGCGCCGTGCGCCAGCAGCTCCGTGCGGACCAGCTCCACCTTGGCGCAGGCGACCTCCCCGATGCACCGCTCCCGCGCCGCGTCCAGGGCCGCCCACGCCTCGTCGAGGCGCCCTGCGCGGCCAAGCGCCTGGGCGCGGACGGCTCGGAGGTGCCAGGAGTCTTCGTCGTGGGGCTCGCCAAGAAGGGCCAACGCCCGATCCGCGTCGCCCAGCTCCATGGCGACCACGGCCCGCGCGGGCGCGACCCGGGAGTCCGGGTCGCCCTCCAGCGCGTCGAGCAGGTGCGCCGCCCCGGCCACGTCGCCGGTCTTGCAGCGGGAGTCCGCCCAGGCGAGGGCGGCCGCGGGGACGTACACGAAGTCGTCACCCACGGTGCGCAGGACGGGGTTCTTGCCGGTGACCAGGTCCTGCAGGAACCGCCGGATCTTCTCGTTCGGGACCTTGGTGCCCCGCGGCGCATGAAAGAGCTTTGCCACCCGGCTCGCGATGTCTGCCGCCTCCTTGTCGAAGGCCTTGGCGGCGGCCGCGTGCTGCCCGGCCAGGTAGCGCCCGAAGGCGTTGCGCAGCGGGCCCCTGCGGGCGATGGGCTCCTCGCCGCTGACCCGCGCCTCCAGCAGGGCGCACCGAGGCGTCTGGGCCCGGAGGGGCGGGGCGAGCAGGACCAGGAGCGCGATGAGCAGGACTCGCATGGGCCGGAACCTAGCAGAGTGGCCCGGCGCCTTGCAATCGGGCGCCCGGCGTGCCAGCCTCTGGACCCATGCGCGCCCTGCTCCTCGCCCTGACCACGCTGACCGTCCTGGCTCCCCTCGCCGCAGCCGACGAGCCCCCCCGCATCGCCGAGCCTGGCGACATCCCCGCGGCGCCGCCGGACGTGGAGGAGTCGCACGTGCGCATGAAGCGCACGGGCGGGCTGTCCCCCTTCGAGCAGGTCGAGGACACGGTGGTCCTGCGGGGCGCGACGCCGACGGCGATCCACTCGAAGGACGTGGTCAACCAGAGCGAGCACCAGAACCGCATGGCGCTGCTGACCCTCGACGAGTACCGGGCGCTGCTCGACGCCTTGGAGGCGCTGGACATCCTGATTCTGCGAGACTTCGCGCTGAGCCCGCGGCGCGACGACGTGCCGACGTACACGGTCGAGTACCAGCGCAACGGGCGCAGGAACTCTGTCCGCATCCACGGCCTCGCCTGGTCGCCGGACCCGCGTCACCGCGCGGTGGTGGAGCTGATCCGGCGCACCGTGCGGGAGAAGGCCGGGGACATCCCGTTCCGCAACGTGTTCTTCGACGCCGGGGAGGTCGGTTGGCTCAACCTGGAGACCCGGCCGGCGGCACAGGTGGAGTTCGACGGAGTGGACACCCGCGAGAGGACCCCCCTCTACGCCTGGGAGCTGCCGCGGGGGAACCACACGGTGCGCCTCGTGGACGAGGAGCGCGGCATCGACCGGAGCTTCGACTTCGTCATCGAGGCGGGGATGACCACCATCCTCAACGTGGATCTCTGGTAGCGGCGGCACCCACCGGCGTCGTGGGCCCCTGAGCCTCCAGCACGTCGATCCATCGGAGCACCTCGTCCAGCGAGAAGGGCTTGGCCAGCACCCCGAGCGCCCCCGCCTGGCGCGCGCGCGCCTCGTAGGCGGGCCCCGACATGGACGTACACATGATGACCCGCGTCTCCGCCGCACCCTGCGAGCTCGTGATGGCCTCGGCGATGGAGAGGCCGTCCCCGCCGGGCATCTCGTGGTCCAGGAGGGCGAGATCGAAGGCACCCGTCAGCGCGAGGCGCCGGCCCTCGACCGCGTCGGAAGCCTCCGTGACGGTGTGTCCGCGTCCCTTGAGGAGGCGGTTCATCAGAGTGCGGATGAGGAGCTCGTCATCTACGATCAAGATGTTCATCGTTCGACCCCTGTGTGTGGCATCGCCACCCCCGACCCTCTCTCTGTGTGACAGGGGCTCCCGAATTGATCACCAAATCGTCGGGGTCGCTGCGGCGGTGGCTCGGGAACCCTTGACCATGCTCACGGGGGCCTGATAGCCTCGGTTCCCCCGAAGCATGTGGCGTCCACTGCACCAACCAGGAGGCGAAGGGGATGGCGACGCGAGAGGACATCGAGAGCTACATCGTGCGGCTTGGCATGCCGTACGAGGAGGTCGACACGGGCCTCTGGATCATCCACGACGAGCACGACGGCATCGACAACCTCGTCATCCACTTCGCGCCGCCTGTCGCGGTGTTCCGGGTCAAGCTCATGGACCTGGACGGTGACCACCCGGCGCTCTATCGCCGCCTGCTGGAGCTCAACGCCAGCGACATGGTCAGCGGGGCCTACGGCATCGAGAACAACAGCGTCGTGTGCGTCGAGTCGCTCCAGGTGGAGAACCTGGACTTCAACGAGTTCCAGGCGGCCGTCGACTCCCTGTCGCTGGCGATCACCGACCACTACGAGACCCTGCGCGCCGTCCTGGCCGGCGCTGCGTGATGCGGAGGCACCCATGAGCTTCTTCCAGCGTGTCAAGCTGATCCTGTCGTCCAACATCAACGCGATCATCTCGAAGGCGGAGGATCCGGAGAAGATCCTCGAGCAGCTCATCATCGAGATGCGCGAGCAGTTCGCCGAGGCCAAGAAGCAGGTCGCGGCCACGATCGCCGACGAGAAGCGCCTCGAGCGGCAGTACACCGACGAGTCCGCCAAGGCCCAGGAGTGGGAGAAGAAGGCCATGCTCGCCGTTCGCGCGGGCAACGACGACCTGGCCCGCAAGGCGCTGCTCCGCAAGCAGGAGCACGACGGCATCGCGGCGGGCTTCAAGACCCAGTGGGACGCCCAGAAGGACGCCACCGAGAAGCTGAAGCAGGCGCTGCACCAGCTCAACGACAAGATCGAAGAGGCGCGGCGCAAGAAGGACCTGCTCATCGCCCGGTCGAAGCGCGCCGAGGCCCAGAAGAAGATCCACAACACCATGAGCGGGCTGACGGACAACGGCGCCTTCGACACCTTCGAGCGGATGGCCGCCAAGGTGGAGCAGAAGGAGGCCGAGGGGCTCGCCAGCGTCGAGCTGCTACACGAGCTGTCGGGCTCGGACCTGGACTCCCAGTTCAAGCAGCTCGAGGCGTCCAGCAAGGGCGACGACCTGCTGGCGGCGCTCAAGTCCAAGATGGGGACCTCACAGCCTGCCGCCCTCCCCGCTGCGGTGGCGCCGATCGCTGCCGTGGAGGCGGACCCCCTGGACGCCGAGCTCGAGCGCCTCAAGGCGCTCACCGAGGGCCGCATGCCCGCGGGGCTCGAGGAGGTGTCCGAGAAGGACCCCGTGGTCGCGAGGCCCTGACGCCCGTGCACCTGCGCCCCGTCCCCGTCGCCACCTCCCTTCCCAGCCTGTACCGACTCATCGAAGCCTCCGGGGACCACCCGTTCTGGCTGGACAGCGGGCCCGCGCCCGGTCCCCACGCGCGGTGGTGGGCCATGGGCGCAGGTCCCGCCGAGGTGGCGACAGCTCCGGTCGAGGGGGTCGGAGAGGTGATTCGCAGCCTGGTGGGGGAGGTGGTCCCCGCGGACCGGGTCGCCCCCCTGTGGGTGGGGATGTTGAGCTACGAGGCCGGGGCCTGGGCGGACCCGGCCATTGCTCGGGCGGGCGGGGACGACCCCACCGGGGTGCCTTGCGCGTGGTGGGGGCGCTACGGCGCGGTGGTGGTCGGGGCTGCCGGGGGGTGCTACGTGGTGGGGGATGATGCCACGGGTGTCGACCGCCTGGAGCTTCTGGTAGCCGGGGCGCAGCTCGCGCCGCCCGCGCCCGCGGAGCCTCCCGCGGGACCCTGGATCGACGCGCTCCGCCCCGCGCGCTCCGACGCGCAGCTCGCCGCGGCGATCCGTCGTGTGCTCGGGTGGATCGAGGCCGGCGACGTCTATCAGGCCAACGTCACGCGGCGATTCTCGGGGACGCTCGTGGCCGGCGTCACGCCAGCCGACCTCTTTGAGCGCCTCCGCTCACTTGGCCCCGTCCCCTACGCGGCTCTGCTGGACCTTGGCGCGCAGGCGGTGGTCAGCCTCTCCCCCGAGTGCTTCCTCGACGTCGACCTGGCGACGCGGCGGGTGGTGACGTGCCCCATCAAGGGGACCCGCCCGAGGGGTGCGACGGAGGCGGAGGACCGCGCGCTGGCGTCGGAGCTGCGCGCCGACCCGAAGGAGCTGGCCGAGCACGTGATGATCGTCGACCTGGAGCGAAACGATCTGGGGCGCGTCTGCGAGGTCGGCAGCGTGGTGGTGGATGAGCGGTGGCCGGTGGTGTCCTTCCCCGGGGTCCACCACCTGGTGTCCACGGTGAGCGGGCGCCTGCGGGCGGGAGTGGGCCTCGACTCCGTGCTGCGCGCCACATTCCCCTGCGGCTCCATCACCGGCGCCCCGAAGGTGCGGGCGTGCCAGGTCATCGCCGAGGTGGAGGGGGAGCCGCGCGGCGTCTACTGCGGCGCCATCGGGTGGGTCGATCCACGGGGGCGCGCCGGGTTCAGCGTGCCCATCCGCACCGGCGTCGTCCGGGGGAGGACGCTTCACGTCCACGCGGGGGGGGGCATCGTGGCGGACAGCGACCCGGAGCGGGAGGTGGCCGAGGGGCGGCTCAAGCTCGGGACGTGGATGCGGGCGTTGGGGCTTCAGTAGGTGGGGGGCGCTGCGGTGAGGGCGTCGACCACGGCCGCGCGCATGACCTCGACGGGCGCGGCGCGGCCCGTCCAGCGCTCCAGGGCGATCGCCCCCTGGTGGACCAACATGCCGAGCCCCTCGTGGCCGCGCGCTCCCCGGCGCGCCCCTGCCGCCAGGAAGGCCGTCTCGCGAGGCGTGTAGACCAGGTCCGAGAACACGGTGTCTGGACACGGGCGTTGGGGCAGCAGCGCCTCCCACACCTCCTCGGCCAGCCGCCACGCCTCGGTCCCCGGGCTGGCGCCCATGCCCAAGGGAGTCGCCTGCACCACCAGCCCGGGGGCGTCCTCGTCCGGCGACCAGACGGGGCGCCCGAGCCCGCGGGTCTCGACGGTGGCGCCCGGAGACGTCTCGCACAGATCCCGCGCCAGGGCCTCTGCCCGCCCGGGGTCGCGCGCGGCGATGCGCAACGTCGCTCCAGCCTCCACGGCGGCGAAGGCGACGGCGCGGGCCGCTCCCCCGGCCCCGATGAGGGTGACGCTGCCGGGGATCGGGCCGTGGTCTTGGATGAAGGACCGCGTCCACCCCGCGCCGTCCGTGTTGGTGCCGACGAGCCCCTGGGGGGTGACGAGCACGGTGTTGACGGCGCCGACGCGCGCCGCGGCAGGCTCCAAGGCGTCGAGCAGGGGGAGGGCCGCGACCTTGTGGGGGACCGTGAGGTTGAGCCCGGCGAGGCCCAGGCACCGCGCCCCGTCCAGCGCCGCGGCCAGGTCCCCGGGGGCGACGGGGAGCGCCACATACACCCAGTCCAAGCCGAGGGCTTGGAAGGCCGCGTTGTGCATGGCGGGCGAGCGGCTGTGGGTGACGGGCCAGCCGAGGACGGCTGCGACGCGCGTGGTACCGGAGACGCGAGGGGGGGCGGTCACCGGGCGCGCTCCCGGACCGCCTCCACGTCACGCCGGATCTGGGCGACGAGGGCGTCCACCCCGTCGAAGCGCTGCTCGTCCCGCAGCCGCGACACGAACGACAGGGCGATGCGCCGGTCGTACAGGTCCAAGGTGGTGTCCAGGACGTGGGCCTCGATGGCCAGCGCGCGGACGCCAAAGGTGGGACGGTGCCCCACGTTGACCACGGCGACGCGGGGGGGCTCCCCCGGGAGCGTATCGGAGGCCAGGACGGACAGCCGCGCCTCGTAGACCCCGGGCTTGGGGATCAGCGTCTCCGCGGGGCGCAGGTTGGCGGTCGGGAACCCGATGTGCCGGCCCCGCCCGTCGCCGCGGACGACGGGCCCGGTGAGGGTATGTGGGCGGCTCAGCATGGCGGCGGCCCGCTCCACCCGCCCCTCGAGAACCGCGTGGCGCACCGCCGACGACGAGATGCGCTCGTCGTCCAGGAGCACGGCGGGCACCAGCTCCACCTCGAACCCCAGGGCGCGGCCCCGCGCGGAGAGCATGCCTACGTCCCCCCGCCGGCCGCGCCCGAACCGGGAGTCGCCGCCGAGGACCACGTGGCGCGCCCGCAGCAAGCGGCCTAGCACCCCGTCGATGAAGTCCTCGGCCTCCATGGACCAGAGCCGCTCGTCGAAGGGGATGACCAGCGCCGATTCGACTCCGTGGTCCGCCAGGAGACCGAGGCGGGTCTCGAGCGTCGTGATGCGGTGGAAGTCCTTGTCCGGGCGCAAGACCTGCACCGGGTGGGGGTCGAAGAGCGCGACGAGGGGCTGGGCGCCGTGGTGTCGCGCTGCCTCCACCAGCCGCGCGAGGATGGCCTGGTGTCCCCTGTGCACTCCGTCGTAGTTCCCGAAGGTGACCACGTTTGGCCCGAAGGGGCTCGGTTCATGGTCGATGCCGCGGACGACTCTCATCGTGCCTCGTGATCTGAAAGGGTCCCACAGGGGGGCTCCAAGGTCCCCGACTGGCGCGGACCTATCTTAGCGCAACCTGGGACACCCTCAAGCTGGACTTGCGATCCCTGCCGGCTGTTGCCCTGGGGCCGGGCTTCACCTTGACCGCCCTCGGCGCCGCGTGCTATCGCTCCCCCAGCGCTCGCAGAGGGCTAGTGAAGACGTGAGGATCATCGCCGGACAGCGGAAGGGGCTCACGCTTCGGGTCCCGCGAGGCACGAAGGTGCGCCCCACGCCCCAGCGGGTGCGGGAGTCGCTCTTCAGCGTGCTGGGCGACCGGGTCGAGGGCGCGCGCGTGCTCGACCTCTTCGCGGGCTCGGGGGCCCTCGGCCTGGAGTGCCTGTCCCGTGGGGCCGCCAGCGCAGTGTTCGTCGAGCGGGATCGTGCGGTCGCGGCGGTGCTACGGCAGAACGTCGAGTCCGCGGGCGCCGCGAGGTGCCAGGTGCTGGTGCGGGAGGCATCGTCGGCGGTGCGCGACCTGGGCCGCCAGGGCGCGCGCTTCGATCTGGTGTTCCTGGACCCCCCCTACGGGCGCGGCCTGGTGGAACCTACGGTCGAGGCGCTGGGGGCGGCAGGGCTGGTCGCCCCGGATGGCCTGGTGGTGGTGGACCACCCAGCCGGTGAGCCGCCCGGTCCACGGATTGGCTCGCTGGTCCTCGTTGACCGGCGGGTGTTCGGTGATACGGCCGTGGCGATGTTCGCCCCGGCGCAGGGGCCCGACGAAGCACCATCACAGGAGCACACCATGGCGCGCGTGGCGATCTACCCCGGGTCCTTCGACCCCGTCACCCACGGCCACCTCAACATCATCCACCGCGCGCTGCAGGTCTTCGACCGCCTGATCGTCGGCGTCCTCGACAACGCCTCCAAGTCGGCGCTGTTCACGGTCGCCGAGCGCATCGCGCAGATAGGCGGCGCCCTCGAACACGACCCCCGGGTGCAGGCGGTCCACTTCGGCGGCCTGCTCGTCGACTTCGCCCGCGCCCACGGCGCCACGGTGGTCGTGCGCGGCCTGCGGGCGGTCAGCGACTTCGACTACGAGTTCCAGATGGCGCACATGAACCGGCGCCTGGCCCCCGAGATCGAGACCATGTTCATGATGACGGGTGAGGAGTTCTTCTACGTGTCGTCGCGCCTGGTGAAGGAGGTCGCCTTCCTGGGCGGGGACGTCACCGGGCTCGTGCCCGAGAACGTCGTCGCCGCCCTCGCTACCCGCTACCCGCAGAATCCCCGCTGACCTGGAGGCACCATGAACCTGTCCAAGCGAGTCGCCACGGTCCAACCGTCCGCCACACTGGCCATCACCGCCCGCGCCAACGAGCTCAAGGCGCAGGGGGTGGACATCGTGTCCTTCGGCGCTGGCGAGCCAGACTTCGCGACCCCCAGCCACATCTGCGAGGCCGCCAAGCGCGCCATCGACGACGGCTTCACGCGCTACACCGCCGTCCCGGGGATGCCCCAGCTCCGAAGCGCCCTCTCCGAGTTCCTGCGGGAGCGGTACGCCCTCGACTACTCGCCGGCGGAGCTGGTCGTCACCCCGGGCGGCAAGTTCGGCCTGTACGCTCTCTTCCAGTGTCTGCTCGACCCCGGTGACGAGGTGATCATCCCGGCGCCCTACTGGGTGAGCTACCCCGAGCAGGTGGTCCTCTCCGAGGGGGTGCCCGTCATCGTGCACGCGGGGGCCGACCAGGGCTTCCGAGTGACGCCCGAGCAGATCGACGCGGCCGTCACGCCCCGCACCAAGGTCCTGATCATCAACAGCCCGTCCAACCCGACGGGCGCGGCGTACACGCCGGACCAGCTCCGCGCCATCGGCCAGGTGGCCATCGAGCGGGACCTGTTCGTGATCTCCGACGAGATCTACTCGGAGCTCCTCTATGACGGCTTCCCCTTCGCGAGCTTCCCGACCCTCGATCCGCGGCTCCGGGAGCGCACGGCGGTCTCCAGCGGCTGGAGCAAGTCCTACTCGATGACCGGCTGGCGCATGGGCTGGGTGGCGGCGCCCAAGGCCCTGATCTCTGCCGTGTCCAACCTCCAGGGGCAGAGCACGTCCAACCCGGTGTCCTTCTGCCAGGTGGCGGCCATCGAGGCCGTCCGGGGCAGCCACGCGTACCTCGGTGAGTGGCTCGCGGCCTTCGACCGCCGCCGCCGGTATCTGGTCGACGCACTCAACGCCATGGAGGGGGTGTCGTGCGTGCGGCCGGAGGGAGCCTTCTACGTGTTCCCCGACATGCGTGGCGTGCTGCACCGCGTGTGGAACGGGGCGCCGCTGGGCACGTGCATGCGCCTCGCCCAGTACCTGCTGGAAGAGGCACGGGTCGCCGTGGTGCCCGGCGAGCCCTTCGGGGCGCCGGGCTTCGTGCGGCTGAGCTACGCGACTGGCGACGAGGTCATCCGGGCCGGCGCCGAGCGCATCGCGGAGGCGCTCGGGCGCCTCGGCTAGTCGGTGGCGGGTCGCAGGGCCCGCCACCACGCAAGGGCGGAGCCATGTCACGACTCGACCAGGGACGGGTAGGAGCCCTCGCGGTCCAGCGGGGCCACGTGACCGTCGAGCAGCTCGACGCGCTGCTGCAGGAGATCCCCTGCCCGCGGGACGGCGAGGCCCTGCTCGCCCGCATGGTAGACCGTGGCCTGGTCACCCCCGAGCAGGCGCGGTCGCTGCGCATCGTAGGCGGCGCTCCCCCTGAGGCCCCGTCGCGCGCCGAGACCCCGCCCGCCCGGCCTGCCGCCCGGCCCCGCCCGTCGGTGCGGCGCTCCGCGATCACCCGTCCCGATGGCAAACGCCAGAAGAAGGCCGAGCACGTCACGGTGATCCCCCCACCCGAGGCGCGGTCCACGGTGCCCCCCGAGGTCCGGCCCACCGTGCCCCCGGAGCTCGAGGTCGCGGAGGCGCCCCTGACGGTCAGCGAGGCCGCCGAGCGCGCCCGGCGGATCCTCGACGAGACCCGCGCTGCCCGCAACGCGCTCACGCGCAGCGAGCGGGTCGGGTCGCGGCACCCGACGGAGCCGCCGCAGCCCGTGACCGGGGGGAGCAGCGTCAAGCCCCTGGTGCGTCGGACCCCCGTGTCGCTGCTGAGCCTCCCCGAGGATGCCGACCTGAGCGGCCCCGGGGTCATCCGCGACGGCAAGTATCTCATCGGCGCAGAGGTGGGGCGGGGAGGCATGGGCGCGGTGCGCCTCGCGGAGGACCTGGATCTGGGGCGTCGCGTGGCGCTCAAGACGCTCCTGGCGGGCCCGGACGCCGAGGAGCGCATGTTGCGGGCCCTGATCAACGAGGCGCGCACCACGGGCCAGCTCCAGCACCCGAACATCGTGCCCGTCCACGACATCGGGGTCCTGTCCACGGGAGAGGTCTACTACACGATGAAGCTGGTCGGGCACCAGTCGCTGCGCGACGTGCTGCACGGCCTGTCCGTCGGCGACCGGGCCATCACCGCCGAGTTCACGACCGTGCGCCTGCTGACCATCGCCCAGTCCGTGTGCATGGCGCTGCACTACGCCCACTCCCGCGGCGTGGTCCACCGGGACGTCAAGCCGGAGAACATCCTCCTCGGCTCCTTCGGCGAGGTCCACCTCATGGACTGGGGTATCGCCAAGGTCATCGGTCGCACCACCCCCCTGGAGGGCACCAGCTTCGCCAGCGACGGCTTCGTGGCCGGCACGCCCGCGTACATGGCGCCCGAGCAGGCCCGCGGCGACTACACCGGCGTCGATGACCGCTCGGACATCTACTCGCTGGGGGTGATCCTCTACGAGCTGCTCACGCTGGCGCTGCCCGTCGAGCCCCCCGAGCACGTGGAGGAGCTGGGCCGCGCCAAGGAGCAGCCCGTGGTGCCTCCCAGCGAGCGGTGCCCGGAGCGCCGCATCGCGCCGGAGCTCGATGCCATCTGCCTCAAAGCACTGGCGGTCTCTCCCGAGGACCGCTACCAGGACGCCCGGGCCGTGTGGCGGGAGATCGAGCTGCACCTCGAGGGCACGAAGGAGAGCCAGCGCCTCGCCCAGCGCGCTAAAGACGAGGTGAGGCGGGCGGAGGCCGCCGGTGTGCACTACCGCGAGCTCCTCGAGGAGCAGGAGCGGCTGACCGACGAGGTGGACAGGGCCGAGCGCCGCGTCACCCCGTGGGACCCGGAGCAGGACCGCCTGCGGCTCTGGCGGCAGCGGAACAGGGTGGGCCTCCTGGAGCTGGCCATCGGCCGGGCCTTCGCCGAGGCGGTGAAGTACTACAACCGGGCGCTCGGCTATGACCCGGAGCATGGGGAGGCGCGGGCGGGGCTGGCGAGGCTCTACGAGGCCGGCTCCCGCGCAGCCGAGCGCAAGCACGACATCGCCACGATGATCTACTTCGGCGACATGCAGAGGGAGCTCGTCGGTGAGGGCAACGAGACGGGGCGGCTGACCATCCGCTCATACCCGGGCGGAGCGCGGCTGCACCTGCTCCCCGCCGATGCCCTGGACGGGGAGGTCGAGCTGTCGGAGAGCACGCTGCTCGGGGTCGCCCCGGTCCACGAGCAGGAGGTGGAGTCGGGCGGCTACATGATCGTCGCGACCTTGGAGGGGCACCGGGAGACCTTCCTCCCCGTGGTGGTGCGGTCCGGGGAGTCACACGCCACGCTGGTCCGGCTGCACCCGGCGTCGGCGGACGTGCCCCTGGTCGGCAAGGACGAGGAGCTGGGGCGGCTGCGGGTGCTCCTCCGGTCCGTGGTCGACCGGGGCATGCTGCGCGCGGTGTTGGTGTCCGGAGCGGCGGGCATCGGCAAGTCGCGCATGCTCGAGGCCTTCGACGACTACGTGCAGGACCTGCCGGAGGTCTTCCTCTACATGCAGGTGGAGTGTCGGCGCCTGTTCCGGTGGGTGCCGTTCAGCGGGCTGGCGGACCTGGTGCGCTACCGGGCGGGGGTGGTGCCCGGCGATACGGCGGAGGTGGTCCGTGAGCGGGTGGAGGAGATGGTCTCCTATGCCCTGACAGGGCTGACCGGCCGCGCCTCCCTGGACCCAGATGGGGAGGACCGGGTGCGGACCCTCTCCACGCGGCTCCTGCGCATGCCCGGCCTGCTGCCGGGGAGAGCGGAGCTGCCGCCTGAGCTGACCTCTCCCGCGGAGGACATCCAGGAGGCGGTCATCGAGCTGTTCACGCTCCTCTCGGCGCAGCGCCCCATGATCGTGTACCTGCACGACATGCACAGCATCGACAGGACGAGCCGCGCGGTCATCGACGCGCTGGTCCGGCGCCTGGAGGCGGCGCCCGTGCTGCTGGTCGCCACCTGCAACAGCGACGAGCTGGGCGCGGAGCTGCTGGAGTCGTTCCCGTTCAACGAGCGGCTCCGTCTGCACGGGCTCCGCCGGGAGGGGGTGGCCCAGCTCCTCCGCGAGATCCTGAAGGGGCCCGTATCAGAAGACCTCGTCTACCGCATGCACCGCCACACGGGCGGGAGCCCCCTCGCCGTGGAGGCGACGTTACGGATGCTCATCGAGGAGCGGCGCCTGGACGTGCAGGGCGGAGACTACACGCTGGTGGCCTCGGCGACGCCGCTGCTGCAGGGGGCGTTTGACCTGAGCACGGAGGTCCATCGCCGCCTCGGGACGCTGCGGGAGGGAGATCAGGCGGCGGTGCGTGCGGCGTCGGTCGTCGGCGACGCGTTCTGGACCGGCGCCCTGCGGGCGCTGGGGATCCCCAACGCCCGTGACGTGGTGCGGCGCCTGATCAAGGCCGACCTGGTCGCGCGGCACCCGCTGAGCCAGTTCTCTGGCTTCGACGAGTACCGGTTCAGGCAGAACAGCATGCGGGACGCGGTCTACGCCGCGATTCCGGCGGAGGAGCGGGCGCGGCTGCACGGCCTGCTCGTGCCCTGGCTGGAGTCGCGCCCGGAGCGCGGCCCCGTGTGGCGCGCCGCCATGGCTGAACACCTGGTCGGCGCCGGCCAGGACGCCCTTGCTGCCCAGCACCATGTGGAGATCGCCAACGCCGCGGAGCAGCTCGCCTCCTGGCAGGACGCGTCCATGCACCTGCGGCGCGCCGCGGAGCTGAGCCCGGAGCCGGCCGACCGGACGGCGCTCCTGGAGCGAATGGCCGCGATGATGGCGCGGACGGGCGTCCCGAAGGGGCCCGAGGGGGTCATGCGGGTCGTCATCGCGGAGCAGCCGCTGGAGGAGTGATGCGACGAGGCGTGCAGGCGCGGGTCGGTGGCGTGGTGTTGGCCCTCTGCCTTGGAGGGTGTGGCGGGGACGGGTCGGTGGGGCGGGACGCCGGGGTGGCGGACGCGGGGGGGGGCGACGCGAAGGATACCGTCGCGAATACGGTGCTGGACGCGACGGTGCCCGGAGACGTCGGCGAACGCGCGGATGGCGCGGTTGCGGGGCCCGACGGAGGGGGGGGCGGGAGCGCGGACGTCGTGGCGGACACGGCCGATGTGCCGAGCCTCTCGGATGCGGCGGTGGTTGACGGGGGCGCAGCCGATGCCGGCGACGGCGCGGACCATGGAGACTCTGGAGATTCGGCCGACGGCGAGAACCCTGGCGACGGCGCGGACGCCGAGCCATGGGAGCCGGACCCCACCGCGGGCCACCTGGACACGGGCCCCCTCGGCGAGGCGGTGTGCGTCTCGGTGACCGGGGGCAGCGGGGCGAAGCTGGCGACCGGCATCGCGCGTCTGAAAGAGGCGGGCGTGCGCACGGTGCGGTCCATCCTCACCTGGTCGAGCTTCGAGCCCTCGAAGGGGAGCTTCTCGCCGGCGGCGCTCGAGTCCCACGTCACGCCCTACACGGACGCGGGAATCGACGTCATCGGGGTCCTGGCCTTTGGGAACCCTTGGGCGTGCAGCGACCCGGCCGCGGACTCCTACTACCCGCCGGACGACCCGGCGGACTTCGCCAACTACGTGACCGCCGCCATCACGCACCTGGGCCCGCTGGTCACCCGCTACGAGGTCTGGAACGAGCAGAACGCCGGCTACCGCTTCTGGAAGCCGGCGACGAAGGGGGATCCCGCGGCCTACGGCACCCTGCTCAAGGCGGCCGTCGCGGCGGGCAGGGCCGCGTGCCCCACCTGCCAGTTCGCCTATGGCGGGCCGTTCTTCCACTCGATGATCATCGATGGCCACATCCCGTTCCTGCAGCAGACCTACGCCGCGCACCCGGACTTGTCGGCGCACTTCGACGCCATGGCCATGCACCCGTACCCCTTCTACCCGCCGCAGGCCGCCCCGGAGGGCCCCCCCGAGCCCTTCGAGTGGCCGTTCTGGACCATGGTCGACGCCGTGCGCCAGGTCATGGCGGACCACGACGCGGGCGACCGCCCCATCTGGGTCACCGAGGTGGGTTGGCCGGTGTTCTGGTCCGTCACGGAGGAGCTCCAGGCAGCCTACCTTGTGCGCGGCTTCCTGCACCTGGTCGCCCTCGATGCGGTCCCCGTGTGCTGGTACACCCTGTTCGACAAGGAGACGACCAGCGTCTTCCCCGCCGAGGACTTCTTCGGGCTCCTGACCTCGGGCGTGGAGACGGGCACCCCGGAGCCAAAGCCGGTGTTTCACGCGCTGGCGCAGTTGGGAGGGAGGTTTGGAGAGTATCGCCTGGTCCGCGACCTGCACGCCGCGAAGCTCGTGCCCCCCGGGGCGTGGGGGTTCGAGCTGTCGGGGCCAAACGGAGACCGGTGGTGGGCAGTCTGGGCGCACCCGGGGACGGAGGTCGTCACGCTGCCGGGACCGCCGCTCCAGGTGCTGGACCAGCTTGGTGGGGAGCTCGCGATTGTGGGGGTGGAGCAGCCCGTGACGGCGCTGCCGGTGTTCGTGCAGGTGGAGTAAGGGCGCGTGCGGAAGTGACCTGATCCACCGAGGGGGCCGATGCGCCCCGCTGGCGGTTCGGCGAAGCCGCCGGCAGGGTGGTGCCCTTCCACTCGGGCGACACACGATCAAAATCGGTAATAGTAACAGCGGTCATGACAGGCTCCATCCGCGCAAATCGAGGGCGGTACGCAGTCAGCGGATGACAGGCACGTCTCTCCCTCCTTGCTGAGGGCTCCACATCCAACCTCGCCTCTCCCGCAGAGTAGTGGTTCCGCGCAGTCGCCGTGCGACGCGCAGCGTTCACCAGAAGAAGCGGGTGGGTGGCACAGAGGGGGTACGAAGCCCTCATTGCATCGCAGACCACTCTCGCAGTCGGTTGACTCGCCGCAGGGTTGCCCCGCTTGTCGCAGAGCCTGGCATGTGCTCCCCTCCGTCGAACTGCAAAACAGTCCGGACTCGCAGTGCGCCAAGGTCGAACACGAATCACCCAAAGAACCTTGAACCTGACATGATCCCGCACGGCACACGAACGAAGCCTCGCAGTCTTCATCTCGCCAGCAGGACATTCCGGGTTGGCGAGTACCTGCATTCGGCAGGCATCGAGGGCGAATGCAGGGTACCGGCCGAGATACCGAAGTGTAATAACCGTCCCCTAACGGAACACACTCGTCGAAATACCTCCACTCACAGGAGTGCTCCCAGCAGCCCCCTTCGGTCCAGCCAATGAAGTTGCCGCAGGACGCCCCGGGGCCACACTGATAATCCGTGACGCATGCCTCGCCGAACGGGTTCTGGCACGTCCCCCCACTGCAGACTAGACTCTTCGGCATGCAGTCCTGATGCTCTGAGCATGGTGCGCCAAGGTCTCCACTGGATGGTGTGCAGAAACCCGGGTATCCCGCGCAGACTGTCCCGCGTATGCATGCATCAGGGTGGAGGCATGACTCCTGGGCCAACCTGCCCGGCTGACAGATCCCCTTGAAGCACACGTCATTCGGAAGGCACTCCTCGGTCGCAGCGCATGGACACGCGGTTGGAACGGGAGTTCCGCAGTAGCCCAATTCGCTCGGATGCGGCTCCTTGGAGAATTGCACGATACAGACCAGGCCCGCTTCGCAGTCCGCCGAAGCCGCACAGCTCTCGTTCAGTCCTCTGGATCCCTCGACAGGGGCACATGCCTCCACGTATTTCAAGAAGTCAGGGAAGTGCGTCGTGCAGTGCAATGGCTTGACGTGGGGAGCGCACCACATGCAGGGTTCATTCTCGCAGCCCACGTCCCACTCCGTGTACGAGTCGTAGCAGAGCCAATCGTCTACGGTGTTCCAGAACGTCATCCGTCGGGAAGGGCCACCAAGGAGCACCTGGCAGCGCCCGGCGCCGCAGTCGTCGTCCGACGAGCAAGATGCGTAGATCGGAATGTAGTTCTGCGCCAGGTCGGGCTCCCGGGGCCCAGGGCACAGCGTTGCGGTGATCACCACCTCGACGCCGCACTCTGCTGTGCCAGGCCGAGCGTCACAATCTGGTGACGTGCACGCGGCCACGAAGTGAAGGGCAATCGATAGTGACGCCAGCGCGGCGAAGCCGTAGAATCCTGCAGTCGAACCTCGCCAGGCGAACACAGGTCGACCTGGCCGTAGACAGTACCCGGCGACTTGCGCTCGTCTCCTTGGCGACACTGGCACGGATACCGCGAGAGCGGGGTCCAGCGGAAGGCGCCGCGTGGAGCCGTCCCTCGCGCCGGCAGTCTCAGGTCCGATCTCAGCGGCGGCCCCGGCCGTCAGTTCGATGCGCGTGGTGAACCCGTCGTTCATCGAGGCCAATCTACCGCGCGTCGCACGCAGCGTACAGTTGAAACGACCGAACCGACGTGGCGGGCTTTGGGGGCGTCCAGCGAAGACGCCGCTTCCTCACCTCTCCGCGGGCGGTCCCGTGACCGGAACTGCATTGTGACGGGCCCGGGGGGGCCAGGGTGGAGCCCGGTAGGGAAGCGACCGTGGGGCCGGGTGGTTACCGACCGACCAGGCGTTGACCCCGGGCACGCTTCGGGCGTAGGTTGAGGTCAGGTCGAGCCTTCCCGAGGAGAGTTCAGATGCAGCGAAGCACACCGCTCTGGCTCGGTGCCCTCTGCTCAGTCGGGGTACTCGCGATGCCGTCTGTCACGCGTGCGTCGTGCCAGGCACTGACTCCCGCGGAACCGCTGACCGTCATTCCCGCGGACGGGGAGACCGGAGTCCCCACGGACGCCCACCTCTGGGTGCTCGCCGGCTTCGGCGTCGACGCGGAGCTGACGCTCGAGGGAGGTGTGACGGGGACGCTCGTCACGGGGGCAGGGCCCTGGAAGGAGTACGCGCTCGCCGGGGTGGGCCCCGGGGACACGGTGACGTGGCGGGTTGCCCTCGGGCAGTCGGGCGACCAGATGGCCACCTTCGGGCCATTCACCTTCCAGGTCGGCGAGGCGGCGGCGGCGGCCGTCGTGACGCCCGCGCTCGAGCATCTGGAGGTCGTGCCGGGCGCGTCGCTGACCGGTTCGTGTGAAGGGCTCCTCTCCCTCCAGGAGTGCTTCGATACGGGTCAGGACACCCTCGTGCGGGTGCACGTGGCGTCCCAGGCCGGGGCGGTGCTCTACCGGACCTGCCAGGAGTCGACGGGGAGCACCGGGGGCTGCGGGATCGCCTTTTCGGTTCCCGCCTCCTGTCCGCCCGCCGCCTACGTACACTCGATCACGGCGGCCGGGAGTCCGGCAGCTTGCTTCCGAGTCCAGGCGATCGGAGCCTCGGGGGCGGTCTCGGGCACGCTCGTCGCGTGTACGGACGGCACCGTCTCGACGCCCGGCGGGGATGGCGCCGGCGGAGGCGACGGGGGCGGCATGGGAGCGGACGCCGGAGCTGGGGCCGGAGGCTCCGGTGGCTGCGGCACGTCCTCGGGACGCCCTGAGACATCGGCGCTCGTCGCGCTCCTCCTGGTTGCCGCGGGGCTCGTGTGGTACCGAAAATGGGCAGGTTCGGTGTGAGTCGCCGCGATGGCGGAGGTCCCCAAGCGGGCTAGAGAGGGTCGTAGCACCCGATGCTGACAGTCGCCGACGGGGTCGCCCCGGGCGCCTCCGGCGTGTTCGCCTCCAGGACGATGCACCACTCTTGGTTGGGCCCGGTGGCGGTGAAGTGGAGTGGCTTGCCGGGCGTGGACTTGGTGGTGTGGGTGCAGTGGAAGGCGTTGCAGCTTCCGCCCACCTTGGCCCACGCGAAGAGGATCATGGCCTTCTCGGACGCCGTGTCTCCCAGCCACACCGAGTACTTGCCCGCGGACGGTGCGAAGAAGGTGAAGCGGCGCTCGTTGCCCAGGGGCGCGTTGCCGCAGGTGTCGCCGTAGTTGCCGAGCTGGTCCGGCTGCCACCCCGCGGAGCCGCAGGTGATGGCGGTGCTGCAGGTGAGGGTCTCGTTGGTCGAGCAGGTCTTCGACGTCGGACAGCGGGTGGAGTAATAGACCGTGCCGGCGGTTGCCACCGTGTCCAAGGTCACGAGCTGGTGAATCCACGGCTCGGATCCCGTCAGCTTGGACACCTTCTGACACGTGCCGCCGACGAGCGGCTTCACGCATTGGGACGGCACCGCCCCGTCGCTGCCCATGTCTCCGACAACGAAGGCCGTGCCCGTCGCCCCAGCGGCATAGTCCACGCAGACCTCCTGATCCAAGGCTGGCAGACAGACCAGGGTCTCGCCGCCCGGGTAGGAGCCGCCGGTGCAGCCTCCGCCGTAGCTCAGGATCTTGCCGACCGTGTTGGGCGCGCCCGCAACGCCAAACGGGCAGGGCTTGGCCGAGTGCGCCGGCTGGCAGCACCAGGACTGGGCGCCTGCGCACGTCCCTGCCTCAGTGCAGGAGTCGTCCACCGTGCAGGGATCGCCGTCGTCGCAGGAGCTCCCCGTTTTTGGGGTGTAGACGCAGCCGGAGGCCGGGACGCACGCATCCGACGTGCAGAGGTTGTTGTCGTTGCACACTGGCGCGCCAGTCCCCACGCAGACCCCGTTGGAGCAGGAGTCCGACAGGGTGCAGGCGTTGCCGTCGTTGCAGGAGCCACTCACGTTTGCGTAGACGCAGCCCTGTCCCACCTTGCAGGAGTCCGAGGTGCAGACGTTGCCATCGTCGCAGTTCAAGCTCCCCGTCCCGATACACACACCCGATTGACACGTATCTGTTGGGGTGCACGGGTTTCCGTCCGTGCAGGGGCCTCCAGAGGCCGGGGCGTGGGCGCAGCCGCTCGCCGGGACGCAGGAGTCTGTCGTGCATGGGTCCCCGTCGTCGCAGTCGAGGGGCGTAGTCCCCACGCAGACTCCGCCGCTGCACGCATCCACGGTCGTACACTTGCTGCCGTCGTCGCAGCCCCCGGCCGCAGGCGCATTGACGCAGCCCGACGCAGGCGCGCACGAGTCTGCGGTGCACGGGTTTCCATCGTTGCAGTTGGGGGCGGCGCCCCCGACACACGCGCCCCCCTGGCACTTGTCTCCCGTCGTGCAGGCGTCGTTGTCGTTGCACGCGAGGGTGTTGGGTGGGTAGACGCATCCCACGCCGGCCTGGCACCCGTCGTTCGTACAGGGGTTGCCGTCGACGCACGCCAGCACTCCCGTCCCCACGCAGGCCCCGCCGCTGCATGTGTCCGTGGGTGTGCATGGGTCTCCGTCGTCGCAGGCCCCGCCGGTCGCCGGCGAGAAGGTGCAGCCGAAGGGCTCGGCGCAGGAGTCTGTCGTGCAGGGGTCTCCGTCCACGCAGGTCTTGGGCGTGCCTCCGCAGATTCCGCCGCTGCACGTATCGCTCACGGTGCAGGTCTTGCCGTCGTCACAGCTCGCCGTGTTCGGTGTCGCCTTGCAGCCGACCCCGGCCTGGCACGAGTCGTCGGTGCACGGGTTGCCGTCGTTGCAGATGGTCGGCGCCGTCCCCGTGCAGACTCCTCCCGCACACTGCGACGCGCTGGTGCAGGGCTCCCCATCGTCGCAGGTCACCGCGTTGAACGTCGTGAAGCACCCACTCGCAGCATTGCAGCCATCGTCGGTGCAGGGGTTGCCGTCGTTGCAGGCCAGCGCGCTGCCCTTGCAGGCCCCGCCCGCGCACGCATCTGCCACCGTACAGGCGTCCCCGTCGTTGCAGGGCGCCACGTTGGGCGTGAACACGCACGCGACGTCCGAGCTCGGGGCGTTCGGGTTGCACGAGTCGTCCGTGCAGCCGTTGGAGTCGTTGCAGACCTTGGCCGCCCCGGGAGTGCAGGCCCCCGACTTGCAGACGTCGCCCACCGTGCAGGCGCTGCCGTCGCTGCACGCCTGGCCGTTGGGCGTGAAGACGCAGCCCACCCCCGGCTTGCAGGAGTCGTCCGTGCACGGGTTGTTGTCGTTGCACACCAGGGCGGCGCCGGCGCAGTTTCCACCCGTACACGAGTCGGGGCCCGTGCAGGAGTCTCCGTCCGAGCAGTTGGCGCCGTCGGCCAGGGAGATTGGCGGGGTGCAGCCGCCACCCGGCTCGCAGAAGCTCTGCATGCACGGGTCCGCCTGGGTGCAGTCGACGCTGGTGCCACCCACGCACATCGTGCCGACGCACTGGTCGCCGAAGGTGCAGGCGTCCCCGTCCTCGCAGGGGCCCACCAGCGGCGTGTGGGCGCACCCGGTCAGCTTGTCGCAGGAGTCCACGGTGCAGGAGCTGCCGTCATCGCAGAGGTCGGGGGCGCCCGAGCAGACTCCTGCCTTGCAGACGTCTCCGCTCGTGCAGGCGTCGCCGTCGCTGCATTGCAGGGTGTTGTTCTGGTAGAGACACCCGGTGGCGGCCGCGCAGGAGTCCGTGGTGCAGGGGTTGCCGTCGTTGCACACCACGGGCGTGCCTGCGCACTGGCCCTGGACGTTGCACGCGTCCGTCGCGGTGCAGGCGTTGCCATCGTCGCAGGGGCCGCTCAGCACCGTGTGGGTGCAGCCGCTGGCGGGGTTGCAGCCGTCCTCCGTGCAGGGGCTCCCGTCATTGCATCCGGTCGGGGCCCCCTTGCACTCGCCGCCCGTGCAGATGTCGCCCGTGGTGCAGGCGTTGCCATCGTCGCAGGCGCCGGGCTTTGGCGTGTGCAGGCAGCCGAGCTCCGCCGTGCAGGAGTCCGTGGTACACGAGTTTCCGTCGTCGCAGGTCAGTACGAACGCGGGGACGCACTCCCCGCCCTGACAGGCATCCCCGGACGAGCAGGCGTTGCCGTCGTCGCAGGGGCCTGGGACCGGGGTGTGGGTGCAGCCCGTCTTCACGTCGCAGCCGTCCGCCGTGCAGGGGTTGGCGTCGTCGCAGGAGAGCGTCGCCCCGGCCAGGCAGGTCCCGCCCGCGCACAGCCCGTCGCCCGTGCACGCGTCGCCGTCGTCGCAGATGGCCGCGTTGTTCACGAAGGTGCAGCCGCTCTTGGGGCTGCACCCGTCGTTGGTGCAGGGGTTGCCGTCGCTGCACGGGAGTGGCGGTCCCCCGGCGCACACTCCCCCGGCGCACGTGTCGTCCGTGGTGCAGAGGCTCCCATCGTCGCACGGTAGAGAGTTGTGGGCATGGGTGCATCCCGACGCCGGAGCGCAGCCATCGTCCGTGCACTCGTTGCCATCGTCGCAGCCCTTCGCGGCCCCACCGAGACACTCTCCGGCCGCGCACTGGTCGCCCGTCGTGCAGGCGTCGCCGTCGTCGCAGGGGCCGCTCCCCGGCTGGTGGGTGCACCCTGTGGCAGGGTCGCAGGCGCTCGTCGTGCAGGGGTTGCCGTCGTCGCAAGGTGCCGGCTCGGCCAGGCATCCGGTCACCGGGTCGCAGCCGTCGTCGGTGCACGCGTCTCCGTCGTCGCACGCCACCGCCGCGTGCGCGCACCCGCTGGTCGTGTCGCACGAGTCCACCGTGCAGGCGTCCCCGTCGTCGCAGGAGTCCGGCTCGTGGGTGCAGCCGGTCCCCGAGACGCAGACGTCGACCGTGCAGGCGTCCCCGTCGGGGCAGGGGAGGGGCCCGAAGACACAGCCACTGAGGGGATCACACGAGTCCACCGTGCATGGCTCGCCGTCGTGGCAGGTGGCGGGCGGGTGGACGCAGCCTGTACCCGGGGCGCACAGATCCTCCGTGCAGGGGTCGTCGTCGTCGCACACGGCGGGGACGTGAGCGCACCCGCCCTGGTCACAGCCGTCGTCGGTGCAGGGGTCGCCGTCGTCGCAGTCCGCTGGGATGCAGGCCGTCACGTCCCCGTCGTCGTGCGTGTCCGTCGCGTCCCCGCTGTCCTCTGTACCCCCGGCGTCCCCGGCGTCCCCGGCGTCCCCGGCGTCCCCGGCGCCTCCGTCAACCGCGCCACCGTCCCCGCTTTCCGAATCTCCACTGTCTCCGCCGGCGTCCACCACGTCCGGTCCCCCGGCCACGTCGGGCGCCACGTCGGGCGCCGCCGGGCCCGAGGTGTCCCCAACCGAATCCGCCCCCGTGTCTGCCAAGGCACCCCCACTGACACACAGCCCGCGCTCCGCGCCCGCCGCGCGCTCACAGCGCCACCCCGCCCCGCACTCCTCGTCGGAGGCACAGGCGTACCTCTCGGCGTCCACGTCGAAGGCCGCGCACCCGCTCAGGATCAGCGTGATCAGTAGAGAGGCTCGCCCCACTCAGAACCTCCCCCCGATGACTGCGCCGGCGGCCCCGGGGGCCACCCACACGGACTGCGGCTCGTCCCCGATGAGCAGCAGCACCACCCCCGTCGCCAGCGCCGCCCCTCCCCCCACCAGCAGGGCGATCCCCGCCGCGGACTTGGCCTCCGCGCTCTGCTCCAGCTCCAGCGCCTCTGCCCGGGACAGACCCACGATGGCCCCCGTCCCGTCTCGCTCGGCGTCGTCCACGGTGCCCTTGTCGGCGAAGCCCAGCGCCACCAGGGTCGCCCCGCCAGCGATCAGCGCGCCCCCGGCTCCAATCGTGGCCCACCCCCAGTCTCTCATGGGGGTCCCCACCTCCACCACCACCGGGTCGGTCACCACCGGCGTCTCCACCACCGGGACCTCCACCGGCAGCGCAGGCAGCTCCACCGCCAGCTCCACCACCTCGCCGGGCACCACCGTCACGACCGCCTTCACGTCCTTGCGCCCGTCCGCCCGAATCACGACCTCGTGCGTGCCGGTCGCCAGCAGCGCTCGCTTCAGCGGCGCCGCCGCGGCCTCCCCCCCGTCCACAGAGACCCGCGCGCCCTCCGCATCGGCGCTCACGCTGAGCCACCCCTTCCCGAACGCCACCTTGCACGACACGAGCCGCTCCATGGCGCTCTTGCGCTCCGAGTCGTCGGGTGCGCCCGCCAGGTAGCGCTCGTAGGCGTCGATGGCCCGCTCATACTCGCCGACCGCCTCCAGGCTGCGGCCGATGTTCCACATGAGCCGGGCGTCGGGGCGCAGCGAGTAGGCGCGCTCCAGCAGATCCGCGGCCTTCAGGAACTCCCCCGCCGCGAAGGCCTCCTTGGCGCGCGTGTAGACGGTCTCGAAGGACTCGGGCTGCGGCGCCTGAGCCGCGGCCGGCGTCGCTCCGAGGAGCGCCGCGAGCGCCCACGCGCGGTGCCTCCCTACCACTTCTCGACCTCCACGGGCCCCTTGGGGCCCTTGGGATCCTTGCCCTCCTTCGGGTCTCGGGGCTCCTTCGGCCCGCCCCCCGTTCGCACGCGGCGCAGGGTGGGGCGGACCTTCTCTCCGGCGGCGGCGACGAAGCGCTCCTCGTGGGGCTGGTAGCCGCGAAGCTCGAAGCGGACGCTCTCCTCGGCACCGGGCTCCGTCTGCACGTCCACGGGGGTGGTCCCGACGTTCTGCCCATGGAAGATCACGCTGGCCCCGACCGGGTCGCTGTCGATGGTGACCGTGATCTGCGAAGGCGCGACATCCGCGGCCGCGCCCGAGGCGCTGCCCGCCGCGTCGTCCACCAGGGCGATCTCGTCCAGCTCCAGGGCCGGCTCGTCCGTGTCGACGGCCGCGGGCGCATCCGCTGCGGGTGAGCCAGCGTCGAGGTCCGCGGCTCCTGAGTCGCTCTGCGCTGCGGCGGCCCCCGCGTCGCTCGGTGCGCTGGCAACTCCCCCGCCGCCGGCGACCACGACGCTCCCCGCCTCCCCGGTCCCGACGCTCGCGGCGATGGCCCACGCCGCCACCCCCAGCACTGCCAGCGCCGCCAGCGCCACGGGCCACCGCGCGCGGCCCCTCGCCACTGGCACACGCTGGAAGGACCCCGTCTCCCCCGAGGTCACCACGACCTTGGGCATCGCGGGGATGGCGACGGTCGCCTGGTCGGGCGGGATGGGCGGCTTCTTCGGCACCAGCCGGGGGCGCGCGGTCTTGGCCTCGGCGTAGCAGGCCTCCAGGGCGTCGATGACGGCCTCGGCGGACTGGAACCGGTCCTCCGGGCTCTTGGCCAGGAGCTTCAGGATCACGGCCTCCAGCCCGGGCGGCACCTGGTAGGGCGCGAGATCCGACGGGGACGGCGGCGCCTGGTTGATGTGCTTGAACAGGATCCCATAGGGGGTCGTGTCCGTGAACGGCGCCTGCCCCGCCACCATCCGAAACAGCACGCACCCGAGCGAGTACAGGTCCCCCCGCGCATCGAACTGCCCCTTGCCAGCCTGCTCGGGGGCCATGTAGGTGGGCGTCCCCAGGAGCTGCCCGGTCAGCGTCAGCTCTTCGCCGGCCGAGTCGTCCGTGAAGCGCGCGACCCCGAAGTCGAGCACCTTCACGTAGTCCTTCTCGCCGTAGAAGTCCGTCAGGAAGATGTTGGCCGGCTTCAGGTCGCGGTGCACGATGCCCGCGGCGTGGGAGGCCCCGAGCGCCTTGGCGATCTGGATGCCGATGCGCACGATGCGGCCGGGCGCGAACGCCCCCTCCAGGTCCAGGGCCCGCCCGAGCGTGCGCCCCGACAGGAGCTCCATGGCCAGGTAGAAGTCCCCGGAGTCGGCGTGCCCGTAGTCGAAGACCCGCACGGTGTTCGGGTGGTCCACGCGCGACGACGCCTGCATCTCCCGATAGAAGCGCTGCGCCCCTCCGAGGTTGCTCTGGACGTGGCGCTTGAGGACCTTGAGGGCGACCAGCCGGTCCATGGAGACCTGGCGCGCCTTGAAGACGGTCCCCATGCCGCCGGCGCCGATGGGCTCCATGATCTCGTAGCGCCCCGCGAACAGCGTGCCGACCAGCGGGTCCGGGCCGTCGTCCGCCATGGTCGGCAGGTTGCACAGCGCGCACACCTGCGCCTCGGTCTGGCCATGGCACTTTGGACACACGCGCTGGGACATCGCACACGCTGGGCTCAGTCGCCCCGTCTGACCTTGTCGAATTCCCCGCCGAATGCTACCACCGCGTCTCCGCATGCGGCAACGCGCACGTCAGGCAACGATTACACCACGCACCCTCACGGAGTCGCGGCGCCCCACAGGCCATCGAAGTAGGTCGCCAGGGCTCCGACCGTCCCGGTGTCGCCCGTCAGGGCGCCGGTCTCGTGGTTGTCCTCGAAGCCGCTCCACCCCCAGTTGTTGGTGCCGACCACCACCTGATCGTCGACCAGCAGCACCTTGGCGTGGGTGATGGTGTCGGCCGAGTCGAAGCGCGCCGCCACCCCTCGGGTCGTCAGCCAGGCCTTGGCCTCCGCGTTCACGCCGTTCAGGCCGTCGTCGAAGCTCGACCACTCCAGCAGCACCCGCACGTCCACGCCGCGCTTGGCCGCGTCCACCAGCAGGCCCATGGTGTCCGAGACGCTCCCCGTGTTCATGCCGTAGGTGATCACCCACACACGGGAGGTGGCCCCACCGATGAGCGGCGTCGCCACCGCGCGATAGCCGCCGTCGCCATACGGCTTCACGACCTTGGAGGAAGACGCCGGGACCGCGGGCGCCTTGGAGTCATCGGCCCACAGCGCGTCCGCGTAGGCCTCCCACCACGCCCCGGCCGCAGCGTCCTCCACCAGCAGGTTGGTCTCGTTGTTGTTCTTCACGGACATCCAGCTCAGGTTGGAGGACCCCACCAGGGCGTGCGCGCCGTCCACCACCAGCAGCTTGGCGTGGGTGGTGTGCTTCTTCCCGTCCACGCGCGCCCGGCATCCGAGGGCTTCGAGCTGGGGAACCCGCCCCGGGTTGAAGTCCAGGTCCCCCTCGAGCAGCACCTGGACGTCCACACCCCGCTTGGCCGCCTTGCCTAGCGCCACCAGGACCTGATCGATCGTGCTGTCGTCGTGCATCTGGTAGTGGACGACGCGGATACGCTCCTCTGCCGCCCCGATGAGGCCCAGCGCGGTGATCAGGTAGTCCTGGTTTGTCACCGCCTGGACGCGAGGGGTGCCGTCCCAGCGAACCGGCGGCACGTCCGGCACCGCGACGTCCACCGGGCCGCCGGCGTCCGGCGGGTGGCGCTCCCGGGGCTCGAAGGTGTCTCCGTCGCTCACGGCAACGCTGTCGGCGCCGGTGGAGCCCACATCCGGGTCGAGGACGTAGGGGGCCGTGTAGGACTCGCCGCCCGTCGAGGCGCAGGCGCAGAAGAGCAGGGTGAGGGCTACTCGCATCAGCGTCCGGTCGTCACGTCCATGGCGCAGCGTGCGCCGATGTGGGCCCGGCGTGTCGCCGGGATGTGCGGGTCCCGGCGCGTCGTACGCAGGTCCGCGGGGTCGTCGGAGTAGTAGGAGCCGCCGCGGATGGTGCGCTTGCCCCCGTCGCAATCCGCCGTCCAGGGCGAGCCATCCGCCGGCGCGCCGTCGAGGGTCGGGTGCCAGCAGTCCTCCACCCACTCCCAGAGGTTCCCAGCCATGTCCAAGGCTCCGAACGGCGACGCGCCGGCGGCCTGGGTGCCGACCGGGGCCGTGCCTCCCCGGCGGCATCCCCACCCCGCCATTCCCTCCTCTTCGCCGTAGATGGCCGTGCCGTTGGCGCAGCCGGGCTTCGGGGCGTCGCCCCAGGGCCAGGCGCGGGGGGTCGCCCCGGCAGCCGCCGCCTCCCACTCCGCCTCGGACAGCAGGCGACCGCCGAGGAAGGCGCACCCCTCTCGCGCCTGCGCCCATTGCAGCCCGTTCTGAGGGTGGGTGTCCTTGTCACTGCCGTTGACCCCTTGGCTCCCGTCCCAGTCCGCGGCGCTCGGCTCCGTACACCTGCCGGCGGCCATGCAGGCCCGCCAGGCGCCCACGGTCAGCTCGTGCTTCGCGACCAGCAGGCCCTTGAGGGCGACGCCCCGCGGCGTCTTCACGCCGCCGGCCAGGGTGTACCAGCCCCCGGGGATCCAGATCCAGGCGTCCAGGGCCTGCCATGGCTCGGTCTGGGGGGCGCGCTGGAGCTCGCAGGCGCCCGCCCCGTTGCACCGCGCCTCATAGCCGGTGACGACGGGGCAGGTCACGCCCCCGCAGGCGGGCAGCGGAGGCTTGCCCCGGGCGGTCAGCGCCTGGCGAACGCGGGTCACCACGAGCGTCCGCTCCTCGCCTCTGGGGTCGGAGATCAGGAACTCGGCGAAGGCCGCCAGCGCCTCCGAGGTCATGCCCGCCTCCTGGTAGGAGCGGCCCACGTTGTAGATGAGGACCGGCTCGGCGCGGAGCTCGTAGGCCTCACGGAGCAGCTCCGCCGAGCGCACGAACATTCGCTGGTCGAAGGCCGCGCGTGCCTCGTTGGCCAGGCGCTCCCAGGGGGCCGGCTCGTCGGCGGCGGCGGTGGCGCCCAGGAGCAGCGCGGCGATCAGGGCGAGGGCGCGCATCACCAGGGCTCCAGGGCTCGGGGGCGGTCCGGGAGAGGCGTGGGGCGCGGTCGTTTGGTGGTCACGCGAGGTGTGGGAACCGCGGGGCGCCCCGCGTCGCCGACGCTCGCAAGGGGCGGGGCCTCCGCCTCCACGCGCCGGCCCTGGGGGGCGGGAGTCTCCGCGTCCCTGCGCTCCAGGGGGCGGGCCAGGATCACCGGCGGGGTCGCTGCGGGCGCGCTCGGTGGCTCGGCGGCCGGGCCCGCCGCTCCACCGGACGGTGTGGCGGAAGGTCCCGGCGCGACCGCGGGTCCGCTCACCGTCCGTGGCGCCGAGTCCCCACCGGGCGCCATGCGTGCCTCGGCGGTCTCAGCGGGCGGCCTCGCGGCAGGCTCGTGCCGGTCGTCCCGCTGCGCCCCCGCGAAGATCCCGACGGCCAGCGCCGCGAGGGGCACGACGACGGCCGCCACCATCATCCCCACACGGCGCGGGCGGGCGGCGGCGTCGGTCTGCACGGGCTCCGGGGCAGCGGCCGCCCGACGCAGTGGCGTGGGCGTGGGGACCACCTCCGTGGGGCGGTCGTCGACCTCCGGGGCGGCCACCACGTGAGTGCCGGCGCGGGGGCGCTCGAAGGGCGTGGTGTCGGCGGGCGCCAGACCCATGGACCGCGCCACCTCGTCCAGCGCCACGATCACCGCGTTCGCCGACGGGTGCCGATCAGCGGGCGACTTGGCCAGGAGGCGCAGGATCAGCGCATCGAGGGCCGCCGGGACCCGCGGCATGAGCGCCGAGGGCGGGCGCGGGGTCTCGTGCAGGTGCTTGTAGAGCAGGCTGAGCGGCGTGGTCGCAGAGAACGGCGGTGAGCCGGTGACCGCCTGGTACAGCACGCAGCCCAGCGCGTAGAGGTCGGTGCGCCCGTCGACCAGGCCGTCCTCCGCCTGCTCGGGGGCCATGTAGTCGGGGGTCCCGAGGAGCAGGCCCGTCGCGGTGAGCGCCCTTCTCTCCTCCGGCGCTCCTTCCGCAAAGCGCGCGAGCCCGAAGTCGAGGACCTTCACGTAGTCCTGCTCGCCGTAGGGGGACGTGAGCATCAGGTTGTCCGGCTTGATGTCCCGGTGGACGATGCCCTTGTCGTGGGCGGCCCCGAGCGCCTTGGCCGCCTGCCGCGCGATGCGCACCGCCCGATCCGGCGCGAGGGCCCCCTCACGGGCGATGGCCTGCCGCAGCGTCTCGCCCTGCAACAGCTCCATGGCGTAGAACAGCTCCCCGTCCGTCGCCTGGCCGAAGTCGTAGACGCGCACGGTGTGGGGGTGCTCGATGAGGGCCGTGGCGCTCAGCTCGCGCCGGAACCGCTCCGCGGCGTTGGCCCCCGCCGCCAGGTCGCCGCGGACGACCTTGAGGGCGACGAGGCGGTCCGGGGACTGCTGCCGCGCGCGGTAGACCTTGCCCATGCCGCCGGTGGCGATCAGGCTCTCGACGCGGTAGCGCCCTGCAAACAGGCGCCCGATCAGGGGATCTACGCGGGTGCTCGCCATCCGTCCTCGTGCTCGGAGCCGACAGGGTACGCAGGCTACCAGAACGTCCCGGGAACCACCACCATTGCCGCCCCGCGCGCTGCTCTGGTATGCTGCGCGCCCACCTCGGGCCCCTGGGAGGCGCGCATGTCACGACCCGTCGATCCAACCGACCCCATCGCCGCGTGGCGCGAGCGCGTGGCGGCCATGCCCAAGCGGCGGGCGCGCTTCGAGACCATGGGGGGGCTGCCCCTCGACGACCTGTACGGGCCCTCGGATCCTACGCCCGAGCACCAGGAGCGGATCGGCCTCCCGGGCGAGTACCCCTTCACCCGGGGCGTGTACGAGACCATGCACCGGGGGCGCCTGTGGACCATGCGCATGTTCGCGGGCTTCGGCACCCCGGAGGACACCAACCGCCGCTTCAAGTACCTTCTGGAGCACGGCCAGACGGGCCTGTCGACCGCCTTCGACATGCCGACGCTCATGGGCTACGACCCGGATCACGCGCTCTCCCGCGGCGAGGTGGGCCGCGAGGGCGTCAGCGTGGCGACCATCGACGACATGCGGCGCCTGTTCGACGGCATCCCCATCGGCGACGTGACCACGTCCATGACCATCAACGCGCCGGCCATCGTGCTGCTGGCGCTGTACGTGGCGGTGGCGGAGGAGCAGGGCGTCCCCCTCGACCGGGTGGGCGGGACGCTCCAGAACGACATCCTCAAGGAGTTCATCGCGCAGAAGGAGTGGATCAGCCCGCCCCGTCCCAGCATGCGCATCATCCAGGACATGCTGGTCTACTGCTCGCGGCACCTGCCGCGGTGGAACTCCATCTCCATCAGCGGCTATCACATCCGCGAGGCGGGGGCGACGGCGGCCCAGGAGCTGGCGTTCACCCTGGCGGACGGCATCGGCTACGTGCAGGCGGGCATCGAGGCGGGCCTGGACGTGGACGAGTTCGCGCCGCGGCTGTCCTTCTTCTTCGACGTGCACAACGACTTCTTCGAGGAGGTCGCGAAGTTCCGCGCCGCGCGCCGCATCTGGGCGACGGTGATGCGCGAGCGCTTCGGCGCGAAGAACCCCCGCTCCTGGCTGCTCCGCACCCACGCCCAGACCGCCGGCGTCAGCCTGACCGCGCAGCAGCCCTACAACAACGTGGTGCGCACGACGCTGCAGGCGCTGGCCGCGGTCCTCGGGGGCACCCAGAGCCTCCACACCAACAGCCTGGACGAGACCTACGCGCTGCCGACCGAGGAGTCCGTCAAGATCGCGCTGCGCACGCAGCAGATCGTCGCCGACGAGTCGGGGGTGGCCAACGTGGTGGACCCGCTGGGCGGGAGCTGGTTCGTCGAGGCGCTCACCGACCGCATCGAGGGCGTGGCGCTCGGGATCATCCAGAAGATCGACGACATGGGCGGCATCGTGGTCGCCGTGGAGCAGGGCTACCCGCAGCGGGAGATCGCAGAGAGCGCCTTCCGCTTCCAGCGCCAGGTGGAGGAGGGCGAGCAGACCATCGTCGGCGTCAACAAGTACGCGGACGGCGCACGGGCTGAGATCCCCCTGCTCAAGATCCACCCGGAGATCGAGGAGACCCAGCTCGCGCGCCTCAAGGCGTTCAAGGCGAAGCGGGACGCGCGGGTGGTGGCGGCTCGCATCGAGGACGTGCGCCAGGCGTGCCGCGGCACCGCCAACCTGGTCTACCCCATCGTGGAGTCGGTCAAGGCGGGGGTCACGCTCGGCGAGATCTGCGACGTGTTCCGGCAGGAGCTGGGGGTCTATCGGGATCCGGCGTTCGTGTAGCGGCGGCCGGTCAGCGGTCGGCCGGGCTCCTCTTGGGGGGCGAGGACCGGGACCGCTGACGGCCGGGCTCACATCACCAGGCCGCCGTCCACGTCCACGACGCGCCCGTTGAAGTAGTCGCACTCGATGATGAACCTCGCGGCGAGCCAGATGTCCTCGGGGAGGCCGATGCGCCCGACGGGGATGGCGGCGACCAGGGCGTCGCGGGCCTTCTGGTTCATGCCCTGGGTCATGGGGGTCTCCACCATGCCGGGGGCGATGGCGCCCACGCGGATGCGGAATGGAGCGAACTCCCGCGCCCACGTCACGGTGTTGGCCGCGAGCGCCGCCTTGGCCGACACGTAGTTGGACTGGCCCCGGTTCCCGTGCCGCGCCACCGACGACATGTTGATGATGACGCCCGGGCCGGAGTCCGTCTCGGCGATCTTCGCGGCCACCTCGCGCACCATGAAGGTGGCGCCGCTCAGGTTCACGCCGATGACCGCTGCCCACGCCTCGTCGGAGAGCTTCCTCACCTCGCCCGTCGCGCGGTCCTTCTTGACGAGGAGGCCGTCGCGCAGGATGCCCGCGTTGTTGACCAGGCCGTTGAGGCCGCCCATGGCGTCATGGGCCCAGGCGACGAAGGACTCGCAGTCGGCGGAGCTGGAGACGTCCAGCCGGCGCCGATGGATGCCCGCGGGGAGCTCCGCCATGACCGCCTCGTTCATGTCGCCGACGGCCACCTGCGCCCCCGCCTCGTGGAGGCGGCGCGCCATGTGCGCCCCGATGCCCTGCGCTCCGCCGGTGACGATTATCTTCAGTTCATTCAGTTGCATAGCCTGCTCCTCAGCCACGAAGTGAGTTCGGGGTACAGCACGGTGGTCGCCTTGCTTCCGACGACGGCGCCCACGTGCCCGCCGGGAACCGTAAATACCCGCTTGTCGCTGGAACCGCAACGGTCATTGAGCGCGGTCGCGGCCGGTGGGGGGCAGATCGTGTCGCGGGATGTCACCACCGTCATGACGGGGCAGCGGATGGCCCCCAGATCCACGCGGCGCCCGGCGACCACGTGGGTCCCCGCCACGAGCTGGTTCTCTTGATAGAGGTCGTGGATGTAGCGCTGGTAGGCCGCCGCGGGGAACGGGATGTTGTCGCCCGCCCAGGCCTCGAGCGCCTCGAAGGCGAGCCGGTCCGCGGGGCTGTGCGCCCGGTCGAGGAAGCCGACCCACTTGGCGAGCTGCGACGTGGGGCGCATGGCGACGAAGCCGCTCTGCATCTGCGCCGGTGAGAGGTTGCCCGCCGCCGTGAGGCCCGAGGGGTCGAACCACCGGGGATCCACCATGTGGCGCAGCACCCCGCCCTCGGAGAAGTCGATGGGGCCCGCCAGGTTGACCAGCGCCGCCACCTGGTCCGGGTGGAGCGCGGTCCAGATGGCGGAGACCGTGCCGCCCATGCAGTAGCCGAGCACGCCCACCTTCGGGGCGCCGGTCTCCCGCTTGACGCGCCGCACCATGCGGCCGATGCGCGCGATGACGTCGTCCCACTCCAGGTAGCGGTCCTCGTCGTTGGGGATGCCCCAGTCGAGGCACCAGGTATCGAGGCCCGACTCCACGAGCGCCGACGCCAGGGACGCGCCTTCGCGCAGGTCCAGCACGTACCAGCGGTTGATCATGGACGGGATGAGGAGCAGGGGGAGGCCCGGGTCCGGCGCCCTCTGGCCGCGGAAGCGGGTGAGCTGCGCCGTCCCGTCCCGGAGCACGGTGTCCCTCGGGGTGGGCATCAGGGGTAGAGCGGGGCTCGCGAGGAGCATGGGGACTCCTCTCAGGCGGCGAGCTTGGACTTCACGGCCTCGGCGGCCTGCCGCGTGGCGTCCATGGTGACCTTGCGCCACTCCGTGCCGAGCGTGTTGGCGTAGGTGACCGTCTCCTTCACCAGCTTCGCGGTCTCGTCGATGGCGGTCATGGTCTGCGCGAGCGCCTTCTCGTTGAGCTTGCCGACCTCCTCGAAGAGGGAGCCCATGCGCGCCATCTGGTCGTCCATCAGCTTCTTCCAGGCGTTGAGCGCCTCGTGCGCCTGCTGGGCGCCGGTGAACGGGGGGAACGCCGTGAACGGGGGGACGCTCTGGTCGGCGGACTTTGCGCTGCTCTTGGTGCTCTCGCTGGTCGTGCTCATGGTGGTCTCCTCTCGGGTCTTCGTGGGCGGCGTCAGTGCCACCAGACGAGAGCGAGGATAGGGCGCGTGTTGCAGTGCGTCAAGGTGTTATTTTGCAGTGCAGCAAATTTTTCAATCATGGCAGGGCGCCCCCGGGAAGCAGTGGCGCTGCCTCGTCGCTACGGCCGCCGGCCAAGCCACGCCCGCCACGCCGCGGCGTCCGTGCCCAGGCGCTGCCCGGTGAGCACCTCCAGGGCCGCGGCGACCCGGCCGCGCTCCTCGTCACCCCACGCCGGGGTCCCGAGCGACGCCACCAGCAGCTCCAGGTGGCCGAGGGCCGGGGTACGGCGCATGATCTCCACCACTACGGAGCGCCGCGCCGGGTCCGACGACACCACGCCCTCGTGCAGCTCCGAGAGGCAGAGCCGGTCCATGGCCGCCGCGGCCGCCGCCACCTGGGGCTCGGCCGCTCCGTCGAGGCGCTGCGCCGTCGCCGCCGCATCGACCAGCGCCCGGCACCGCTCCACCACCGCGAGCTGTTCGCCCGGGCCCGGCTTCGCCCCGCAGGCCCCCGCCGCCGCCGCGATCACCGCCAGCGCCCGCGCGCCGACCCACATGCTGCTCATGGCTTCCTCCTTGGGACGATCTCCCGCACGACCTTGCCGAGGGACTGGTACTCCTCGTTGGCGGCGCGCAGCAGGTGCGCCTGCGTGATGGGCTCCTCCGCCAGCGCCGCCAGGAAGGCCGCGCGGAGCACCGCGTTGGCGATGTGGCCGCCCGAGAGATCGAAGTCCTCGCCGAGCCCTGCGAAGTCGATGGGCGCCGCGCCGAGGGCCACCCGCGGCACCAGCAGCTCCCAGAGCCTGGCGCGCTCGACGGGACCCGGCGCCGCGAAGTGGACCCGGTGGTTGATGCGCCGCACAAAGGCGGTGTCCATGCTCGCCTCCAGGTTCGTCGTCAGGATGGCGACCCCCTCGAAGCGCTCGATGCGCTGAAGGAGGTAGCTGGTCTCCTGGTTCGCGTACCGGTCGTGGGAGGAGCTGACGGACGTGCGCGTCGCGAACAGCGAGTCGGCCTCGTCGAACAGGAGCAGCGCCCGGCGCGACGCCAGCTCGTCGAAGAGCGCGCCCAGGTTCTTCTCCGTTTCGCCGATGAACTTGGACACCACCTGCGACAGGTCCACCCGCAGCAGCTCCAGGTCGAGCATGCGCGCCAGGATCCGCGCCGCGTGGGTCTTTCCCGTTCCGGGCGGCCCGTGGAACAGCGCCGTCAGGCCACGGCGCGGGATGCGGCGCCCGAGGCCCCAGGTGCCGAACACGAGCTCCGCGTGCTGGTGCTGCGCGACGATCAGCTCGAGGCGCTCGCGCACCTCGGGCGACACGACCAGCTCGTCGAGGGACCCGCCGGGGGTCATCCGCTCGACGAGGGGTCCGAGGCGCTCGCCGGTGTGCGCCTCCAGCGCGTCCTCGATGAGCCGCCCCACGTCGCCCCGGCCGCTCCCGGCGAGGCGCAGCGACTGCACGACCGAGCGGATCGTGCCGCCCGTCACGCGGTAGCGGGCCGCCAGCCATGCCGGGTCGAGCCCCTCGGCGCCCGGAAGGCGTCGCATGGCCTGCGTCCAGAGGGACGTGCGGGTCTCATGATCCGGGCGCGAGAGCTGCGCCGCCATGACGGCCCGCGGGCGCAGGTCCAGGGAGGGGCGCTGCTCCGTGTCGACGCACACGACGAGGGGAAGCGGGTCGCGCTCGGTCAGAGCGCGCAGGCGGTCCGCCGTCACCGGGTCGAGGGCCTCGCTGAAGTGCAGGACCAGCAACGCGCGGAGGAGCCGGGCCTCCCGGGCGAGCTTCACGAGCGCCTCGTCACTGAGGCGCGCGCGCCGCGCGTCGGCAATCAGCGCCGCGCCGCCAAGGCGGGACGCCAGGGCAGACGCCACCGTCCGCTTGCCCGTGCCCTCGGGCCCATACAGCAGTAGCACGGGCGAACCCGCCGGCAGGGTGCCCTGCTCCGCCGCGGACACGAAGGTGTCGGCGGCGCCTTGGAGGCGTGCGCGGACCTCCTCGGAGAGGATCAGGCCGCGGGTGATCTCCGGGTGGCCGGTGGTCGGCGGTGACAAGGTCGCGAGCCCCTCCAGGGCGGGGTCGAGGCCCGTATCGTCCCGCAGGAACTCCACTACCCGGCGCGCCGGGACGAGCTCCATGCGCAGCACGCCGATGCGGTCCGGGTCGTCGACGAGCGGCGGGCAGAGCAGCCGGTGGCGAAGCAGCGGCGCGTCGATGCGCAGCGCGTCGCGCACGGCGTCTCGCTCGCCCTCGGTCGTGGCGAGCAGCGCGAGGGCCAGCGCGCCGTCGGGGGCCTGCCGCGTCACGTCGTCCTGGAGGAACGCCACGGTCCGGCGCACGGCCTCCGACAGCTCGGCGGCCGTCGCGAGCACCAGGAGCGCCGACGCCGTGGAGTCGAGCCCGAAGGCGTCGCGCACGCTGGCGAGCGGCAGAGGCACTCCGCAGGTGGCCGAGGCCCGCTCGCGGGCAGCGACGACCGCGTCCAAGTGCGCGACCGCCGCGCGGAGGCGCTCCACCTCCGCGCCCTGGGGCGCCTGGGCTGGGGGGCGGACGGCGGCTGGGGGGGCGAAGAAGCTCCCCGCCCACCGGTCGGGACGCTCCACGAGCAGCCCCGCCTCCTGGGCGGCGGCCACATGCAGCAGGAGGCGCAAGCGGACGCCCTCCACCAGGGCGCCGAGGTGCTCGCGGCCCGTGGTGAACAGCCCCGTCAGCGGCTCGCAGAGCCAGGCGTCGAGCTCCGCCTGCGGGATCATGGGGTCTCCTCCCTGGGCGCAACGAACGCCAGCAAGACGGCGGGCCCACCCCCTGCGGCCTCCGCGTAGGCGCGCCCCAGCGCGGTGGCGTCTCCGTAGCCGTGGGAGTCCTCCGCACGAAAGAGCGACTCCCCGATGGCCCGAGCGAGCCACGTCCGCAGCGCCTGCCTCCCAGGCCACCCGCCAAACAGACGGGCGTCGAGCACCACCGTCCCCGTGGCCTCGTCGAAGAGCCCGAGCCGCTCACCCGGGAGGCGCGCCTTGACGTAGGCAACGACCGCCGGGTTCCCGGTCACGTGGGCGTCGGGGAGGCGCTCCAGCTCGTCCCAGAGCCGCTCCAGATCGCTCGCCTCCCATGGCACGCGGGTCGCTCGCACTCAGCTCTCCTCGTGGGTCGGCCGGCCCTGGGGGAGCGTCGAGTCCACGGGGGCCGGCGCCATCAGGACGGCCCCGGGGGAGCCGCCTGGTGGGGCGATTGTCTGCGTCGACGCCGCCAGCAGGTCGGACCAGCGCGCCGCGGCCTCGACCGCACGCGCGTCATGCAGGGGTGGGTAGAGCACGCGGTCCAGGTGCACGAAGGCCCCCTCGAACAGCTCGGGCGTCCGCTCCCGGTACTCGTCCAGGCGTGCGACGACCCGGTCGTAGAGCTGCCGGCCGCAGCCGACCCGCTGGATGTCGCTCGTGCCCCTCACGCGCACCTCCAGCTCGAAGCGCTCTGCCCCTGGCAGGAGCCGCACCGCCATGCCGGGCCGCATGAGCCCTGGGTGGCGGGCGAGCACCCGCAGCTTCACGAGCTCGACGGCCCGGTCGTCGAGGCCGGCGTCCCAGGCGTGGAGCTTCTCCGCGAGCTGGTCGTAGCCGAACACGAGGCGCACCACGAAGCGAGGAGCCAGGGCCTGGATCATGGGTGGGGCGGCGCGCACCACGACGCGCTCGAACTCGGCCAGCAGCTCGCGCTCCAGGACGCTCCAGCTCGCGGTCCACTCCTGGGGGCAGACGCCGACCCAGTGGAAGCGGGCGAAGTCCGTATAGAGCAGCTTCTTCTCGATGGTGCGCAGCTCCCCGCACGCCGGGCAGGCGGCGCGGTGGAACGTGCCATCGAGGATCCGCGCGCGCACCTCCGGCAGGCGCGACACGTGGAGGCCGTCGGCGACCTGCGCGCTGAGCTCGTGCCCGCACGGGCATCTGACCATCCGGGTGGCCCAGGTCGACATGCGGCTCTGCTCCGTGGCCCTCGCCTGGAGTCCCGCCAACGCCGTGCGAAGCCGGAGACGTTTGAGAAGCTCGGCGCCAAGGGTAGCCCGGGCGCCGCGCGGGGTCCAGCCGTTGCGCCTCCCGAGGCGGGGCGCGGTCGAGTGATCTCGAGGTCTTGCGCGTGTCGTCCGCCCGCATGGCGCCAGGCATGCGTCGCTGTGGTATGCTCCCCATCCATCCGGGACATCGAGACGAGCGAGGGGCCCATGCGGGACAGGCGTGAGCGCGGCGAGGAGGCAGAGAGGGCCGGGGGATCTGCCGGGGCTTTGGGTCCCGCGGAGACCAGGCCGAGGCGCGGCAACGCCGCCATGGCGCGGGCCGCGCTCGCCGAGCGGGGCGCTCCGAGGGCCGTCAGGCAGGTGCTCGAGGGCGGCGGGCGTCCGCTCCATGAGGGCGAGCTCGCACCCTTCGAGGGGGCCCTGGACGGCGACCTCTCCGGGGTGCGGATCCACGAAGGGGCCAACGCCGAGCGCGCCGCCGCGTCCGTCGGTGCCCGCGCCTTCACCGCCGGCCAGGACGTGGTCATGGGCAGCGGCGCCACGGCGGCGACGCTGGCCGAGGAGGTCGTCCACGCGCTGCAGCCGCAGGACCCGTCCCCGGCGGCGCTGGTCAGCGACCCGGGCGCCGCCGCGGAGCACGAGGCGCGGGGCGCCGTCGCCGCCCTCGCGCAGGGCCGCGCGGTCACCCCCTCCGAGACCCGCACCGCGGCCCTGGTCCGGGAGGCCTCGGGCGCGTCCCGAATCAGCGAGCTCCGCCAGCTCCTGGACGACGGCGACGAGGACGGCGCCATCAGCCTCATGGGCCGGCTCTCGGCGGCGGAGGTGGCCTCGGTCCTCGGCAACGCGAGCCTCAAGCAGCTCGCGGTCTCCTGCTTCGACGACGAGGAGATGTACCGCGGCGTCCGCGCCATGGGCGGCGACCTGTGGAAGTCGCTCGATTGGATGTTCGCGGAGGGCACGAGCCTCAGCTACGTGCTCGACGTCATCAACCGGTGCGCGAGCGATGCCCAGAAGGACGTGGTGCGCCGGAGCGGCACCATGCGCAGCCACTTCGTCGGGCTGTGCGATGATGGCGAGATGGTGCAGGTCACGAGTGCCCTCGGCGGGACGCTGGCGCAGAAGCTCGACTGGATGTTCGCCGAGGGCACGAGCTGGCAGGCGGCCCGCGCCCTGATCGTCGCCGCCCCGGAGGACCAGAAGGCCGCCGTGCGCACCAGCGCCACCATGCGCGCGAGCTTCATCTCGCTGCTCGGCAACGACGAGATGCGCGACTGCGTGCAGGTGCTCGGCGGCCGCCTCATCGACCAGCTCACGTGGATGTTCGCCGAGGGCACCGACTGGCCGTCCGTGCGGCAGATCATCGAGGCCCAGCCGGACCCGGCCCAACGGGCCGCCGTGCGTCAGAGCGCCGCCATGCGCGACGCCCTCGTGGGTGTCTGCGGCGACGACGAGATGGAGGACGCGGTGGTCCTCCTCGGTGGCGACCTCCGGTGGCGGCTCCAGTGGATGTTCGCGGAGGGCACGAGCTTCGAGGCGGTCAAGCGCCAGATCGGGCGCTGCCCCGAGTCGGAGCGCGCCGCCGTGACCACGGACACGGCGCTGCGAGACCACTTCGTGTCGCTGCTCGGTGACCAGGAGATGCAGGAGCTGGTGGGGATCCTGAGCGGCGACCTGCTGTTCAAGGTGGATTGGCTCATCGCCGAGGGCACGAGCTGGGACGCCATCAAGACCCACATCCAGGCGGCGCCGGAGTCACAGAAGGCGGCCGTGCGCGGCAGCGCCACGGCGCGGGCTCGCTTCTGCGACCTGCTCGGCAACGACCAGATGGCGGAGGCCGTCGACCTGCTCGGCGGGGACCTGCGGTTCAAGCTCGACTGGATGTTCGAGGAGGGCACCGACTGGGCTGCCGTCCGCGCGAAGATCACCGCCGCGGACGAGGCCGGGAAGGCCGCGGTGCGGGCGGACCCGACCATGCGCGGCCACTTCGTCTCGCTGCTCGGCAACGCGGAGATGCAGGAGGCCGTGGGGCTGCTCGGGGGCGACCTGCGCTTCAAGCTCGACTGGATGATGGAGGAGGGCACGGACTGGGCGACCGTCCGCGCGATGATCGTCGCGGCGGACGAGCCGCAGCGGGCCGCGGTGCGTGGAGACTCCCGGATGCGGGGCCACTTCGTGTCGCTTCTCGGCAACGTAGAGATGGCCGACGCGGTGGTGGTGCTCGGAGGCGACCTGCGGTTCCAGCTCGACTGGATGTTCGCGGAGGGCACGGACTGGCCGACCGTCAAGGCGCGCATCCAGGCGGCGGACGAGGCCGGGCGGGCCGCCGTTCGTGGCGACCGGACCATGCGTGACCGCTTCGTGTCGCTGCTCGGCGACGACGAGATGCGCGAGGCGGTGGACCTGCTGGGCGGCGACCTGCGCTTCAAGCTCGAGTGGATGATGGAGGAGGGCACCGAGTGGTCCATCGTCCGGGCGATGATCGTCGCCGCGTCCGAGGCGGAGCGCGCGACCGTGCGCGGGGACCGGCGGATGCGGGAGCGCTTCGTGTCGCTGCTCGGCAACGACGAGATGGCCGACGCCGTGGTGGTGCTCGGGGGCGACCTGCGGTTCCAGCTCGACTGGATGTTCGCGGAGGGCACGGACTGGGCTACGGTCAGAGGGCGCATCCAGGCGGCGGACGATGCGGGGCGGGCGGCGGTGCGGCAGGACCCGGCCATGCGGGGCCACTTCGTGTCGCTGCTCGGCAACGACGAGATGGCGGAGGCCGTGGTGCTGCTCGGGGGGGACCTGCGGTTCCAGCTCGACTGGATGTTCGCGGAGGGCACGGACTGGCCGACCGTCCGCGGGCGCATCCAGGCGGCCGGCGAGGCGGAGCGTGCCGCCGTGCGTGCGGCGCCGGGGATGCGAGCGCTGTTCGTCTCGCTCTGCGGCGACGCGGAGATGGCCGAGGCGGTGGGGCTCCTCGGCGGGGACCTGAGGTTCAAGCTGGAGTGGACCCTGGAGGAGGGCACCACCTGGGCGGCGGCGCGGGCCCTCATCGAGGCGGCCCCGGAGGCGGAGCGGGCGGTCGTGCGAGGGGACGCGGCCATGCGCGACCGCTTCGTGGGGCTGCTCGGCGACGACGAGATGGCCGAGGCGGTGGACGTGCTCGGGGGCGACCTGCGCTTCAAGCTCACCTGGATGTTCGCCGAGGGCACGGACTGGGCGGCCGTGCGGGCGAAGATCACGGCGGCGGACGAGGCGGGCAAGGCGGCAGTGCGGGGTGACGCGGCGATGCGCGGCCACTTCGTCTCATTGCTTGGCAACGCCGAGATGGCGGAGGCGGTGGGGCTCCTCGGAGGGGACCTGCGCTTCAAGCTGGACTGGATGTTCGAGGAGGGAACCGACTGGGCGACGGTGCGCCCGCTGCTGGTCGCCGCGCCCGAGGCGGAGCGGGCGGCGGTGCGGACTGATCGGGCGATGCGGGGGCACTTCGTGTCCCTGCTCGGGGACGAGGAGATGAAGGACGCCGTGACCGTGCTCGGGGGCGACCTGCGATTCAAGCTCGAGTGGACCCTGGAGGAGGGCACGACGTGGGCCGAGGCCCGCGCCCTCATCGAGGCGGCGCCGGAGACGGAGCGGGCGGCTGTGCGTGCGGACGCCGCCATGCGGGCGCGCTTCGTGTCGCTGCTCGGGGACGATGAGATGCGCGACGCAGTGGGGCTCCTCGGCGGGGACCTGCGCTTCAAGCTCGACTGGATGTTCGCGGAGGGCACGAGCTGGGAGTCGGTGCGCCCGCTCATCGAGGCGGCGCCGGAGACCGAGCGGGCGGCGGTGCGGACCGATCCGGCCATGCGCGCCCACTTCGTGTCGCTGCTCGGCAACGACGAGATGGCAGCCGCGGTGCAGCTCCTGGGCGGGGATCTGCTCTTCCAGCTCGACTGGATGTTCGCCGAGGGCACGGACTGGCCGACGGTGCGCGAGCGGATCCGCGCCGCCCCGGAGGCGCAGCGCGCGGCGGTGCGGGAGAGCGCCGCCATGAAGGGGCGCTTCATCGAGCTCCTGGGCAACGACGAGATGCGCGAGGCGGTGGGGCTCCTCGGGGGCGACGTCTTCTTCCACCTGACCTGGATGCTGGCCGAGGGGACGAGCTGGGAGGCGGTCCGCGCGGAGCTGGAGGCGGCCGACGAGGCGGGGAAGGCGCGCATCCGCGGCGATCTCGGCATGCGCGGCTGGTTCGTCGACAACCTGAACGACGCGCAGATGGCCGACGCGGTGGGGCTCCTCGGGGGCGACCTGCGCTTCAAGCTCGGGTGGACCCTGGCGGAGGGGACGACCTGGGCGGCCGTCCGGGCGCTGATCGAGGCCGCGCCGGCGCCGGAGCGCACGGCGGTCGCCAGCGACCACGAGCTGATGGCGAGCATCGCGGCGCTCTGCACCGCGCAGGAGCTGCGAGCGGCCCTCGACCTGCTCGGCGCGGACCTGGTGGTCCGGGTGGGCTTCCTGCTGGGCCAGGGCATCGACGACGCCGGGCTGCGGGCGACCATCGCGGCGGCGCCGCCCGAGCAGCAGATGGCGCTCATCGGGAGCACGCACCTCGCGGGCGTTCTGGCCACGCTGACGGGGAGCGCCATCGACGCCTTCACCGCGCTGGCCGACCCGGGCCGCTTCGCTACCGCGATGGGCAACCCGACCATGGTCAGTGAGCTCCTGGAGCAGCCGGCAGACGGCGTGCTGACACGGCTGGCAGGGACCGAGGCGGCGGCCGCGGCGGCGCTGAACCACATGGACGACAGCCTGTCGTGGATGCGCCCGCTGCCGGTGCGGGGCGCGCTGTCGGAGCCGCAGCGGCAGGCGCTGCGTGTGCTGTTCAACCAGGCGCCGCGGGTGCCGCAGCGGTGGAGCCTCTTCGAGCGGCGCTTCGGCGCCGATCTCTCCGGGCGCTGGGGGAGCACGCTGGACCCGGGGGACCTCGGGCGGCTCTGGACGATCCTCGACCGGCTCCCGGAGTCGCAGATCGAGGACAACCGCTACATCGACGACCTGGTGCGCCACTTCCGAGGCGGCGGGACCTACCAGGGCGGGACCATCAACATCGGCTCCATGCCGAACGACCACGACTTCTACGCCCCGGAGGGCTGGCGCACACGCTCGGAGATTGCGGGGATCCTGGGCATCTCGGAGGCCGACGTGGACGCGCAGGTCACGGCGGGCATGATCCGGAAGCAGACCATCGGGGGCCAGGACCTCTACTCCCTGTTTCAGTCCTACACCAAGCCCCAGATGGCGGGCCTTCTGGGGATCACCGAGGCGGACGTGGACACCCTCGCGGCGTCGTCCGTCCTCGTGCGCAATGGGACTCTGTACCGCATCAACCACGCCCAGTGGCGGACGGCGGCAGAGATGGCGGCGTACCTGGGCATCCCGGAGGGGGACCTGGACGGCCGCGTCACCGCCGGGCAGCTCGTGCGGGCGACGGTGGGCGGGGCTGTGAAGTACGCGGTGCGGCTGGTGGTGCAGTCCTACTTCGACCACACGGTGCTCCACGAGGTGGGCCATGCGGTGGACGACATGCTCGGCAACCACACGGACATCGTGTACGGGTGGGCCGGCTGGGAGAAGTACGGCGAGGGAGACGTACGCAGGTGGGCCGACCAGATGGGGGGCTGGGGGCCGGTGCAGGCCGGCGACACCCTGGAGGACATCAAGTCGGCGATCTGCTCCGCCATGGACGACTACATGGACAAGTCGTCGGACATCCCGGCCCCGGGGGAGAACATCGGCGCGGACCTTCCGCCCACCCACGCCTGGCACCGGTATTCCAACTGGCCCATCGTGCGCTGGGCCGGGACCAAGATGTTCCACTACACGACGCCCCACCCCCACGACGACGGGACCCACCTCTACACGGCCAACTTCTACTACCAGAAGTGGATGCGCGTGAAGAGCGCGGCGGTGCGGTCCATCCCGCGCGACTACACGCGGTTCGCGCCCGAGGAGTGGTTCGCCGACTCCTACGCCGAGTTCTACCGCCTCTACGACGGCACCCCTGCGACCGAGCACCTCAAGGGAGGCAACCTCCAGAGCGTCGTGAAGGAGTGGTTCAGACAGCACGTGGACCAGCGCGGTCGCACGCCTCAGAACCAGACGGCGGGCGGAAGACCGTCGCCGACGTCTGGCGTCCACAGCGGGCGGAGGTAGTGTCGGGCGCCTACTGGCGCCGCAGGAGGAGCTGCTTCAGCTCGTCGAGCTCCTTGCGCAGCGCGGCGACCTCGTCGCGGGAGGCTGTGCGGTCATCGCGGGCATCGGGGTCCGGGGGCGGCTCGTCGTCGGGGGGCTCGACGGGCGCGCTGGGCCGTGACCGGGGGGCGGGGCGCCCGAAGGGCATGGGGATGGGCTGCGACGCGAAGGGGTTGAGGTGGGTGAACAGGCCGATGCCCCGGCGGGCCTGCATGTAGACCTCGAAGGCCCAGCTCACCCAGCGGCCCATGAACTCGGCGAAGGGCAGGTCGCCCATGCGGATCATCTGGACCAGCAGCGGGGTCGGCAGCAGCTTCGCGGCGCCCCGGCTCTCGAACAGGATCTGCGTGAGGGTCACCTGGGTCAGGTCCTCACCGGTCTTCGCGTCCGTGACGACCACATCCGCGCCCCGCTCGATCTTGACCGCCAGCTCCTCCAGCGTGACGTAGCGGCTCTCGTCCGTGTCGTAGAGCCGGCGGTTGCTGTACTTCTTGATGACGACCATGGAGCCTCCGATGCTGCGGTGCGGTAGAGCCGGATCCTACCGTGGTCCCTGCTCTCCGTCCAGGCTTGTTTCACCAAGCTGTGGCGCCATGGTCCCGGTTTTGTGCAGCGCGGTTGCTGCGATGCAAAATGGCCATTGACAGCCGGGCGCTGCGGGGGTAGTCATGGGCTCGCTGGCCTCACGAGTCGGGGCCACGAGGAGCGACCCGATGCGCAGCCGAACCCTCATCGTGACCCTGGCGCTGGGCCTCGTGGCCTGCCCCGAGGACCCCAAGGAGTGCGCCACCGGTGCGGACTGCCCCTCTGGAGCGTGCACGGCGTCCGGCGTGTGCGTTGGGCTCGACGCGTCGGAGGGCCCGGACTGGGCCGGCGGGGAGCCCGATGACGGGGGAGGCGTGGACGCTACGGGGGGAGAGGACGTGGCCGTAGGGTCGGACGTCCCTGGCGCATTGGACAGTGGAGCGCTGCCTGGAACCGACGTGAGCATCGACACCGCCGCGCCGAAGGACACGGGCCCGGCGCCGGACACGGGCGGAGGCGTCTGCCAGCCCAACGACGACGGCGTGGTCACCCGGGACGAGATGCCCATCGCGGCGGGCCTCCACGCGAGCTACCGGGTGGCGACGGACGTGACCTGGAGCACGGCTGCCAAGGGCACGGCCGGCTCCCTGACGTGGGACCTCTCCGGAGGCTTCCCCGGGGACACCAACACGCTGGTGGAGGCCCGCTCCCTGGAGGGCACCTGGTTCGAGGGGGACTTCCCGGACGCCACCTACGCGGCGCGGCTGTCCGAGACCCAGAACCTGCTCGGCGTCTTCAAGGTGACGGACTCCGGGCTCTTCCTCGTCGGCGTCGTCAGCATCGAGGACGGGGTGACCGCCACCAAGGTCACGTATGATCCGCCCGCTCAGGTGCTCCAGTTCCCCATGAGCGAGGGGGATGTGTGGAAGACCAAGTCCACCGTCACGGGCACCACCCTCGGCGTCTGGTCCTTCTACACGGAAGACTACCGCTCGGAGGTGGACGCCCATGGGACGCTGAAGACCCCCTTCGGCGACTTCCCGGTGCTGCGGGTGAACGTGGAGCTGGTCCGCACGGTGGGGGTGCTCCCCACCACCACCCGCACCCACATGTTCGTCGCCGAGTGCTTCGGCACGGTGGGGACGGTGGTGTCGAAGCCCAACGAGCTGAAGGCGGAGTTCGAGGCGGTCAGCGAGCTGCGGAGGCTGGCCCCGTGACGCGCGGGTGGCTGCTTCGCGCCCCGTGGGTGGGGGCCCTCGCGGTGGTGGCGGGGTGCCTGTCCTTCCACGCGGGCCCCATGCCCGGAGAGCCGGTGGACGCCACCTTCATGGAGGTGGACGGCGTGCGTCTGCGCTACCTGGACGAGGGGCAGGGTGCGCCGGTGGTGCTGATCCACGGCTTCGCGTCGGCCATCGAGAACTGGGCGGCCGTGATCCCGAAGCTGCGGGAGCGCCATCGCGTCATCGCGCTGGATCTCAAAGGCTTCGGCTGGAGTGACCGCCCTGAAGGGGACTACTCCCCCGAGGCCGAGGCCCGGCTGGTGCTCGGGCTCATGGACCGCCTTCACGTGGATCGCGCCGCCGTCGTCGCCCACTCCTGGGGATCGTCCGTGGCGCTGGCCCTCGCGCTCCAGGCCCCCGAGCGGGTGTCGCGACTCGCGCTCTACGACGCCTGGGTCTACGAGTCTCAGCAGCCGAGCTTCTTCCTCTGGTCCCGCGCCGCCGGCCTGGGGGAGTTCCTCGTGGGCGCGTACTACGACCAGCGGCCCGACGACCGCATGACGGCGGCCTTCTTCAACAAGGACGCGATCCCCGAGCGGCTCATCGAGGAGGTGGAGTCCGCCCTGGAGCGGCCCGGCACCAAGGCGGCGGCGCTGGCGGCCATCCGGGGGCAGCGGTTTGCCGAGCTGGAGGGGCGCTACGGCACCATCGAGGCTCCTGCGCTGCTGCTCTGGGGGCGGGAGGACGAGGTGACGCCGGTCAGCGTCGGCGAGCAGTTGGTGCGCCAGCTCCGGGACGCCCGGCTCATCGTCTACGAGCGCTGCGGCCACTTCCCCATGATCGAGGCGGAGGCCACGTCGACGCGGGACCTCATGGCCTTCCTCGCCGAGGGGGCGCTGTGAGCCTCAAAGCGGCGAGCATGGCGGTCGTACTCGTCCTGGCCGCGTCCCCGGCCGGCGCCACGGGCTTCACTGACATCGGCCAGGACCTGGTCCCCGAGACGGAGACCTGGGTCCAGGTGCACGGGGCCCTGCGCGTGCGGGGCGAGCTGCTCTGGAACCTGGACCTGGACCGGGGCCTCACGCCGTCGGGGCGCGCGCTGTTCCCGGTCCCCCTGGAGGACACGACCCGCCAGGACGTCTGGAACGCGGACATGCGCGTGCGCACCGACCTGGCGTTCTACGCGCCGTTTGGGGCCATGGCGGTCAAGCTGCGCATCGACGCCTTCGACAACCTGGCGCTGGGCAGCACGCCGGATGGGATCCCGTCGGCGTCGTCGAGCCAGCGCCCGCCGGAGGACGTGCTCCGCATCAAGCGCGCCTATGGGGAGGTGCTGACGCCGTTCGGTCTCCTCGCAGCGGGCCGCATGGGCGCCCACTGGGGCCTGGGCATGTTGACCAACGGGGGAGACTGCGCCGACTGCGACAGCGGCGACGCGGCGGACCGCATCGCCTTCATCACGCCGCTTCTGGGGCACATCTGGGCCGTCGCCTACGACTTCAGCTCCGTGGGACCAACCACGAAGCGGGTCGGCAGCTCCCGGGTCGTGGACTTCGAGCCGAGCGACAACGTGCACACCATCTCGTTCGCGTTCATGGCGTGGCGCAGCGACCTGGCGCGGGAGCGGCGGCGCAAGGCCGGCAAGACCACCGTGGACTACGGGCTGCTCTTCTCACACCGCTGGCAGGAGAACGACATCCCGGCATCCTGGGTGTCCCTCGCCCAGCCCCTCACGCGGTACGACAGCTCCCAGGTCATGGCGCGGGGCTTCACGGCGACGGCCTTCGACGGCTGGGTGCGGGTCACCCACCCGGACCTCCGCATCGAGGCGGAGGCCGCGGTCCTCTTGGGGTCCGTGGAGCAGGCGTCGCTGATCCCCGGCGCCCTGCTGCGCGAGGGGGTGGAGTCCCTCCAGGTGGGGGTCGCCCTGGAGTCCGAGTTTGGCGCGTTGGAGGGACCCGTGAGCGGTGGCCTGGACGCGGGCTACGCCAGCGGCGACCCCGCGCCGGGCTTCGGAGCCGTCGCCGCTGGCAATGCGGCCTACGGTGCGCCGGGGGAGCTGGACGGCGCCCAGGCGCTCCCGCCCCACGACCTGCGCAACGACAACTTCCGCTTCCACCCGGACTACCGCGTCGACCGCATCCTGTTCCGCGAGATCATCGGGACCGTGTCCGACGCCGTGTACGTGCGCCCCCACGTGACGTGGCGGTTCCTGGACCTCGGGGCCGGTCGCTTCTCTGCGTCCCTGGCGGCCATCGCCTCCTTTGCGGTAGAGTCCGCGTCCGCGCCCGGCGGGGAGTCGCCGCTCGGCCTGGAGCTCGACCCGACGCTGGTCTACGAGAGCCGGGACGGCTTCCTGCTGGCCCTGGACTACGCGGCCCTGTTCCCGTTTTCGGGGCTCGACAACCCGGCGGCCGGCCTGACGGCACGCCCCGCGCAGCTCGCGAGGCTGCGCGTGCACTTCGCGTTTTGAGCCATGAAGAGACTGCTGCCGTTGGTCCTGCTCCTCGCCTGCGACACGAACCAGACCCCCGTGCCCGGCAAGGGCCAGTACGTGACCCCCGAGCCGGACGTGCTGTCCGGCTACCCCACGACCCCGGACGGCGACCCCTACCAGCCGCCAGGGCCCGCGGCCATCGAGTGCATGCCGAACCTCGACGGCAAGATCAGCGCCGACGAGCTCAAGGCGGCCTTCGGGGTGCCCGTGTCCTACCTGGTCAATCCGGCGAACACCGAGCGGTCGGTCAACGTGGTGGGCGTGAAGGGGGAGGGAGTGCACTATTGGGACTGGTCTGTGGACCGCGCCGACGACCAGGTGGCGACCTTCGTGGCGACGACGCTCGACGGCAAGTGGTACGCCGCGTCGTTTCCCAGTGGCGAGTTCGTCACTTCCCTGGACGCGGGCGGAACGGTGGACTCGGTGTATCGCCGCGATGACGAGGCCCTGTGGCTCCTCGGGGTCGCCTCGCGGGAGGAGAACCCCAAGGCGGGCCAGACGCTGCTCGTCTATGACAAGCCGATTCCCCTGTTCCGGTTCCCCATCGAGCCGGGGTCGAAGTGGGTCGCGAGCGCCAGCATCCAGGGCGGCAAGCTGTATGGGCTGCCCTACGCGGGCAAGGACATCTACGAGGTCAGCGTCGACGGCATCGGCGAGCTGGCCCTGCGGGACCTGACCTTCACCCAGGCGCTGCGCGTGCGCACGAAGACGACGGTGTCTCCGGCGGTGGGCAAGGCGGTCAGCAAGCGGCAGGTGTCCTTCCTCTTCGAGTGCTTCGGCGAGGTGGCGCGCGCGACCAGCCGCAACGACGAGCCCGCTGAAGACTTCACCACGGCGGTCGAGGTGCGCCGCCTGGGGCTCTGAGCATTCAGTAACAATCGGCGCGAGATCAGGAGGACCCCCATGCTCTGGGATCTGTGGAAGAAGGGCTTCAACGCCTGGGAGAACGCGACGGCCCAGTATCTGGAGACCGTGCTGAAGAGCCCGCTGGTGCTCACTCCCTCGGGGGCGCTGCTCACGGCGGTCATGAAGGCGAAGGCCAGGCACGACGAGGCGCTCGCGAAGGTGTGGGGCGCGGCCGGGCTCTCCACGCGCCGCGACCAGGAGCGGACGCTCCATGCGCTCAACCAGATCCAGTCGCGCTTGATCGACATCGAGGAGCGCCTGGCCGACCGCGGCTGACGCCTGTAACTTGGGAGACCCGCCATGGACATCACGCCCTACACCGAGCCCAAGATCGCCCCGCGCGCCGTGTTCGACACCCTGTCCGAGAGATCATCTCGGCCCCGGTTCATGCTCCCGGCCGGCCAGGACTGGTCCGTAGTGACGTGGGGCCAGTTCGCGCGGCAGATTCGTGACTGCGCGTCGTTCCTCGCCGGCGCCGGACTGCTGGCGCCAGGCGAGCGCGCCTGCGTCTACTCCGGCAACCGGGTGGAGTGGGTCTCGGCGGCGCTGGCCGTCCAGGCGGCCGGCGGCGTGATGGTGCCCATCTACGCCTCGAACACCGCGGAGCAGGCGGGCTACGTCATCGCCCACAGCGACGCGCGGGTGGTGTTCGTGGACGGCGCCGCGCTGCTCGGGCGCCTCTTCCAGACCTGGGAGTCTCTGGAGGGCGTGCGCCGTGTGGTGGTCCTCGACGACGCGCTGGATCCTTGGGCGGTGCTGGCGGGGCTGCGCTCCAAAGGGTTTGCCGTCCCGCCCGTCGCCGACGTGGAGCGCCGCCTGTGCGGCTGGAGCCACGCCCTGGCGGCCGGGAGCGCCAGGGACCAGGAGTCTCCGGGCGCCTTCGAGCGCGTCATGGACGCGGTGGAGCTGGACCAGGTCGGGCTGATGCTCTACACGAGCGGGACCTCGGGGAACCCCAAGGGCGTGCCGCTCACCCACAGAAACGTGGCGTCCAACGGCCTCGACTGGCTGGTCTGCAACGGCCCGCTCATCGACGAGTCCGCCGTGGACCTGCTCTGGCTGCCGATGAGCCACATCTTCGGCTTTGGCGAGGCCTGCCTCGGAAACACCCTCGGGTTCACGTCGTACCTGGTGGACCCACTGTCCGTGATGGGCCGGCTCCCCGAGGTGCGCCCCAGCGTCTTCATGAGCGTGCCCAGCGTGTGGGAGAAGCTCGCTACGACCGCCATGGCGGAGGCGACGTCAGACCGCCGCAGGGAGCGACTCGCCGAGGTGACGGGCGGGCGCCTGCGGTTCTGTCTGTCGGGTGGCGCGGGCCTCAAGCGAGAGGTCAAGGAGTTCCTGCACGAGCACGGCCTCCTGATCATCGAGGGCTACGGCCTCACGGAGGCGTCTCCGACCCTGACCCTGAACCGTCCGGACGCCTTCCGCTTCGACACGGTGGGCAGGCCCCTGCCGTCGGTGGAGATCCGGCTGGCGGAGGACGGCGAGATCCTGGCGAAGGGCCCCAACGTCTTCGCCGGCTACCACAAGGACCCGGAGGCGACCGCGGAGACCCTGACCGTAGACGGGTGGCTCAAGACGGGCGACATCGGGCGATTCACCGAGGACGGCTTCCTGCAGATCATCGACCGCAAGAAGGACATCCTGGTGACCGCTGGCGGCAAGAACGTGGCGCCCGCGAACATCGAGGTGCGCTTCGCCGGAGACCCGCTCATCGCCCACGTGGTGGTGTTCGGGGACGGGCGGCGCTACCTGACCGCAGGTATCTGGGTGAATCGGGACGTTGCGGCCGCGGAGATGGCAGCGGCGGGGATTGAGACAGCGAACGGGGACTGGCTCCAGGCCCGTGTCCAGGCCCGGGTCGACGCGGTCAACGCCGAGCTGGCGAGCTACGAGACCATCAAGCGCTTCCGCATCATGGACGAGCCCCTCACGGTGGAGGGGGGCCTGCTGACGCCGACGCTCAAGGTGAAGCGCAAGCAGGTCGCCGCGCGCTTCGGATCGGCCCTGGAGGAGCTCTACGCATGAGGGGCCTCGTCAAGCTGGCGAAGCGCCTGCGGCAGCGTCCTGTGGTGGGCGCGACCCCCGCCGACGTGATGCACCGCGAGAACAAGTGGCGGCTCCTCCGATACCGTCGCGAGGCGCCGCCGGCGTGGCGCACCCCGGTATTGCTCGTCCCGTCGCTGATCAACCGCCACTACGTGCTCGACCTGATGCCCGGCAAGAGCTTCGCCGAGTGGATGGTCGCACGCGGCCACGACGTGTGGGTCATCGACTGGGGCACCCCGTCCGCAGAGGACCGCTACGTCACCTTCGACGACATCGTGGATGGCGCCCTCGGGCGTGCGCTGCGGGTCACGGCGAGTGAGAGCGGCAGCGGCAGGGTCCACGTCCTCGGCTACTGCATGGGCGGCACTCTGGCCGCCATCCACGCGGCGGTGCGCCCTGCTCGCGTCGCTACGCTGATGGCCCTGGCTGCTCCCGTGCGCTTCGACGACGACGGCCTGCTCTCGCGCTGGACCCGCACCTCCACCTTCGACATCGACGCCCTGGTGGACGGCACCGGCAACGTCCCCTGGCAGCTCATGCAGTCGGCCTTCCACCTGCTGCGCCCCACCCTCAACCTGAGCAAGGCGGTCCACCTGCTGGAGCAGGCGTGGAACGACCAGGACCTCGACGGCTTCTTCGCCCTGGAGACCTGGGGCAACGACAACGTCTCCCTCCCCGGGGAGCTCTATCGCCGCTACATCCGCGACTTGTATCAGGGCGACGCGCTACGCCACGGCCGCTTCTCCCTCTCCGGCCGCCCGGTGCGTCTGTCCGCGATCACCTGCCCGACCCTCGCCGTCACCTTCGAGCACGACAACATCGTGCCGTGGCAGAGCTGCGCCGAGCTCATCGACCAGGTGGGCGCCGAGGACAAGGAGCGCCTCCACCTCCCCGGCGGCCACGTGGGCGGCGTGGTCAGCAGCAAGGCGGCGACGCGCCTCTGGCCGAAGCTGTCGGGTTGGTGGGCGGCGCGCGACGCGGTATAGGACTCAGAAGGGGGCTCCCGGGGGCCCCGCCAGCGGGGCGGGGGGGTCAAGTATACTCATATCTCATATACCGGCGCGCCGGTATATGAGATATGAGTATACTTGACCCCCTCGCTCGTGACCGCTGCCGCGAGCGCCTACGCTGTCCAGCCGTGCCGCAGCGTCACTTGCAGGCCGCCGTGCGGATGAACAGGCAGGCGCCGCTGGTCGGGTCGCAGAGGTCCAGGGTGCACGGCTCCCCGTCGTCGCAGGTCGTCGTGACGTGCGTGCAGCCGCCGGTCGTGCACCCATCCGCGGTGCAGGTGTCGCCGTCGGCGCAGTCCGCCGCGGTCGTGCAGCCTGCGCAGCCCAGGACCGGGACGTGGCCGCAGAGGCCCCCGAGGCCGCACGAGTCCTTCGTGCAGGGGTCGCCGTCTCCGCAAGGGGGCTCGCCCGCCACACACAGGCCCGTGGCCGGGTCACAGCCGGCTACGGTGCACGGGTCGCCATCCTCGCAGGACAGCAGCGGGTGCTCGCACTGGCCGGTCACCGCGTCGCATGCGTCCACGGTGCAGGGGTCGCCGTCGTCACAGTCCAGCGAGGCGTGGGTGCAGGAGCCGTCCGGCAGGCAGGTGTCCACGGTGCATGGATCGCCGTCCGTACAGCTCGGCCCGGACGTACAGCCCGTGCAACCCGGCTGCGGCAGGTGGTCGCAGGCGCCCCCGTCGCACACGTCGATGGTGCAGGGGTCGCCGTCGTGGCAGGACAAGGACGTCTGAGCGCAGGCGCCCCCGTCGCACACGTCGTCCGTACACGGGTCGCCGTCGTCGCAGTCGATGGGCGTCGTGGCGCAGGCGCCCCCGGAACACGCGTCGGTGGTGCAGGGGTCGCTGTCGTCGCAGAGCGGGACCGTGACGCAGCCGAGCCCAGGCACGCAGCCATCCTGGGTGCAGGGGTCGCCGTCACTGCACGTAGCCACCACGTGGCTGCACCCCGCGGCCGTGTCGCAGGAGTCCACCGTGCAGGCGTCACCGTCGTCGCAGGCCACCGGCGCGAAGGCGCAGCCGGTCCCCGGCGCGCAGGAGTCCGTCGTGCAGACGCTGCCGTCGTCGCACGCCTTGGGGGTCGTGGTGCAGCCGAACGCCGGGTCGCAGCCGTCCTGCGTGCAGGCGTCGCCGTCGTCGCAGGTCGAGCCGGTGTGGCTGCAACCGAGCAGCGGGTGGCAGGCGTCCTGCGTGCAGGCGTCGGCGTCGTCGCAAGGGTCCGCCACCGACGCGCACCCGAGGGTCGGGTCGCATGTGTCCAGGGTGCAGGGGTCGCCGTCGTTGCAGCTCACCGGCGCGTGGCTGCACCCCTTGACCGGGTCGCACCAGTCCTCGGTGCAGGCGGAGCCGTCGTCGCACGACAGGGGCGTGAAGGCGCACCCCGCCAGGGGATCGCAGGCGTCCTCGGTGCACGGGTTGAGGTCCGTGCATGGGGCCGGCGACGCGGCGCAGACGCCGTTGGAGCAGGCGGCGCTGGTACAGGCGTCGGTCGGGCAGTCGGCCGCCGTCGTGCAGCTCTGGCACGACGGGTCGGGCACCGCAGCGCACCCACCGGGGCCGCACGAGTCCACCGTGCAGGGGTCTCCGTCGTCGCAGGACACGCCCTTGTGCGTGCAGCCTCCTGCGCAGGCGTCCGCGGTGCATGGGTCGCCGTCGTCGCAGTCCGTCGGTGAGTAGGAGCAGGCGCCGCCGGAGCACGAGTCGTCAGTGCATGGGTTGAGGTCGTCGCAGGGCAAGGCCGTGACGACGCACCCGCCGCCGAAGAGGTCGCAGGAGTCGGTGGTGCAGGGGTCACCGTCATCGCAGAGGAGTGGCGCGTGCGCGCAGCTCCCCCCGGCGCAGGTGTCCGCGGTGCAGGGGTTGCCGTCGTCGCACGCCAGCGGTGCCGTCTCGCACTCTCCACCGAGACAGGCGTCCGTCGTGCATGGGTCGCCGTCGTCGCAGACCACGGGGGCGTTGACGCACCCCGCCGCGCCGCAGGAGTCGTCCGTGCAAGGGTCGCCGTCTTCGCAGCTCAGGGGCTCGTGGGCGCACGCTCCGCCTGCACAGGCATCGGCCGTACACGGGTCTCCGTCGTCGCAGGCGCTCAGGTGGATGCAGCCCCCCGGGCCGCAGGAGTCTACGGTGCACGCGCTGCCGTCGTCGCAGTCGCTGGGGGCCGCCCCGCAGCCGCTCGCCGGGTCGCAGGAGTCGTCGGTGCACGGGTCCCCGTCGTCGCACGCCGCCGGGGTGAAGGCGCAGGCCCCCGTCGCGGTACACGCGTCGCTCGTGCAGGCGTCGCCGTCGTCACACGGGGTGGGCGCGGAGACGCATGCGCCGGTCGCGTCGCAGGAGTCGTCCGTGCATGGGTCGCCGTCGTCGCACGGGATGGGCGCGGAGACGCATGCGCCGGTCGCGTCGCAGGAGTCGTCCGTGCATGGGTCGCCGTCGTCGCAGCTCTTGCCCTGGCACGGTGGCTCGGCGCCGTCACCTGCGTCGGCCGCCTCACCCGCGTCACCCGCGTCTGCCCCACCGTCGGAGGCACCGCCCCCGGCGTCCTCGGCGGAGGCGTCCTCGGCGACGTCCAGGGGCGCCTCTCCGTCGGCTCCCGGTCCGCCCCCGGCGTCGCCGTCGGCCCCCAAGCCATCGCCCCCCACCACGTCCTGCGGGGTGCTCCCGTCCTCGCCCACGTCTGTGGACGGAGGCGGCGCCGGCCCATCGGACGCGCACCCGGCGAGGGCGAGCGCGCTGAGGAACAGTGCGGCGAACTTGATGCTGCGCTTCATGCTCACACCCCTGGATTCCTGACGTCGTGCTACCATACCATCACCGTGCGCACGGTTCGACCCTCCGCACCACGACGTGCGGCCTCAGGAGGTGCCCCATGGCAGCCAGGCTCCTTCCCGCCCTCATCCTGCTCTCCACATCCGCCGCCCTGGCGGCCATCCCCCAGACGCTGCGCGTCCAGGGGGCCCTGCTGACGCAGGCCGGCTCGCCGGTCGAGGGGACCCACGCGGTCACCCTGCGCCTCTTCGCGACGGAGACCGGGGGCACGGCACTGCACCAGCAGTCGTTCCCGTCCGTGGCGGTGGAGCGGGGGGTCTTCGACGTGGTCATGGGCCCGCTGCCGGCGGGCCTCCTGGAGTCGAACGACGTCCTCTGGCTGGAGTCCACGGTCGCCGGAGGGGCGGCGCTCCCCCGGTCGCAGGTGCTGGCCACCCCGTTCGCCCTCCGCGCCGCCCGCGCCGACGTGGCGGGTGATCTCCAGTGTACGGGGTGTGTCGGCCCCCTGGACGTCGCGCAAGGGACCATCGCGACGGGTCACCTCGCCGATGGAGCCGTCACCTCCGCCAAGACGGGCTTCAATTATGCCCTCTCGGACGCCAAGGGCGGGCCGGCCCTCGGACTGTCCTGCGTTGGCTGCATCGATCCCGGAATGCTCTCCTTCGGCTACGCGGGCAGCGCCACCGCGGGCGGAGCGGCCACCGACCTCGCCTGCACCGGCTGCGTGGGCTCCGCCGACGTCGCCGATGGCTCCCTCACCGGCGCCGACATCGCAGACGGCTCCATCGGCAGCGCCGACGTGGGCTTCAACTACGCCCTCTCGGACTCCAAGGGCGGGGGCGCGCTGGCGCTGTCCTGCACGGGCTGCGTGGGCGCCTCCCACCTGGCCCCGAACAGCGTGACGAGCGCGACCATCGCCAACGGCGCCGTCGCCCTCGTGGACCTCGCCTTCGACCCGGCGACCCAGGCGGAGCTGGACGCCCACGCGCAGAACGCCTCGGCGCACCACGCGCGCTACACGGACGCGGAGGCGGTGGCCGCCATCCAGGCTGCGACAGGGCTCACCCTGTCGGGCAACCTCAACCTGGGCGGCAACCACCTGACGGGCATGCGCTTCCAGCTCGCGGCCTCGCCCCCGGTCTCCTGCGGGCCCACCCTTGTCGGCTTCGCCTACTACGACATCGGGGAGAAGGTCCTGAAGATCTGCGACGGCGCGAGCTTCCAGGGGGCCAGCGGCAGCGGGGGCCACCCCCTCGGGTCGGCGCTCAACCCGGGGGCGAGCTGCAAGGCCATCAAGGCGGCCAACGGGTCCGCCGCGTCGGCCGTCTACTGGGTGACGCCCAACGGCGGGGCCGCCCAGCAGGTCTACTGCGACATGACGACCATGGGGGGCGGCTGGACGCTGCTCATGAAGGCGGCGGGCACCACCTTCGCCTGGGACAGCGCACACTGGACAACGGCGACCACCTACAACGACACCAGCCTCTCGCCGACCTTCGAGGCCGCCAAGCTCTCGACCTTCAACCAGATGCCGGTGCGGGAGCTGCTGATCGTCTCCCAGGCGGGTAACGCGACGCGCCTGGCCCTGCCGGAGCAGCAGACGGCGCTTGCGCTGTTCCAGGGCGGCACGACCGTGCTCACCCACGTGGAGGGCTCGGCCACGCCCGGCGAGCTGATCAACAACAAGGTCTGGAGCTACTGCGGCTCGCCGTGGCGCGTCAACACCAAGGGCGCCTACGCGGCGTACATCCGCCTCGGCGGCTGGGCGAACTACGTCTGGGACTGCTCCTACGGCGCCGATGGGGCCGGGCAGCCCACGGGGGCTCACCTGTTGGGGCTGGGGCTCCTCGACAACCAGTGGTCGCCCTACACCTACAACAAGAAGAGCTTTGGCATCCGCGACGCCCACGACCAGAACAACCTGAACCCAGGGCAGCTCACCTCCGGGGCGCTGGTGTACGGCCGCGAGGAGGGGACGGTGGGACCGGACACGGCGCTCGGCACCTTCGAGAAGCCCGGCGATAGCTGCCGCCACATCCTGGCCGAGGGGGCCTCGGTGGGTGACGGAGTCTACTGGGTCAAGACGCAGGCGGGCGCTCCGTACAAGGCCTGGTGCGACATGACGAACATGGGGGGCGGCTGGACGCTCCTCCTGTCCACCGGCGCCAACACGACCTTCGCCTTCGACAGCGCACTGTGGACCAACACGACGCTCCTGAACGACACGACGCCGGTGGGCACCTACACGGACTCCAAGCTGGCGTCGTTCGGCGACTACCCGGTCACCGAGCTCCTGCTGAAGAGCGCGAACGGGGGCATGACGCGCCTCGGGATGCCGACCCTCCAGACCGCGCGCGCACTCTTCAACGGGCCGACCAACACGCTGCCCCTGCTCGAGGGGGCCGCGACGCCCGGCCAGCTCATCAACGGCAAGACCTGGAGCTACTGCGGCTCTCCATGGCGCGTCAACTCGCAAGGCGCCTACGCCGCCTACATCCGCCTCGGCGGGTGGGCCAACTACGTGTGGGACTGCTCCTATGGCAACGACGGGGCAGGGCAGCCCACCGGCGCGCACCTGCTCGGCTTCGGGCTCCTGGACAACCAGTGGTCGCCCTTCAGCTACAACCGCAAGAGCTTCGGTGTGCGAGACGCCCACGACCAGAACTACCTGAATCCCGGGCAGCTCTCCGTTGGCGCGCGCATCTACGGGCGCGGGCCCCTCGCTCCGTCGTCCGGTGACAAGCTCGGGAGCGAGGCGAATCCGGCGCTGAGCTGCAAGGCGGTGCTCGACGCGGGAGATTCGGTGGGAGACGGCGCCTATTGGCTCAAGACGCCCGACGGCGCCGTCACGTACCGGGCCTACTGCGACATGACGACGGCGGGCGGCGGCTGGACTCTGCTCCTCAAGGGCCACTCGACGACCTTTGCCTGGGACTCGGCGCACTGGACGACGGCGACCACGGTCAACGCGGGCGACGTGAGCGCGTCGGTCGGGTCGGCCAAGTATGCGTCGTTCAATACGATCCCCATCTCGAACCTGCTGCTGAAGAGCGAGCTCGGTGGGAGCACGGTCTTGTCGATGCCCACGCAGAAGACGATGCTCCAGGCCTTCCAGGGGAGCACGACGGTCCTGACCCACGTGTCCGGCGCGGCGACCCCGACCCTCCTGGTCAACGGAAAGACCTTCACCCACTGCGGCGCCCCCTGGCGCATCAACAGCAAGGGCGCCTACGCGGCCTACGTCCGGCTCGGCGGGTGGGTCAACTCCACCTGGGACTGCTCCTACGGCGCCGACGGGGCGGGCCAGCCCACAGGGGCTCACCTGGTCGGCTTCGGGCTCCTCGACAACCAGTGGTCGCCGTTCACTTACAACCGCAAGAGCTTCGGCATCCGGGACGCCCACGACCAGAACTACCTGAACCCCGGGCAGCTCGCCATCGGCGGGTTCATCTTCGGGCGTTAGGCGCCGGTGCACAACAACCTGTGCCATTCGGCCCCCGCTGCATCCCCGCTGGCAGCCTGGCGAGACCTTGGAAGGACAAGGCCCTGCCTGCGGCCTCGCCAGACTGCCAGCGGGGCGCATCGGGCCCCTCGATGGGTCAGGTTGTTATGCACCGGCGCCTTGGGGCAGGTGGCCGTCAGGGACGGGAGGGAGTGGGCGGTCGCGCTGATTGCGGCGCTGTGCTGCCTGATCGGTGGGTGTGGCGAGTCTCCGCCAGGAGGTGAGTCGGACCACGACGTCGCCGCGGCGGACGACACGGAGTCTCCCGCGTCGCCCGGCGACACGGGCGACGACGGCGGAGCGGCGCGCGCGGACTCCGTCGCCCAGGCCGGTGGAGATGCAGACTCGGCGGCGTCCCAAGGTGGAGACTCCGGCGTCGGAGACTCCGTGGACGCTGGTGCCGCGGGGGGAGACTCCGTCACCGGAGACTCCGCCGCCGGAGACACAGGAATCGGCGACGCGGGCAGCGAGGCAGACGCCGATCAGGACGCCACTCCCGGCTGCGACCCGGAAGCCCCGCCGCCGCCATCCCCGACCGATCTCGCGGCGCTCGACCTCACCCCCAAGGGCATCGTTCGAGGCGTCTACTTCGCCCCCGCGGACCGCCCCCTCCCGCCGGGCCTGCACCAGCGCCTCGGCTCCTGGGTGCGCCTCGCCCAGAGCTTCTTCCGTGACGAGATGGCCAAGTGGGGCTACGTGGACCCGTCCGGCCAGGGCCTCACCTTCCGGTGGGAAGAAGGGCCCGATGGGAGCTGGGCCGTGGTCTATATGGTCGGGTGGCACGAGTCGGCCCACTACCACGCCCACCCGACGGCCCCCGACGCGCCGGGCGAGGCGTTTGCGGAGGTTCTCCAGCGTCTGCCGGCCGCATTCCACAACGACAACGTGACCGTCTACATCTACGACACGGCGGTCGTCGAGGGCGACACCCTGATCCACACGGGGCAGGGCGGCTCCCTCGCGCCCTGGGAGGGTCCCGGGGCCGGGTATGTGCTCCAGGGCGCCCACTTCCTCGGCGTGGGGTTCCAGACGGTCGCCATGGACCCGGCCGCGCAGGCGTGCCTCTTCGAGCAGCAGGCGCCGGCGGGCCTCTCCGAGTGGGACGAGGCGAGCGCCGTCTGGGGCCCCGTCAGCCGCGGAGTCTATGCCTCGGTCATGGTTGGCGCGAGCGTCCACGAGCTGGGCCACGCCCTCGGCCTCGACCACATCTTCACGGACACGGACGGCGATGGCGTGGAGAACAACCTCATGGGCAACGGGTTTCGCCGGTTTCGAGGCCGCTTCACCCCGTTGGGCCTGACGCCCGCCACCATCCTCGCTCCCGAGTCTGCGGCCGCGTTGTCGCAGGCCCTCCCGTTTTCGCCCTGATTCCACTGGCCGTGGAGGGACCATGTTGCTCGCCTACAACCCCGCTCTGGTCGCTGCGCTGCGGACCCCCACGACGGAGGCACCGTGGCGGGTCCTCGCCAGCGGCTGCCTCGCGAGCTGGCCGTGCGGCGTCGACGGCCACGACTACGGGCTCGGCCGGGCGCTCGCCGATCTGTTCGCGCTGCCCACGCTTCGCATCTTCCCGTTCTGCCCCGAGCAACACGCGCTCGGCACGCCCCGCACGATGCCCGACATCCATGGCGGCGACGGCTTCGACGTCCTCGCGGGGCGCGCCCGGGTCCTCGACCAGCAAGGCGCGGACCTCACCGCGGCGATGGTCGCAGGGGCCCACGCGATGGTCGACTTCGCGCGCGCCCACGACGTCGAGCTCGCGATCCTCACCGACATGAGCGCCGCGTGTGGGAGCCAGGTCATCTCGGAGGGGTGCCGGCTGGTGGCCGAGCGTCGCTTTCAGAAGGGTGTCGGCGTCGCGACCGCGGCGCTCCTGTCCGCGGGCGTGTGCGTCGTGAGTCAGCGGGACTTCAAGACCCTCGCGGCCCTCCGCTCACGGCTCGACCCGACCTTCGTCGTAGCGCCAGAGGTGTACGACCACCACGAGCACCCCTGGACCCGCGAGCACCTGCCGGCGCCGCACCCGCGGAGCTCGGCATAGCTGCGCCCCGCGCCGCCTCGCAGCAACGCGTCACGGGACCCGGCGCTCCAGCGCGAGGCCGCGGTGGTCCTGGGAGAAGCCGGCGCCGCGGAGGGCTCCCACCAAGGCCGAGGGGCCGACGGGCTCGCCGTTGATCTCGTCGATGCGGGCGAGGCCGCGGCGGCGCGCGAGACCCTGGACGAGGGCGCCCGCAGCGGAGTCCGGCGGGGCCTCACCCGGTGGGGTGAAGTCGAGGAGGCGGCCGCCTCGGTCCAGCGTGAGGGTGCAGCGGCCCTCGACGAGAACGACCAGGGTGCCCGCCGCGCGGCGCGGCGCGGGGGCCTCCGGCGGCAGAGGGGGCCACGGGAGGATGGCCCCAAAAGGGTTGGCAGGGTCCACCGCGCACAAGCACACGGCGTCTCCACTCGGCTCGCTGCATGACCGCAGGCGGTCGATGGCCCCCGCCAGGGCGAACTGGGCGCCGGTGAGCCCCTCCGCGAAGTGGCCGCGCCGGATGCGCCCCGACTCCTCCATGGCGCGCAGGATGGGGTAGAGCGCCGCGAAGCCCCCTGGCAGGTCCTCGACGGCGGCCACCTCGCGGGCGAGGACGCCCCACCGGTCCAGCAGGAGCGTGGCGCGGGCGTGGGCGCGCTCGGTCTCGGCGCCTCCGATGAGGTCGCGGGTCAGCGACCACCGGCCAGAGGCGGCCTTGCGAGTCGCGGCGGCCCCAGCGCGCCCCGGACCCCGCCTGGCCCCCAGCGCGCGCAGAGGCGCCAGCGTGTCGTTGGTGACCCGGCCCTCCCAGACGAGGTCCCACAGGGCCGCCACCAGGTCTGCCTCGGGGACCGGTGGTGCGGCGCGGACGAGGTCAGAGAAGAACGAGGCCCCCGCGCGGGCCAGGTGGGCGTGGATCGCCTCGTGGAGCACCGACTGCGGTGTGAAGGGGCCCGGGTCGGGCGCCAGCAGGTGGACCCGGTCCCGCAGGTACAGGGCGACGCGCCCGTCGGTCCCCAGCGCCCCTCGGCCGAGCCACACCACCTGGCCCGACGCGCCCAGCTCGTCCAGGTGCCGGGGCTGACATTCCACTCGCGCGGGGAGCACGTGCCGCTCCAGCTCCGAGAAGGGCAGGGCGAGGCCCTGGAGGCGCGCCACGACCTCCAGCAGGGCGCCCGATCCCCGCCGCGCCGTCGCGCCCATCCACCTGGGGATGAACCGGGCGAGGGCCACCTCGTCGACGGGCGCCACCTCGCGGCGCAGGCGGGCGAGGCTACGCCGCCGGGCCTGGCGCAGCACGTCCGGGTCGCACCACTCGCGCTCGACGCCGCCAGGGCGGAAGTCACCGTGGAGCAGGCGCCCCGCGGCCTCCAGGCGGCGCAGGGCGGCCTCGGCGAGGGCGGGCGGGACTCCGAGGCGCGCTGCGACGGCGCTCGTCAGGAACGGGGCGTGGGTGCGGGCGAACCGTGCAACGAGCCCGTCCAGCGCGGCCTCGACCGGGTCCAGCAGCGGTGTGGGCACGCCCACGGGGATCGCGCACCCGAGGCCGTCGCGGTAGCGCGCGACGTCCTCCGCGGCGACCCAGCGGTCCTCGCCCGCCACGCCCATCGGGAACGCCCGTCGCTGTCGTGCCAGGGCTGCGACCCAGACCGCCGCGTCCTCGGCAGCGGCGCCCGGGTCTCGCGGAGACTCCCCCCCGAGCGCCGACTGCGCCGCCACGTCGCAGCGCGCCGCCACCTCGGCCGCGGTCAGGTCCCCCACCCGCCGCAGCAGGTCGTGCAGGTCGTCGACGTTCCGCGCGCGACGGCTCAGACCCTGGAGCTCCGCCTCAATGGCCTCCAGGTCCCCCGCGTCGAGCAGCTCCCGCAGCTCCTCGCCGCCCATCAGCTCCCGCAGGAGCGCCCGGTCCAGCACGAGGGCCTGGGCCTTGCGCTCGGCCAGCGGGGCGTCCCCCTCGTAGAGGTACGCCGCCACCCACGCGAAGACGAGCCCCCGCGAAAAAGGAGACGCCGCGGCGGTCTCCACCTCGTCCACCGCGATCCGGCGCCCGCGAATCCCCCGGAGCAGCTCCAGCAGCGCCGGCACGTCGAACACGTCGCGCAGACACTCCCGGTAGGTCTCCAGCACGATGGGGAACGCGGGGTAGCGGCTCGCCACGGCCAGCAGATTCGCCGCGCGGATCCGATTCGCCCACAGCGGCGTCCGCTGGTCTGGGCGCCGCCGGGTCAGGAGCAGCGCCCGCGCCGCGTTCTCACGGAACCGGGCCGCGAAGAGCGCGGAGCGGCCGAGCTGGGCGGTGATCGCCTCCTCCACCGTGTCCGGGTCGGGCAGGAGCGCCAGGATCGAGGGCGGCTCGTCCCCGTCGGCAAAGCGCAGCACGATGCCGTCGTCGCTCCACAGGGTCTGGACGGCGACCCCGGCCCGGTCCCCCAGCGCCGCGTCGATTGCCAGCGCCCACGGTGCGTGAACCCTGCCGCCGAAGGGCGACAGGATCGCTACCCGCCAGTCGCCGACCTCGTCGCGGAAGCGCTCGACGGTGATCGCCCTGTCCGTCGGCAGGGTGCCCGTGGCCTCCCGTTGCTCTTCGACGTAGGCGACCAGCTCGGCGGCCGCCGCGGGGTCCAGGTGCTGCTCCCCCCGCAGCCACTCCTCTGCCCGCCCCGCCGGCAGCTCGCCGAGGTGACGCACCAGAGCGCCTACCTCCCTCCCGAGCTCGACGGGGCGGCCCGGCGCGTCTCCCTTCCAGAAGGGCATCTTTCCGGGCTCCCCAGGGGCAGGCTCCACGACCACCCGGTCGCGCTCGATGGCCAGGATGCGCCAGGACGAGGCTCCCAACAGGAACACCTCGCCGACCCGCGACTCGTAGACCATCTCCTCGTCCAGCTCGCCGATGCGCGGCCCGTCCTCGCCGACGACCACCCTGTAGAGCCCCCGGTCGGGGATGGTCCCCGCGTTGATCGCGGCCACGGTCCCGGCGCCGCGGCGGGCGACGAGCACGTCCGTCTCGCGGTCCCAGACGAGGCGCGGCCGCAGGTCCGCGAGCTCGTCCGTCGGGTAGCGCCCGGACAGCATGTCGAGCACCGCGACCAGCGCGTCGCGCGAGAGCTCGGACCACGTATACGTCCGGTGGGCGAGGCGCTCGATGCCGTCCACGGTCTGCGGCCCCGTAGCGCACAGGGCCACGACGTGCTGCGCCAGCACGTCCAGGACGTTGCGCGGGACCCGGGTCGGCTCGATGGAGCCCTCCCGCATCAGGCGCGCGACCACGGCGGCCTCCAGCAGGTCGCCCCGGAACTTGGGGAACAGGATGCCCTTGCTGGTCTGCCCCACCCCATGGCCTGCTCGCCCCACCCGCTGGAGACCGCGCGCGGCGGACCCGGGAGACTCCACCAGCACCACCAGATCCACGGTCCCCATGTCGATGCCCAGCTCCAGGGAGCTGGTCGCGACGATGCCGCGGAGCCGCCCCTCCTTGAGCGCGGCCTCGGTCTCCCCGCGCTGCGCGTGGGACATGCTGCCGTGGTGGGGCTCCACCAGCCGCTCACCGGCGATCTCGTTCACTGCGGCGACCAGCCGCTCCACGAGCCGTCGGCCGTTGGCGAACACGATGGTCGTGCGGTGGGCGCGGATCTGCTCCACGAGCCGCGGGTAGAGCGCCGGCCACACCGACGGGCTCTCGGCAGGGCCTCCGGTCCGCTCCTCCGGGGGCGGGTAGCGGATGGAGAGGTCCAAGGCTGGCCGCTCCGAGGTGTCCACGATGGAGACGGGGCGATCTCCGCCGAGGAAGCGGGCGATCTCGTCGAGGGGGCGCTGCGTCGCGGAGAGTCCGATGCGCTGGGGGTCGAGGTCGGCGATGGCCGCCAGCCGCTCCAGGGACAGCGCCAGGTGTGCCCCGCGCTTGGTCGGCGCCAGCGCGTGGATCTCGTCGACGATCACCGCCTCCACCGTAGTGAGCGTCGCACGGGCCTGGGATCCGAGGATCAGGAACAAGGACTCGGGCGTGGTGATCAGGATGTCTCCCGGCTCCCGGAGCTGGCGGCGCCGCTCCGCTGCCGAGGTGTCCCCGGTGCGCACGTCGATGCCTACGCTCGTGACCTCCTCGCCGCGCCGCGCCGCCATCGCGGTGATCCCCGCGAGGGGAACCCGCAGATTGCGGTCCACGTCATTGGCGAGCGCCTTGAGCGGAGAGATGTAGACCACGCGGTAGCCGAGAGCGCCGCTGCCGCGCGCGCCCTGGCCGCGCACCAACCGGTCGATGGCCCACAGGAACGCCGCCAGCGTCTTGCCGCTGCCGGTGGGCGCGAGCAGGAGCGCGTGCTGTCCCGCGGAGATGCGCGCCCACCCGAGGCGCTGCACCGGCGTCGCGGCAGGGAAGGTCTCCTGGAACCAGGCGAGGGTGGCGTCGGTGAAGTCGGGGAGCGTCATGGGGCGCACAATAGCGCATGTGGCTCCGGGAGCACACCTGCGGCTGCCGGACGCGGACGGAGCGCGACCGCAACGGGGTGCAGCCGGGGGCGTCGGGACTCCAAGCGCCCGGGCAGCGCCGCCGACTCCTCTGGGGGTCGAGCAGGTCCGGCTCGCCGCGACCTCGGTCTGCAGGATCTGCAGATGCCCTGCAGCTCCTGCAGCTCGCGAGGGTGGTGCAGGTGGCGAGCCTGGGCTGGAACGTGAGGGGAAGCTACGAAATCGCCCTGGGATGAGCGCAAACGAGCGCGTGCAATCCGAGGCGTCATGATGTAGGGTGTGCGGTCATCAAACAAGGCATGGGTTGTGCAGTGACCGACCCGAGATGTCACGGGAGCTTTGCCTTCACGCGCCTCCAGGAACAGGGCGTGGTTCTTTCACGGGAGAGTAGAGATGAACGTCGAAAGTGCAGCGGGGAGACACATTGCGCGCGTCTGGCTGCTCGTCGCAGCGCTGGTGGGGGCGGGCTGCCCCTCGGGAGAGACAGTGGATCCGGCTTCGGACGTCGGCGATGCACAGGATGTCGGAGCCATCGGCGAGTCGGACGCAGGGGGGGACGCCGGGCCGGTCGGGACAGACTCCGTGGTGGGATCCGACTCTGGTGGCACGGACGCCGGTGGGGTTGATTCGGGCCACGACGGGGAGGGCGCTGACTCCAGTGACGTGCCGGAGCCCGTGGATGTAGCGGACGGTGGCGACGAAGACGCTGGTGAGGGAGACACCGGCGAAGAAGATGCCGGAGGCGGGACGGGGGACGTCGTCTCGCCGGACACCGATGTCCAGGAGTGTACGACCGCCGGCTGCGACGACGGGGACGCCTGCACGGACGACTCCTGCGATCCGTCAGGCGCCTGCGTGTACGTGCCCCGGAGCTGCGACGACGGGGACGCCTGCACGGCGGACTCGTGCGACGCGGCGACGGGCTGCACCAACGCCCCCGTTGCTTGCGACGACGGGGACGCCTGCACGGGGGACTCGTGCGACGTGGCGACGGGCTGCACCAACGCCCCCGTTGCCTGCGACGACGGGGACGCCTGCACG
>BTVJ01000031.1:0-84185 GCA_045863395.1 Myxococcales bacterium
CCTCGCCCACCGCCTCGCCCACCGCCTCGCCCACCGCCTCGCCCACCGCCTCGCCGCGGCCCTCGCCCTCGCGCTCCTCCCCGCCTGCTACGCCGAGTGGGACCTCCCGCGCTGCTCCACTGCCGCCGAGTGCCCAGTGGGCTTCACGCAGTGCTACGACGGATACTGCCTCCGCACACCCCTCCAGGGGGTCGAGAAGGCCCCGCTGCCGCCCGTAGGACCGCCTGACTCCGGCGTGGACGTGGCATTGACCCCGGACGCGTCCGCCGACACTCTTGTCGCCGATGTCTCAGACACTCACCAAGCCAACCCCTGCACCGGCGACCCACCACTGACCTTCGGCCCCGTCCACCGCGTCGCACTCGTGACGGGCCTCGACCCGCGTATCGCCGCGCACGGCGACCTGGCCTTCGCCGTCGAGGGGTCGACCCTCTACGCCGTGTCCATCTCGACGCGCGCGGAGACGTGGAGCACACCGGTAGGCGGCGGGGCTCGGTGCCCCCTCGTGCTCGACGACGGCACGGTGGCAGTGCCGCATGACGGAGGCGTGGCGTTCGTCAGTGCTGGTCCAGACGTCGCGCAAGTGCCGGTCGAGGGCGGAGTCCCCGCCTGCCTCGCCCTCCGCTCCGACGGTGTCATCGTCGGCGTCGCTGGCATGGGCCGGGCGTTCTCCATCCCGCCGGGTGCACAGAGCGCCGCCTGGTTCTCTCCCGCGTCCGTGACCCTGACTGGTGCCCCTGCCATCACCGCCGAGGACCGGGTGGTCGCCCGCACCGCCAGCGGGGCACTCCTCGTCCTAGGCCTCGACGGCACACCGGAGGCCGCCCCCATCGCCCTCCCGGCTCCGGTGGCCTTCGACCCCATCGCGCGAGGTGCAGGCGCGCTCGCCGGTCTCGGCCCCGCGGGTCTGGCCCACACCGTCTCGCCCCCCTGGGCAGCGCCGATCCCCATCGACGAGACCACCGGCGCGCGCTCCCTGATCCTCCCCACCCCCGACGCCGTACACCTGACCTCCTCCAAGGGGCTCGTCTCCCGCGCCGAGATCGTCCCGACGTCAACTGGCAAATGGACCCTCGATCTGGGCGGGCACGTGGGCCCGGGAATCGCCTCCCTGCCCTCTGGAAAGACGGCCGTCGTGGAGTCAGACTCGGCGACCCTGCACGCGCTCTCTCCGAGCGGCGCAATCGCAGTCTCGGCGCCGCTCCCGACGTCCGGTAGCCTGGGAGACTCCGTCGTGCTTGCTCTGGAGGGAGTCGTCATCGTCGGGACGGAGCTGGGCGGACTCTACATCGTGGAGTCACCCTGCCTCACGGGCCTCGCCCCTGGCGCCCCGTGGCCGGCACTCCGGGGGGACGCGCGGAGCACGGGGCGCTCGCGCTGAGCCGGGACCCGGCGCCACGCCTCACTCGCAGGGCACCGTCACCCGCACGTCGTCCGCCCAGACACCCTCGTAGTGGTTGTTGGTGCCGTCCACGCTGTCAAAGACCAGCGCGATCCTGAACGGCGCCTTCGCCAACGCAGTGATGTCCAGCTCCAGTTGCTTCCAGCCCGAGATGGTGCCGCTCTTGATGTCGTCCTTGCTCCAGAGCACCGTGGGGCCGCCCTCCACCGGGCGCACCTCCACCCGCACGTGGTCCACGCTGAAGAGTGGCTCCACGTTGGGCGCAATCCAGAGTGAGAGCCCCACCGCGTCCCCGTCGAAGGGCCCCACGACGGGGCTCAAGGCCGTCCCCGCCGTCTTGCCCACGTCGTAGTCCTTCTCCGGTAGCCGTCCATAATACAATGCGCCCGGCAGTGAGATCGCCTGCGAGTCGTGATACTGCCACTTCGCCCCAGACCCGTCCGCGTCCACCTCGAAGCCGTCGATCCCCCCGTCGCTGAAGGTCGCGGACCAGAGCGCCTTGGTCTTGGCGGGCTCGGAGCCGCACGTGTACTGCACGCAGATCGCCTGGAGACACTCGCCTGGAGTCACACAGTCGGCTGCAGTGGCGCAGCAACCGTCACCACCCGCCGCCCCGTACACGCACTTCCCGCCTGCGCACGCGTCGGCGCTGCACGGGTTCCCGTCGTCGCAGTCTGCCGCGGTCGCGCAGGGGCAGTCCTTCGATGCCCGCGGGTGGACACACCCGTTGCCGATGCACAGGTCCTCCGTGCAGTCGTCCTGGTCCGTGCAATCTCCGTCGGTGAGACAGCAGAAGCTGTCGGCGAACAGATGCACGCAGTCGTGCGCCGGAGTGCACTCGTCCACGGTGCACGCCACGCCGTCGTCGCAGTCCGCGTCGGACAGGCAACACGGCTCCTTCAGGTCGTGGACGCACGCCCCCTCGACGCAGGCGTCGAGGGTACACGGGAGGTTGTCGTTGCACTTGTAGTCCGCGTTCTCCGGCGTGCACTCGGGGGGGGGCGCGACATCCTCGGCCACCTCCGGGGTCTCCGCCACGTCGTCCGGCGCCACGTCCGCCGGAGGCCCCGCGTCGACTCCGGTGTCCACCACGACGATCACGTCGGCGCTGCCGACGTCGGAGGCCGTGTCCACCGTCGCCCCGCTGTCCACCTTGGGCTCGGTGGTCCCAGAGTCACAAGCCCAGACCCCGAGCACGGTGGCGGCGAGCGCCCACCGCGCACGACCAACAGACGTCGACATGCCTCCTCCCGCTCAAGACTGGACGCAGGTCCCCAACCCACCACAGGTCAGCGTGCAGTCCTTCAGACAGCCCGTCAGCTCGCAGGAGCCGCTGCCCTCGCAGGTCAGCTCGCAGTTGTTGCCGGGGCAGTGCAGCGTGGCTGCCCCGCTCCCCGTCACGGTCGCCGTGCACCCGCCCGCCTCGCACACGAAGTCGCAAGCCCCGTCGCCCTTGCACTCGAAGGCGCAGCCGGCCCCCTCGCAGCTCCGAGAACAGGCCCCCATGCCCGTGCAGGCGCACACCTCGCCGCTGGCGCAGGTCTTGTCCGTCGCCAGGGTGTCGCACCCCGCGGCGAGCCCTCCAAGGACCACCAACGCCAGGACCATCAGACCGCCTCTCATTCCGTCCCTCCATCCATGCACGGCGCCCGCCACTCTACCGCTCGGCGACCGGCCTGCCAAGCCGCCACGCCCAACGGATCGTTCCGCAGATCCAACAGGGTCGCACCCTCTCCCGGGCCAGCCCGCGTCGGGCAGGCTCAGCCGCCACCGGGGCCACCCCGCCCCCCCCCGGCGGTCACTCACGCGATGGCGGCTCGGAACAGCTTGCTCGGCAGCGTGCGGTGCAGGACCTCGCTCATGAACCGGCTCGCCTCCACCAGGGCGTCCAGGTCCACCCCCGTGTCCACTCCCATGCCGTGGAGCATGTAGACCAGGTCCTCCGTAGCCAGGTTGCCGCTCGCGCCCGGCGCGTAGGGGCACCCGCCCAGGCCCCCCGCCGCCACGTCGAAGGTGGTGACCCCCATGAGCAGCCCGGTCAGCACGTTGGCCAGCGCCGTGCCCCGCGTGTCGTGCAGGTGCAGGGCGACGCGCTCCAGCCCCACCCCCTCGGCGAGCCGCCCCACCACGTCCTCCACCTGCCCCGGGCGTGCCACGCCGATGGTGTCGCCGATGCTGACCTCATAGCAGCCGAGCCCGATCAACGCCTCCGCGACCTGCACCACGCGGCCCGGATCCACAGCCCCTTCATAGGGGCACCCGAAGCACACCGACACGTACCCCCTCACCTCGACGCCCTCCGCCAGCGCGACCCGCACGACCTCGCCGAACCGGTCCAGGCTCTCCGCGATGGTCATGTTGATGTTGCGCCGCGTGAAGGACTCGGTGGCCCCCGTGAACACCGCGATGCTGCGCACGCCGGCCGCCAGCGCGTTCTCCAGGCCTTTGCGGTTCGGCACGAGCGCCGAGTAGCGCACCCCCTCCCGGTGGAAGATGCCCGCGAACACCTCCGCCGCGTCGGCGAGCTGGGGCACCCGCGCCGGCCGTACGAAGCTCGTCACCTCGATGTCCCGCAGCCCCGCCTGGGTCAAGAGATCGATGTACGCGATCTTGTCGACGGTGGGCACCTTGTCGGGCTCGTTCTGGAGCCCGTCCCGCGGCCCCACCTCGACGAGGCGCACCCGGCGCGGCACCTGGTCCAGGACGCGGCTCACTCCGCCTCCTTGAGCTCGATGAGCGCCACCCCGGGCTGCACCATGTCCCCGCCCTTGCACCGCACGGCCACCACCACCCCTGCGTGCGGCGCCTTGATGGGGTGCTCCATCTTCATGGCCTCGATGAGCACCAGCGTCTGGCCGGCGTGTACCGTGTCCCCGGGGTCCACGTCCACCGCGATGACCCGCCCGGGCAGCGGGCTCTCGAGGCCCCCCGCGTGGGCGTCGCCGCCGCGCCGCCTCCCCGCGTCCTTCTCGATCACCACGGTCTTGCCACCGACGGTCACCCACCGGCGCTCCCCGTCCCGCGTGACGCTGGCCCGAACCGCCCGCCCCCCGACGCCGAGCACCCACCCGTCCCCGACCCGCCGTACGGCCACCTCCCCCACTGCACGCTCGCCGATCCACACGTCGCAGACGTCCCCGCGCACCTCCACCCTCGTCTCGGCGCCTCTCCATCTGGTCTTCACGGTGCCCATCTCCGTCAGATGTTGCGCCAGCCGGCGAGCCGAGTCCAGGGCGTCTCGGCTGCCGCGGTGACGCCCAGAGGCGTCGCCACCCTCTCCGACCCCATCGCCTCCGCCACCGCCGCCGCGATCAGCGCGTCGTCCCCCACCAGGTCCGCCGCCCGGAAGCGATCCCCATACTCCGCGTCGATGAAGCTCGTATGGAAGTCGGCCCCCGCGAACGCCTCCGACCCCACCAGGTGCCGCAGGAACGACACGTTGGTGCGCACCCCGTGCACCACCGTCTGCTCCAGCGCCGCCAGCATCCGAGCGGTTGCCGCCTCCCGGTCCTCTCCCCACGCGCACAGCTTGGCGAGCATCGGGTCGTAGTGGACCATCACCTCGTCCCCCTCCCGCACGCCGCCGTCGTGGCGAATCCCCGGCCCCGCCGGCGCCGCGTAGCGCAGCAGCGTCCCCGTCGACGGCAGGAAGCCGGTCTCCGGGTCCTCGGCGTACAGCCGGCACTCGATGGCGTGGCCGCGCTGCCGGATCTGCTCCTGCGTCCAGGCCAGAGGCTCCCCCCCGGCAATCCGCAACTGCGCCACCACCAGGTCCACCCCCGTCACCAGCTCCGTGACCGGGTGCTCCACCTGGAGGCGGGTGTTCATCTCCAAGAAATAGAACTCCCCGCCCCGATCCAGGATCATCTCCACCGTGCCGGCGCTGGTGTACCCCACCGCCCGGGCCGCCGCCAGCCCCGCCTCGCAGATGCGCTCCCGCTGCTCCCCACTGAGCACCGGCGACGGCGACTCCTCCACCACCTTCTGGTGCCGCCGCTGGAGCGAACACTCCCGCTCATACAAGTGCACCACATTCCCGTGCAGATCGCCCAGCACCTGCACCTCGATGTGCCGCGGCCCCTCCAGATACCGCTCCAGGTAGACGGTCCCGTCTCCGAACGCGCCTTCCGCCTCCCGCCGGGCCGCGTGCAGCGCCTCGTCCAGCTCCGCCGCCGACCGCACGACCCGCATCCCCTTGCCACCCCCACCAAACGCGGCCTTCACCAACAGAGGCCACCCCACCCGCTCCGCCTCCACCCGCAGCCGCTCCGGGCTCAGGTCCGCCCCGTGGTAGCCGGGGATCACCGGCACCCCCGCCGCCTCCATGGTGCGCCGGGACGCGGTCTTGCTGCCCATGGCCGCGATGACGTCCGGGCTCGGGCCCACCCAGACGAGCCCCGCGTCCACCACTGCCCGCGCAAACCCCTCGTTCTCGCTGAGGAACCCGTAGCCCGGGTGCACGGCGTCCGCCCCCACCCGGAGCGCCGCCTCCACGACGCGCTCCCCCCGCAGGTAGCTCTCCCGCGCGGGTGCCGGCCCCAGCACCACCACCTCGTCGGCCAGCTCCACGTGCAGCGCCGCTCGATCCGCCTCGCTGCACACGGCCACGGGAGAGATCCCGAGCTCCCTGCACGCGCGGATCACCCGGACCGCGATCTCACCCCGGTTGGCGATGAGCACCCGCCGCAAACCGCCCATCACGCCCCCCTCGGGACCCAGGCCGGGTCGCGCTTCTCCAGAAAGGCCCGCATGCCCTCCTGCCCTTCGTGGCCGACCCGGAGGTCCGCGATGACGCCCGCCGTCCACGCGAGCCGCTCCCCGGCCGGGAGCCCCGGCACCACCCGCGCCAGCTCCTTGCACCGCGCCTGCGCCTCAGAACCGCCCCGCAGCAGGTGGCGCACCACCTTGCCCACCGCCGCGTCCAGGGCGTCGCCGCCCTCCCCCACCTCCGCGACCTGGGACACGAGCCCGATGCGCAGCGCCTCGTCCGCGCCGAAGCGCTCTCCCGTCAGGAAGTAGCGCCGCGCCGCGGTCACTCCGATGCGCCCGATGACGAAGGGCGAGATCACCGCCGGCGCGAGCCCGAGCCGCACCTCGGCGAGCCCGAACACGGCTCGCGAGGACGCGATGGCGATGTCCGCCGCCGCGACGAGCCCGACCCCACCGCCGATGGCCGCCCCGTGCACCCGCGCCACCACCGGCTTGGCGCACTGGTCGATCCGCGCGAACAGCCCCCCGAGGCGCTGAGAGTCCCGCAGGTTGTCCTCCCGCGACCACCCCACCATCTGGCCCATCCACCCCAGGTCGGCCCCGGCGCAGAAGCTCGGGCCCTCCCCACCGAGGACCACCACGCGGGTCCCGCCATCCCGCTCCGCCTCGTCGAAGGCGTCCGCCAGCTCGTCGATGAGGGCGTCGTCGAAGGCGTTGTGCAGCGCCGGCCGCGCCAGCGTGATCCGCCGCACCCCGGCCCCGGTCTCTACGTGCAGATGGCTCATGCTCACATCCTGAACACGCCCACCCGGTAGGGCGGGGGCGGTACTTGCATGGTCACGGCCAGAGCCAGCCCCAGCACGTCGCGGGTGCTCGCCGGGTCGATGATGCCGTCGTCCCAGAGGCGCGCCGTGCTGTAGTAGGGGCTCCCCTCCAGCTCGTACTTGTCGAGGATCGGCTGCTTGAACCGCGCCTCCTCCTCGGCGGACCACCCCTTGCCCTCCCGCTCAAGGGCGTCGCGCTTCACGGTCGCCAGGACTCCCGCCGCCTGCTCCCCGCCCATGACGGACACCCGCGCGTTGGGCCACATCCACAGGAACCGCGGGTCGTAGGCCCGCCCGCACATGCCGTAGTTGCCCGCGCCGTAGCTGCCGCCGATGATCACGGTCAGGCGCGGCACGTTGGCCGTCGCCACCGCGTGCACCATCTTGGCGCCGTCCTTGGCGATGCCCCCCGCCTCATACTCCCGCCCCACCATGAAGCCCGTGATGTTCTGCAGGAAGAGCAGCGGCACCCCCCGCGTGCCGCACAGCTCGATGAAGTGCGTGGCCTTGAGCGCGCTCTCGCTGAAGAGGATGCCGTTGTTCGCGACGATCCCGACGGGATACCCATGGATGTGCGCGAACCCGCACACCAGCGTCGTGCCGTAGCGCGCCTTGAACTCGTGCAGTCGGCTGCCGTCGACGATGCGCGCGATCACCTCCCGCACGTCGTAGGGCTTGCGCGTGTCCGCCGGGATGACCCCGTACAGCTCCGCGGGGTCATACAGCGGGTCCTCCGGCGGTCGCACCTCGCAGTGGGGCCGCGTCGAGCGGTTCAGGTGCGCCACCACGGACCGCGCGAGCTCCAGGGCGTGCTCGTCGTCCTGGGCCAGGTGGTCCGCGACGCCGCTCTTGCGCGTGTGCACGTCCGCCCCGCCCAGCTCCTCGGCGGTCACCACCTCACCCGTCGCGGCGCGCACCAGCGGCGGCCCACCGAGGAAGATGGTCCCCTGCTCCTTGACGATGATCGTCTCGTCGCTCATGGCGGGCACGTAGGCACCACCGGCCGTGCATGACCCGAGCACCACGGCGATCTGGGGGATGCCCGAGGCGCTCATCACCGCCTGGTTGAAGAAGATGCGCCCGAAGTGCTCCCGGTCGGGGAAGACCTCGGCCTGCAGCGGCAGGAAGGCACCACCCGAGTCCACCAGGTAGATGCAGGGCAGGCGGTTCTCCCGCGCGATGACCTGCGCCCGCAGGTGCTTCTTGACGGTGATGGGCAGGTAGGACCCGCCCTTCACCGTCGTGTCGTTGGCGATGATCATGCACTCGAGCCCGCAGACGCGACCGATGCCGGTCACGATGCCCGCCGAGGGCGCCTCCCCCCCGTACAGCTCCCACGCGGCCAGGGGAGACAGCTCCAGGAAGGGGCTCCCCGGGTCCAGCAGGCGCTCGACCCGGTCCCGCGCCAGGAGCTTGCCCGCTGCCACGTGCCGCTCCCGTGCCTTCTCCGGGCCTCCCAAACGCGCCGCCGCCAGCCGCTCCCGCAGCTCCGCCACCAGCCCCTGCATGCGCGCCGCGCCTGCCCGAAAGGCATCGGACGTCGGATCCACCCTGCTCTCCAGTACTTCCATCGGGCCTCCCACGGGCTCCCAGTGACGGGTGGCGTCATAGCACAACGGCGCGCGCCGGGGGAAGGGCCAGCCGCCCCAATTTGCGCGCCCCCCGATGCCCCGATTGCAGCCCCCGCGCCCCTGACGTAGGATGGCGCCCCTCGACCGGGAGACCACGAATGGAACAGTTCGCCACACGCCGCGCCCGCTTCATGGAGCGCATGGGCTCGGGCATCGCCGTCATCCCTGCCGCCTCGCTGACGGTCCGCAACAGCGACGTGGACCACGAGTTCCGGCAGGACAGCGCCTTCTACTACCTGACGGGCTTCGAGGAGCCGGACGCGGTCCTGGTCCTGCGCCCAGGCCATTCGGCGCCCTTCACGCTCTTCGTGCCCCCGCGCGACAAGGAGAAGGAGACCTGGACCGGCCGCCGCGCGGGCCCCGAAGGCGCCAAGGACCACTACGGAGCCGACGCTGCCTTCCCCCTCGACGCGCTGGATGCGGAGCTGGCAAAGCTCATGGAGGGCGCCGACCGCCTTGTCTACGCCGTGGGCTCCCCCCTGGATCGCCGCGTCCTGAAGGCCATGCGCCACCACCGGACCATGCCCCGCTCGGGGGCCATCGGGCCCGACCTCATCGTGGAGCCCGCGTCCATCCTGGACGAGCTGCGGCTGCGCAAGTCGCCGGACGAGATCGCCGCGCTCCGTCAGGCCGCGGACATCACCTCGCTCGGGCACAGGGAGGCCATGCGCGTCGCGGCTCCGGGCTTGTGGGAGTACCAGGTGCAGGCGGTGATGGAGCTGTCCTTCCGCGCCCACGGCTCGCCGCGCAACGGCTACCCGTCCATCGTGGCCGGTGGACCCAACGCGACCATCCTGCACTACAACACGAACCGCATGCTGCTGCGGGGCGGCGATCTGCTGCTCATCGACGCGGGCGCCGAGCACGGCTACCTGACCGCCGACATCACGCGCACCTTCCCAGTGAGCGGGCGCTTCTCGGGACCGCAGCGGGACGTCTATGAGGTGGTGCTCGGCGCCCAGAAGGCATCGATCGCGACCTGCGTGGCCGGCGGCTCGTTCCAGGCGAGCCACGACCGCGCCCTGGAGGTGCTCGTGGAGGGCATGGTCGCGCTCGGCCTGCTGGCGGGCGACACGAAGGAGCTGATCGCCGCAGAGGCCTACAAGCCCTACTACATGCACCGCACCAGCCACTGGCTCGGCATGGACGTCCACGACGCCGGCGTCTACCGCCGAGGCACCGAGTGGCGGACCCTGGAGCCGGGCATGGTCCTCACCGTGGAGCCGGGCCTCTACATCGCCGAGGACGCGCCTGTGGACGAGCGCCTGCGGGGCATCGGGGTCCGCATCGAGGACGACGTGCTGATCACCGAGGCCGGCCCCGTCGTGCTCACCGCCATGTGCCCCAAGGAGCTCGACGACGTGGAGCGCGTCTGCGCCGAGCCGAGCCGCTTCGCCCCGTTCCTCCCCCTCGTCGCCTGAACCCCCTCGTGGAGCCCCACCCATGAAGACCACCACACTGGCGCTGATCGCAGCCCTCGCGTGCGGGTGCGCGACCACCAGCACCGCCCCTGCCGGGGTGCCCCTGCTGGAGCGGCTGCTCGCCGGCCCTGTCCCCCTCGACGGCAAGGCGGCGGCCCTCGCGTCCGAGGCGGACGCCGCCCTCCGCGACGGCCACCCCGCAGAGGCAAGCCGCAAGCTCCGCGCCGCGCTCGATGCCCTCCCCGCGGACGCGCCACCGTGCAGCGCCCGCGGCGCGCTGCTCTACGCCATCTGGAAGGCGGAGGCGCTCGGCTCCGCGTCGGGCGATCCGGACCCGATCGAGGCCCTGCGCGGCGCCTGCACCGCAGCGGAGGTCGCCCCCTCCGAGGCCCCCATGGCCACCTTCCTCGGCGCGCTGGTGTTCGCCGAGACCAACCGCGGCGCGGCGTCGTCCCCCGCGGATCGCCCCGACGAGTGGGTGGACGAGGCGGCCATCCGCGCCTGGGGCGAGCGGGCCGAGGCGACCACCGTCGGCGCAGACCGCGTGACACTGCTGCGCACCCTGGCCCACGAGGCGCTCGCCCTGGCGTCCGAGCCCGAGGGCCCCTGCGACGACGCGTGGGCGCCGGCCCGCGACGCCCGCCTGCGGGAGCTCCGCGCCCAGCTCGACACGCTCGGCCGCCAGGACCTGACCGTTGGAGCGACCGCCCGCGAGGCTCTGCGCGCGGACGGCACCGTGGACCGCGCCCGCATCCAGGCGCTCACCGACGCCCTGAACCGCCCCGACGCCGCGTGGATGCGCCAGTACGGCCTGGCCACGGCCCTCGGCGCCGTCGGGCACGCCACCCTCCTGGCGGCGGACCCGGGCGCCCTCGCCCCCCTGTGCAACGCCGTGTTCGAGGACATCGCCGCCGACGTGCGTGCCGACACCGCCGAGGGCTGGGCGGACCGCAACGTCACCCGCCTGACCGCCGCCTTCGGCCACGCGCTGTCGTGCCCGAGCCGCGCGCCGCTCGACGCGCTCCTCGACGACGTGCTCGCCCGCGCCGCGACGGCCGGCGACGGCGGAGCCGGCGTGCTGGCCGTCCTCGTGGGTGCGGGCTCCCACCTCGCCCAGGCCGCCATCACGGGCCGCATGGACCAGGTGTTCGCGGCCTCCGACGCCCTGCTCCGCGGGCTCGACCGGGTGCGGGACCGCCTGACCGACGCCCCCGCCGACCAGGCCCTCGACGCGCTGCTGGGCGCCCTGACCGGCGCCGGCCGCCTGTTCCAGACAGGCGACCCGGCGGCGCTCGGGCGCCTGGCGGCCGCGGCGGACACGCTGCTCCCGCTCTCCACGGAGCCCACCGCTCCCGACGCGCCCATGATCCTCAAGCTGGCGCCCGGGATCCACCTGGGGGCGCTCGGCCTGCTCGCCGGCGTGCAGTCCATCCGCGGCGACACGGCCGCGGCGGAGGCGACCCTCGCCGTCCTGGACCAGGCCCTGGAGGACGACGTGGCCCTGCTGCTGCGGAACCTGGACGCCAGCGACCACGCCCCCGCCATCGTGCGCCTGATCCGTGCGGGCCGCGCCGTGGTGGAGGCCGCCATCGACCCGAAGCCCACGCACCTGGAGCAGGCGCGAGGCTCCCTGGAGGCGGCGCTGGCGCCGGGCCCCTCCGAGGCGGGCTGGTGGGCGATCTCCCTGGACGGCGCGCGCCTGATCCTCGTCGACGTCCTCGCGCTGGTCGCGTCGGACGAGAAGCACTCGCCCATCGTGCGCGACGCGATGACGCGGGCCGAGGGAGTTTCCGCCCGCCTGGTCGGCTCGATCCTCGACCACTTCGAGCTGCGGGGGACGGGGTGGGAGCTGCTCTCCGTCCTGCCCGCGGTCCACCAGGTGCTCGGCCGCATCCTCACCGAGGACCTCGCGGAGGACGAGACCGCCCGCCTCCTGCTTGAGACCCTGGAGCCCCCCGCCCGGGAGGCGCTCTCCCGCCTCACCAAGGCGGTGCGCGACATCCCGTCCGAGCGGGCCGCCTACCTGGACATGTTCATCGACGTCCTCGAGGCCGCCACCGAGGTTGGCGCCGGGAGATTCGTGAGCGACGGGGACACGGCCCTGCGAGACCTCGGGCGCGCGCTGCTCTCTCGCGGCGCCACCTACCCCACCGAGCTGCGCACCTACGCGGAGATGGCAGGCGCCGCTCTCCTGTGGGCAGGGGACCGCGCCGGCGCCGAGGGGGCCCTGGAGCGGGCCGCCACGGCCGCGCGGAGCTCCTCCATCGCGCGGTACTCCTGGCTCCCCCAGCTCCTGCGGGCGCGGCTCGCCATGAGCTCCGGCGACGTGGAGACGGCGCTCACCGCGGCAGACGCCGCCCTCGCCGCGGGCCAGGAGACCCACCGCTGCGGAAAGTTCGACGCCGCCGACGGCATCCTGCCGTTCCGCATGGCTGCCCTGGAGCGCCTGGGTCGCCACGCCGAGGCCCGTGTCGCCTACAGGGCGTGGGCGGCGCTCCTCGACCGGGGCTTCGCGGGAGATGGCGTCATCCAGTGCCGCATGATGTCCTACCGGGGCAACGTGGTGGCCACCGCCGACGTGGGGCACCAGCCGGGCTCCCTGCTCCTCCCCTCGGGCTCCCAGGACGGCACGTTCCAGGTGGGCATCGGCTTCCAGTCCACCGAGCGGGACCACGACCGCCTCGTCTGCACCGCCGGCCCCCTGGCAGCGCGCCGGTCGGACCGCGTCCTCGCCGTCCACCTGCTTGCCGCACTCCACGCCCTGGCCGCGGGCCAGGACCTGGAGGCCCACGACTCGCTGCTCGCCGCCTGGTCCGAGGCGCGGCTCATCGCCTACGGTCAGGCCCAGACGCTGGGGCGCCTGGGCGGCTCCGCTGCGGCCGACGCGCGGGAGAAGGCGCCGATCGCCCTGATCGGGTGGGCGGCGACGGCGGCGCGCCTCCGCGGGCAGGCCCATATCGCCGGGCGGCTGGAGGAGCTGGCCGAGCTGATCGCCACTGCACGCGGCACGACCCTCCGTGAGGAGCTCTCCACCGCCGAGCCGCCGGTCATCCTCGAAGGGAGCCCGGCGCTCCTCCCGGTGGGCGAGGCCGCGCGCCTGTGGTACGCAGCGTCGACGGAGGCCGAGCTGGGCGCTGCCTCGGCGGCGATGGCGAAGGCCGGCGTCCGATTGAGCCCGCCCTGGGGTCCGGCGCTCTCGACCCAGGTGCTCAACGCCTCCCACGGCCGCGTGAAGGAGGCGGACGCGGGCCTGAGGGCGCTCAAGGACCCGAAGGAACCCCTCGGCAAGGCCCTGGTGGGGGGCGCGCGCGTCCTCTTCCGCCAGGCCTCCTCGGGGCAGGTGGACCGGGCCTCGCTGACCGCCGCGATGGAGGCCCTCGCGAGGGCTGGGCTCCCCGGCGAGGCGATGGGCCTCGCGCAGCAGGGCGCGGCGCTCCTGATGAGCACCAACGACCGCGCCGGGACCATCGCGCTCCTGGAGGCCGCGGTCGCCGCGCTCCCGGAGGGCACCCACCCGCTGGTACGCGCCGACCTGCTCGCCCACCTGACGGAGGGCCGCCTCGCCGACGGCATGGCCAACGAGGCTCTCGAAGGCCTGCGCGTCATGTGGCCGGCGCTGCATGGCCGCGTCGCCCCCGACCTGGAGCTCCAGCAGCGCCTCACCACCATCAACCTGCTCGGGCTCGGGCAGCACTGGGACGAGCTGGCGCCGAAGGTCGGGGAGCTGGTCTCCATCCTCGCGCCCACCGTCGGGTGGGGCCACCCGACGGTCTACAGCCTGCGGGCAGTGGACGTGGCCCTTGTCGCGCGCTCGTCCGAGGTGGACGCGAGCCGCCTCGACGCGCTGCTCGAGTGGGCCGACGCAGCCGGCGCCGACGACGCGACGGCCATGCTCCGTGCGTTTCGAGAGGGTGGGCTCGATGCGGCCCAGCGGCGGGCCAAGGCGGAGGAGTTCCTGGGGAGGATCTTCGGGCAAGCGCCGTAAGGGGGAGCGGTCACAGAGGGGGCAGAGGCGAGCGAGGTCCCCGTGCAGTCTTCGCGGGGGGAGCCTACTTGCAGGGCTCGACGGTCACTTCGAGGACCAGCGGGTCGGCCAGCGCGCTCTTGAAGTCGACGACCACGGTGGTCTTCCCCTGGTTCATCGCGAAGAGCAGCATCCCGTCGTCGCCCACGCTCTGCTCCGTCCACAGGTTGCCGTTGCTCACCGAGATGCCGGCCACCCGCTGCGCCGTCGGCAGGACCCACGAGTGGTTCTTGCACAGGGTCAGCGCGTAGGAGTTGAGACCGGGGCGGTTCTCCAGATTCGCGGGCCCGGTGGAGGGGCAGCCGCTCTTGCCCTCCCGCACCACCTGGACGCGCTGGGAGGCGTCGTCGGTGCGCTTCTCCGGGTCGAGCAGCGTGGCGTACCCGGACCGGACGCCAGCATAGAAGAAGGCGCCGCTCTCTACGCCCGTGAAGGTGTAGAGGACCCGGGGGTTGAGGCTGACCCGGGGGGCGTCAGCGGCGCCGGGCACCATGGCCGCCCCTTCGCACAGCGCCAGGTCGCCGGACGACGGCAGCAGCGTCGTCGCCCCGCACTGGGCCACGAACACCGCGTAGTGCAGCTCCTTCACGTCACCGGTGAGGTTGTCGCGCTGCCACAGCTTCAGCTTGTGGGCCCCGACGGCGTGGGCGTTGAACACGGCCCGGTTCCGCGTGGTGGCCAGCGACTTGATGTAGACCTTGGGGTTGGCCCAGGCCAGCGCCTTGGGGTCGTCGCCGGGGGTCGGCGCGAGCAGCTCCAGGTTCGGCGACAGCCACCACGCGACGGGCATGGGAGAGCCGCTCTCCGCCCACTGGTCCAGTGCGCCCTCGGCCGCCTTGGCCTCCTGGGCCATGCTGGGCCACGCATAGGAGTACTTGGGCTCGGTGTAGGTGAACGAGTGCCCTTCCCTGGACTCGATCACGTGGGTGTCACCCAGGCACACGTCGACCCGGGTGATGGGCACCGAAGCAGAGCCGATGCCAGGCACGAGGAGCGCGAGGGCGATGGCAGTGGGGAGCAGGCGGCGCATGGTGATTACCTCCAGGGTCGTTCGCGACAAAGCCGGTGACGGATGCTTCAATCGGCATGCCAGCGACGAGCATGAGGGGAAACACGCGGATGGGCCCAGTGGGGGAGGGTCACCGCCGACCCTGGCCAGGCGACGGGTGGCGACGCATGGTCGAGGGGGGCCCAAGTGACGCCGCCTCCATGTGGAGCGACATCTCCGTAGACCCCGGTGGGTCAGGAGCGACCCACCGGCACGGTGTGCAGCGACCACCCAAGAAATCAACTAGGATTTCCGGTCGTCCCGCCACGTTCGGATGATGTTGACAGGTCCATCCGCAACTCTGTAGCCTCGCTGATAACGCAATGTGCGGTGTCCCCTGCCATCCGGCTACGATGCCGGGTGAGCCAAGATAGTGGTGCATCAACCGTCAGCCCCGAGGGTACCGGTCATGAAGGCTCGTTGGCTCGTCGCTGCGGCATCGGCGCTCCTGCTCGGCACCACGACGGCCTCCGCCGTCGACCTGGACCGGAACATGGGCGTGCAAGGAATGATGATGACGTCGGGGGGAACGCCCGCAAACGGCACCTTCAACATGGTGGTTCGCCTGTACTCGGCCCAGAGCGGCGGTTCTGCCCTCTGGTCGCAGAATCTGACCGGCGTGACGGTCGCCGGGGGCGTCTTCGACGTCACCATAGGGCCGGTCCCCGCCAACGTCCTCGACGCCTGGTCCATGCTGTGGCTGGAGACCCAGGTGGAGGCGACGACCCTGCCCCGCCAGCCCCTGCGAGCGGTGGCCTACGCCCTGGTCGCGCAGCGGGCCAATGACATCGCGTGCAGCGGCTGCGTGGACACGGCGGACCTGGCAGACGGGTCCGTGACCCCCGCCAAGCTCGGGAGCGGCTCCTACGGCATCAACATCAGCGGCAACGCGGCCACGGCCACCACCGCCACCACCGCCGTGACGGCGACGGCCTTCTCGGGCTCCCTGGCCGGGGACGTGACAGGCACGCAGGGGAGCACCACCGTCGGGCGCATCCGCGGCCGCAATGTATCCACCACCGCGCCGACGGCTGGGCAGATTCTGAAGTACAACGCGGGCAACTCCACGTGGGAGCCCGCTGACGACTCGGCGGGCACCGGCACGGTCACGAGCGTAGCGACGGGTACGGGCCTCGCTGGTGGGCCCATCACCTCGTCCGGGACCATCGACCTGCGCCTCGCGTCCGCGGGCGGCCTGTCGAAGACCATCAACAGCAACGAGCTCGGCATCGCCGCTGGCGGCATCGCGCCGTCCATGGTGTCGAGCGGCACCTACGGCATCAGCGTCTCGGGCAACGCCGCCACGGCCACGTCGGCGACGAGCTTCACGGGCCCGTTGGCGGGGGACGTCACTGGCACGCAGGGCGCCACCATCGTCAGCCGCATCCTGGGACGCACCCTCTCGACGACGGCCCCCTTGGGCGGCCAGGTCCTCAAGTACAACGCAGGCAACGCCCAGTGGGAGCCGTCCAACGACTCGACGGGCACGGGGACGGTGACCAGCGTGGACACCGGCGCCGGCTTGAGTGGGGGGCCGGTCACCTCCAGTGGCACCATCGATCTTCGGCTGGCCACTGGCGGCGGCCTCGTCAAGAACCTCGGGGCCGGCACCAACGAGCTGGGCATCGGCGCTGGCGCCATCACGCCGGCGATGGTGGGCAGCGGGACGTTCTCCATCAACGTCAGCGGCAACGCGGCCACGGCCACCACCGCAACGACGGCGACGAACTTCAGCGGCAGCCTCGCCGGCGACGTGACAGGGACCCAGGGGAGCACCACCGTGGGGCGCCTCCGCGGTCGCAACGTGGCCTCCACCGCGCCAACCAACGGCCAGGTCCTCAAGTACAACGCGACCACGTCCCAGTGGGAGCCGCAGGCGGACGACTCGGGGGCGGGCGGCAGCGTGCAGAGCGTGAACACGGGCGCGGGTCTGAGTGGGGGCCCCATCACGTCCACCGGCACCGTCGACTTGAACCTGGCCACGTCTGGGGGGCTCTCCAAGGCCCTGGGCTCGGGGAGCCAGCTCGGCATCGCCGCGGGCGGCATCGTCCCGTCGATGCTCTCGAGCGGCAGCTACGGCATCAACATCTCGGGTAACGCGGCGACCGCGACGTCGGCAACCAGCGCAACCACGGCGACGACCGCGACCAACTTCTCGGGGAGCCTCACCGGCGACGTGACGGGCACCCAGGGGGCAACCTCGGTCCAGAAGATCAAGGGCATCCCCGTGAGCGGGACCCCGGCGGGCGGCCAGGTGCTCAAGTACAACAGCGGTACGGGCGTGTGGGAGCCGGGCAACGACGTCGCCGGCGCCAACGGGACCGTCACGACGGTCAACACGGGCGCCGGCCTCCAGGGAGGCCCCATCACCGCCAGTGGGACCATCGACCTGCGGCTCAACGCGAGCGGCGGCCTCGTGAAGAACCTCGGCGCGGGCAATGAGCTCGGCATCGGCGCTGCGGCGGTCCAACCCTCCATGCTGGCTGCTGGCACCTACGGCATCAGCATCAGCGGCAACGCCGCCACGGCCACGACGGCGAGCAGCGCCACCACGGCGACCACCGCGACGAACGCCACCAACTTCACGGGCACCCTCAACGGCGACGTCACGGGGACCCAGGGGAGCACCACGGTGGGGCGCATCCGCGGCCGCACGGTCTCCACCACGGCCCCCACCAGCGGGCAGGTGCTGAAGTTCAACACGACGTCGAATCAGTGGGAGCCGGCCGCGGACAGCTCCAACGCGGGGACGGTGACGTCGGTCAACACGGGCGCCGGTCTGCTCGGCGGGCCGATCACGGGGAGCGGTACGGTCGACCTGAACCTCTTTGCCAGCGGCGGCCTCGCGAGCAACCTGGGCACCGGCTCGGTTCAGCTCGGCATCAAGGCCGGCGGCATCGTCCCGAGCATGGTGTCGGCGGGCTCCTACGGCATCAACATCACGGGGAGCGCAGCGACGGCGACCAGCGCCACGTCGGCGACCACGGCCACGACCGCGACGAACTTCACCGGGAGCCTCGTGGGAGACGTCACCGGGACCCAAGGAGCGACGTCGGTTCAGAAGATCAAGGGCGTCCCGGTGAGCGGGGCTCCGAGCACGACCGGGCAGGTCCTCAAGTACAACGCGGGCACCGGGGTCTGGGAGCCGGGAACGGACAATGCAGGGTCCGGCGGGACGGTGACCACGGTCAACACGGGGGCGGGCCTCCAGGGCGGTCCCATCTCGACGACGGGCACCATCGACCTGCGCCTCAACGCCAGCGGCGGCCTCGTGAAGAACCTCGGGGCCGGCAACGAGCTTGGCATCGGCGCCAACGCCATCGTCCCGAGCATGGTGTCGTCGAACACCTACGGCATCAGCATCAGCGGCAACGCAGCGACGGCCACCACGGCCACCAACGCCACGAACGCGACCACGGCCACCAACGCCACGAACTTCACGGGCGCCCTGAACGGTGACGTGACGGGCACCCAGGGCGCTACGACGGTCGCCCGCATCCGGGGGCGCAACGTGGCCACGACCGCGCCGACGAACGGGCAGGTCCTGAAGTACAACACCGGGACCTCTGCGTGGGAGCCTGCGGCGGACAACGCGGGTGCCGGCGGCACGGTGACCACGGTCAACACGGGGGCGGGTCTCCAGGGCGGGCCGATCTCGACGACGGGCACCATCGACCTGCGTCTCAACGCGAGCGGCGGCCTTGCGAGCAACCTGGGAACGGGCACCAACGAGCTGGGCATCAAGGCGGGCGGGGTCGTGCCCTCCATGGTCGCGTCGGGCAGCTACGGCATCAACATCACGGGGAGCGCGGCGTCGGCCACGACGGCGACCTCGGCGACGACGGCGACCACCGCGACCAACTTCTCGGGCTCCCTGAACGGGGACGTGGCGGGAACTCAGGGCGCGACGGTCGTGCAGAAGATCCGGGGCGTGACGGTGGCGACCACCGCTCCGACCACGAACCAGGTGCTGAAGTACAACGGCACGCAGTGGGCACCGGCCGCGGACGCAACCTCCGCGGGGGTCACGGCTGTGACGGCGTCCAGCCCACTGGCGTCTTCTGGCGGAGCGACCCCGAACATCACGCTCGGCACCGTCCCCATCGCCAACGGCGGTACGGGGATCACCACGGCGCCGTCCGCCGCGGGTCAGTTCCTCCGGAGCACCGGAGCCGGCGCGTGGGGCGTCTCCGCCCTGGCCGGGGGCGACCTCCCCGGCGGAAGCGGCAGCTACATCCAAAACACCACGACCCAGCAGTCGGCCAACTACAACATCTCCGGGAGCGGCACGGTGGGAGGCAACCACACGGTCGCTGGAATCGGACAGGCCAATGGCAGCTACCGGGCGCCAATCTTCTACGACACGAACAACACCGGCTACTACATCGACCCGGCGAGCAGCTCCCAGGTGAGCACCATCTACGCGAACGCATGGTTCCGCGCTCAGGGGCAGACCGGCTTCTACTTCCAGGACTACGGCGGTGGCTGGTACATGACCGACACCACCTGGATCCGGGCCTACGGCAGCAAACCCGTCCTGGCGGACGCCGAGATTCGGAGCGGCAGCAACGTGCGCGCGCCCATCTTCTACGACCTGAACGACGGTGGGTACTACATGGACCCGAACAGCTACTCGCAGGTCAGCTCCATCTACGCCAACAACTGGTTCCGCGCCCAGGGCACGAGCGGCTTCTACTTCGAGACCTACGGCGGCGGCTTCCAGATGCTGGACTCGACCTGGGTGCGGGTCTACAACGGCAAGGCGCTGCTCGCCAGCAACGAGATTCGGAGCGAGAGCAACGTCCGGGCGCCCATCTTCTACGACCTGAACGACGGCGGCTACTACGCGGACCCCAACGGGACGAGCCGCCTCAACGCCGTCTACCCGAACACGATCACCTGCATGAACGGCTACTGCCCGGCCAACAACGTGGCGCGCCTCACGCCGAACCTGCACCTCAACTCCCTGGCGGGCTACAGCGTGATCCTCAACTGGGACAACGGGACGACCGGCTCAGCCCAGACGCTGCGGATCGGCAACGGCGCGGGTGGCGACGTGTTCTATGTGCGCGCCGACGGTCTCGCCTACGGCGTCCAGTACCGCGACATCAACGACGGCAGCTACTACCTGGACCCGAACAGCGTGTCGCAGCTCCGCTACGTGCTCGCCAACGACTGGTTCCGCCCGCAGGGCACGACGGGCCTCTACTTCCAGGACTACGGCGGCGGCTGGCACATGACGGACACGACGTGGGTGCGAGTCTACAACGGAAAGAACGTCTATGCGGCTGGAGCAATAATTCGGACAGATGGCGACATGCGCTCGCCCATCTACTATGACCAGAATGACACGGGCTTCTACATGGACCCCAACGGCACGAGCCGCATCAACGCCATGCGCGTCGATGGTCGAGTCTACTACGATGGCGGATGCCCGGCTCCCTTTACCTCCAACGGCGGCTATTACACCTACGCCGGATACGGCAACAAGCTGTGCATGTGGAAGTGGGGCTATAGCAACTACCAGGAGATGCAGGGAGTGTGCTTCGCCCTCGGCGGACACATCTGCTCCTACGGAGAGATCTACAAGATGTCGCAGTCCTACGGGACGACGCCGTCCGGCATCGGCTTCGTCAACGGCGACTGGATCGGCAACCGGGTCAACGACGACAACGCGTACTACGTCAACAACGCGGGCAACCTTGGCAACTTCGAGGGTCACGCCAACAAGAACGACAACCGCTACGCTGCCTGCTGCTATGGCTCCAGCATGATCGACTGAGGTGCCTGTGTCCCCACGCACGGCTCAGATTGTCCGCACCTCCCTGCTCCTCCTCGGCGCCCTGGGAGCCGGATGGCTCGGCTCCCGCCTCGGCGGGGGCGGTTCGCAGTCCTCCCCGGTCGTTCAGGGTGAGACTGCAGCACAGACAGAGCACGCGAGACCTCGGGACCTTGGTCCGAGCATGGCGCCCGTAGGACTCCCTGCCGGCAGCCGCAAGGTGATGGCCAGAGAGATCGCCGTCGCCCCGAGCCAGGCAGAGCTACTCGAGGGCACGCGCTCCTCGGAGGAACGGGCTCGCCGCGCACGGGCGCTCCTGCGCTCCCTCGACGCGCTGGACCGGACCGAAGGGCTGCACCTCCTGCACGAGGAAGATCCTGCGCAAGCCATCGACGTCGCGCGCTCGCTGCTCCGCGAGCGGGACGTCGACCTGGCCAGCCCCGCCGCTCGGGTCCTGGCCATGAACAAGGTCATGGGCGCAGAGGACTATGAGGCGCTCGGGAGCATCATGAAGGACGGAAGCCTGAGCCCGGAGGCCCGGACTGCGGCGACCGGAGCCCTGATGAGCGCTCAGCGCATGGCCGACAGCGGCGACATCGGCCGCTGGTACGACGCTGCCCTCGAGAGCGACGTCGGCTGGGTGCGTGGGAGCGCCGTCGCGAATGTCGCGCAGCTCCCGACGGAGCAGGCAGTTCCACTGCTCGCAAAGGCCCTCAAGGACCCCGACCCTCAGGTGGCCAAGGGCGCCCTGATGGCGCTCGTGCACGGACACGGCGGGGAGGAGTCGGTCGGCACGGATCCCGCCGCGTGGCAGGCGTGGCTCGCCGAGCGCAAGGCCGCCGCGGAGAAGAAGGCGGCAGACGACTACGCCATGCAGAACCCGAAGATCGATCGCCCTGCCGAGGCGACCATCCCCACAGACGACTTCGCGCCCACCCCCGACGCGCCAATAGTCCCCGACGGCCCCGCCAAGGAGTAGCTGATGACGCGCCGATCCTTGGAGCGCCTCGGCGCCGCAGTGCTCGCGGCCTGCCTGGTGACGGCGTGCCCGGACGCGACCCTGGCTCCTCCACCAGGTTCCACGGATGCCACCGCCGAGGACGCGCTGAATGACGCGACCGACTCTGGGACCGCGATGGACGACGGCGCGATTCAGGATGCGACGGGCGACGTATGGGACGTCGCCGTGGACGCGGCGACCGACGCTCCGAGCAAGCCCGACGGGATCACGGACGCAGGGACCGACGCTGCCGATGCCGCGGACGCCGCGGCGGATGCCCAGGACGTACCGAGCCTCAGCGACGCGGCAGACGGTGACGCCGCAGATCCCACGGACGCAGGAGACGTCTCCCCGCATCCCGACGCGGACGATGTGCCGGACGTGCCCGAGCCCCTCGACTCGGGTGGCCCCCCCGACGCGGACGACGACACAGGGACCGACGGAGGCCCCGCCGATACGGGTCCCGCCGACGCAGAGCCGGACGCCGGCCCCTGCACCCTCGCCGCCCACTGCAGCGACGGGGATCCATGCACCGTCGATGACTGCGACGAGGGCACCTGCATCGCGACGCCCAAGATCTGCGACGACGACAACCCGTGCACCGATGACTACTGCAGCCCCCTGTCGGGCAACTGCCTCGCCCAGGCGGTCACGTGCAACGACGGAGACGCCTGCACCGACGACCTGTGCGTCCCGGGGCTCGGATGCATCACGTTCGTGAAGCCCTGTGACGACGGCAACGCCTGCACCCTCGACGACTGCTCGCCGCTCACCGGGTGCGCCCACGTCCCCGACCCCTGCGACGACGGCGACCTGTGCACGGCGGACGCCTGCGACCCGGCGTCTGGCTGCGACCACGCCGGAAAGGCCTGCGACGGAGGCAAGTGCTTCGTCGGGACCTGTGACGCCCTGACCGGCGGGTGCTCACAGGAGCCCCGCGACTGTGATGACGGCGAGCCATGCACGGGGGACGGCTGCGATCCCGTCTCCGGGTGCGTGCACACCGGTTTCTCCTGCATGGACACGAACCCGTGCGTGTTCTCGTGGTGCGACGGCGCCGCGGGCGGCTGCGTCCAGACCCCGGTGGAGTGCGGCGACGGGGGCCCCTGCATCGCGCTGGAGTGCAGTCCATCGCAGGGCGGCTGCGTGTCGGTGCCCGTCACCTGCGCCGACGGCGATCCGTGCACGACGGACGCCTGTGGCAGCTCCGGTTGCGTCCACGTCGCGAAGCCCGGCTGCGCGGGGTGCGCCGGCGACGGGGACTGCGACGACGGCAACGCGTGCACGGTGGAGTCCTGCACCGCCGGGACGTGCAAGGTCGACGGCATCGGGTGTGACGACGGCGATGCCTGCACGACGGACTCGTGCTCCAAGGCCCTGGGCTGCCTCCACGTGCCGACGGCCTGCGGCGACGGCAACCCCTGCACGGTCGACTCCTGCGACCCGGCGACGGGAGGGTGCCTCCACCCCGAGCTGCCCTGCGACGACGGCGACTCCTGCACCCTCGACGGCTGCAACGCCGCGCTGGGCAAGTGCGCCAGCCTCCCCGTGCCCTGCAACGACGGCGACCCCTGCACCGCCGACGACTGCGACGCCGCCACGGGCAAGTGCGTCTTCCTGGCTCAGAAGTGCGACGACGGCAACGCCTGCACGACCAGCTACTGCCACCCCATCACGGGCTCCTGCCAGCACGACGGCACGGTCTGCGACGACGGCAACCCCTGCACGACGGACAAGTGTGACGGAGCCACTGGCCAGTGTACGTTCACCGCGCCGCAGTGCAGCGACGGCGACCCGTGTACCGACGACCTGTGCAACGCGGTGACGGGGGCCTGCGTGTGGCTGCCGTCCAAGTGCGACGATGGCTCCAAGTGCACGACCGATACCTGCATCGCGGGCGTGGGGTGCGCGCAGACTCCCGTCGACTGTAGCGACGGCGACCCCTGCACGAGCGACGACTGCGAGCCCATCCAGGGCTCCTGCGTGAACCTGACGGGCAAGTGCGACGACGGGGACGCGTGTACGATCGACTCCTGTCACCCCACGACCGGCGCCTGCACCAACGCCACCGTCGACTGCGGGGACGGCAACCCGTGCACCGACGACACGTGCGACCCGGCGATGGGCTGCGCGTCGGTGGCGTCTGCGTGCGACGACGGCGACGCCTGCACGGACAACGTCTGCACACTGCCGTCCGGGTGCTCCAACCCGCCGGTCTCGTGCAGCGACGGCGACGCCTGCACCTTGGACACGTGCGACGCAGCAGCCGGCTGCGACCACGTCGCGGTAGCCTGTGACGACGGCGAGCCCTGCACCATCGACCTGTGCAACCCCGCCGACGGGCAGTGCGTGTACCCACCCGACGACTGCGACGACGGCAATGAGTGCACGACGGACCTGTGCATCGACGGGGCCGGGTGCGAGAACGCTCCCAAGGCGTGCGACGACGGGGAGGTCTGCACCACCGACACCTGCGACCCGCTCACCGGGGCGTGCGCATCCGCGCCCACGGACTGCACCGACGGCAACGCCTGCACCGTCGACTTCTGCGACCAGGGCAGCGGCGCCTGCGCCAACGCGCCCGTGGTATGCGACGACGGCAACCCGTGTACCGACGAGACCTGCGATCCCGCCTTCGGCTGCACATCGGCTCCTGCCGCATGCGACGACGGGGATGCCTGCACCCAGAACCTGTGCGCCCTCCCAGGCGGCTGCTTCCACCCGCCCACGGTCTGTACGGACGCCGACGCCTGCACCATCGACACGTGCGATCCGACGACCGGGTGCGCCCACGCCCCTGTGCAATGCGACGACGGCGATGTGTGCACGGCCGACCTCTGCAACTCCGCGGATGGGTCCTGTACCTTCCCGCCCGAGGACTGCGACGACGACGATCAGTGCACCGTGGACGCCTGCGCCGCCGGCGTCGGGTGCGTCAATGCACCCAAGACCTGCTCCGACGGGGACCTGTGCACCCTCGACGCCTGCAACCCGCTGGACGGTGCCTGCTCCCACAGCCAGAGCGCCTGCGACGACCTGAGCGCCTGTACGCTTGACTCCTGCGACCCGGCGTCCGGGGCGTGTTCCTATCTGCCCGTCGACTGTACCGACGGCGACGTGTGCACCGATGACGGGTGTGATACCGCGTCGGGATGCGTCTCGTCGCCCGCCGCCTGCGACGACGGGGACCCCTGCACGGCCAACGAGTGCTCGCTACCCGGTGGGTGCACCAACCCGCCGCTGGTATGCGGAGACGGCGACCCGTGCACGCTGGACACGTGCGACCCGGTCACGGGATGCGTCAACCCGCCCGTTCAGTGCGGCGACGACGAGCCCTGTACGATGGACGTGTGCAACCCGCTGGACGGACAGTGCATGTACCCCCCAACCGACTGCGACGACGGAGATGAGTGTACGGCCGACGTGTGCAACGATGGCGTGGGGTGCGACAACGTCCCCAAGGTGTGCGATGACGGGGAGGTGTGCACGACGGACACGTGCGACCCGGTCACGGGGGCGTGCGCGTCGGGGCCGACCGACTGCGACGACTCCAACGCATGCACCATGGACTTCTGTGACCTTGGAACCGGTGTCTGCGCGAACGTGGCAGTGAGCTGCGCCGACGGAGATCCGTGTACCGACGATGCGTGCAACCCGGCGACGGGGTGCGAGTCCAAGCCCGCCGCGTGCGACGACGGCAACGCCTGCACGCAGAACCTGTGCGCCCTGCCCGGTGGCTGCACCAACCCGCCGGTGGTCTGCGCGGACACCGACCTCTGCACGCTGGACACCTGTGACCCGGCGACGGGGTGCAAGCATGCCACCGTCGACTGCGACGACGGAGAGATCTGTACGGCGGACGTGTGCAACCCAGCCACGGGGGCGTGTCTGCACCCGGACGCGAACTGCGACGACGAGAACGAGTGCACCCTCGACTCCTGCACTCCGGGGGTCGGCTGCAAGCATACGGCCAAGGACTGTGGCGACGGGCAGGTCTGCACGACCGACACCTGTGACCCCCTCACGGGGGCCTGCGTCTCCAAACCCACGGACTGCAACGACGGCAACGCCTGCACCGCGGACTTCTGCGACCTGGGCACTGGGCAGTGCGCCTATGTGGGGGTGAGCTGCGAGGACGGCAACCCGTGCACGGACAACGCATGTGACCCGCTGAGCGGGTGCAAGACCACCCAGAAGAGCTGCACCGACGGCAACGCCTGCACGGTGGACTCCTGCTCCGTACCGGTCGGCTGCGTCAATACCGCGATCACGTGCAACGACGGAAACACCTGCACCCTGGACTCCTGCGACCCGTCGACCGGCTGCGTCTTCGCTCAGAAGGACTGCGACGATGGCAACGCGTGCACCGACGACGCGTGCTCCGGCGGCGACTGCGCCCACGAGGCCGTGGACTGCGAGGACTTCAACTCCTGCACCAGCGACGCCTGTGACCCCCTCGGGGGTTGCATGCACGTGCCCGTCAGTTGCGGTGGCACCGGCTGTGCCAAGCTCTTCTGCGTACCGGGACTGGGCTGCCAGCCCCCGGTCCTCCCATGCGACGACGGCGACGCCTGCACCGCCGACGCCTGCGTGGCCAATGGGTGCGTCCACACCCCGACGAACTGCAACGATGGCGATGTCTGCACCACCGACACCTGCGACGCCGTCACGGGCGCCTGCGTAGGCACGACGGTGAAGTGCACGTCGCCGGACGGCTGCCTCGTGGGCAACTGCGAGGGACCGACGACGGGCTGCGTGTTCGCACCGCTCCAATGCGTGAGCAGCGGACTCTGCGAGGACGCGGAGTGCGTGGGCGGAGCCTGCATCGTCACACCCTTCGACTGCAACGACGACGACCCCTGCACCACCGACTCCTGCGACCCGGAGACCGGGTGCGCCCACACTCCCGTGCCCGCATGCTCATCGTGCCAGGGCCCCGCCGACTGCCCCGTGCCCGGGCCGTGTACGTGGTTCTCCTGCGAAGAGGGACAGTGCGTCTCCAACGAGACCCTCTGCGTGGGCGGTGGGCCATGCTCGCCGGGCGCGTGTGACCCGCAAGTCGGCGCCTGCACATACACCGCAGTGGACTGCGACGACGGCAACGCCTGCACCAACGACGTCTGTGTCGACGATGGAGACTGCGCCCACACCCCGGTGGACTGCGAGGACAGCGACCCGTGCACCTTCGACGCCTGCGCCGGAGGGGTGTGCACGCACGTCGCCGACCCGGAGTGCGACCTGTGTGAGTCTGACGAGGAGTGCGCCGACGAGGAGCCCTGCACCAACGACCTGTGCGTCACCGGCCAGTGTGAGCACGTGGCCAAGGATTGCGACGACGGCGACGACTGCACCGGAGACGCCTGCGGTGCGCTGGGGCAGTGCTTCCACTTCCCGATCCTGGAGGACGGCTGCCAGGGGTGCACGACGGCCGCCCACTGTGCGGACGGAGACCCCTGCACGGTCGACTCCTGCGCCGACGGGGAGTGCGTCTTCAACCCGAAGAGCTGCGACGACGGAGACTCGTGCACGACGGATTTCTGCGGCCCGTCGGGTGAGTGCGAGCACTTCCTGGCCATCGACTGCGTGCCGTGCACGACGCCCGGCGACTGCGAGACAGGGGACCCGTGCATCCTGGCGGGGTGCGTGGGGGGGTTCTGCACGGCGACGCCCAAGAACTGCAGCGACGGCGACCCCTGCACCCTCGACCTCTGCAACGGAGACGGAGACTGCATCCACAATACGGTCCCCGGCTGCCAGAAGTGCGCCTCTGCGGCGGTCTGCAACGATGACAGCGCCTGTACCGTCGACACGTGCGAGGGAGGCGTGTGCGTATGGACCCAGAAGGTGTGCGACGATGGGGATCCCTGTACGGCAGATCTCTGCAACTCTGCGGGTGTCTGTGTCTTCCTTCCGAAGCAGGGCTGCACCCCTTGCGAGTCGGACGCCACCTGCACGGATGGAAACCCCTGCACCACGGACGCCTGCATACAGGGTGGCTGCTCGTACCAGCCCATCGTCTGTCCGACTCCCGACAAGTGCAATTCCGGTGTCTGCGTAGCGGGCGTGGGCTGCGCAACGACCCCGCTCCCCTGCGGCGATGGCGACCCGTGTACGACGGATGCGTGCGACGTGGACGACGGCTGCATCCACACGCCGAAGGCGGGCTGTACGGGCTGCCAGACCGGCGCCGACTGCGCCGACCAGGACCCCTGCACGACGGAGAGCTGCGTCGGTGGATCCTGCCAGTTCGCGCAGGTGACCTGCCCGGCCTCGGGAGATCTGTGCCAGCCGAAGGTGTGCGTTCCCAACCTCGGCTGCCAGGCGCAGCCCAAGTGCGACGATGGCAACGCCTGCACGACCGACCTGTGCAACCCCTCCACCGGGGCGTGCAGCACCCAGCCCGTATCGTGCTCGGACGACCCGATCTGCTTCCCCGCGACGTGCTCACCGACCGCAGGCTGCCAGATCACGCCGCTGTGCAACGACGGGGACCCCTGCACCAAGGACGGGTGCAACCCCGCCACGCAGCAGTGTACGTTCACTCCCGTCGACCCCTGCGTCCAGCCCTGACCCCGAGTTGACAGCCGCCAGGCGCCGTCAGATGCTGAGGTTCTCACCTGATGGAGGGCCTCATGAAGGTAGATCACGTCGTCATCGGTGCTGGAATCGCAGGCATCGCCCTGCGCCGCGCGCTGACCGGCAGCGTCGTCATGCTGGACCCGGAGCCGGCGGGCTACAAGATCGGCGAGTCGATCATCCCCGAGCAGTTCCACCACCCGCTGATGAGTGAGGCGCTGCCCGACGTCCGGCGCTGCGCCTCCTATTCGCCGAAGATCGGCACGACCTTCATCGGCGCTGGGGAGGTCGCCTGTTTCCCGCTCCAGACCCACCGGCTGCGGACCATGCACATCTACCGCTCCGAGATGGAGGCGCTGCTCCTCGAGCGCTTCGGCATCGAGGTCCGGCGCGAGCGGGTGACAGGCGTCGATGTGGCGGCGCGGGCCGTGACCACCGCCCAAGGGGTCTACGAGAGCCGAGGCCCCATCATCGACTGCTCGGGGCCCGCCATGGTCGTCGCCCACGCCATCGGCGAGGTGAAGCAGCTCTGGCCCGTGCACGCAGTGTGGGGCTACTACGACGTCACCGACGTGGACGACGGCCGCTTCTGGCGCGCGGTGGACGAGCGGGGCTGGAGATCCGCCTTCCTGGACATCCCGAGCGGCCACCTCATGCCCGAGCACAGCCCCGAGTCCTTCTCGCCGAGCCGCACGACCATCCTCGTCCAGCTCCGCCCGGGCACCTGGATGTGGCAGATCCCGCTCTGGAGCAGGTCACGCCTGAGCGTCGGCGTGGTCTCCCGCGGAGAGCCTTTCACGGTGGCCGCCTATCGCGCCCTCGTCGAAGAGCACGTGGCCCCGTGCTACACGCTGCGCTCCCGGGGCGACGACGGCCTCGACGGCCTCGACCGCATCCACCGGCGCTCCGGCTTCGCGCGCCGCGCCCACAGGGCGGCGACCGAGGACTACATCCTGCTCGGGGACGCCTTCGCCTTCGCGGACCCCGTGTACTCCGTCGGCACGGGCCTCGCCGTCAACAAGGCCATCGCGGTGGGGCAGCACCTGAGCGCGGCCCCCTGGACTGCGGCCGACGCAGCGCGGTACTGCGCCGAGTACGACCACCTCATGGAGCGGGCCGTCCGCGCCTTCGACTTCTGGTACTCCGGGGAGGTGATGCGCGACGACAGCGCCGCCATGGAGGTGCAGGACGGCTTCCTGGTCGGCGGCGCCTTCCAGAAGGGCGCCTTCCACGCCTACGCGTCCGTGGTGCAGGACGCCGCCGAGGCGACCGACTCATGGCTGCTCTTCGAGGTGTCCGAGCTGCTGGGCGATGCGAGCGATCCCGGTCCCTGGCGCCTCGACCGGGTGGACGTGACCGGCGAGCGCGACGCCCTGCTCATCAGTTGGGTGCGGGCAGCGGGGCCGACCGTGTGCCTGGAGGTGGGCCCGGTCTCTCCGGGGCGCATCGCGCTCCGCACCTCTACGGGGCTCCGCATCAGCCACCGGGGCGACGCCCTCCCGGGCTTCACGGAGAACCCGGAGATGATGGCCCTCGTCGACGGGACGGCGCGGGCCATCGCGAGCCACCCGGACGGCTGGCGCCGGGTGCTCTCGGCGCTTCACGGGTCGTCGGAGCCCCAGTCCGAGTAGCCGGCGAGGCCCAGCGAGTCCCGGACACACCCCTCGAAGGCAGCGCACCGGAAGTCCAGGGGCGGAGGGTTCGGCGGCGCGAAGCGGGGACCCACGTCCCGCGCCGCGCACTGCTGGACGGCCACCATGTCCACCCGCCGGTGCGCCGCAACGAGACAGTGCAGTCGGGCCGTGTCGCGGTCGGCGACCGAGAAGCGGCAGCGCTCCATGGGCAGGTCCAGGGCCTCGCAGACCGCCCTTCGAGGCGCGGGCGCGGGTCCCGTGAGGTCCTCGAGGCAGCGGAGCGTGTCAGCCGCGACGAGCGCCCTGCACCCGTCGCGCGTCAGGCAGGCGAACACGGGCGCCGCCGCCGGGCCCAAGGCCGCGGCTGCCGGGGCGCAGTCTCCGGGGTGGCTCGGTGGCGCTCCGGTGCAGGCGGTCGTCCAGGCGAGGAGCCGGTCACAGGCTTGCGCGGCCGAGAGATCGGCCCACGGGTCCACGTCCTGGGCCGCGGTGGCATCGACAGCGTCAGTGGGGGGGGCGCCGTCCTCTGTACCAGCGTCAGGGGAGGCCGCACGCTGCCCGGCGCAGGCCGACACGGCCAGAACGACAGAGATCGCCGGGGCCACTGCGCGCATCCCCGCCTCGATCACTCGACGACGTCCGCCAGCACGAGGCGGTCACGGCGCGCATCCACGTCGGTCACACGCACGCGCACCCGCGCCCCGACCTGCGCTGGGGACGTGGGGGACCAGGTCGCCTGGATGCCGAGCTCCGTCAGCTCCACGACGACGCGGGAGCCCATCTCCCGCAGCACGACCGCCTCCAGGACGTCGCCGCGCCGCCCGCCCAGGTGCTTGAGGATCCAGTAGCGCTTGGCCTCCCGCTCCATGCGCGAGAAGAGGCTCGACACTCCCTCCAGCTCGCCGAAGACGTGCAGGATCTCGCGCTCCCCGAGCGGCGCGACGCCGTCCCGCAGCGCCCCCTTGATCTGCGCGTGCATGACGAGGTCCTGGAAGCGCCGGATGGGCGAGGTCACCTGGGTGTAGGTGTCGACGCCCAGGGTGTAGTGGCGGTCGGGGACCAGCGACACCTCCGCCTTGCGCAGGCGGCGCAGGAGCTCGCTGATGGCGACCGGATCGTCTTCCTGGGATGGGTCGAGCTCGATGGGCTCGTCGGGGGCACCCTGGGTACGATAGACCGCCGGGATGCCTCGGGCGTGGCACCAAGCGGCGGCGTGCGTGCAGGTGGCGATCATGGTCTCGGCGACCAGCTCGCGGCTCGCGGACGCCCGGTCGATGCGCTCGACCCGCACGCCGTCCGAGCCGACCTTGACCTTGACCTCGGTCTGCTGAAACAGCAGCGCTCCACCCCGCCGGCGCGCCTCGCGGAGGTCTGCGGCGATGCCTCGCAGCCGCTCCAACAGAGGCGCGAAGGGTGAGGGCGCACCCCCCAGGATCGCGTCCCCATCCACGTAGGTGATCCGGGCCGCGACGCGCGCCAAGCCCTCGACGACCTCCGTCCCGATCACACGCCCGCCGTCCAGGTCCAGGCGGAAGTCGAGCACCAGGCGGTCCACGCCCGCCTCGAGGCTCAGCGCCACCTCGCTGAGCACCGGCGGCAGCATGGGCACCACCTGATCTGGCAGGTACAGGCTGGAGGCGCGGCGCCGGGCCTCCATGCCCACCTCGGTCTCCAGGGGCACGAGCTCGGAGGCGTCGGCGATGAGCACATGGAGCCGCGTGCGCCCGCCGGGCAGGTCCTCGACGGCCAGCGCGTCGTCCACGTCGCGAGTGTCCGCGTCGTCGATCGCCACGGCTACGAGGTGACGCAGATCCTCGCGGCCCCCGGTGGCCAAGGGACGGGCGGCCAGGCGCTCCGCCTCCGCGAGCACCGTGGCGGGGAAGGCTACCGGCACCTTGTGGCGGACCAGATCCAGGTTCTGGTCGGGGCCGAAGACGCCGAGGCGCGTCAGAACGTCCAGGGCGTGCCAGGCGTTCACGGTCTGCCGGTCGGGGAGCACGAGCTGGAGGATGGCCAGCGCCTTCTTCTCCCGCGCCCCCTCGATGGTCCCGAGGGCCAGGTCCCGCAGAAGGCGCACCCACGGCTCCGCGGCGGCCGGGGGCGGATCCCCCACGGTCTCACCCTTGTCCAGGAGCGCACGAATCTCCGCGGCTGCTCCCTGCTCCTCGTCACGAGCGGCCGTCTCTGCCCGGGCCTGGGAGCGCATCTGGTCGACGGTGCGCCGGGGGTTGGGGACGAGGCCCTCCTTGCGGGCCTTGAACCAGACCCGATCAGACCACAGCGCCAGCGCCATGGCGTCGGTGGCCACGGTGTCTCCCCCCGGGTTGGCGAGATCCGCCAGGTCGGCCAGGGACCAGGCGCCGCCATCGTCGACGAGGATCTCCCAGAGGGCCTCCATGTCCAGAGCGGCCAGTGACTCCTGGACGCGGACAAGGTATGCCTCCGCCTCGGCGACGGCCTGGGCCCCACGTGCCGCCGGAGACTGGATGCGCCGGGCGGAGACCCGGATGACCTTGTCGGACTTGAGCTTCTGGCGCACGCCACCGTGGAGCAGGACGTCCAGGGTGCCCCGGTCCTCGCCCAGCGCCACCGCTGCGACGAGCCGGCCGCCCAGCTCCGTGATCAGCACCGCCCCTTCCAGGCTCATTGGGCCTCCCGCACGGCGTCTCGGATGCGGCTCGCCAGCAGCGTCGCACGCACGGACTGGTCCTGCCGCTCGACCGCGATCTTCAGCGCGCGCTGGGGGCCGACCACCACGACGAGGCGCCGGCCGCGCGTCACCGCCGTGTAGAGCAGGTTCCGCTGCAACATCATGTAGTGCTGGGTGTGCAGCGGCAGGATGACCGCTGGGTACTCGCTCCCCTGGCTCTTGTGGACGGTGACCGCGTAGGCGAGCACCAGCTCGTCCAGGTCGGCGGCCTCGTAGAGCACCTCGCGCTCGTCGAAGCGGACCGCCGCCTCTCCTGCGTCGGGGTCCACGCGGGTGACCCGCCCCACGTCGCCGTTGTAGACGTCCTTGTCGTAGTTGTTGCGGATCTGCATCACCTTGTCTCCCTCCCGGATGAGCCTCGTCCCCCGCCGCAGCTCGGGCCCCTCCGGATTGAGCAGCGCCTGGAACCGCTGGTTCAGGCGCTCGGCGCCCAGGTCGCCGCGGTGCATGGGGCACAAGATCTGGACGTCGTCCACGGGGTCGAGCCCGAAGGCGCTCGGGATCCGGCGCGTCAGCAGGCGATCGACCACGTCGAGCACGGCCTGGGGGTCGTCCTTGTCGATGATGTGGAAGTCGCCGGCGGGTCCCGGAGTAGCGGTCTCGGGCAGCTCACCGTGGTTGATGCGGTGAGCGTTGGTCACGATGGCGCTCCGGGCACCCTGGCGGAACACCTGGTCCAGGCGGATCACCGTCGCGACTCCCGAGGCGATGATCTCTTTCAGGACGGCGCCCGGCCCGACGGGGGGGAGCTGGTCCACGTCGCCGACCAGCACCAGGCGCGCGTGAGCGGGCACGGCGGCGACCAGCGCGTCGGCCAGGGGCACGTCCAGCATGCTCGACTCGTCGACGATCACCGCGTCCGCGGAGAGCGGCTCGTCCTCGTTGCGCTGGAAGGCGCCCGCCCGCGGGCTCCACTCCAGCAGGCGGTGGACCGTCATGGCGCGGGCCCCCGTCGCCTCCGTCATGCGCTTGGCGGCGCGACCGGTCGGCGCGCAGAGCGCGACCCGCAGCGCCTGCTCCACCAGCGCGTGGACAACGGCGCGCAGGATGGTCGTCTTGCCCGTGCCGGGCCCTCCGGTGATCACCACCACCTTGCGCTCCAGCACCGACGCGACGGCGAGACGCTGGAGGGCGGCCAGCTCCAGGCCCAGGGCTGCCTCGGCCTGCGCCACGAGGCGGGCCGCGTCCTCGGGCAGGACGTGGTAGCGCCCGAGGGACAGAACGGCGAGGCCAGTGCCCAGGCGACGCTCGGCCTCGTACAGCCGGGCCGGGTACACGGCCGTGGCGCCGTCTTCGAGGGCGTCGAAGACGATGCGACCCTCTGCGACTAGGATCGGGAGGACGCTCTCCAGGACGTCGAGGGGGATGTCCAGCTCCTGGGACGCCCGGCCGAGCAGGGTCCCCCGCTCGCAGAACAGGTGGCCGTCCTCGGAGACGCGGGAGAGCACGTGGACGATGCCCGCCTCGGCGCGCCGCGGGGAGTGCCGGTCGATGCCGACGCGCGCCGCGATGGCGTCCGCGATCTTGAACCCGATGCCGACGACCTCGTCCGCGAGGCGGTAGGGATCGTTGCGGACGACCTCGACGGCCCGGTCGCCATAGGTCCGCACGATGCGGCTCGCGTAGGCCGACGAGATGCCCACGCTGTGCAGGGTGACCATGATGGCCTGGACGGAGGCGTGGGCCTCGAAGGAGCGGCAGATGTCCCGTGCCCGCGCCTCGCCGATGCCCTCGACGTCCAGCAGGCGCGATGGGTCGGTGGCGATGACCGCCAGCGTCTGCTCTCCGAAGGCCTCCACCATGCGCCGCGCCGTCACGGGGCCGACCCCCTTGATGAGGCCCGACGCCAGGTACGCCTCGATGCCTTCGATGGTCGCCGGCACGCGCAGCTCGAAGGAGCGCACGCGGAACTGGCGACCATAGCGCGGGTCGGTCACCCAGTCGCCGTCGAGCCGCAGATCCTGCCCCGGGGCGATGGCCGGGATGGTCCCCACCACGGTGACCGTGTCCAGGAACAGGGGGACGTCCGTCCCCTGGATGGGGCGCACGTGCGCAACAGCGTAGTGAGTCTCGTCGTTGGAGTAGACGACGTGGTCGACCGTACCCTCCAGGGTAGCCATGACGGTCCTTTCGGCGCGGGAGAACCCAATCAAGGCGGCAAGGTGCCACATCTCGGGGGCAGCGGCAAGGGGCCGGCGGTCGGAGCCCCCAAGCGGGTCCGAGGGTTGATTGACAGGGCCTTCCGTCGCCTTCTATGATTTGCGGCCCGCGACCCGCCGGTCGCTTGCGACGCACCCTCGGAGCACCGCCCATGAGAACTCCCGCCCCCACCTCTCGGCACCTCTGGCTGCTCGGCCTCCTCGCCGCCCACGTCCTGGCAGGCATGGCGGCCTGCAAGGGGTCCGACGACGCCGCGGAGGCCCCTGCGGCGCCGGCTGCGAACACGAAGAAGGCGGACAAGGGCGCGGACAAGGCGGACAAGGGCGCGGACAAGGCAAGCAAGGGCGCGGACAAGGCGGACAAGGGCGCGGACAAGGCAAGCAAGGGCGCGGACAAGGCGGACAAGACGAGCAAGGGCGCGGACAAGACGAGCAAGGGCGCGGACAAGGCGAACAAGGGCGCGGACGACGCGGACAAGGGCGCGGACGAGGCGGACAAGGGCACCGCGACCAAGGGATCTGCGACCAAGGACGCGCCCGCAGGACAAGCGCAAGGCGGACCGGCACCCAGGGCTGCTGCGGGGACACCGGCCCCGTCCGTGGCACCACGGACTGCTGCTGCCGGAGCAGACAAGCTGGCGCCAGGCGCCCGAGCCGAGGCCGATCCGCCCGCCCTCCCCGTCACGGACTCGAGCGCCCTTGCTCCCCGTGGCGGAGAGAAGGGCCTGGTCGTCGACCCGGGGCCGTCGCCCGTCCTGGCGCGAGCCGCCGCTCCGGCCGCGCCCCGCGGCGCCGACGCCGCAGTCGTCGAGCCCTCACTGGCGGTCGCTCCGCGGGGCGCGACGCCCGAGGACAGGGCCCGACCCGTCGCTCCCCCCACAGACCGCGGCGGCTCCCCGGAAGCCGGCCCCACCCCACCCGCCATCGAGCGCCTCGGGTCGCCGGAGCGCGTGGCGCCGGCCCTGCGCCCCGTGGAGGCGCCCGTCCCTCCGTCGGACCGCGTCGCCGCGTCCTCCACGCCAGAGCGTGGGGCGGCCCCGAGCCCGCGCATCGCTCCCGTCCGCCCCGCGGGCGCGCCCCTGGACATCAGCCAGGCGCTGACCGCCAGCGAGCTCAAGGTGCTCTCGGGGGGCAAGGCGTTCAAGCAGGGGACGCTGGCCGGTCGCGAGGGGGATCCCTCCTACAACTCGCTCTACTTCGCCCCGGCCAAGGGCGGCGCCTATGGGGTCGGGGTGCAGGTGTGGTACGAGCCGACCATCCGCGACACGCGCACGCGGTACGAGGACATGAAGCTGACCTACCCCAACGTGCAGGAGACCGGGAACGTCACCAACTACACGTACTTCGCCTTCTGGAACGACGTCTATTACCTCGTCTTCATGGGCCTGAAGCAGCGCCTCGTCATCTCCGTGACCGCGTCCAACGAGACGCTGAGCCCGAACCAGCTCTTTGCGGTGGCGACCAAGGTCCGGGACCGCCTCATCCGGTAGGGACACGTTTCGTTGACCGTCGTCCCGCCTCTCGCGTAGACTACGCCCTCGCAGCAAACATCACCGAAGCGCCCGATTCAGCGCAACCCGACCCATCGGCGGGGCCACGGCAGGCTCCTCCGGAAGACGAGGAGTGACATGGCTCGAAGTGCCAGCACGATCCACCGCCTCACGACCCGGCTGCGTTGGGTCGCGGCGCTCGGGGCGGCCTCCCTGCTCGCCGCCTGTCCCGACGACCCAAGCGCGCCGCCCGCCGACACCGGAGCGGTCCTCGACGTGTCCGACGCCGGAGCGTCGGACGCGAAGGCTGCCGACGGGGTCCAGACCACCGACGCTGGCACCGACGCCGCGGCCGATGCTGCTTCGGGGATCGACGCCCCGGACGCTGGGCCCCACGACACCGCAGACTCCTCCGGAGCCCTCGACACGACGGACGCCGGTGACGCCCAGGCGGGCGACGCGGGCCCCGTCGACACGAGCGACGGCGCGGAGGACACCGCCGCGCCCCCGGACTTCCCCTTCAAGACCGCGCCGGGCCCGACCAACGGGGCGCTGCTCGAGCTCTTCGAGGTGGCACACAGGGCGGCCACCACCGCCGAGGAGGCCACCGCGATGCACGAGCAGCGGGCGGCCGCGCAGGCGGCCATCGAGAAGGATCTGGAGGGCGCGCGAGCGGCCCTGCTCGCGAGCCTCGACACCCTGGCGCCGGATGCCTACATGGGGATGGCGTCCCTGGCGCCGCTCCTGCGGGCGACGGGCCCCTCCCCTGCCCTGGTCGGGGCCCTGTCGGACATCGTGATGGCGCCCCCCTCGGCTGAGGATCCGGCCAGCCACGACGTCCCGCCCGACGAGATCAAGCGGGGGATCGCCATGGAGGTGCTCCAGTCCTGGGCGCGCGCGGGCGATGGGGGCGCCTATGGGGCCATCGTCGCCGCGGTGGCCGCCCCGGACGCCTACACGGCGATGCTCGCCATACGCCACACCTACACCAACTCCGCGGACCGCCGCGATGCGCAGCGCATGATGCGCGGGCTCCTGTCGCCCGACCGCGTCTTCCTGCTCTACCGTTATTGAGCCGAGGAGGGACCCATGCTGAAGACGCGCCTGTTGCTCCTCGCCCTCGCGCTCTGGCCGGCCACCGTCGCGGCCCAGCCGAGCTGCATGTTGCCGCCCTCCAACGCCTGGAGCTCGGCGGCCACCAACGGCGGCACCTTCGACGCGACCTACGTGACCCAGTGGGAGGGCACGAGCCTGTTCGACACCCTGTTCACTGGCCTCCGGTGCGATGAGGACGACTGGGACGAGGGCTGGGGCTTCGAGGACCCGGGCGACCTCGGCCTGATGCTCTCGCGCCTGATGAACGCCGCGTTCATCGTGCGCATGGTCCAGGGCTACACGAGCACCGGCAGCCTGGACCTCCCCGTGAGCGACCTGCCCGAGGAGTTCAAGAAGGGCCGGTGGTGGGACTTCGTCTCCGACTACGGGACCGACGAGTGGGAGCCGACGTGCAGCACGGACAGTACGAACGCCTCGTACAACCAGGTCGTCGACTGGTACTACCTGCTCTTCCCGGCGGGCGCCTACCGCTACGAGGCGGTCAACCGCGCCGGGACGATGGTGCATGAGACGACCCACGAGGACGTGGGCCACATCGACGAGAAGTACTGCACGCCCCCGACCAAGTCCTGCGATCACCAGTACGGCGAGTACAACTCGAACACCATGCACATCAACTTCCTGCTCGATGGGCTGGTCTCCCGCCGGAGCAGCGGCGGCAAGCTCATGGTCGCCAAGGTGGACTCGAGCACGTGCACCTACGTGGACATGTTCTCGGAGGTGGAGCAGGTCGCCATGCTCGCCCGGGCCAACGGAGTCAACGCGCGCTTCATGGGCAGCGTGTTCCTCCCGGGCTGGCTCATCGACCAGCGCAAGGCCGCCGACACGTGGACCTGCGAGAGCTGTGCGCCGTCCAAGTGGAACTTCATCCCCTCCCAGTGCAATCAGACCGCGTGCAACGAGGTGCTCAACCCCGCCAACAAGACGATCAACGAGGGCAACAAGAGCGCCTGCATCGGGTACAACGGCTCGGTGACCTCCGACCCGGCCACCCTCGCCGAGGCCAAAGCCAAGCTCGACGCCGCCACGAAGAGCTGCCAGAAGCCGACGCTGGAGGCCGCCACCGCCTACTGCACCGCGCAGATGGACAAGGCCCAGACGGTGGCCGACATCGACGCCTGCGGCTGGCTCGACACGACCAACGTGGCGCCCATGGACAAGCTCACCTGCGTGCAGCTCTTCTGCAAGCACTGGTACCAGGAGACCGCCGGTGAGGGGTGGGGCGCCAGCGATCCCTACGGCTGCCTGGACTACCTCTGCCAGGGGGGCGAGTGCAGCGAGGATGGCGCACCCGACCGCTGCATCTTCGGCTTCAAGCTGGCAGAGGGTGACCCCGCCAACTACACGCCGAGCTGCCAGCTCGGCGGGTGCCACGACGCCGTCATCGACTGCGTGATGCCGCTGGAAGCCGCAGGGACCTGGCAGCTCGGCGACCCGATCCCCGCGGACTGCAAGCTCAAGAAGGATCTGTGCGAGCTCGCCACGCGGCTCGCAGCCATGGTGCTGACCAGCGTGGAGCCAACCGTCGACCCAGGCCCCCTGAAGTGGCTGTTCGACTACGCGGACATCACGACGCCGGCCCAGTCGTACTTCGACTACGCGGAGAAGCTCCTCGGGGGCGGCCTCACGCCGACGAGCGCCTATGCTCTCGGCCTCGCCAAGTCACCCGAGCGGGTCGCCCTGCTCTATGGCCAGGCTCCCGAGGCCGCCGTCTGGATGCTGGGGGCCGAGAACCTGACCCCCATCGCGGGGCCCAGCGCCGGGGTCGTCACCGGCAAGGCCATCGTCGCCCAGGATCTCCCGCCAGCGGGTCAGGCCGCGCTCCAGCAGCTCCAGACCATGGCCGCGCAGCAGCCAGGCACCCCGCTCGTGACCGCGTTCGGCCCCCTCGCCATGCCCTGATCACGCGGCGGGGCGCCCGGCCGAAGCGCCTCTCTCCGTCACCGCCCTGCCACGACCCGCACGAGCGCCGTCAGCCACCGCACGTGCCGCGCCAGGCTCTGGCGGCTCGTCAGCTCCTTCTCGCTCTCCGGCGCGAAGTAGCCGGTGCCCAGGTTGGCGACGGGGATGCCAACGGCCAGGAACGGGTCCACGCCCGTCCCGCCGCGGATCGGCTGGCGCACGATGCGCTCGCCCACCGCCTGCGCCGCCGCCTCGGCCCACGCGACCAGCTCCGGGTGGGGCGCCAGGGCCGGGCCCATGTTGACGTACTGGTGCTCCACGTCCACGTCGCGGGCCAGGGCGCGCACGTCGGCGATGCGGGCGGCGAGGCCCTCGGGGGTGAAGTCGCGGATGCGGTACTCCACGATCCACCCGCCCCGGTGCACGACGGCGTAGGGGTTGGTGTAGCCCTGGTGCCCGGTGCTGTGCTCGCTCAGGACGGGGGTCACGCGCGCTTCACCGAGAAAGGCCGCCACGTGGGCCAGCGCGCGGCGCAGCCCGTCGTCGGCGGTGATCCGGGCCACGGGCCGCTCCTCGACGACGGTGGCGGCGGCGCCGCGGCGCGCGTGGGGGGCGATCTCGGCTGCGAGCGCCTCCAGCAATACCCCGCGAGAGTCCGGGGTCACGGCGAAGGTCACGGTGGCGTCCACCTCGGCGGCGGGGCTCTGCACCCACGCGATGGGGACCGCGACCGCGTCTTCGAGCGCGGCCAGCGCGCGCGCCACGATGACGGTCGCGTTGCGGTACCCCTCCGCCTTGGCGGTGGCGCCGTGGCTCTTGACCCCATCCACCCGGACAGTGAGGGTGGGGAGCTGCATCGCCAGCGGACGCCCCTGGAAGCGGACGCGGGCGCGAGCGGCGTTGAAGTTCTCGACGTTGACCTCGAAGCGGTCCAGACCGTCGACGGTGTAGCCGTGGCGCACACCCTCTGCGGCCAGCTCCGCGGCCAGGCCCACGACGGCCTCCATGCGACCGATCTCCTCGTCGGGGCGGAACACCAGCAGGAGCGGGCCGTGCGGCAAGGCCCGGTCGTCCGCCAGCACCTGCGCCAGGGTCATGAGCTGCGCCATGCCCAGCTTGTCGTCCAGCCCGACGGGCGCCAGGCCCGGCCCGTGGAGCAGGTCCTCCCCGACGTAGGGCAGGAGCTCCGGGTAGTCCTCCACCGACACGTGCAGCCGGTCGTTGGCGGGGTAGTCGACCAGGCGGCCGTCCCAGCCGGGCACTACCTGGAGCCGCGGGACCGCGCTCGTGCCCTCGGCGGTGTCCATGTGGACCATCAGGGCGAGCGGAGGCAGCGCCTCGCAGCCGGGGGACCCGGGTATGCTCACGATCAGGTTGGCGTTGGCGTCGCGCCGCGACGAGCACCCGAGCTCACCGAAGAACCGCGCCAGCTCCTCGGCGAGACGCACCTGTCCGTCGCTGGACGGGATGGTGCCGCTCGCCTCGCGGCTCTGGGAGTCGATGGCGATGACGCGCTCCAGGTTGGCGGTGCCGAGGGCGGCGAGGGTCGAGAGGTCGTGCATGGGGGCTCCTCCAGGGGCCGCACCCTAGCAGAGCGGTGGGGTCCCTGCCAGTGGAGCGAGGGCACCACCCGTGCTATAACGGCGGCCCATGAAGATCACCCGACGCGACGCCCTCCGAATCGCCGCGGGGGCCCTCCTGGCGCCAACGGCCCTCGCCGCGCCCAAGAATAAGACCCGTGGCCTCACGCCGCCGTCGGCCCCCTTGCCGTTGCCTCCTTGGAGCTACGGCACGTCCAGCGCGGCGACGGACACCGTGCTGATGTTCCGCGGCAACCCGGCGCACACCTTCTACGGGACCGGCCCCATTCCGACCGCACCGAAGCAGCTCTGGACCTTCAAGCTCGGCTTCCTGGAGCGCATGCTCCGCGACAAACCCAAGCGGTGGGTGGGCACCGGCTGGACGGGGCAGGCGGCGAAGCTCGGCGGGTGGGTGTTCATCGGCGCCGTGGACGGCTTCCTCTACGCGCTGGACGCGGAGACGGGCGCGCTGGGCTGGAAGCTCCAGGGCGGCGACATGTTCAAGTGCTCGGTCTGCGTCTACGAGAACCGCCTCTACATCGGCAACGTGGACAACCACCTGCGCTGCGTGGACGCGGCGACCGGCGAGCTCGTCTGGTCCATCAACACGGGCAAGGATCTCGACTCCTCGCCCTGCGTCGTGGGCGACCGCCTCTACGTGACCGGTGAGAGCGGCTACGCCTGGTGCATCGAGCCGCGGACGGGGAAGGTCATCTGGAAGACCCACATCGGCGGCACGGGGCCCGGCACCCTGCTCGGCAGCAACGGGTCGGAGACCTCGCCAGCCGTCGTCGACGGCGCCCTCTACGCAGCCACCTACGACGGCGTGCTCCTGTGCCTCGATACGGCCACCGGCAGGATCCGCTGGAAGGCCAACACGGGAGACGACACGGACGTCTCGCCGGTCGTCTCCGGCGGACGCCTGGTGATCGCGCCTGAGGAGGCGGCCCCCTTCGTCCTCTGCTTCGACCTGGAGGGCCGCCTCCTCTGGAAGTTCGACGAGGCCAAGGGCGAGGCCGACTCAGCACCGCCACCACCGGCCTCAAAGGAGCGCACCAACGGCAGCGGCACCTACGGTGGCCAGGGCTACTGGTCCACCCCGGCCGTGGTCGACGGCAAGGTCTACGCGGCCTCCCAAACGGGGCGAGTACACCGCCTCAGCCTCGAGACCGGCGCACCGGACTGGTCGGTCAAGATGGGCGCGTCCATCTGGAGCTCCCCCTGCGTGGTCGACGGCAGGGTGGTCTTCGGCAGCTCCAAGGGCACCCTGAACATGCTGGACGCGGCCACCGGCGCCGAGGTGTGGAGCCACCCCCTCAGCGGAGGCTGCATCAGCACGCCGTGCATCGTTGGGGGGCGCATCTATGTCGGTGACGGGGGCGGGACCTTCCACTGCTTCGGGTGAGCGGGGACCGCGCCACAGGCCCCGTCCAGAGTTGAGAACCCGTCTTCGACCAGCAGAGCGAGGTGCGCCATGACCCACCGCATTGGTGCCCTGTGGCTGCTGCTAGCCGTGGTCGCGTGTGGCTCGGATCGAGGGTGCGCCGATGCCCCTCCGGCTCCCCGTCGGGAGGATCCTCCTCCGCCCGCGCGGGCCGAGCCCGTCTCCATCATCGTAGAGGCGGAGGCGAGCGGCTCTCCCGACGACGTCGAGGCGCTCGTCGCGGTCCCACTGGAGTCGGCGTTGCTGAGGATCCCGGGCGTGGAGGAGGTCGCGTCGACGGTGCGAGCCGGCCACTCGTCGAGCGCCGCCCGGTTCCGCTCGGGGGAGGACCCGCTCCGGGCCGCGGCGGCCGTGCGCGAGGCCCTGGAGGGCGCACGCCCCTCGTTCCCCGAGGGGACTCTCCCGACGGTGCGCATCGACACACGCCCGGTCCCCGCGGTGCGGCTGACGATCTCCGGCGCGCACCCATCGGACCGGAGCCTCGCCGAGGAGGTCAGCCGCCCGGCTCTGCTCACCCTCCCAGGCGTCGCGGAGGTCGCGCTCTGCGGTGGCCACTCGGCGCGCATCACCGTGCGCGCCGACCCCCGGCGCCTGGAGGCCCTGGGCCTGGAGGCCGCCGCTGTCCGCGACGCCCTCCGAAGCGCCCTGCTGGCGGCGTCGCCCCTGGTGCCGCCCAGCGCCGGCCCCGGAGACCTCGGGGACGTCGCCGTGGGCGCGGCCCGGGTCAGGGACGTCGCCACCATCGCGGAGGAGCTGATCCCCCTGCCGTGCATGGCGGCAGATCCGCGGGGAGCCGTCGTCCTCGTCACCGTGCTCGCCCGCGAGGACCAGGCCGAGGCAGTGACGGAGTCCGTGGCGCAGCGGATCGACGGCCTGGCACTCCCCCCGGACGCCGTCGTGTTGGCGCTCCCCCACGACCCGACCGTGCTGGAGCTCGACCTGCCACCGGACGTGGAGCCCAGCGCGGCGCTGGCGACCATGCGGTCCATCGCCGCGGAGGCAGGCCCGTGGGTCGGCACGCTCCAGACGCCTGACCGCGCCACGCTGCTGCTCTGGACGGGCAGACCCGGTGCCGACGCGACGCGAGACCCGCTGGCGGCCGCGCTGCGCACCCCCGGGGTGACCGTGCGCCAGAGCTCGGGTGCGGCGCTGGTCCTGCGCCTCACGGGGGCTGACGCGGAGGGCGTCGTGGCGGCGGCGCGCGCGCTCGCGGAGGCGCCCCGCCCGGCCGGAGTCCTGGCGGTGGCCGCGCTCGACGTCGGCGAGGCCCCCGTGATCCGGGTCAAGCCCGATCATGCTGCGATCGCCGCCCACGGGCTGACGATCCAGGACGTGCTGGAGGCAGCGCACCCCGAGGGCGTCCGGGTCGGCGCCGTGCGCCAAGGCTCACGCTTCATCGACGTGGTGCTCCTGCCGGTCGAGGCCCCGACGGACGCTCGGCTCCGTGCCCACGATGGCGCAGCGGTGCCGCTGACCTCGGTGGCGACCATGGAGCTCGTCACCGAGCGGACCACCCGTCGTCGGGTCGACGGCCGGCCGATGGCCGATGTCGTGTTCCACCTGGAGGTGGGAGCAGACGCAGAGGCGGTACGCCGCTCGGTGAAGGTCGAGGCGCTCGGCGTCGAGGCCCGGTGGGTCACGCGGTGACCACCATGAGGGCGAGAAACCGGAGCGTTCTGAGGCGCCGCCTGGCGCTCGGTCAGGACGGAGGCGGGTGTCCCCGAACGTGCGCTACTGCGACCGCGCGAGGATCACGAACTCCACGCGCCGGTTCTGCTGGTGCTGGTCCTCGGTCTGGGCCTTGCGGATGATCGGGCGGCTGGCGCCGAAGCCCTCGGACGTGAGGCGGCCGCCGTCGACGCCGCGGGCGACCATGTGGTCGCGCACCGCCTTGGCGCGGGCCTTCGACAGCTTGAGGTTGTGCGACTTGGAGCCCCGCTCGTCCGTGTGGCCCTCGACGCGCACCAGCAGGACCTCCGGGTGCTCGCGCAGCACGTTGGTGACGTCCTCCAGCAGCGGATAGCTCTCCTCCTTGATGCGCGCCTCGTTGAAGTAGAAGTGGACCACCTCCAGGATCACGATGCGGTCCTTCTCCAGGCGCACGCGCTCGTCGGGGCAGCCGTCCTCGTCGGCGAGGCCGTTGAAGGTCTCCGGGTCGTCGGGGCACTGGTCGATGCCCTTGCAGATGGCCGCCATCTGGGGGAGCAGCCCCTGCGCCGCCACCCACGGGTCGCAGAAGCCGTCTTTGTCGTTGTCCGGGTCGGGGCAGCCGTCCTCGTCCTCGAAGCCATCCCAGTCCTCGGGGACGTCCGGGCACTGGTCGGCGCCGCGGCCGATGGCCTCGTACTTGGCCAGCTCGCCGGCCAGCTCCACCCACGGGTCCAAGATGCGGTCCCCGTCGTTGTCTGGGTCCGGGCAGCCGTCGGTGTCCTGGAAGCCGTCCTTGTCCTCCGGGTCCCAGGGGCACTGGTCGTCCGGGTCCAGGAGCCCGTCCCCGTCCGTGTCCTTCGGGCCCTCTTCGACGACGGGCACGGGCTCCGGCTCGGGCGGGCTCGTCACGAGGAAGCCAGCGAACACCCGAGCGTCCGGGGCGCCAGCGCCTCCCGTGATGCCGGCGCCGCCGCCAACCGTCAGGTCCACGCCGCCCCCGACGTGGAAGCGCAGCGCGCCCAGCGCCTCGGCCGGGCTCTCGTTGATCGACGCGAAGGGGTCCGCGAGCTGCATGGAGGCGCCGATCTCGCCCATGACGTCGAGCAGATCCTCGACGGCGCGAAACCGCAAGCCCAGGCGCGCGGCGAGGGCGTGGGAGACGTCCGCGTCGCCGACGGAGTCCGCGGCCGTGATCGTCGCGGCCAGGTTGAAGCCCAGGTCGAACACACCGGCCCGTGCCGTGAGCAGGACCCCCGGATAGAACGCGAAGGTGGAGCGCCCCGCGTAGTCGTCGACCAGGTGCCCGGTGGGTGCGCTGAGCGTGGCGGTGAGCGCCAGCGAGACGACCTCCGTGTGGAGCACACGGAAGCGCGGGTAGAGCCGGATGTCCCCGATGGACGCCACGCCCGGACTCGAACCGCTGAACCCGTCACCGCTCTGAAACGCGATCACCGGGACGTCGATGCCGAGGGCGAACCACTCGACCGGGCTGAAGGACCCCAGCAGGTTGGCGGTGACCTGGTGGCTGATGATTCGCGCCAGGGCCTGCTTGTCGTCGCCAATCTCCCGGTAGAGGACCAGCGGGTCGTTCTGGTAGTTCACGAACAGGCCCGCCGCCCAGGGGGACTCCCCTGCGGTGTCCCCCATCTCCACGGTCACCATGTCGTGCATGAAGGGGGACGGGTGGAACCCCTGCACGTCGATGGGCAGCGCCTCGGCCGCCGCCGCAAAGAGCACGAGGCCCGCCAGGACCGCGGCCCTCCCCAGATCCCCCAACGTCAAGCCGGTCCTCGTCATCGCAGCCTCCCGTGTCAGTCGGCGCCGCGTCTATCATGGCGCCCTCGGGACCGCAAGGGGGTGCGTCGGTGCCGAGGCGCTCCGGGACTCCGGGAGGGCGCCGCGGGACCGCCATGGCCGTATCGACAGCACCACCGAAGCGTGTCATCCTGCGAGAATCTGCACGGTGGCGAGCTGCTCCGCCCGCGGTCTCTCGTGGCGGAGGCTGGAGGTCAAGATGCGTGCGCTCGTGGTCGCCCTGGGGGTGGTGCTCTGTGCTGGCTGCGTGGACGACGCCGGACCGCAGCCGGCTGCAGACGTCGGCGCAGGCGCGCCTGACGGGACCGACGGCACCGATGGAGACACCGCGGGCGGGGTGGACGCAGGTGGCTCGGACGCCACGACCGACGCCGGCCCGCCCCAGGACGACGACGGAGACGCAGGGGTGGACGCGGGCGGAGATGCCGGGAGCGCCCCGGACGTTCAACTGGACGTCCACGCGGACGGCGGTGGCGCCCCGGACGTCCAGGACGGGGGCGGTACGGACGCCACGACGGACACCGGGCAGTCCCAGGACGATGGCGGCGACGCGGGAGATGACGCGGAGGGAGACACCGGGGCCATCCAAGACGTCCAGGTGGACGCCGGTACGACCGACACTGGCCAGACTGGGCAGGACGCGAGCGACGCGGCCGACGTACCTTGTCCGGGCGGCTGCGACGACGGCGACGCCTGCACCGTGGACTCCTGCGGCGCCAGCGGGTGCGAGTCCCAGGCCCTCACGTGCGACGACGGGCTCGCCTGCACGGTCGACGGCTGCGACGCGGCCATCGGGTGCACCGCGGTCCCGCTCGCCTGCGACGACGGGGACCCCTGCACGACCGACGCCTGCGCCGAGCCGCTGGGCTGCTCGCACGCGCCCACGACCTGCGACGACGGCAACGCCTGTACGGTGGACTCCTGCACGCCGGGCTCCGGGTGCGCCCACGCCCAGGTCTCCGGCTGCACGCCCTGCGTCTCGGTGCTGGCCTGCAACGACGGGGACCCCTGCACCGACGACGCTTGCACTGCGGGCGCATGCGCCCACACGCTGGCCACCTGCGACGACCTGAACCCCTGCACGGCCGACACGTGCGGTCCCGGCGGCTGCGCTCACCCCCCCGCCGAGTGCGACGACGGCGACGCCTGCACGACGGACGGCTGCGACCCGAGCAAGGGCTGCGCCCATGTGGCGCTCCCGTGCGACGACGGCGACGCCTGCACCGACGACCCGTGCGACCCGGTCAGCGGCGCCTGCGGCTACGTCCCGGTCGCCTGCGAGGACGGCGACGCCTGCACCGTGGACACCTGCCTGCCCTGGGCCGGGTGCGCGCACGACCCGACGAGCTGCAACGACCTCGACGGCTGCACCGCCGACGCATGCGTCGCCGGCGCCTGCATCCACACGCCGCTTGCCTGCGAGGACGGCGACCCCTGCACGGCGGACGCCTGCGTGGAGGGCGTGGGTTGCGCTCACGAGCCGACCTCGTGTGACGACGGCGACGGCTGCACGGTGGACTCCTGTGGTGCCACGGGTTGCACGCATGTCCCGAAGCCCTGCGACGACGGCAATGCCTGCACGGCCGACTCGTGCACATCGGGTGGCTGCGCCCATGCTCCGATCCCCTGCGACGACGGGATCTTCTGCACCGTCGACGGCTGCAACCCGGCGAGCGGCTGCACCCACGCCACCCCGCCTGGCTGTGAGCCATGCGCCGCCGACGCACAGTGCGACGACGCCGACCCGTGTACCGCCGACGCCTGCACGGGGGCCAAGGTGTGCGCCCACACGCCGCTGCGAGGGTGCGCCACGTGCTCCAGCGACGCCCACTGCGCCGACGGCGACCCCTGCACCACCGACGCCTGCGACCTCGCCTCGTCGCGCTGCGTCCACGCAGCCGTCCCCTGCGACGACGGCGATCCGTGCACCACCGACGCGTGCTCGCCGGTCTCGGGCTGCACCCACCTGGCGGACGTCTGCGACGACGGCGACCCGTGCAGCGCTGACGCTTGCACGCCGACCGGGTGCCTGCACACCCCTTCCCAGGCACCCGTGTGCGCCTGTGCCGGCCACGTGGACTGTGGCGACGGCGACGTCTGCACCGACGACCTCTGCGAGGCGGGCTTCTGCCGGCACCTCCCGGCGGGCTGCGACGACGGCCTCGCCTGCACGGCGGACGCGTGCGCGCCGGGGGCCGGGTGCGTCTGGGCGGATCTCTGCGCGGACGGCGACCCCTGCACCGACGACACCTGCGGCCCGCAGAGCGTGTGCGAGCACGACTTCGCGTGCGACGACGGTGACCCCTGCACCGACGACCTGTGCTCGGCGACCCAAGGGTGCCGCAGCGAGCCCGTCGATTGCGGCGACGGCGACCCCTGCACCTTCGACACCTGCACCGCGGGCTCCTGCACCAGCGAGCCACTGGCGGGCTGCGCCCCCTGCACGTCGACGGCCCAGTGCGCCGACGCCGACCCCTGCACCAGCGACACGTGCGAGGACGGCACGTGCCACAACCGGCCGCTGCCGTGCGACGACGGGGACCTGTGCACCGCGGACTCCTGCTCCCTGGCCACGGGGGGATGCGCCCACGCGCCCCTCTCGTGCGACGACGGCCACCCCTGCACCGTCGATGGGTGCGACCCGGCCCACGGCGGCTGCTACGGGACGCCAGTGCTGTGCGACGACGGGGACGCCTGCACCCTGGACGCCTGCTCCTGGGCCAAAGGGGCCTGCATCCATGTCGCCATCTGTGGGGGTTGAACATGCTCCCCAGACGGGTCTACTCTGAGGTCACATCACCCCTCACTGGTCGCCGGAGGTCTCCCATGACCTGCGCTCGCCTGTCGCGTTCCATCGTGGCGCTCGTGGCCCTCCTGTCCACCACCGCGCACGCCGACCCCCTCAGCCCCGTGGTCCAGGTGCAGGGCCTCGTGCAGACGGCCGGGGGCTCTCCGGCGTCGGGGGCGTTCCCCATGACCTTCCGCCTCTTCGGGCAGCAGGTGGGGGGCACCGCCCTCTTTACGCAGACCTTTGCGAGCGTGACGGTGACGACGGGACTCTTCGACGCGGCGGTGGGGCCTTTCCCGGATGGAGTCCTCGAGTCGGTCGCCGAGCCCTGGCTGGAGACGCAGGTGGGCACGGAGGTCATGCCCCGCACCCGCCTGCGCCCCGTCGCCTACGCGCTGGTGGCACGCACCGCCACCCTGGCGGCGACGGCGGCCGACCTCGCCTGCTCCGGCTGCGTGGGCGAGGACGAGCTCGGCGCCCCCTGGGCCCGCGCCGCCACCCCCGGCGGCGCGGCGAGCGACCTCGCCTGCACGGGCTGCGTGTCGGCCGCGGAGCTCGCTACCGGCGCGGTCACCTCCGCGGCAATCCAAGACGGCTCCATCGGCGCCGCAGACGTCGGCTTCCCCTACGCCGCGTCGACCAGCGTCGCCGGACCGGCCGTGGACCTCGCCTGTACGGGCTGCGTCGGCTCCACCGACCTCGCCGCCAACCTCACGCTGCAGGGCAACGTGACCACCACCGGCGGGCTGACCGCCTGCTCCGCGGGGCAGCCTGGGTGTGGCATCATCCTCGGTCCCACGAAGCTCTCCAACGACAACGGCTTCCTGACCGTGCTCACGCAGGGTGGCGTGCGGGTCCGGAGCGAGGCCAACGACGCCTGGAGGCCCCTGGAGATGGGCGGCGGGCGCTCCTACGCGAAGTTCGTCGTCGATCCGGGCGACCTGACCGTCAGCGGCAAGGTGGGCGTGGGCATCGCCTCACCGGGGGCCTCCCTCCACGTGGCGGGCGACTCGATCTTCGGCGGCCCGGTGACCTTCGCCTCCACCGTCACCTACGGCGGCGACCTGCTGCTCGGCGGCAACGTCGGCATCGGCACCAACAGCCCGGCGGCGCGCCTGGACGTGGTGGGGGGCATCAAGGCGAGCGGCCCCGTGCAGGTCGGGGTCGACAACGGCCCGTGCAACCAGTCCAAGGTGGGGGCGCTGCGGTGGAGCGGCACCACCATCGAGTACTGCAGCGGCACCGCCTGGCAGGCCATCTACGACCCCGCGGCCACCGGCGGGAGCCAGACCGAGGCCGCCGCGTCCTGCCTCGCCATCCTCCAGAACGGCTACGCCAATGGCGACGGCTTCTACTGGGTCGACCCCAACGGCGGCTCCAACAACGACGCCTTCCGCGTCTGGTGCGACATGACCACCGACGGCGGCGGCTGGACCCTGCTCTTCAACCTGGACTCCACCGACGGCGCCCGCCACGACCACGACGACACCGCCTTCTGGCTCGGCACGGGGGTGGAGAACGAGATGACCAGCGCGCTGGCGACCGGCATCAAGACGCAGGCGTTCACGAAGATCGAGGGCGGCACGGAGATGATGGTCCTGGCCCACACCAAGGGGGTCAAGAAGGGCTTCGCCACCTACACCATCAAGCAGTCATACCGCGGCAAGTCCATGCACTGGCTCATGAACAACGTGACGGCGGGCACGCTCACGTCGAAGCGCAAGGCGGCCGGGGGCACCGTGGGGGCGACCCTCAACGTGGACCGCCCGCAGCCTGAGTTTGGCGACCCGTTCATCAACCACGACGAAGCGCTCGTGGTCAACCGCCAGAACGCCTGGGGAGCCGCCGAGAACAAGGCCCGGCTGGCGACCACGCTCACGAACACCAGCTATGGCCACACGTTCGACGGGTTGGGCGGGCGCCACTTCTATGGGGGGTGGGGCCTGATGTACGAGTCGGCGCCCATCACGTCCTACTGCGACGAACGCAACCTCTACGGTGCCGACGGCAACTACGCAGGCCACCCGAGCGGCGGAAACGTCGCATCGACCCCCTCGTGCCGCCACGGCGCCTTCGCCTGGCTGCCCATCGACACGGCGGTCTTCGTGCGCGAGACGGACCTGACGGCCGAGAAGGACGGCTCCTCGCAGGTGCTGGCTGCCCCGTCATGCGCCGCATTGGCCTCCTTGGGCAAGGACCAGGACGGCCTCTACTGGATCGACCCGAACGGCGGCGCCACGGCGGACGCGTTCCCGATCTACTGCGATCTGAACAGCGCGGGCGGCGCCGGCTTCGAGGTGGTCGCCTCCTGCAAGGACGCGCTGGCCAAGGGGCTCTCGAAGGGCGACGGCGTCTACCTCATCGACCCGCTGACGCCCACCACCGGGGCCAACCGGTTCCTGACCTGGTGCGACATGACCACCGACGGAGGCGGCTGGACGCTGCTGTTCAACCTGGACTCCGGCGACGGCGCCAACCACCACTACGACGACACCGGCTTCTGGCTCGGGACGGGGACCGAGGGCTCCCCGGGCTCCGCGCTCACGGCGGGCTTCAAGTCAGCGGCCTACAGCAAGTTCGTGAAGTCCGAGGAGCTCCTCGTCGTGCTGCACCAGGGCGGCACCAAGAAGGGGCACGCCCGGTACGCGCTCTCGTCGCTCTTCAAGGGGCGCACCATGCACTGGATGCAGAACAACCTGGTGCACCAGCCGATCACCGGGGGGCGCGTGGCGGGCAGCGGCACGGCAGGCGCGACCCACAACACCCTGCGCCCGCAGTCTCAGTTCGGCGACCCCTTCATCGACAAGACGAGCCCGCTCATGATCAACCGCCAGACGGCGTGGGGCTCCGAGAATCGCGCCCGCGTGGCCACGACGCTGACCAACACCGAGTATGGCCACACCTTCGACGGCCTCGGTGGGCGGCACGAGTATGGCGGCTGGGGGACCCTCTACGAGTCGGCCCCCATCTCTTCCTACTGCGACATCCGCAACCTCTACGGTGGAGACTCCAACTACGCCGGCCACCCTGGTGGTGGCAGCGTCCCGTCCCAGTCGAGCTGCCGCCACGGCTCGTTCGCGTACCTCCCGCTCGACACGGCCGTCTATATGCGGGAGGCGGACCCGCTCGGCGGCGCCGACGGTTCGTCCCAGGCCCTGGCGGCCCCGTCGTGCTTCCACGTCCCGCCGACCAGCGCCGTCTACTGGATCGACCCGAACGGCGGCTCCACGGCCGACGCCTTCCAGGTGTTCTGCGACCAGACGACGGACGGCGGCGGCTGGGCTGTGACCGCGTCGTGCAAGGACGCCCTCGCAAAGGGCCTGTCCGTCGGCGACGGCGTCTACATGATCGACCCGGTCACCCCGTCCACGGGCGCCAACCGGTTCCTGGCCTGGTGCGAGATGACCACGGCAGGCGGCGGCTGGACCTTGGTGTTCAACGCGGCGTCCCGGGACGGCGTCCGCCACACCTACGACGACACGACCTTCTGGACCGGCACCGGCACGGAGGGCAGCGTCTGGGCAGCCCTCGGCACGGGCTACAAGGGTCAGGCGTACTCGGCGCTGCCCATCGCCGCCGAGACGCTCGTCTTGATCCACGACGCCGGGACCAAGAAGGCCCACGCGGTCTACGACGTGGTCGGGGCCCAGCAGGGCCGCACCTTCCAGTGGTGGGCGGCGAACCTGTCGGACACCGTGGTCACGGCGCCGCGCAAGGCCGCATCCGGGACAGTCGGGGCGACCCTCAACGTGTGGCGCCCCCAGACGAAGTACGGAGACCTGTTCGTGGACAACCCGGAGGCGCTGGTCATCAACAAGCAGAGTGGATGGAGTGCCACCGAGAACAGGAACCGCCTGGCGACGACCCTGACGAACACGCTCTACGGGCACACTTTCGCCGGCCTCGGCGGCCGCCACGCCTACTCCGGCTGGGGCACCGTGTACGAGTCGGCGCCGATCTCCTCCTACTGCGACCTCACGAACGGCTACGGCACCGACTCCAACTACGCTGGCCACCCGAGCGGAGGCAGCGTGCCCACCCAGAGCTCTTGCCGCCACGGCAGCTTCACCTGGCTGCCCGTGGACACGGCGGTGCTCGTGCGCTGAGGCTGGCCACTCGGACACCAGGCTCGTAGAATCCTGCCCGAGCGGCGCCGTGCCGCCTCCCCCCAGCCAGGAGCGATGCCATGAGTGCCCTCCCCGCGCACGCCCCAGCCGCCCTCTTTGCCGTCGCCCTCACGACGGGGCTGCTCCCGACGACCTCCCGCGCCAACGACTCCTCCTACGCTGGCTGCGCTGGCGCCCCGGCTACCATGGCCGGCGAGACCTGCGTCCCCGAGAAGCGCGACGACGTCCTGCTCGCCGACGAGGCGCTGCGCTTCACCGAGACGCTGGTGGACGGCAAGAGCGTCTGGGAGGTGGAGGCCCGCTACACGTTTCGGAATCGGGGCGCGGACGTCACCCTGCAGGTGGGCTTCCCCATCGACGACCCCATGACGGAGACTCCCGGCGCCCAGGCCGTCGAGGGCTACGCGGTGACCGTGGACGGCGCCCCCGCCACCTGGCGCGCGTTCGAGCCCGCCAAGGAGGGCGATGACGCGTCGCGGGCACAGGCGCGAGCCTTCGGCTACGACCGGGTCCACCTGACGGAGGTCCACTTCCCCGGTGGTGGCGAGCGCACCCTGACCCACACCTACCGGGCCCGGGCCAGCAACAACAACTATTGGATGGCGTGGCACACCTACATTCTCAAGACAGGCGGCCACTGGAAGGGCGGGCGCATCGGACACATCGTCGTCACGGTGACCCACGCGCGCCCGGTCGCCTATGACCACCACTCCGCGAGCCTGAGGGGAGGCACGTGGGACGCTGCGACCCGCACCTGGCGCTGGGAGGCGAGCGGCTGGGAGCCGACGACGGACCTGAACTACCTCTGGGGCAACCCGGAGGCCATCGCCTGGGAGTCTGGGCAGCTCGGCGACCTGGACGAGGCCGATCTGAGCACGGTGAAGACAGACAGGCTCAGGAGCGCGCTGACAAAGATCCTCCAGGTGTTTCGCCACGGGGCACTGCCGGCGCGGCGCACCTACGACCCGCGAGGCAAGCTGCTCCGAGAGGCGTGGGGCCGGAGTCTCCACCCGGTCACCCCGGCGCCGGACCCGAACCTGACGCTGGCCGACCTGGCGGGAGAGACCCGAGCGCTCGTGCTCGCGCTGGACCGGGAGCTGGAGAGGCGGAAGGCGCGGAGGGTGGCGCTGCCGCCGGCGCGTTGAGATGGCAAGCTGGCTGTGCGCTACTTCGACTTCTGCTCGTCGTGCTGCCGCTGGGCCTCATTGCCGGCCATGCCGCCGGTGACACCAGCGACCGTGAACTGGAACCGCTCAACGTCAGTGGCACGGGAGAGCGCCTCCTCTCCCAGCATCTTCACGGCGTCGCCCGCCGTCAGGTCACCCTTGGCGGCGCGCTTGGCCGTCGCCTGGAAGGCCCCGGTGACGCTGCCGAGCAGGTGGGACTCCAACACGGACACGCCGGCTTGTACTACCGATGACGGGGCGACGGATGTACCGAGGGTTCGCTGGATCCGGGCCGCCAGGTCCCTGGTGATCGCGGCCTTCTGTCCGGCGTAGAGGGACTGAAACCTGCTGACGGCCATGCCCGTGGCCAAGCTCCATGCGGCGGTGTCGAGGGCCGTCTCGGCGAGAGCGCCAGTGTCGCTCCACTCCAGCCCACCGCCGTTCATCTCCTTGTCGGCGCCCGCTGCGATCACGGCGACGCCAGCATCGATGGCCGCACTGACCAGCGGTCCACCAGGCCCCTGCGCAATGACCCACTTGAGGGCGGCGATGAGCCCAGTCTTCGCGGTCTCTGCGCACAGCGCGCCGCGCTCGGCCAGCTCCGCCTCCTGCGCGCCCACCTTGCGGGCCATGGCCGACGTGTCGGCGTCCCGAACACCGAGCCTCTCCAGATGACCATGGAACTGGATGAGCGCAGGGGCCGCATCTCGGAGGCGCGGAGCCACCTGTGCGATCATTGCGGCCTGCTCGGCCACCTGGTCCATCTCGGCCGCGACCTGGCCCTGGCCAGTGCGGAACGGCACCACGGCGTCGATGAAGCTCCGCGCCATGAGCTCCGGAGCAGTCAGCTTACCGATCTGGACGTGGCGGTACATGGCCGCCTTGCCAGCCGCCGAGGCGCCGAGGACGCTGGCCGAGGCGCGCAGCCGCATCGCGTAGGCTTCGAGGACCTGGGCGAAGCGCGTCGCCTCGTCGGGGCTCGGCGTCGGCGGCAGGCCGCGCTGCAGCTCGGTTCGGAGGGCATCGAGGCTCCCGGCCGCGAAGACCTCCACCTGGCTCGCCTTCGTCCGGGCGGGGACCTGCGGGGCGGCAGGGGCGGCAGGAGCGGCAGGGGCGGCAGGGGCGACGCCACGATCCGCGTCGTGGGCGACCGGAGCGGGGCGGCTGGCGGGCGAGACCTCCGGGACACCATCCTGGACCGGCGCCGGCGCGACGCCAGGGAGCGCTGCCTGGAGTCGCTGGAGGGCGTGCTGTTCGCGCCCCTGCGCCGCGGCGCGCGCCACGATGGCCTGTGCGATCACGCTCGCGTCCACCGGGGCGCTGATCACCGCGAGGGCCTGAGCGGCCCCCGCCACGTCCTCCTTGCCCGTGGCCATGTGGGCGTGGACGAAGCGGCCGGCAAACTCGGGGGCTCTTCGCGCCTCCACGACGGCCGCCGCCGAAGCAGCGACCAGGTCGGCGACGTCGAGACCGTTCTGCTCGGCGAGGGCTCGCGCGGCCTCCTGGAGACGCTGCAATGCAAAGGGTTGGGGGGCCGCGTCCCACGCCAGGCGCCGAATCTCGTCCCGGACCCCGTCGGGGCCGGAGGTGCAGGCGGCCAGCGTGGCTCCGGAGTCTACGGTGCGGGGCTGGCCTGAGTGCTTGCCATTGGGTCGGTCGCGTGCGGGCTCGGGGCGGGTCGTGTCCTTCTGGAGCTCTGAGATGCGCTGCGCTGCCTGCCTGTGGCCCATGGAGGCTCCTCCTGTGTGATTGGTCAGCTCCCGCGGTGGGGATCGTGGGCGCCGCTTCGTGCCGCCGTGCTCCAGGTTGCGCGGTTTGTGCACCACCCTTCCCCCGGACCCGCGCACGGCGCTGCGCGGTTGCCCTACGACCCGCTCCCGAGGCCGCGCACGCGCCTTCGCGCCACTGGCACATCCGCATGAAATCAGAGCACTTCTCACACTGGCACGCTCCTCGCTTCCCTCGGGGGGCACACATGGAGGTGTCTCGTGATTGGAGTGTCATCGGTGGAGATCCTGGTGCGGAGCCTGCTCGTGGGGGTCGTGGCGACGGTGGTCGATCTCGCGGCGCTGTGGGCGCTGGTCGACGGGCTCGGCTGGGCGGCGGTGGCGGCCAACGTGCCGGCGCTGGCGCTCGGTCTGTGTGTGCAGTTCGCGGGCAACAAGTGGTTCGCGTTCCGTGACCCGTCGCGTGACTACGCACGGCAAGGGGCGGCCTTCCTGGCGGTGGAGGCGGGCGCCTTCACGCTGAACGCGGCGGCCTTCCACGCCCTCTCCGTCTTGGGGGCCGGGTGGATGGCCGCGCGGCTCGTCGCCTCGGCGGCGGTGTACGTCGGCTTCAGCCTGCCGCTCTGGGGGCGCATCTTCCAGCCGTCCGCGGAGACGGTGGGGCAGGCGCGGTAGCGACGGCCTCACCCACCGGAGTTCTCTCCTTGACGCAGTGCCGGACTCGGGCGGATCATCGAGACCCAACCAGCGGGGTGAACGATGGTCCCAGTCGAGCTTCGTACCGGCCGGCGAGAGCGCGGATGGCGCCTCTGGGCATTCCGGCTGTTGGTCGCATCCATGCTGCTCTTCAGTGCCTTTGGCGCTGTGGTCCGCTGTAGCGGTCCCCCTCCAGGCGTCGCGGCGGCGAGCCCCGGAGACCCACGTTGGCTTGCGGCGGCGAAGACCGAGAAGGTGGACGCCCAGGAACGGCGGCGCCGTGAGCAGGAGTCGATGAGCGTCCAGCTCGCGCTGATCGCGGGCGCGTGTGCGGCGGCTCTGATGGGGCTGCGGCTGACGCGAGCCCGTGGAACCGTCACCATCGACGATCACGGCATGAAGGTAGACTCAGGGGGGGAGCAGCGGAGTATCGCGTGGTCCAATCTGGTGTCGGCGTATTGGGATCGCCCGGTTTCGGGGCGTCCCAACCCCAATGTCTACATCGAGCCGCACATCGGTAGCGCCGCGGCGCCGGCCCTGGCGAGCCTCGCGAGCGACAACTGGGTGGTGGAGTTTCGCGACGGATCCGGGGGTCCGCCCATCGTCCTCGACGGTCGGGACTTCTATCGTGCCCACGCGGCGCTGCAGGCCATACGCGACGCGCTACCCCCTCGCTTCCCGCGCCACTGAGCGTCTCCCAGTGAGACGCCCCGCTCAGACCGTCCGGTACAGCTCCGCGAGCGTCGGCAGCACGCTCTCCTTCGCGAAGTGGGCGCGCCCGATGGCCGCGATGGCGGCCCGGCGTGCGTCGTCCTGCCCGTCGAGCAGCCGCGCGAAGGGCCGGAGATAGCTCGCCGGGTCGTCCTCGTTGAGCAGCACCCCCGTCCCGTGATCCCGGACGAAGGCGCTGTAGTCGCCGATGCCCTCGTTGATCAGCACGGGGAGCCCCGCGAGCAGGTACTCGGCGAACTTGGTGGGGGCCGCCACCTCGTTGACCGGGTGGCGTGCGCGCAGGAGGATGCCGGCGTCCGCGGCGTTGAGCCAGCCGTTGACCTCCGCGTGGGGGACGCGCAGGACCCGCGCTCGTCCGTCAGGGATGCCCGCCTCCGCCAGCGCGCTGCGCATGGCGTCGAGGCCCGGCGTGAGCGCGACGAAGGTGACCCGCGCGTCGGCCTCCATGAGGGTGCGCACGACCCGCAGCGTGGCGGGGAGGTGGTGCCACTTGCCCGTGGCGCCCGGGAACACGATGACGCGCCCGTCGAGGCCCTCCCGCTGGCGCACCTCGGCGCGCAGCGCGGGGTCGAAGCGGAACGTCTCGTCACTGGCGAGGCAGGGGACCACCCGGATCTTCCCGGCATCGGCGCCGAAGTCGCGGACCAGCCAGTCGCGCAGCGGGCCCGACACCGCGATGATCGCCGCGGCGCTCCGCACGGCCTCCTGCATCCAGACCGGGGCGACGCGCGCCATGACCGCGGCGCCTCGCTCCCCTTGCGCGGCCATCATGCCCAGCTCCGCCAGGTGGCCCCGCACGTCGAGCACCAGGCGCACGCCCGGGTGCAGCCGCGCGACGTTCATGGCGATGGCCGCCGCCTTCACGGAGCGGGCGTGGATCACCACCTCGCGCGCCAGGAGCGCCGGCCCCGCCGCGGCGATGACCGCCGCCGTGGCCGCCGCCAGCCCCACCGGCAGGTCCGCGCGGTAGTGGGGCACGACCAGCACGCGCCCCTGGAGGCGCGCGGCGACCTCCCGGCGTCGCTGGAGCAGCGTGTGGCGGTCGCGCAGCATCATCCCGGCGGAGACGCTGGAGATCAGGTCGAAGTGCAGCCCGAGCCGGTCGAGCAGGGCGAGGGGCTCCACCACCTGGGAGTCGATGACCGTCGGCTGGAAGGGCTCCGTGAACAGGTACAGGTAGCGGCGCATGGGTCACTCCCGCTCGACGGCGACGGCGCGCCCTGCCTCGATGCGCACCACGTCGACGCCGCCGGGCACCGGGATGCGGAGGCGCCCCTCCTCCCACACCGGCCGCCCGCAGGTCGCAGGCGCGAGCAGCAGGGGACGGCGCGCCGGCAGCGGCTCATCGCGCCAGAGCCCGATGGTCGTGCCGTCGCGGCGCTCCCCGTACCGAGGCGCGAAGAGGCCCAACCCAGGCTCCGGGGAGTCACCGCGGCGCAGCTCCGCCCGCAGCTCGGACGACCACCAGGCGTGTGCCAGGAGGCGGCCGTCCCGCAGGAGCGCGAGGCCGCCCTCAACGGTCCGCGCCTCGACCGCCCCGACCTGGAGCCACTGCCGGGTCCGGTGGACCCCTGCGCCGCTCCACGCGTCGCTGAGGAGGATCCAGCCCGGGTCGGGCCGCCAGAGGAGCTGGCGCTCCAGCGTGGCACTGCGATCGGGGCCCGCGGGCACGCGGAAGGCGACGCGGTGGTGGTCCTCGGCGCCCTCCCACTCCACCACGTCGGCGGTCTGCTGGCCATCGACACCGAACCGCCAGGTGGTCACGTCGAAGGGGTCCCGGTCGTCGAGCTGGAGCCCCGAATGGGCGTCAGCCCCCCGGAACGCCGCGCGCAGGCGGTCCTCCCCCGCGTAGAGCCAGACGCCCGGGTCGACGAGCAGCTCCTCCCCGTCGAGCCACCACGTCAGCGAGAGGCCGTGGCAGTGCTGGTGGCTCTGCGAGACGCCGATGCGGCGCGCGGTGGGTCCGGCGGTCATCACGACGTGGCTGCGAGACACGCCCACATCCTGGCGCAGCACGGCGAAGCCCCCGCACTGGAACAGGCGGGCCCTCTGCCCGGGCTCGTCCCGGCGCAGGCGGCGCCACGCGTCGAAGGCGGCCGGCCCCAGGAGCCACGCCGGCTCCTCCGGCATCTGCGACAACCCGCAGGCCATGTCGCCGCGCCCCAGCAGCAGCGCGCCGACCGCGAGCACACCCCGGCGGTCCCGCCCGTCGTCCAGGTCCGTCAGGCGGAACCCGCGCCCGCCGTCGGCGTCGCCGATGAGCGGCACGGAGCCGTCCGGGCGCACCACCCGCCGCGCGAAGTCCAGCATGGCGAGCACGCGGGCGCGCACTCCGTCATCGAGCGGCAGCACCGCGTGGCGGCGTAGCGCGAGAGCCTCCACGACGCTCTCCAGGACGAACAGGTGGTAGGAGGTCGCGCCCTCGCCCGGGGAGCCCTCCTCCCAGAACTGCTTGAGGACCTCGGCGTGGAGGGTCGCCGACGCCCTCAGCGCGGCGCGGCGGAGCGGCCGCAGCCCGGGCACGGCCACACCGAGGGCGAGCAGCCCAGCGACCTCGGTGATCAGGTGGTTGTGGGTCGTCGCGCCGGACGAGAGGGTGCGCACCACATACTCTCCGTGGAGCCACAGCAGCTTGTAGATGAGGAGGCGCCGCTCCGGCGGGATGGCGTCGGACCGGCTGGTCGCCGCCAGGGCGAGCAGCCAGGACCTGATGCGGAGCGCCGCCTCCTGGGCGTGGAGCCAGTGCACGCCGACGCCGAAGGGGTTGTGGGCGATCCAGTCCGCGAGGGTGTCCCCGATGGCCTCCGCATAGCGCCCTTCGCCCGTCACAAGGTGGGCGCGGGCGAGGGTGCCGAGCCACTGGTGGCGCGACAGCTCCCAGATGCGGCGCACGTCTCCAGGGCGCCGCGCGCTGTCGATGTCCAGCGCGGAGGCGGGCTCGAGCGGCCAGTCTGCGGGGCTGTCGATCAGCGCGTGCCAGCGGAGCGCCCCGTCCGGGTAGCCCGAGATGAGCCACGAGAAGCGCCCCGCCAGGATGTCCTCGGCGCGGCGCAGCGTCGCCGCCGCGCAGTCGGGCCGGTGCTCTGCGATGGCGCGCGCGGTCGCAGGGTCCGACAGGCTGGGCAGGTAGCGCCGCCGCAGGGTGGCGTCCAGGTCGGCGACGGCGCGGCGCAGGTCGGCAGCCGTGGACGGTACGGGGCGCCCCAAGGCCCTGAAGAAGTCCGCGTCCGAGGGGATCGTCGCCAGGTGCCGGTCGATCCACCGCTGAGCCGCCGCCGAGCGGGATCCCTTGAACAGAGCGTCACGGACCACGGCCGCCCCGTGGACCGGCCCGTCGCTGCGGAAGCGACGGATGGCGCGGGCGATGAGCTCCACTCAGGCCTCTCCGCGCAAGGCGGCGTCGATCCGCACGGCGAGGCGAGCGGTCGCGGCGCAGGAGGTCGCCGAGACCAGCGGCGTCGTCTCCCCGCGGATCGCCCGAGCGAAGGCGTCGAGCTCCGCGACGTGCCCCTTGTCTCTGCGCCCCCTCCACGACGGGTGCCCGAAGCCCTGGGCCGCGGCGAAGTCGTCGATGACGACGCTGGCGCCGCCGGCCATCACCTCGATGCGCTCCTTGGGAAGGTCACGGGCCCCGAGCGCCGTGTAGACGATGGTGGCGACGGACCCGTCGCCGAGCTCCAGGGCGATGCTCACGTTGTCCAGGGCCTCGACCCCGGGGCGCCCCGGCGCCACCGCGGTGGCCTGGGCACGCACCACGGGCGCGTCGCCCGCCAGGTAGGAGCACAGGTCGAGGAAGTGGCACACCTCCCCGATGATGCGCCCGCCGCCCACCTGGCGGTCCTGGGTCCAGTGGGTCGCGGGGATGGCCCCCGCGTTGACGCGACAGACGATGACCGCCGGCGTGCCGGCGCGGGCGACCAGGTCCCGCGCGAGGCGGGCGGCGGGCGCGTACCGGCGGTTCGTTCCGACGGCCAGGACCCTCCCGCTCAGGCCATGCGCCGCCATCACCGCGTCGATCTGCGCCTCCGTCAGCCCGAGCGGCTTCTCCACGAGGACGTGCTTCCCCGCCTCCAGGGCGGCGACGCACAGCTCCGCGTGGGTGTCGTGGCGCGTGCTGATCACGACCGCGTCGACGGCCGGGTCCGCGAGGGCCTCCCGCCAGTCCGTCGAGGCGTAGAGCGCCCCGAAGGACCGCGCCTCCCGGGCCGCCGAGGCGCCGCTCTTCGCCACCGCCCAGCGCAGCGCGAACGCACCGCTGCGGGTGAGGTTCGGGAGGTGGACCTCCCGGGCGAAGCCGCCGAGCCCGATGGCCGCCACCTGGATGCGGTGCCCGAGCGCGCGCTCCTTGCCGGTCTGCACGGTGCGGGCGGGCGCCGGCCCCCTCCGCTCCGACGCCGGGTAGCGCAGCAAGACCCCGAGCGTCGTCGCCGGCTCCTTCACCAGCAGGTCGTAGGCGCGGGCCCCGTCGCCGATGGGCAGCTCGTGGGTCACCAGCGGCCCGACGTCCACCTGGCCGCTCGCGCACAGCCGCAGGAAGGCGTCCAGGTTGCGCTGCAGCGTCCACCGGGCGAAGGCCGGGGGGTAGTCGATTCCTCCGATCTCATAGGAGGGGTCGTAGCGCCCCGGCCCATACGAGCACGAGATGGTGACCTCCGCCTCCTTTTCATAGAAGGGGCTCCGGGGCATCGTCAGGCCCACGTCCCCGACCACCACCACCCTGCCCCGCTGGCGGACGACCTGCAGCGCGTCCCGCATGGGGTCGCTGGACGACGTCGTCGCGCACAGCAGCACCGCGTCGGCGCCGAGGCCCCCGCTGGCCCGGGTGACCGCCCCGGCGAGGGCTGTCGGCTCCACGGCCTCGGCGCCCGCGAGCTCGGCAACCCGGCGCCGCTCGGGCAGCAGGTCCACGGCGATGACGCGGCACCCCGCCGCGCGCAGGAGCTGGACCGCCAGCGCGCCGAGGAGCCCCACCCCGGTGACCACGACCAGCTCGCCAATCTGAGGCGCCGCCCGCCGCACCCCTTGCAGGGCGATGGCGCCGACCGTCGTCCACGCGGCGGAGCGCAGCGGCACTCCATCAGGCACCCGTGCGCACAGCATGGCGGGCACCGCGACGACCTCGGCGTGGGACGCATGGCCGCCCCCCGCGCAGGCCACCGCGTCCCCCACGGACAACCCCGCCACGTCGGCGCCGACGGCGACCACCCGGCCGGCCGACGAGTAGCCCAGAGGCTCCCCGAGGTTGCCCTGGTTGCGCACCTTGTGGGCCAGGGCGTGGAGGCCGTCCTGGTCGAGGACCTGCAGGCCGCGCTTGAGGAGGGAGCGGCGCCGCCCGGCGCGGGCCCCCTGCGTCAGGCCCTTGGTCTCCGTGCCGGCGCTGATCAGGGACCACCAGGTCTCGACCAGCACCTCGCCGGCGCCGCAGGCGGGCGCCGGCACCTCGGCGACCGTGATCGCGCCGCGTTTGGTCTTGAAGAGCTGCTTCACGGCTTGGGCTCCGGTTCAGGGACCTCCTGGGCGAAGTCTGGCGCCCTGCGCGCGAAGAACTCGCGCAGGGCCCGCCGATGCTCCTCGGAGGCCCACCGCTGGCCGAACAGCTCGTTCTCCAGCGCGGTCGCCGCTCCAAGCGGGAGCTCCGCGCTCCGCCAGACGAGCTCTTTGAGGGCCCGGATGCTCGCCGCCGGGTGGCGCGTGATCTGGCGGGCCAGGTCGAGGGCGGTGGCCAGCGCGAGGCCGCTCGGCGCGATGGCGGCGCACAGGCCGATCTGCTGGGCCTCCCGCGCCCCGACGTACTGGCCCGTCAACAGGATGCGCATGGCGTGGCCGCCCCCGACCGCCCGCACCAGCCGCGGCGTGCCCCCCCAGCCCGTGATCAGCCCGAGGCGCGCTTGAGAGAAGACGAGGTGTGCGTGCTCCGCCATCACCCGCAGGTCGCAGGCCAGCGCCACCTCGCACCCGCCACCGTAGGCGTCGCCCCCGACGGCGGCGATGGTCGGCACGGGCAGGGCCTCCAGTCGCGCCAGGATCTGCTGCATGCGCGCGCCCATGGCCTGCCCTTTCTCTGGCGTGTCGAGGGAGGCGAAGTCGCGCAGGTCGCCCCCCGCGATGAAGGTGCGCTCGCCCTCCGCGGCCAGTATGACGCAGCCCAGGTCGGCCTCGCCCTCCAGGCGCGCGATGGCGGCGTCCAGCTCCTCCATGGTCGCGCGGTCGATGGCGTTGCGCACCTCGGGGCGCGACACCCGCACCACCGCCACGCGGTCCGCCCGCCCGACCTCGACGCTGATGCTCTCGCCCATGGCCGCACCTCTCGGTGGCGGCACGTTACCCCGCGCCCCTGCGGCGATCAACCGCTCGGCATGGCGCAAGGGGGCAGGATCTGCTATTGCTCAGGGGCCGTCGTGACCTGGGAGGTGAGCCATGAAGCGCGCAGTGTTGCTGGCCAGTACGCTGATCGCCGCACAGGTCGCCGCCTGCACCTCGGAGAGCGGCGCGCCGCTGTTCATCTCCGAGGAGCAGGAGATCGCCGTCGGCCAGCAGGTCCACGCGGACATCCTGGCCGAGTACGGCGGCGCCTGCGTGGAGCCTGTGTGCCCCGCGGCGCTCCAGCAGTACGTGCAGGGCATCGGCCAGGCCATCGTGGCGAAGTCCACGCGGAGCAAGCTGAAGTTCACCTTCACGATCCTGCACACGGACCAGATCAACGCGTTCGCGGCCCCGGGCGGGTTCCTCTACATCACGACGGGGCTGATGCGGCAGGCCCACGACAAGTCGGAGATCGTCGGCGTCCTGGGTCACGAGGTGGGCCACGTCACGCTCTACCACGGGGCCAACGCCATCCAGCGCAACGCGACGGTGGCGCTCCTGAACGAGCTCTTGCTTGGCAGCGACTCGGCCGCGGGGGAGATCGCCGCCGCGGTGTTCGGCGGCTACGAGGCCTTCGTGCAGAGCCCGGACCAGGAGCTGGAGGCGGACAGCGAGGGCGTGGTCCTGTCGGCCGCTACGGGCTACACACCCGACGGGCTCGTGGACTTCTTCGAGGTGCTCGCCGAGCTGAAGAAGGGTCGCGACCCCATCTCCGCTGGCCTCGGGCGCATCCTGAGCACCCACCCGCCGGAGGACAAGCGCATCGCCCACGCGAAGAAGGTCATGAAGGCAAACGGCATAGACCCGAACGATCCCGCGCTGGCGGTGGACGGTGAGCCGCCATTCAGCGAGATCCTGGCCATGCTCCCGCCGCCCAAGGGCGACGCCGGGGGCGACAAGTGAGGGCTTCCATGTCTGACGCGATCCTGATCGACGCGGTGCGCCCCGAGGACCGGGAGGTGGTCGCCGACCTGTTCCTCGCCGACCTCGACACGGTGCGCGTGCGCAAGACCCGGGCGGAGGTGCTCGCGGTCATCGACTCATTGATCGAAGGGACGCGACCCCATGAGCTGTTCTGGGCGGCCAGGACGGCCCCCGGCGGGCGGCCTCTTGGCGCGCTGCTGGCGACGGTCGTCACGAGCGTCAAGCACGGCGGACGCGCGCTGTGGCTCGAGCAGCTCTTCGTGGACGGTTCGGCCCGCCGCATGGGGGCGGGGCGTGCCATGGTCGAGCGCCTCCTGTCCTGGTGCCGTGAGAACGGGGTCGTGGGCATCGACCTGGAGAGCTACCAGCTCAACGCTCCCGCCTCCTGCCTGTACCGCTCCCTCGGCTTCCGGCGCCTGGGCCGCGAGCGCTTCACCATCGACCTCACCGCGACGGACGCATGACACAGAACCTGGCCCTTGGATCCCTGTGCGCGCTCTTCCTCACAGCCTGCGCCTCCTCCGATGACGGCACCGCCCCCTCGGGCAGCGACGCCGGGGCCGACGCCGCGGCGGGCGAGCTCGCCGGCTTCGAGCTCATCGTCCCCCAGTCCCTGGTCGAGGGGCGGCCCTTCGCGATGACCGTGCGCGCCCAGTCGACGCTCGGGGGGACGCTCACCACCTGGAGCGGCAACGTCGCGCTGTCGGCGAGCCGCGGCGCCATCGAACCTGCCCAGGTGAGCGTCAGTGGCGGCGAGGTCACGGTCCAGGCAACGCTGAGCCGGGAGGGCACCGTGACCATCACGCTGACCGGCGGGGGCACGAGCTCCTCGGCGACGCCGGACGTCAGCGCCATGCGCTGGGTCCGTGACCCCGCCCAGGACGCGGTGGCCAAGGCAGGCGGCGTCGGCTCCTGGCGCTATGCCGGGTGGCGGGGCGCGAGCGTGGCGACCTCAGATGGCGGGCTCGTCGCGGCCTTCGCCACGGGCGCCACCCTGACGGACGGCATCGGAGACGTCATCGGGATCGCGACCTCCCCCGACGGGCTCACGTGGACGGTCGACCCGGAGGAGCCCGTGCTCATGCCCGCCGACTTCGGCGCAAACGGCCTCGCGAACCCCCACCTCGTTCGCGCGCCGGACGGGACCTGGCACCTGTGGCTGGAGACCCTCACCGGCGATGCGGGCAGCGCCGTCCATGGGATCCGCCACGCGACCAGCACGGACGGGCGCCACTTCACGCCATCGGGCTGCCCCTTGTTCGGCGCGCAGGCCTTCGGAGACTGGACGTCGGCCGGCGTTGGAGCGCCCGCCGCCATCAGCCGCGAAGACGGCAGCTTCGCGCTCTGGTTCACCGCCTGGCACCAGGAGGTGGACGGCCTCGTGACCCGCATCGGCCGCACCGAGGGCCTCGTCGGAGCCACGTGCGAGGCGTCCTGGACGACGGCGTCCATCGTCGTGGAGCGGGGCGCCAAGCAGACCTGGAGCTCGTTCCGGGTCTCCTCGCCCCATGTGTGGCAGGATGCGAACGTCTGGCGCATGCTCTACGTGGGGACCTCGCGGATCGACTCCGCGCCGTCGCTGGGCTACGCCACCAGCGCCGATGGCCTCGCTTGGGAGGTGAGCCCGAGCAACCCGGTGCTCGTCCACAGCTTGTGGGATGGCCAGGGCGTGCAGTCACCGTCCGTCGCCATCCTCGGAGACACGCCGGCCCTGTTCTTCGAGGGCCTGGCCGCCATCGACAAGCGCTCGCGACTGGGCCGGGCGGTGCCCGAGCAGGCCCCGTGAGCGCGGGGACGATCCAGCGATCCGTGGGGTCCCGCCGGGCTCAGTGGCGTTTGACAGATCCGCCGGGTTGGCGCTAAAACTGGCCAGCCCCTCACCCCGCGGCCACTGCCGGCGCCCTTCGGCGCGAGCTCCTGCGCCCGGGGTGCGTGCCCGCAGGAGGAACGACATGAGCCCGAGGCGACCGATGAGGGTGGCGATGGCCGCGCTGCTGCTGTGTCTGGGCGTGGTGCCCGGCGCGTCGGCGGCCAGGCGCCCGAAGCTGCCGAAGGTGGTGACACCCGTCGAGTACTGCGACGAGCAGGAGTTCGGCACGCGGGGCGAGGCGGAGGACCCGGGCATCTTCCCGCTGGAGCGGACGGGGCTGCGCTTCGATCCCATGTCTCCCCCCGACTATGCGACAGAGCTCGACGACTCGGACATGGTGCCCTTCCATGTGACCGTCGTGAACGGCACCGACGAGCCCTCGGATGCCATCCTGGAGATCAACATCTGCGGGGCGCAAGAGGAGTGCATGAGCGTCGGGGCGGACCTCTGGGAGGCGCCCCCCTACATGAGGCTCCTGCCCGGCGAGCGCCGCAGCGTCGTGGTCTGGACCCCCGACCCGGTCACCCTGGGCTCCCACCGGGTGGCCATCTCGCTCCTCGACGGCGACAACAACGGCGCCGACTTCTTCTTCGGGCCCTTCCTGAAGGTGGGCAAGGCGGAGGTGCGCATCGGCGCCGTCTCGGCCGACGGCCAGGCGGTCAAGGCGCGGGGGGCGACCCAGGTGCGCATGAACGACCCGCAGAAGGGCGTGGAGCTGAGCGTGGACGTCTCCAACCAGGGCTTCGCCCCGACGGCCCTCTACGCGGTCTTCTCCATCTACGTGAACCGCACCTGCATGGACGAGGTGTACGCGCCCACGAAGCTCACGGAGGCCACGCGCACCAAGGACTTCGTGGTGGAGCCGCGCCGGGTCGAGGGCGGCGAGGAGGGCGTGGCCATCAGGGGTCTCTGGAGCCGCAGCAACATCGTCGGCGACCACATCATGACGGTGCAGGTCTTCGACGAGACGGGCGAGAAGCTGCACGAGCAGCGGGGCATCCGCATGGTCGTGAGGTAGCCACGGTTCAGGCGGTCTGGGGCTGGGCGACCTGCTGGGGTGGGGGCACCAGCGTCTCGATGATCTCCTGGTGGTAGTGCCCGGCGCGGAAGCCGACCACGCGCTCCACCTCGTTGGCCTTGTTGAAGTAGATCACCGTCGGCGTCCCCCGCACGTTGAGACGCGCGGCGGTCCGCGGGGCAGAGGCCGCGTTCATCTCGCACACCTTCAGGCGCCCCTCGTAGCGAGCGGCCAGCTCCATGACGACGGGCTCGAGCTGCCGGCAGGGGGCGCAGCCGGGCGACCAGATGTCGAGCAGGACCGGAAGCTCCGATTTGCGGACCTCCGCGGCGAAGTTGTCGTCGGTGATGGAGACCGGCTGGACCTGGCGCTTCTCCTCCAGACCCAGCATCTTCTTGATCCAACCCATGGTGTCCTCCGTGGGGGTGTGTGTCGTGGCCATGGGAGCCGCCAGGACGCCGATGGGGTTCATGCGCAGCCTGACGCGGCGATTGACAGCCCTGGGCGCCGCCCGTAGGATCCCCCGGCCACGTCGCCGGAGGTGCTGTCCATGGCCATCCCGCAGGAGCCCCGCCACGCCTGCTACAAGTGCAAGGAGGAGCTCGTCTTCGAGGTGAAGATCGGGCGCCGCGACACCTGCCCCAACTGCGCGGCCTACCTCCACTGCTGCTTCAACTGCTCCTACTGGGACCCGAACGTACACAACCAGTGTACGGAGAACCAGGGCGAGTTCATCCGCGACCGGGCCGAGGGCAACTTCTGCCTCTACTTCACGTTCGCGCAGATCGGCGAAGACCGCACGAGCGAGGCCGACGCCGCCAAGAGCCGCCTCGAGGCCCTGTTCGGCGGCAAGCCGGGGGGGAGCGCCGCCCCGCGCCCGTCCGCGCCCTCGAAGGAGGACGAGGCCCGCGCCCGCCTGGAGAAGCTGTTCGGCAAGTAGGACCTACTCCGGTGGTTTGCGCCTTCCGCGGCTGACGGGGACTGCGCCGCCAGCGACCTCCCGGTGATCGGCCGGTGCGAGCCCCCCCCGCTCCTCCAGGGACTTTCGCACCTCCAGGTATCGGATGTCCTCCTCGTCGCGGGGGTGCGGCAGGCGCACCTTCTTGAGCGCGATCAGGTCGTCGATGGCCGGGATGCGCAGGACGAGCCCGCTGTCCTGCCTCTCCACGGACCGCCCGTACACTCCCTCGAAGTCGAGGGTCTGGCCCTCCTGGTTGCGGATCGCTCGCACGAAGATCAGGTCGATCTGCCCGAGCCCGGCATGCACGTGGACGATGGGGCGAACCCCGCGGCGGTCATCGGACATCTTATAGCCCAGCGCGTCCTCCAGGTACTCGAAGGTCGCCAAGCGGTGTGTCGAGGGGAGCCAGAGGTCGAAGTCCACGGAGAAGCACGTCGAGCCATACAGGCGCACGGCCTGGCGGCCGATCAGCAGAAACGGAATGCGGCGCTGGTTCAGGCCGGTGGCCACATCTGCGAAGTCGAACGCGGGCTCAGCCTTCATGTCCCGAGTCGACAAGCGGACGCGACCGGCGCTCCCACGCAATGTCATTGGCGATGGCGCGGAGCTGCTGCCTCAGCGGCAGGCGACCGAAGTAGAGGATGTTCCGGGCGATGGCGTCGTACTCTGCTGCTGAGATGCCCGGAACGGGAGAGGGCTCCGCCGCTCGCGGGTCGGGGAGGAGCAGGTCGACGGCAGAGGGTTCAGCGTCCATGAAGAGACCGTAGCAGTCGTTCGTGGGAGGGCGCAAGCCCCATCAAGGCTCCGCCCGCGCGAGCATCCCGTTCAGCCAGCGGTGGAGCGGCGCTAGGCGCTCGTAGCGCTCGAAGCACCAGTCGACCAGGGCGGGGCTGTGCAGCTCGGCTGGGACCGCCTGCTCCACCGCCGCGTACAGGCCGCCGTGGCGCAGCAGGGCCGCGTGGGGGTGGTCCTTCGCGAAGCCCTGCGGGACCCGGGCGAAGGTCTGGCCCCCGAGGCGCGCGCCGGCGGCCTCGATGCGCGCCGCGATCTCGGCCAGCTCCTCTCCAGCGTCATCCACCGCAGCCCGGTAGGCGAGGAGCAGGGGCTTGCTGAACTCGTACATGCCGACGCCCAGCATCAGGGACGACGGCTCCAGGTGGAAGTAGAAGCCCGAGCACTCCATGCGTGGGCGGGCGCCCTCCCAGAGCCACAGGCCCAGGTTGGTCTTGTAGGGGGTCTTGTCCTTGCTGAAGCGGGTGTCCCGGTAGATGCGGAACAGGGACTGGTTCATGCGGCCGTCCGCGATGATGCCCGGCGCGACGGCCAGCAGGCGCTCGCCCAGCGCCTCGACGAAGGCGCGGGCCGGCTCGAGGACGTCCGCCTGGTAGCGCGCCTTGTTCGCCTCGAACCAGGAGCGCTCGTTGTGGGCCGCCAGCTCCTGGAAGAACGTGACGGTCCCCGTGGGGAACCCAGAAAACGTGGCCATGACTCCTCCGCCGTGGGTGGTGAGCCCGAGTGTCGGCGCGGTGGGGGTGCGCGTCAAGGGGGCTTCGAAACCGCGCGCGCCATATGTGCTTGACAGGGATGGGCGCTGAGGCGGACGGTCGAGGGTGCCCCCCGCCGTGCCGGCGAAGGTGGGCAGAGGAGGTCACCATGCACGTCGTCCGTTCGTCCGAGGAGACCCGCCGTCGCGTCGACGCCAACGGCTGGAGGCCACGCAACTGTGTGTGGGAGCTGACCCTCGCCTGCAACCTGCGATGCGCCCACTGCGGCTCGGTCGCCGGCCGGGCGCGCGCGCGGGAGCTGGGGACGGCGGACTGCCTGCGCATCGTCGACGAGCTCGGCGACCTGGGCTGCGAGCTGGTGACGCTCTCGGGCGGGGAGCCCACGCTGCGCCGGGACTGGGACACCATCGCGGCCGCCATCTCCGCGCGGGGCATGCTCGTCAACATGGTGACCAACGGCGTGACGCGCGACGAGGCCGCCGCCCGGTCCATCGCGCGGCGCGCCCTGGACGCCGGGATGTGCAACCTGGGGGTCAGCGTCGACGGCCCGCGCGAGATCCACGACACCATGCGGGGGGCCGGCACCTGGGACCGGACCATGGCGAGCATCGGGGCCTTCGTCGGAGAGGGGATGCGCGTGTCGGTCCTGACCACGGTCACCAAGGCGAACCTGAGCCACCTGGCGGCGATCAGGTCGCTGGCGCTCGCGGCGGGGGCTTCCCAGTGGCGCGTCCAGCTCGGCAAGCCCATGGGGAGCATGGCCGAGCAGCGGGAGCTGCTGCTCGATCCGGACGACCTGCTCGTCCTGATCCCGGAGCTGGCCCGCCTGGCGCGGCTCCGCGGCATCACGGTGCGGGTGGGGGACTCCATCGGGTACTACGGCCCCCACGACAAGGTGCTGCGCGGCACCGGCTGGCGCGGCCGCAAGGAGTGCTGGAGGGGCTGCCAGGCGGGGATGCAGGCCATCGGGATCCAGGCGGACGGGACGGTCAAGGGGTGCCTGTCGCTCCAGGCGCGGTGGGGAGACCGGGACCCCTTCGTGGAGGGGAGCCTCGCGGAGGCCTCCCTCGCGGACATCTGGTACGGCGCGGGGGCCTTCGCGTACAACCGGGAGCACCGCCCCGAGGACCTGACGGGCGCGTGCGCGGCGTGCAAGTACGGGCGCCTGTGCCGGGGCGGAGCCCGGTGCGTGTCGGCGGCGGTCGCGCAGACCGTGACCGAGGACCCGTACTGCTGGACGCGGGTGGCCGGTGAGCAGGCGCCCGGGCGCTGGGTCACCGCAGGGGGTGCGGCCCTGGCCGTGATCGTGGCGCTTGCTGGGTGCCCGGACACCGGCTCCGCCGCGGACACGACGGTGGCGACGGACACGGCGGACGTGGGGCAGGCTACGGACGCGGTGGCGGACGGCGGCGGTGATGGCGGCGGTGACGGCGGGGCGAGCGACGCCGGCCATGACACGGCCGCCCAGCCGGAGTACGGGGTGTCCCCCGACGCCTGGCCCTCGGGCGACGTCTCGGACGCCTCTGGCGTGAGCGACCTCGGCGACGTCGTGGACGCGGCAGCGCAGCCGGAGTACGGGGTCTGGCCCGACGTGACCGAGGTGGAGTGTCCAGGCTGGGAAGGAGACACGGAGGACGTGACGCCCGGCCACGACGCCGAGCCGGACGGCGCGCTGGACGCGGCGGACGCGCCCACCGACGTGTCGCCGGACGCCATCGACTGCGAGGCGGTGTGCTGCGAGTGCGAGTACGGCATCATCCCCGACGACGTCTGGGACCAGTGCTGCAAGCCCGACCCATGCGCCAACGTCTGCTGCGACTGCGACTACGGCGACCCGCCGCCGCCGGAGTGCTGCAAGTAGCGAGGGCAGACCCCACCCGCCCCCGGGCCTGGTTCAGCTCCTCCCGTCCAAGGGCAGACTCACTCACGTTCGATGAGCAGGAACACACGCACCGTGGCGGCACGGCCGGGGACCGACTCAGGCGGCCGTGGGCTCCCGCAGGGACCAGCGGGGACCAGCGGGGACCAGCGGGGACTCGCGGGCGCCAGCGTCGACAGCTCGCGGGACCGGCGCCATGGTAGTCGGAAGAGGAGGTGGACCATGCCGCAGACAGCGCGAAAGAGGGGAGTGAGCTTCGAGGAGTACCTGGCAGGGGAGGAGGTCGCGGATCTCAAGCACGAGCTCATCGACGGGGAGGTCTACGCGATGACCGGGGCGATGCTGCGGCACGTCGCGGTCACGGGGAACATCCAGGTGGCGCTCCGCCTGGCCCTCCGCGGAGGACGCTGCCGCGTGTACGCGTCGGACGCCATGGTGCGGACGCCCGAGGACGCCGCCTTCTACCCGGACGTCGTCGTCACACGCAGCGAGCGAGACACGCACCCGCGCATCGTCGCCCATCCGTCCCTGGTCGTCGAGGTGCTCAGCGAGGGGACGGGCGCCTATGACCGGGGCCTGAAGTTCGAGCGCTACCGCGCGATCCCGACCCTCGAGGAGTACGTCGTCGTCGACCCGGACCGCGTCGCCGTGGACGTCCACAGGCGCGGTGAGTCGGGCCTCTGGGTGCTCCACCCCTTCCGCGACGGCGACACGGTGGAGCTCACGAGCGTCGGCGTCAGCCTCCCCATCTCCGCGGTCTACGAGGACGCGGGCGCGCCGGAGTAGCCTCGCCTCTCACGGCCATCCCGCAGGAACCCGCGCCCCCCGGCACGGCGGCGACGACCAGGGAGGGGTCCCCGGTCTGTCGATCCACGGCGCCAATGGGCTTGACCAGGGCCGCAGAGACCACGGCGGCGGCCGATGATCTCCGGACAACCCCGAGCAGACGCGCTCACCTCCACTCACTGTGTCGTTGACGTCGCCGAGTCGTTCGAACCATAATTCCAGGGGTCGCCCCAACGACACTCCCACGCTGAGGGAATGACGCATGGATCTACTCGCACTCGCCTTTGGAATCGTCGCGGCCGCTTCCACGGTCTATGTCTTCCTTCTCCGAAAGGAGCTTCTTCGCGTTCGGAGCGAGCTTGAGCCCCTCAGGAAGTATGAGGTGGTCCGCAATGCGGAGGAGCGCGCACGACAAGTCATCGAAGAGGCGACGACGCGCGCGGCCGACGAGACTCGCCGTGCTCGCGCGGCGGCCGATCAGCTCATCGTTGAAGCTCAGACACGCAAGAGCGCGGCCGAACGGGACGCTGGCAGACTCATGGCCGAGGCGGAACAGCGGGCGAGGCACCTGATCGACGATGCCGCTGAGAGGTCGAAAGACGAGATTCAGCGGGCCCGACTCAGGGCCGAGCAGCTTGGGGCGGAGGCCCAGAGGCAGGTTGCGGCTGCCCGCGCCGACGCGAACCGCATCATCGACGAGGCGAACGTCAAGGCACGGGAGATCGCGGGAGACGCGATGGACGCCCTCGGTCGCGTCCGGGAGCTGGAACGGACCGCCTCGGCTCTGAAGAATGTCATCGAAGGATACGGCGACCAGTACCTGATACCGACCCACTCCCTCCTCGACGAGCTGGCCGAGGAGTTTGGCTTCACGGAGGCTGGGCAGGAGCTGAAACGGGCGCGCGACCGGGTCCGCGCCATGGTCAAGAGCAAACAGACCGCGACCTGTGACTACGTGGAGGCGGTGCGGCGCGACACAGCCATCGCATTCGTTACGGACGCCTTCAACGGCAAGGTCGACACCATCCTTGCCAGGGCGAAGAACGACAACTTCGGTACACTGCGCCAGGAGATCCTGGACGCATTCACCCTGGTGAACACGAACGGGGCGGCCTTCCGCGACGCCCGAATCCTCCCCGAGTTCCGCGATGCGCGCATCGACGAGCTGCGGTGGGCCACGGTCGCCCAGGAGCTGAAGCTGAAGGAGCGCGAGGAGCAGCGCGCGATCAAGGAGCACCTGCGTGAGGAGGAGCGCGCGCAGCGTGAGTTCGAGCGCGCGCTCAAGGAGGCCGCGAAGGAGGAGGAGCTCCTGAAGAAGGCCATGGAGAAGGTCCAGAAGCAGGTCGCCACCGCGACCGCAGAGGAGCGGGCGCGGTTCGAGGCCCAACTCCAGGACCTGAATCAGAAGCTCGCCGACGCGGAGGCCAGGTCGCAGCGGGCTCTCTCGATGGCTCAACAGACGAAGTCCGGGCATGTGTACGTAATCTCGAACATCGGGTCCTTCGGAGAGCACGTCTACAAGATCGGGATGACGCGGCGACTCGAGCCACAGGATCGCGTGCGGGAGCTCGGCGATGCGAGCGTGCCATTCGAGTTCGATGTACACGCCTTGATCTACAGTGACGACGCGCCCCGCCTCGAGCGCGACCTGCACAGACGGTTTCTCCGGACCCAGGTCAACAAGGTGAACCCGCGCAAGGAGTTCTTCAGGGTCCCCATCGCCGCAATCCGAAGCGAGCTCGATGGGCTCGGAATGAACACGTCATGGACAATGACTGCGGCGGCGCGGGAGTACCGCGAGACCCTGGCCATCGAGGCGGCCATGGAGAAGAACGAGTTCGACGAGTCCCGGTGGGCGGAGAGCCAGGTGGAGGCGATGGAGGCCGAGGTCCTGGAAGCGGTCGAAGCCTGATCCCACGAACTTCACACGGAGACTGCTCATGAGCCTCAACAGGACACTCAGGGCGCTGGCGGCCGCGAGTCGGCGAGCAGAGAGGGAGTCGGCCCGCCGATATCGAGAGCGCGAGCGGAACATGAGGGAGTCCGCCAAGCTGGCCGAGAAGGACAGAGCACGGCATGAGGTCGAGCTTCACGACGCGCTCATCGAGACCCTCGTCTCCGTCCACAAGGACTGCTCGGATCCCATTGATTGGAAGAGTCTGCGAGACGCAGCGGCACCCGCCCTGCCGGACCGAAGCTCCAAGAACGAGGATGGGGCACGAATCGAGCTCGAAGGGTACAGACCCGGGCTGTTCACCAGGTTGTTCGGTCTCACGGCCCGACAGAGAGCGAAGCTGGAGGCCGCGATCACCGAGGGGCGAGCAATGGACGACGCGGCCTACCGTGCGGCCTGCGCCGCCCATGACGAGCAGCGCGCCGAGTGGCAGGAGCAGCGCGACCTCGCCGCGAGAGTTCTGGCGGGCGACCTCGACGCCTACGTGACGGTCATTCAGGAGATGAACCCGTTTGCGGAGATTGCAGGTCTGGGGTCGTCGGTGTCCTTCTCGTCGGATGAGGCGACGATGATTGAGGCGACGGTGCGTGTGAACACCGACCGCGTCGTTCCAGCCGAGTCCAAGAGCCTGCTCGCGAGCGGGAAGCTGTCCGTCAAGGCGATGACGCCAGCCAGATTCAACGCAATCTACCAGGACTACGTGTGCGGCGCGGCCCTCCGTGTCGCGCGGGAGCTGCTCGCCATCCTGCCCGTCGAGGCCGTGGACGTGACGGCCACCGTGGAGGGGCTCGACACGGCCACGGGGCGCAATGACGTGAAGACCATCCTGTCGGTCCAGGTGACTCGCAAGGTCGCAAGCATGATCAACTTCGAGCTGGCCGACCCGTCGGACTGCATGAAGAACTTCAAGCACAAGATGAAGTTCACCAAGTCGGGCGGGTTCGAGCCCATCTGATAGCCGCGCGTAGCGGTTCCGAGGGTGCTGCCATCAGGCGCCCCGGTGGCGCTCCGCGAAGTGCCTGCTGCGCGGGCCCTCACAGGGGGGGCGCGGACCGTGAGGGCTTCGTTCTGGACGCCTCGGAAGGGGTCGCGAGCCTTCCGGGGAACCTCCCCGACCCCTCCGGAGGGGTCCCCAGGTCTCCCCTGAAGGCTCCCGACCCCTCGGGGGCACCCCTCGGGAGGGGTCCGGAGCCCTCCGAGGGCCTCGCGTGGGCCTTGGGGGCTTCCGACCAGGCGCTCGGACACCTCGGGAGCTGTCGCGCAGTCGGCCCCGTCACGCGGGGGCGGGAGCCTCGGCGGGCGGCTCGGGCGCGGCGTCCGCTGGCGCGGCCGCCCCGGCAGGGTTGTGCGTGGTGAGCGGCAGCAGCAGCGTGTTCATGACCTCGATGGTCTCGGGCTCGTCGGGCTCGACGCTCGCGACCACCTTCTCCACGTACCGCTTCAGCTCGGTGCGCACCTCGGCGGCGAGCGGCGCGAGCCTCGCCTCCACGTCCGTCGCGACCATGGCGTCGGTGATCCCCAGGGCGTCGCCGTAGACGGCGTGCAGGCGCCGCAGGGAGTCGAGGAAGAACCCGCCGTGGAGCGCCTCGAAGTGGGCGGCGAGCCCCTGCTGGTCGGCGACCGTCATGCGCGCCTTCACGGAGGACCACTGGCGCTTGTAGGGGAGATTGACGTAGCTGAGGCCGTCGGCGAAGAACACGTCGTGGATGGCCTGCGCGTGCGCCTGCCCGGGGTTCTCGGGCTCGTCGAGAAAGAGGTGCGCCTCGGTCCACTGGCGCATGAGGCTGAGGACCCGATCCAGCCGGCGGTCTGCCAGGTGGGGGACGGGCCCCAGCGTCCCCTTCTTGGGGGTGACCAGCTCCGCGATCATGGCGCTGAGCGCAGAGAGCGCAGCCTCCAGCCGGGCCAGAGACTTGGCGGCGGACGCCGGAAACCCGGCGGTCGCCTTGGCGGACGTCAGGGTCGCGACCCCGATGGCCTCCAGATCGAGAGCGGACGCCCGAGGGAGCTCGGCGAGCTCCCCGGCCTTGTACACCTTCCCCATGCTGAGTCCCTCCGTGAGTGGGTGGTCGAGCGCCGACTGTAACGCCGCAGCAGGAAGGTGGCAAGCTCTGTGATCGAGCCGCAGACTGAGCGCACTTCACCCTCTGACGTTCCGGCGGTCACCCGCGCTTGCCGGTGCCGCGGGGCGCCTCAGCAGGCCGCCGTCCTTGTGCTCCCGTGCACGCCCGGGCTACGATGCGCCCGTCCGCCCTGGGAGGTCCCCCCGCATGAGCGACGCACCGGTCTTCGACCCCACGGCCCGGCGCATGCCGGCCGCCACCCTGGAGCGCCTCGCGGCCTTTGCCCGCCAGTGGAGCGGAAAGGAGGGCACGGAGCAGCAGCTCTCCCAGTCGTTCCTGAACGGCCTCTGCGACGCGCTCGGCACGCCGCGCCCCTACGCCGGCCAGCACAGCGTCGAGGACTACTGCTTCGAGAAGCGCGTGGACGTGCCGGACCGGAGCGAGCGCGGCCGCATCGACCTCTACAAGCGCGGCTGCTTCGTGCTGGAGGCCAAGTGCGGCCGCAACACCGCCGCGTCGCCCGGGTCCGCGCCCGTGCGCGGCGGAAAGCGCTACGTCGAGTACATCCAGAGCGCCTGGCTCGACCAGGCGAAGGTCTACGCGGCCCTGCTGCCCGAGGGACCGCCCCCGCTGCTCGTGGTCGTCGACGTGGGCTACCACTTCTGGATCTGGCGCGGCACCGACGGGCGCTTCGACGCGTTCCACAGCCCCCGGCGCCTCTCGTTCTCCATCGACGCCATCGCCGACGAGGAGAACGCGCGAGTGCTCTGGGCCTGCTTCGAGTCGCCGGGCGATCTCGACCCGTCGCGCGCCCAGCAGCGCATCACCGAGGACGCCGTCTCGCGCATCGCCCCGCTCGCCGCGCGGCTCGAAGGCCGAGGCCACCCGCCGGAGGACGTCGCCCGCTTCCTGATGCGCTGCCTGTTCTGCATGTTCGCGGAGGACGTGGGGCTGCTCCCCAGCGGCCACTTCTCCAAGCTCTTGCGGGGCGCGCTCCAGGTGCCCGACGCCTTCGAGCCCGAGGCCACGCGGCTGTTCGGGGCCATGGACCAGGGGGGCCTGTACGGCTTCGAGAGGATCCGGCGCTTCAACGGCGCCCTGTTCCGCGACGCCCGCGCCCTGCCGCTGGACCGCGACGCCCTCGGCTTGCTCGCCGGCGCCGCCGCGCTGAACTGGGCCTTCGTCGACCCGGCGATCTTCGGCACGCTGCTCGAGCGCGCCCTCGACCCCCGCGAGCGCCACCGCCTGGGCGCCCACTACACGCCGCGCGTGTTCGTCGAGCGCATCGTGCGCGCCACCGTCGAGGAGCCGCTCCGCGCCGAGTGGGACGTGGTGCAGGCCCGCGTCGAGGAGCTGCGGGCCGCGGAGCCCACCGAGACGAAGGCCAACGAGGCCGCGCAGAAGGTGCTGCTCCCGTTCCTGCGGCGCCTTCATGACGTGCGCGTGCTCGATCCCGCCTGCGGCACCGGCAACTTCCTCTATGTCGCCTACGCCGTGCTCAAGGAGCTGGAGCACGAGGTGTTGAGCGAGCTCGTGCTGGCCCAGGCGGCGCAGCAGGGCCTCCTGGAGGGCGCGGCGGTGGTCCCGGGCCACATGCTCGGCCTCGAGGTCAAGCCCTGGGCGGCGGAGATCGCCCAGCTCGTGCTGTGGATAGGCCACCTCCAGTGGGAGCTCCACCACGGGCGCCAGACCACCATCCGTGACCCGGTCCTGCCCGAGGAGCGGTCCATCGCCTGCTGGGACGCGCTGATCGGCTGGGACCGGGTGGCCGAGCGCCGCGGCCCCGACGGCGCGGTGATCACGCGGTGGGACGGCCTGACGACGAAGGTGCACCACGCCACGGGGAGGGAGGTGCCGGACGACACGGCGCGGGTCCCCGTGATGGACTACGACGGCGTGCGCCGGTCCGCCTGGCCAGCCGCCACCTTCATCGTCGGCAACCCCCCGTTCCTCGGCAACAAGATGATGCGCGAGGCCCTCGGCGACGCCTACGTCGAGGCCGTCCGCGGCTGCTACGCCGAGGTCGGCAAGACCGTGGACTTCGTGATGTACTGGTGGCACCGCGCCGCGGACGCAGTGCGCGCCGGGCAGACTGAGCGCTTCGGTCTCATCACCACCAACAGCATCGCGCAGACCTTCAACCGGCAGGTGGTCGAGGCGCACCTGGCCGCCGAGCCGGGGGTGGGCATCGTGATGGCCGTGCCGGACCACCCGTGGGTGGACGCGGGCGCCGACGTGCGCATCGCCATGACCGTGGTGGAGCGCGAGCGCCCGGGCGTGCGCCGCCTGTCGCGCCTCGGCCGCGTGGTGGACGAGGCGGGGGCGGTCGACCGCGTGGAGCTGTCCTTCCGCGCCGTGCCGCAGATCCACGCGGACCTGAGCGGCGGCGCCAACGTCGCCGGCGCCGTGGCGCTGCGGGCCAACGAGGGTCTGTCGTTCCAGGGCATGAACCTGGTGGGCAAGGGCTTCCGCCTCACTCGGGAGCAGGTCGAGGCGCTGGGCTTCGACGTCGCGGCCCTGCCGCCGATCATCCGGCCCTATCTGAACGCGCGGGAGCTCATGCAGACCCGCGAGGGCCGATTCGTCATCGACGCCTTCGGGCTGACCGAGGAGGAGCTGCGGGACGCCTGGCCGACCGCGTACCAGTGGCTCAGCGACCATGTGAGGCCGGAGCGGGAGCAGAACCGGCGAGCCTCCCGGCGAGAGCGGTGGTGGCTGTTTGGGGAGCCCGTCGGGAAGCTGCGGCGGGCCCTCGTCGGCCTAGGGCGCTACATCGCCACCCCCGAGACCTCGAAGCACCGCGTCTTCCAGTTCCTCGACGCGGCGACCTGCCCGGACCACAAGCTCTACGCGATCCCCCTCGACGACCCGTACCTCCTCGGGGTGCTCTCCGCCCGCGCCCACGTCCTGTGGTCGCTCGAAGCCGGCGGTCGCCTGGGCGTCGGCAACGACCCGGTCTACAACAACACCCGCTGCTTCCTCACGTACCCCTTCCCCGCCCCGACCGGGGCCTTGCGCGCCGCCGTGGCGGAGCTGGGCGAGCGCCTCGACGCGCACCGCAAGCAGGCCCAGGCGCGCAGCCCCAAGGCGACGCTGACCGCGATGTACAACCTGCTGGCGAGGCACCGGGCGCGGGAGCCGTTCACGCCGGCAGAGCAGGCGCTCCACGTACAGATCGGGACCGACGAGCTGCTGCGCCTGCACGACGCGCTGGACCGTGCGGTCCTCGAAGCCTACGGCTGGCCCCCGGACCTGAGCGACGACGACCTGCTCGCGCGCCTGGTCGCCCTGAACGCGGAGCGAGCGGCGGAGGAGCGGGCGGGCCATGTGCGCTGGCTCAGAGCGCCCGCCACCGAGCCGGCGAGCCAGCCGGCCCTGGCGCTGGAGGAGGAGACGGCGGACGGAGAGGGCCCGCCCCCCTGGCCGGCAGACCCCCTCGACCAGCTCGCCGACATCCTGGCCCTGCTGCGATCCACGACGACGCCCCTGGACGTGGAGTCGGTCTCCGGCCGCTTCAAGCGGGCCCCGAGGAAGCGAGTCTCCGACCTGCTGAGCCGCCTGGAGCGACGGCGCCTGCTGGTCGCGGACGACGATGGTCGCTACCGAGTGATCGCATAGGTTCCGCTGAGAGGCCCAACGACACACTGCGGTCGACTGATCGCACCGGCGAGGGCGCGGCCGAGGACGCGGACTCCACGGAGCGCTGCCATGAGCACCTGGACGCCTGGAGTCGGTTGACACCGCCTGGAGACAGGTTCAGAGTGAGTCGCCAGGCACTTGGAGGTGGCCGAGTCGCCACTCGAGAAGCCGTGGGGCATTGGGGAGCAAGGGCTCCACGGGGGAGTCCTTCATCAGACAGAGAGCCGCATCTGCCCGACCGGAGTCAATGGGCAGTCGTTGCGTCGCAGCCGGTCGAGTGGTGGCCGCGGCGGGGCACGACCTGCCCGTGCGGGGGCTGGCGGCATTTCGGTATGGCGATCTCGGTCGCCGCCGTCGTGTTGTCGTGATGGCGCGGCTCGCACCACGAAGTGGAGGGTGTGTGATTTCCGAACCGAGAGAGAGAGAGAGAGAGAGAGAGAGAGAGAGCCACGCCACGAAGATCGCCCTGACCCTGCTCGCGCTGTTCTTCTCGGCCGACGCCCTCGCTGAGACGAGCAGCACCGGTCGTGACGTGTGGGCGGCCGTTGGGCAGCCGACACTGTCGCCGGCCCAGTCCGGAGCGGTGATCCTGACGGTCCCAGTCAAGTCGGTCGCGGCGACATCCACGGAGATGGCAGTGACAGTGACGTCACATCGCGCGATCTCCGTGGGTGACGGAGTCGCGTCGACAAAGGTCGTTCTCCCTGTGCAGACCTGCGGTCCCAAGTGCACGCCGTCGCCGCTCCAGATCGTGGTGCCCGTCGAGGGATCCCACGTACCGGACGCGCCGGGATGGGTCATCGTCGAGCTGGACATCGCCGATGCAACCGGCAGGCACGACGCAGCCCGGCGCCGGATCCATCTGAGGGAGCAGGGCGGCGCGCTGTCCGTGCAGACCGGTGACGCGTTCGTCGAGGCGCAGAACCTCGGCACCGCGGAGCAGCCCCTGTTCACCGCCGGCGGACAACGCCTGGCTCCACCCGCGGAGCTCCTCCACGTCCACCCGCTCGACAACCCGGCGTTCTCAGAGGCTGACAAGGCCCACATCGCAGAGCTGCTCGCGAAGGCGCCGCCGCAGCCGGGAGTCCTGACCGGAGCACTCGCGTCCGAGCGCGCAGGGGTGGAGGACTCGGCGACGGACGAGGCGCCCGCCTCGTCTGGGTGCCAGAGCACATCACGCGGCTCCTCGACAGGCGCATGGCTCCTCTTCGCGCTGGCGGTCGGGTTGGTCGCTCGCGGTCGCAGGCGCAGGGGAGCGGCGCTGCCCTTCTTCGTTCGAGGCCGCCCGCCTGGCGCGACAGCGCTCGGTCTCATCCTGGTCCTGTGGGTGCCGCAGCGCGCGGAGGCGGCGACCTGCTACGTCCAGGGCACAATCGCGCTCTGGGACAGCGTCAACAAGGGCTGGAGATCCTTCACCGGGTCGCGGCGAGACTGGTGCGATCAGACGGACACCTCCTGCGCGATCACCGACGCAGACTGCTGCTTCGAGGCCCTCCCGCGGATCAAGGTCAACCTGCACAGGGGAAGCAGGCTGCTCAGCGACGTCATCCTGACCACCGACGGCGGCCCGGGCGGCGCGTTCATCCTGTGGGACACGAGCTGCAACACCAGTGCCGACTACTTCGTGAGCTTCCGCTTCGAGCGTGACGGCTACCCGGCCAGGCAGAAGCTGACCAGTCAGTATGCCACCGAGCCATACACGGTCGTCTACAACTCGCCGCTGACCCTGGTCTATGGTCAGTGGTTGAACCTCGGTCAGATCTCCATGAACCCCGGCGGTGACGAGATCACATGGGCAGGCGACCTCGCGTCGATCTGGTACACCTCCCACCTGTCCTTCATGGCCTTCGAGGGCCAAGGGACCACGCGGCATCGCAAGACGCGTGGGAGCGCCAACGCCTACGACCTCATCACGACCCGGTACTACTGGTGGCCCGATGACGGGAACGCCGGTGTCGCGAACTGCGCCAGCAGCGTGAGGATCCAGGACGGATACGCGCGCAATGAGACCATGGCCCACGAGCTGGGGCACATCCTCCACTTCCGCACGGTGGGGTGTTCATCGGAGAGGGTGGGGATGGTCACTCCCTGGAAGCAGGCGGGCGGCGTCCCCGAGGGCTCCTGGATCGAGGGCTTCGCCGGGTTCGCAGGGACCATGCTGACGTTCCTGGACCCGACCACGACGGTGCCAGGCGACCTGACGGGGCCTGGACTCGAGTGCATCGCCATCGGCCACGAGTACGCCAACGACCTGTCGAATCGCCGCAACCAGGTGCGCGGCCTCTGGGAGCTCATCGACACGAACACGAGCGGCAACAACTTCGAGGCGTCCGTGCTGTCGCTGGAGCAGATCCTCGCGGTGATGGACGCGTGGCAGGGCACCAACACGACGTGCAGCGGGCAGACGACCGGCGTCAACCGGACCTTCTGCGAGGTCTACGCCACGGAGACAGCGACGTTCTGCTCGACAGTGGTCGACTGCGGCGTGCCCATCGTCGAGGGCGGTGTGCTCAAGGACTGGAAGTGCGACCTCGGCCTCTGCTGGAAGGGCGACGTGCACGGCCGGAACATCCGCGACCTCATCTACCATATTGCGCAGTCCACGGGGCAGGGCGAGGCGCTCTACCGCAACGCGCTGACGTCGTCGCCCTGCGTCTTGGGGGACGACGACAGCTACCCCTTCACCGGGGGATACCGCAATGACTGAGTCAACCCAGACTCAGCCCCCCCGCCCCCGGCTCGCCTCACTCGCGCTTGTGGCGATTGGAGCGATGGTGCCTGGGTGCGGGGAAGACACTCCTCCGCGTGAAGCGACTGACGCTGGCGTGCCGAGCGCCCTGAAGGACGCCCCCGGGCCGGATGCGCAAGACTCTACGACGTGCGTGCCCGACTGCGCCGGCCGTCACTGTGGGACGGACGGCTGCGGCGGCACCTGCGGATCGTGCCCCAGCGTCATCGATCAGTGCATCGACGGCCAGTGCACCTGCGCAGAGACCTGCCCCAAGGACTTCTGCGGCGCCGACTCGTGCGGCAAGGAGTGCCTGTGCGCGACAGGCTCCATCTGCGGCTACGACCACCGCTGCTTTCAGCCGGAGCCGGGGTGTGACACGGACGGGTACTGCCTGATCCCCGCCGGGAGCTTCGTCATGGGCGACGACGACGACTATGGGTACAACGACCACCCGGAGCTGACCGCGAGGTGGATGCCGGCACACCAAGTCACCCTCACGCGGTCCTTCCTGATGAAGGCGACGGAGGTCACGGTCGCGGAGTGGCTGGCGTTGATGCCCCCCGGTTCGAAGAGCCCCTCCAAGTGGACGGAGTGTGGACCGGACTGTCCGGTGACGAACATCACCTACTTCGACATGCTGCGCTACGCCAACCAGCTCAGCGAGCTGCGCGGTCTCGACCCGTGCTACGTCCTGGAGGGCTGCTCCATGGATCCTGGGTCGGTGGGCGCAGAGTGCGCGCGGGCGCTCTTCGAGGGGCCGGACTGCGAAGGCTACCGCCTGCCGAGCGAGGCGGAGTGGGAGTACGCGGCGCGCGCTGGCACCCGGGGGTGCACGGCCGCCAGCGACGAGCCTGTCATCGGGTCAGTCGAAGACTGCATGGCGACACAGGCCCTGAAGGACATCGCGTGGTACTGCGCCAATGCGGGCACCCCAGAGTCACCCCGGTGCACGCCGGCAGACACGTCGTCCTGTTGGGGACCGAAGCCCGTCGGGCTGAAAGCTCCCAACCCGTTCGGCCTGCATGACCTGCACGGCAATATGAGAGAGATGACAGGGACCCTGGCTCACGCGTACTCGGCGGGACCCGTGACGGATCCCGGGTACGACGCGGAGGTGACCATTGACGGTGTCGTGCAGGTCCGAGGTGGTGACTTCCAAAGCCAGACCCTCCTGATCTGCTCTTTCTATCGGGGCATCGGGTCACACACGAAGATGCAGATTGCAGGAGTGGGCACGATCCGCCTCGTCCGCACCGTGCAGCATCCGTAGCGCCCGCTGGCGCCAACGGCAGCGGAGGCGTCTGCGGGTGCCGAAACGACCTGCCCATCCGCCCACCGCTG
>BTVJ01000032.1:0-84043 GCA_045863395.1 Myxococcales bacterium
CCCCGTCGGACGGGGGGCGCGCGGCGGACGGCGCGGCGCTCGCTCTGCGCTCCGAACGGAGGCGGGGGCGGCCCAAGGGAACAAGGGACCTAGGGCACCAGGGACCTGGAGCAGCGGAAGCCGAGGCCGGCGCCCGCGTCGGACGGGACGTGGCCGCCGCGATAGGACGCCCGCAGGAGAGAGGCGTCGTAGTAGAAGCCGCCGCCGCGCCTGACCCGGTCGGAGCCGCTCCCCGGGCCCTGCGGATCGCTCGCCGGGCTGCTCCCGTACGAGCCTTTCCAGTCCGCCACCCACTCCCACACGTTACCCGCCAGGTCGCAGAGGCCATGGGCGCTGTCACCCCCGGTCTTGGAGCACACCGGCCAGGTGCTGTTGCGGCCACAGCCGTTGCCTCCGTCGTCCATGACCGCCCGCGCGCAGGTCGCCTTCTCATTCCCCCACGGGTAGCTCTGCGCTCGCCCCCCACTCCGCGCCGCGTACTCCCACTCCGCCTCCGTCGGAAGCCGGCCCCCAGCCCACGCGCAGAACGCCTTCGCCTGGTTCCAGTCCACGCAGTTCACCGGGTGATCCTCCCGGCCTGACTTGCCCCAGTTGCAGTAGGTGCCCGTCTCCGGCGCCGAGCACTTCCCCGCGTCCACGCACTTCCGGTACTCCCCCACCGTCGTCTCCGTCTTCGCCATCTGGAAGCCGCGCACCGTCACCGAATGCACCGGGCGCTCGTCGCTGTCGCCCTCGTTCGACCCCATCTGGAACGTGCCGCCGGGGATGCTCACCCACTGCGCGCCGCCCTTCGCCACCTCCAGCGTCACGGTCCGCTTCTCGTTGTGGGCCAACGTCACCTGCGTCGTCGCCATGCCGTCCGGGCAGCGCACCTCCACCGCGTGGGCCGTCGCGATGACCTCCACCTTCGCCGGGGTCTCGCCCACCTCGCGGCCGTCCACGAAGAGCTTGCCCTGGCACGGGGTGCCGCCCGCGTAGGACGACAGCACCGAGAGGAGCGCCAGCTTCGGCGCGAGGGACGCGCGCACCGTCGCCCGGCCCAGGCGGTCCACCGTGCCGCGCTCCACGGCCTCCCCGTGGCCGTCGAGCGCCAGGCGCACCACGTAGACGCCCGGCTGGAGCGCCTCGAAGGTGTGGGGAGTCGTCTTGCCCGTCGGCGCGTCGTTGAGGGTGATCGCCGCGCCCCGGGGCTCGCTGTCCACCACCAGCGCGCCGAAGTTCGCGTCCAGCTTCACGTGCCGGCGGGTGGTCTGGCCGTCCTGCACCGCCACCTGCTCCGTGTGCGGCAGGTAGCTCCCGTGGACCACGCGCAGCTCGTAGCCGCCCGACGCCTTCCTGTCCAACGACCACGGCGTCGTCCCCACCCGCTCGCCGTCGAGGCTCACCTCGGCTCCGCTCGGCTCGCTGGTCACCTCCAGCCGCCCGAAGGCCGGCGGCAGCTCCAGGTGGAGCTTCGAGCCCTTGGTCGTCAGCGCCACCTCCATGCGCGCCTTGTGGTAGAGCTTGCCCGCGTCCGCCACCACCACGTACCGGCCCGCCATCAGCTCCACCTGCAGCGGCGTCACGCCCGAGCGCTTGCCGTTGAGCAAGACCTCAGCCCCCGGCGGGGTCGACTCCACGAACAGGAAGCCCGTGTCGTCCGTCAGCGCGTTGGTGATGGTCTCCCCCAGGTCGAGGCCCACCCCCTCCTGGACCCTGCCTCCACCCACGCGGCCCGGCACGACCGGCGCGGGAACGGTCGTGCTCGACAGCACGAGCCGCGCCAGGTCGGGGCCCGCCTCGGCTCCGCGCCCGGGGCGCGACAGGGCGACGGTCGCGCTGCCGCCGCGCAGCTCCGGCGTCTGCGCCCGGTCGCGCACCATGGCAGACAGCACGCCCTTCGCGTAGTCCACCGCCTCGCGCGCCGTCACCTGCCCGTCGCCGCTCGTGTCGCCCCAGCCCCGCAGCGCGCCGAGCACCAGGTAGCTGAACGCCGGGCGGTCCGCGCCGGGCAGCGGCCCCGCGAACTCGTTGGCCTGGCCCGCCGAGAGCACCGTCGCCGCCGGGGCCACCGACAGCGCCACGGGCAGCAGCGGCTGGAGGCCGGGCGCCAGGGACGCCCCGGCCCCCGTGCGCCCGCTGAAGCACGCGTCGATGACCATGACCGTCTCCGCCTGCCGCCCCGCCGCCAGCACCCTGGTCAGCGCCCCCTGCGGCACGCTCCGCGCCTGGAGGCTCTCCGCCGTCTGCTGCGCGTCCACCCCGACCAGGAGCCCGTCCCGCCCGTCCCGCGACGGCGCCCCGTGGCCCACGAACACGAACCACACCGTGCCGCCCGGCTCCGCCAGCTCCGCCACCTCGCCCGCCGCCTTGAGCAGCCCCTCGAAGGACGCCTGCTCGTTGCGCAACAGCCGCACCCGCGCCACGGGCACCCCGCGGGTCCGCGTCAGGAAGGAGTACCACGCCTGCGCGTTGTCCACCGCCCCGGCCACCGGCGGCACGAACGCGTACCGCTCGACGCCAACCACCAGCGCCGCGTCCCGCTCGCCGCCCCCTTGCGGCGGCGGCGGCTCCCCGAGGTCGGGCCAGCCCTGCGCCTTCACCGAGCCCGTCAGAGTCAGCACCGCGCCAAGCACCAGCCCCGCAAGCAGTCTCCGCATCGCGCTCCTCCCCGTCATCGAGGGTCGTTCGTGCCCCATTCAATCACAGAGGGGGCGCGGTGGGAAGGGGGCGCGAGGGGCTCCGCGGTCCTGCCGCGCGCGCCAGAGGGCAGCGTCATGGCCGAGGTGCTTGCAGGTCACGGGGCCCGCAATTGACAAATTGTTGCAGCAATTGCAAAGTCTGACCTCGCAACCGGAGCCAATCTGCATGGACGAGGACCTGCGAGAGCTGGTGTGGAGCGGAACGGCGGAGGCGAACCCGTGGTGGCGCACCGGGCTCGTGCCTCCCGAGCGCGGGGCCGTCTTTCGGCGCCACGCCTTCGACGCGATCTTCGCCACCCTGCGCGGCGCGGAGCGCGGTCGCGGGGTCGTGGTGCTGGGGCCGCGGCGCGTGGGGAAGACCGTGCTCGTCCACCAGCTCGCGGAGCAGCTCCTGCGCGAAGGCGTCCCGCCGAGGGACGTGTGGCTCCTGCCCCTCGACGACGTGGCGCTGCGAGATCGCGACATCGGGGAGCTGCTGGAGCTGATCCGGGCGCGGCTCGGAGAGACGGAGCGCGTGCGATACCTGCTGCTCGACGAGGTCCAGCGCTCCCGCGACTGGTCCGGGTGGCTCAAGCGCATCGCAGACCGCCGGGACCCCTTCGTCTTCTTCGCGACCGGGAGCAGCGCCACAGCGTTGCGCCGCGGCGGCCAGGACGCCGGTCTCGGGCGGTGGAGGGAGATGACCCTCTTCCCGTGGTCTTTTCGCGAGCACGTCCATCTCCGGGGATTGAGCTCGTGGACCTTCACGCTGCAAGACGATCTGGAGGCCGTCGAGACCCCAGAGGAGCGGGACGCCGTGCTGAGGCGTCTGGGGCCGCCCCCGCCGGTTGAGATGGAGCGGCTCGAGGGCGCGCTCGTCGACTACTTGATTCGAGGCGGCTTCCCAGAGGCCGCTACAGCAGCGGACCCGGCAGAGGCGCGGCGGCGCCTGCGCCAGGACATCCTGGACCGCTCCCTGGGCAGGGACGTGCTCGACGTGGCGGACGCCGACCCGCGGACCCTGGAGCGGCTGTTCCTGCGGATCTGCCTCACGCCGGGCGGGCTCTGGAACGAGAGCGAGGTCTCCCGCGAGCTCCAGGTCTCGCGGCCGACCGTCGCACGCTATCTGCGCATCCTGGAGGAGGCCTTCCTGGTGTTCCGCTTCCCCAACCTGGCCAGCCCGGTGAAAGGGCAGCCCAAGGTCTATCTGGTGGCCCCGTCCCTCCGGCAGGCGCTGCTCGGCTCCACGGAGGACGACGTCCGCAAGCCCGAGGAGTGGGGGCGCCTCGTAGAGAACGCCATCGCCGCCGCGGTGACCGGCACACGCCCCGACGCAGCGCAGATCGGCTTCTGGCGACGGGGGGCCGACGAATGCGACGTCGTGGTCGTCGACCCCAGGAGCTCCGAGTACATCGAGGTGAAGCGCTCCGCCTCGCGGCGGGTGCGCGGCCCCGAGAGGGCCGCCGAGGCGCTCGGGTTCCCGGGCGTGGCGTCCATCCTCGGACGGGACCAGCGGTTCTCGTTCGTGCCCTCGACCGGCGGGACCGTCCGCTTCACCCAGCGGCTCCCCGCGGCCGCCTGGCTCTATGGCCAGCGCGCCGCCGCCGGGGGGACTCTGCGGCTGCGGCCGAGCTGACGGCGGGTCCGGGACATCGGCGGGGAGCTGTGGGGTTTGGACGCAGGGCGCGCCAGGGCAAGGGTCAGCGGGTCGTGCAGCAGCGGTAGGGGAACTTGGTCGTGGTGGTGCCGGGGGAGGTCTTGTAGACGCCAGCGGAGCTGACGTACTCGCACCACGCGCCGCCGATCGCTGCAAAGAGCACCTCGTGCTGTCCGTCCGGACTGCCGAACTTTGGGAGGGTGTCTGCCACGGACCCCGACCACTCCGGCTGCAGCGACACGTAGAAATCGAGGCCATCCTCCTTGGCGATCAGGCAGGCATGGAGAAGCTCCTGGCCAGTACACAGGCGCCTCCCCGCGCCGGCGCAGTCTCGCACTGCGTCAAAGATGTCGTCCTCGGCGCGCAGCGCCGGCTCCATGCACGTCCCCGCGGACGCCTCCTTCATTCCTGGCGGGCATGGGCGCGGGGCCGCCCACTTGGCGTCGAGGTCCTTCGCCAGAGAGGCCAGGGCCGCCTCCCGAGCCGTGCCCCCCTGAACGGCTGCGGCAAGCTGCTCGGCCACTTCAGCGACCTTGGCCTCCGTGTCGGCCTGCCTGGCCTCGGCCGCCGCCCGCTTCGCCTCGGCCTCCTGCAGGGCTCCTTTCAGGGCCTCGACCTGCGCCGCCAGGGCCGCCAGCGCGGCGCCGGACTCGTCCAGCGCGCCCTGGACCGTGCCCGCGCCGGACGGGCCGGTGGTCGCCACGTCGGCCGCCGTCGGGGCGGGCGCATGCTCCAGCGTCTCCAGCCGCTCCGGCAGGCCGTCGAGCGTCTCACCGTGCGCCTTCACCTGCTCGTCGAGGCCGCCCACCGCATGCTCCAGGGCGTCGACGCGCCCGGACACCCCGGCGCTCCCCTGGCCCGCTGCCAGCTCGTCCAGCGCCTGCTGCACCGACGTCCCCGCGAGGCCGCTCAACGCCGGGTCGTAGGCCACCTCCGCCGCCTTGGGGCGCGAGCCGCCCTCTCCGTTGCAGCCCGGCGCGGCGGCCAGCGCTGCCACGGTCCACACCCATGAGACTCGTCGCATCATGTCTTCTCACTCCGTTGCCCCGCTGCTCACCAGTGGGGGAAGGGCGCGGCCTCCCCGGCCGTCGCCGTCACCGCTGCGTCCACCACGAGCCCGAGCAGGTTCGCTGTCCAGGGGATGGGCGTCGCGCCGTCCGCCGCCACGGAGACCCCGAGCGTGATCGTCTGCCCAGGCGGCGTCCACAGACGCACCTTGCGGACCAGCGACAGCCACGGCCGCACGAAGGCGGTCTTCTGGCACGCCGAGCACGGCGCCGGACCCCCGACCGGGCAGTCGAAGCCGCACTTCTCCTGGTACCAGCACGTGGCGCGATCATCCAAGGGGTGCGGCGTCGCTGAGGCGCAGCCGTCACCGTCCGGACGCACGTAGATGAGCCCTGTCCCGTAGGGCGCGTAGGGGAAGGGGTCGAGCAGGGGGCACGTCCCCGCGTAGCTGACGAGCACGTCGAGCCAGACGCTGGCGCCGGGGGCGAGCGACTGACTCCCAGCAAGGGGAGTGGGCACGCCCGCCGGAGCCGCCCGCACGGCCAGCGAGTACGCCGGAGACTTCACGTCCCGGCTCCAGGCCGCCGCAGAGGACGCGAGGTCGGCGCAGGTCCCGCCGTAGGAGGCCTCCCCGGCGTACAGCGTGGGCTCGTAGAGGCAGCCGTCGCTGGCGCACAGCGCCGGCCCCGTGACGGGCGTCTTCGCGCCGTAGACCCGCTCGCCGGACACCGTGGCCCACAGCGGGCTCGTCAGCGCCTGGGGCGTCAGCACTCCCACCTGGAGCGCCATGGGGTACGGGTTCCACAGCCGCACCTGGCGCACACGCACCGCGGTCGGGCTCGCACGAAACGGCTGGTGGGCAGTGCCCTCCGTGAGCGAAAACTCGAGCCCGGACTGCAACTGGAGCGCGGCCGCCACAGGCTCCACGATCACCGGCGGCGTGACCAGCTCCAGGGTGAAGGTCGCCGCCAAGGGGTCGCTGGCGTTGCCCGCCGCGTCCAGCGCGCGCACCTGCACGCCCGAGGGCAGCACGGTGGTCGCGCCGGGGACGCCCGGGCCCATGAAGAGGGCCGACGCGAGCGGGAGCACGGTCCCCGGCAGGGACGCCCACGGGCTCTGCGCCTTGCCCGAGCCCGCGGGCCACAGGAAGCGGTACTGGAGCTCGAGCGGAGGCGCGCCCGGGACGGCCTCCGGGTCGGTGGCCTCGACGACGAAGGTGGGGACGTTCTGCTCGGTCAGCAGAGTCCCGTTCCAGAAGTCGATCCCCTGCGCCAGGCGGTGGGGGAACTTCTTGAGGGTGCCGCAGCTCGGCGAACACTTGATGCCCAGAATGTGGTCCTTCTTGACGTCCGGGCACGTATACGAGACCCCCTCCCCCACCACCACGACCTTGCACAGATCCTCCGGAACATACCCTTCGTCGAGCCCCCACTTCACCACCGGCTTCACCGTGTCGAGCAGCAGCTCCCGCACCAGGTCGTCGCTCTGGTTGCCCGCCCCGTCCACCGCCCGGACGCGGACCGTGTGAAGCCCCTGCACCGGCTTGCCGGCGTCGGTCAGGAACACCGCCGCGGTCCACTCCCACACGCCGGGCTGGGCGCCCGGCAGGAAGCCCGCGGGCATCCAGGACCCCCCGTCGATCTGCACGTGCACCTGCGCCACGCCGGACACGAGGTCCGTCGCCGTGCCGGCGAGGGTGACGCCCGGGCTGTTGAACCAGACCTGGTCCGCGGGCGGGGCCAGCAGGGAAAGCACAGGAGGCTCCAGGTCGCTCGTCACCACGAGCGGGAGCGCCTTCGAGACGTTGCCCGCCACGTCCCGCGCGCTGACTTCGACGACCGTCGGCACGCCGCTCGGAGCCAGGGGGAGCTCCGCCGTCCACCCGCCCGCTAGCCCGGAGGGCACCTCGATGAGCGAGCCTCCCTCTACCGCGAGCCGCACCGCCGCCACGCCGCTCGTGGCGTCGCTGGCCGTTCCCTGCACGGAGATCGCCGTCGATGGGTAGAACCCGCCCGCGATGCCCGGGGCCACCGTGACCACCGGCGCCACCGTGTCCACCCCGAAGGCGCGCTCCAGCGCAGCCTCATTGCCCAGCGTGTCCGCGGCCCGCACGGTCAGCGTCCGCCACCCGTCGGGGACCACCGCGAGGGTGGCGTGCCATACCCCATCGCCCACCACGGCGGACACCTGCGGACCCCCGGAGACCTGGGCCCACACGGCGGCGATCCCCACGCCGTCGTCGCTGGCCGTCCCGGTGGCCAGCACCTCCGTCTCTGTGAGCCAGGCGTCCGAGGCGGGGGCGTCCACCCCGAGGGAGGGCGGGTCGGGGTCGTAGACCACCGCGCCGCTCACCTCCGCGGTGTTTCCCAAGCCGTCGGTGGCGCGGAAGGTCCAGGCGTGGGCGGCCGGCGCGGCATACGTCGCAGCAGCGCTGTACGAAGACCCCTCTGCGGCCACCTCCAGCGCCTCCCCGTCGAGGAGCACCTCCACTGTCGCCACGCCCGCCGCCAGGCCGCTCGACGGGAGCGGGTCGCTCACCTCCAGCAATACGCCGGCCTCTGCGACATTCGTCGCCCCCACCGCGGGGGCCACCACGACGAGCGAGGGCGCCGTCCGGTCCACGTGGATGCCAAGCGACACCGTGGCCACGTTGCCGTCCGGGTCCGACGCGCTCACGGTGACCAGCGCCGCGCCATCCGGCAGCGCGTCGAGAGGGACCGTCCCTGCCTCCACCCGCTCCGTGGGCTCCACCACCACCGGGCTGAGCACCAGCGGCACCTCCACGGCCCCACCGCTCACCGTCCCCCACACCTCGGCCACGCCGCTCGCGTCGCTCGCCCGGACCCGCACCTGGGGCGCTGCGGCCAGCAGCGCGTTCGGCTCCGGCGTGGGCGGCTCCCAGACGAGGATTGGCGCCACCGGATCGAACGGGCGCGCCGGCTGCGTGGGCGGGTAGAGGGGGCCGTCGTCCAGCGCGAGGTCTTCGTAGAGCCCGCCGACAGCGAGCAGCGGCCCCTGGTCCAGCCCGGGAGTCAGCGCAAAGATCGCGCTCGCCAGCTCCCAGCGCGTCGAGTCGGCGGTCACGGGCTTGCCTCCGGCGACATGCACCGCCACCTGGCTCCCGTCCGCGCCCGGCCAGAGCCCGTCGAAGAGACCATCCCGCAGGTCGTAGGACAGCGCCGTCACCACGTCCACCACCTTGACGTCGAGGCCGATGCTCGCAGACCACTGCTGCGCGAGCCCCATGAGCCCGAGGTGCGTGAGCCCGAGCACGGCCTGCGCCCCCACGAAGCTGCTCTCGCCAGGAAGCACCACCTCGAAGTTGTCGATGGCGTGGGGAGCCGGGCGCCACAGGTGGTCCCCGATGCGCACCCGCGCCATCTCGACGGCGAGGCTGGCGTCGTGCCCCTTCAGCACATAGCCCCGCGCGAGGCTCCGGGCCATGGTCGTCCACGCGTTGACGTTGAGCTGCTCGGGCAGCTTGGTCCCCGTGTCCGCGAGCGCCGAGAGGGCGTCGTCCACGTCGAACTTCTCGCTCACCTCGCCCGCCTGGTAGCGGGCCTGCACCCCCCGAACCCGCACCTCCACCCGGCCGGGCGGCACCTCCAGCGCGAAGGTCCCGTCAGTGCCCGTCTTCCCGGTGGCGACCAGGTCGCGCGCCTCGAGAGTCGGGCTCAGCGTCCAGGCCTCCACCTCCGCCCCGGTGACGGGCCCGGTGAGCGCGGCGCGCCCGACGATGGTCACGGCAGGGCCAGCAAGGTCCGCCACGTCGCCGGCAGAGACGTCCACTGACGCGTCGCCCGCCGCGTCGCCCGCCGCGTGCCCATCGCCAGCGGCGACGTCCAGCAGCGGCACGTCGGCGGAACCGCCGGAGACCGCGCCGTCCGCGCACGCGCCGCACAGCGCCAGCGCGAACACCGCCCGCCGTCTGCTTCGCGGCACGCAACCACGCCACATCACGATGGCCTCCGCTGGCCCGAGAGCCCCGCTCACGCGCCGTTCCTGTTGGTGCCTCCGATTCTCTGCTACTCCGGCGACCGGGTCAACCTCCGTGCCGTGCTCCCAGCGACGCGCGATGCGTCAGCCGCTCCAGCTCCTCCCGCTCCACCACCTCGCCGACCCACGGGTCGTCGAGGTCCACGAGGCGCCCGAGGGTCGGCTCCCCGGCGCCAATGGGGGGCCACGGTGGGGGCGGGTGGCGCCAGCCCCGGGCCGTGCGCATGTGGGAGCGGTCGCTGACCAGGACGTCCCGGTAGGCGGCGGCTGCCACCAGCCGGAAGCGCGGCGCGAAGGCGCGGGGGAGCCAGCCCACGGGTCCGAAGGTGGCGTCCAGCCAGCGAGTCGCCTCCACCGGAGCGCCGAGGAGCGTGTCCAGGTCCCAGACCTCCCAAGGGCCGGCCACGCCGTCCCACCGATGGAACAGCACCACGTGGTAGTCCCAGAGCACCGGGTCGCCCAGCTCCAGGCTCGCCCGCTGGCGGAAGCAGGCCACGCCGCCGATGGCGTTGCTCAGGATGGCGACCACCCGCTCACCGTCGCCCACCCGCGGGTCCCCCGCCAGGTGCCAGATGTTCTCTTCGCAGTAGTAGGGGGTGTACTGCGGGGCGGGCAAGGGGGTCAGGCCCTCACCACCAGCGACTGGAGCGCACGGCGCGCAATGACGCGGACCATGGCCCGGCGCCAGGCGGGGTCACCACCAATGTTGGTCTGCGGGTGGCACTGGCGGTGGGCCCGGTCGGCGATCTCGTCGATGAGCGGTCCATCGAGAGGGCGCCCGAGCGCGAGGGCGTCGAGCCCCCCTACCCTCCGCGGCGCAGCGCCGAGGCCCGTGACCACCACCGAGAGCGCGGTGATGCCCCCGCCCGCATCGCGATCCACGGCAGCCGCCAGCGCCAGGAGCGGGAAGTCCACCGCCTTGCGCTCGCGGAGCTTGAGGAAGGCAGCGCGCGCCAGTGGCCCCGGCCGCGGCACCCGGACCCGCACCAGCAGCTCGCCGGGGCGCCGCACCGTGTTGGCCGTGCCGTCGGCGACGAAGAACGCGCCCAGCGGCACCGTGCGCTGACCCTCGGCGGAGACCAGATCCACCACCGCCCCGAGCGCCATGAGCACCGGCGCCGTGTCCGCGCTGTGGGCGGCGACGCAGCGGGTGCCGCCCGGGACCACGTGGCAGACCGTGCCGTCCTTCTTGAGGCAGAAGCCCAAGGCGCCGCGCCAGAACTGCGTCTGGTTGTAGTAGACGCAGCGGGTGTCGAGGCAGAGGTTGCCCCCAATCGTCGCCTGGTTGCGGATCATGGGGTGGGCGACCTGGGAGGCAGCCGCCGCCAGCGACGGGAGCAGCTCGCGCACGAAGGGCGACGCGGCGACGGCTGTCAGGGTCTCGCCGGCGCCGATCACCACCTCGTCCCCACCGTCGATGCCCCGCAGGTCCCCAACACCCCGCAGCGACACCAGGTGTCCCGGCGTGAACAGGCGGTGCTTCATGTTGGGCACTAGATCGGTGCCGCCCGCGATGGGCATGACGTCGCCGGCGTGCTCGGCGAGCAGCCCGATGGCCTCGTCCAGCGTCCGTGGGCGGTGGTAGCGGTAGGGGTGGAGCCTCAGCATGGACCCCCCTTCCACGGAGCGAGCCCTCTTGCCCGTCTCTCCTCCAGCGCCGCCCACACCGCCGCTGGCGTGAACGGGAGCCGGTCGAGGCGCACCCCCACCGCGTCGTAGATGGCGTTGGCGATGGCGGGGATCGCCGGGTGGAGCGGCCCCTCGCCGGCCTCCTTGGCGCCGTAGGGGCCTTCGGGATCCACCGACTCGACGATCAGGGAGTGGAGCTCGGGGGTGTCCAGCGAGGTGGGGATCCTGTAGTCGAGGAGCGAGGGCCCCAGGTGGAGGCCGTCGGCGCGAAAAGCGTGGCGCTCCATCAACGCCTCTCCGAACCCCATATACGCGGAGCCCTCCATCTGCCCCTCCACCAGCGTGGGGTTCAAGGCGCGACCGCAGTCGTGGGCGACCCAGATGGCCCCCACCTCCACCTGGCCCGTCTCCGCATCCACCACCACCTCCGCGACGTGCGCAGTGAACGAGTAGGCGGGCGACGCGCCGATGGTGGCGCCCCGGTAGGTGCCGTGGACGTCCTTGGGGGTGTTGTACGATCCCGTCGCCCCGAGCGCCCCCCACCGCGCCTCCGCCAGGTTGAAGGCCTCGGAGATCGCCATCCGGTGGGCCGTGTCGTGGGCCAGGAACGCGAGGCCCCCGGCAAGCAGCACGTCGCCAGGCTCGCACCCCCACGCAGGGGCCACTGCCTCCTGGACGAGCCTGCGGGCCTTGCGCGCCGCGTCGAGGCAGGCGTTTCCGGCCATGAAGGTGATGCGCGACGAGTAGGCACCGAGATCCACCGGCGTGAGATCCGTGTCGGCGCTCACCACCCGCACGTACTCCATGGGCACACCAAGCTCCTCGGCCACCACCATGGCGAGGACCGTGTCCGAGCCCTGGCCGATCTCGGACGCCCCGCAGAGCACCGTCACGCGCCCCGAGCGGTCGAGCTGGAGCTGCACCGCCGACTGGGGCATGTCGTTCGGGTAGATGGGGTAGTTGGTGCCCGAGATGTAGCAGGAGCCCGCCACTCCGACTCCGCGCCCATGGGGGAGGCGCCTGTGTTTGTGCGAGAACTCGCTCGCCCGCTCCACCGCGTCCAGGCAGGCGACAAACCCGTTGGACGTCACCCGCAGCCCATTGATGGTGCGGGTGTGCTCCCCGAGGGCGTTCTGCCGGCGCAGCGCGATGGGGTCCACGCCGAGAGTCTCAGCCAGCTTGTCGAGCTGCACCTCGACAGCGAAGCGGGGCTGCACCGACCCGTGGCCGCGCTTCGGGCCGCAGCAGGGCTTGTTGGTGTGCACCCGCGTCGAGTCGAAGCGGTAGGCGTCCATGGCGTAGGGCATGGCGGCGAGCTGCCCGGAGTAATAGGCGGTGACCAGGCCGAAGGACGTGTAGCCGCCCCCGTCGAGGATCGATCGGGCGTCGATGCCCAAGAGCCGCCCGTCGCGGGTCGCCGCCGTGCGGAAGCGCATGTGGGTGGGGTGGCGGCCGCGGTGGGAGTAGAACACCTCCTCGCGTGTATAGAGGATCTTCACGGGGCGCCCCGTCCGTCTGGACAGCAGCGCCACGCAGAACTCCAAATCGAAAGGCTCGGACTTGCCGCCGAAGGCGCCCCCCACAGCCGGCTGCACCACCCGCACGCAGGCGACGTCCAGATCGAGCACCCGCGCCAGCTCGCGGTGGAGGTAGTGGGGGACCTGGGTCGCGGACCACACGGTCAGGCGCCCCGACCCATCGAACAGGCCGATGGCGCAGTGGGGCTCGATGGCCGCGTGGGTGGTGCCCTCGAAGAAGTAGTCTCCCTCCACCACCACATCCGCAGCGGCGAAGGTTGCGTCCACCTCCCCGAAGGACAGGTGGACGTGCTTGCTCACGTTGCCGTTGGCGCCGGGCTTGGGGGGGGGATGAATCGGCTCGCTCGGGTCCGCCAGCGCCTCGTGGGGGTCCACCCTTGCGGGGAGCACCTCGTAGTCCACCACGATGAGATCGAGGGCCGCCGTCGCCGTCTCCTCGTCGAGGGCGGCGACGGCGGCGACCGCGTCCCCGACATACCGGGCCTTGTCGAGGCACAGCGCGTGCTCGTCGCGGGTCCAGGGGATGATCCCGTAGGGGGTCGGCATGTCGCGGCCAGTGATGACCGCGCGGACACCTGGCAGCGCGAGCGCCGCACTTGAGTCGATGGACCGGATGCGCGCGTGGGCGTGGGGGCTCCGCAGGATCTTGCCGTGCAGCATCCCAGGGAGGACCATGTCATCTGTATAGACCGCTCGCCCCGTGCAGCGGTCGAGGGCGCCCACCTTCGGGACGCGGCGGCCCACCACCCCCGGAGCGGCCCCCTCGGAGACAGGCTCGGCGTCGCGGAGCTGGCGCTCCCGGAAGTCCTCCAGCTTCATGGCGCGGGCTCCTCGCGGCGCTGGCAAAGGACGCCCGCTGCCTGCTCCACCGCCTCGATGATCTTCGTGTAGCCCGTACAGCGGCAGAGGTTGCCGGAGAGCGCCTCTCGGATCTCCGAGCGGGTGGGCGCCGCATTGGCGTCGAGGAGCGCACTTGCGCTCATCAGGATGCCGGACGTGCAGAAGCCGCACTGCGCGGCGCCCTTCTGCGCGAACGCCACCTGGAGCGGGTGGGGCCCATCCGCCGAGCCCAACCCCATCACGGTCGTGACGCTGCGCCCGTCCGCCTCCTGGGCGGGGAGGATGCACGAGAGCACCGGCACCCCGTCGAGCAGCACGGTGCACGCACCGCAGTCGCCCTTGTCGCATCCCTGCTTGGTGTCCGTGAGGCCGAGTGTGAGCCGCAGCGCCTCCAGCAGCGTGTAGTGGCTCGGGACACCCACCTCGCGAGTGTCTCCGTTGACCGTCAAGGTGAGCACTTCGAGCATCGCGCCTCCGTGGTCCAGGCCCGTGGATGCTACCCGCCCCACGGAAGCCCCGTCAACGTGCCCGTCGCGCGGTGCCGTCGGGATCTGGACACCTCGACGCGGCCCGAGCACGGCGGCGCTCCCTGCACCGACTCCGAATCAGCCGTTGATCCATGCACTTCCACGAAGTGTGCAGAAAACTTGCGCGCCCGCGAAACCCGTCATAGCGTCGTCCCGGGCCCGTCTTCGAGCATTGCTGGCGCTCCGGCGACCGCCGCAGCGCAAAGCCTCCGGGCATGACGCCCGACGGCGCCCTCCCCAGCCCCGCCCCGGCAGGAGGTCCGCATGAAGCCCAGAGTTCCGAAGGTGCAGCGCCCCGCGCCCCGCGTGTTCATCCTTCCCGGCGTCTTCCTGGTCGGGGTGATCACTGGCGGCCTGCTGTTCGGCGGCTCGTCGGAGGCAGCGGCACCGGAGCCGGAGGAACCGCCGCCCCTCTCCATGACACGCCTGTGGAGCCAACGCGAGGCCGCGGCCCCTGCTGCGGCCCCACGGGCCCCGGCGCCCGCCGGAGTCAAGGTCGTGTCTGTCGCCATCGACGGCACCGTCCCCAAGAGCCTGGCCCCCCACCTTGGGCCGCTGACCGACGCCCTGAGCGCCGAGGTCTCCCGCCTGCTCGTGTGGGACCTGGACATGCGCCGTGACCTGCGCGCGGGCGACCGCCTGGACGTGGTCTACGAGGGAGACTCCGCCGAGACCATCGAGGTGCTGGCGCTGCGGCTCCGCTCGGGCAAGCTCGGGCGCGACCTCGAGGCCTACCACTTCAAAGCCAGTGGCGACGCGTACCCGAGCTGGTGGACCCCCGGCGGCACGGAGGTGCCGAAGCGGCTCGAGAACGGCCCCATCGAGGACTATGAGCAGATCACCAGCCTGCTGAAGGACCGCCCCAAGCACAAGGGCATGGACTTCAAGGCGCCGGTCGGGGCGGCGGTCACGACTCCACGGGACGGCGTGGTCACCCGCACCAACTGGAAGCACACGGCAAACGGAAACTGCGTCGAGGTACGGCACACCGACGGCGTCATCGCCAAGTACCTGCACCTCTCCCGCACGGACGTCCAGCCCGGCCAGACCCTGACCGCGGGCACGGTGGTGGGGCTGTCTGGAAACACCGGCCGCTCCACGGGGCCCCACCTTCACTACCAGCTCGAGCGCGGCAAGAGCATCGTCGACCCGCTGGACTATCACGGGACGACCCGCCGCGAGCTGCCCGCCGCCGATCTCGCCGGCCTCAAGGCCGCCGTAGACCGCCTCCAGAAGCTCCTGCCCTCGGACCCGAGCTCCTGAACCCCCGAATAGCCATCGCCACGAGCAATCCCCTGCCGGAGCCGGACCCGGACGAGGAGCTGCTCGTCTGTGCCCTGCGGGAGGCGGGGCTGTCTCCGCGGGTCCTGCCGTGGGACGCCGCCGGAGTCTCCTGGGGTGACTTCGCGCTGGTCGTGATTCGCTCCACCTGGGACTACCACCACCGCGCGGACGACTTCGTGCGCTGGGCCGAGGCGGTCGGCGCCATGACGCGCCTGCACAATCCCGCCCCAGTGGTGCGGTGGAATGCGCACAAGCGATATCTCCTCGATCTCGAGGCCCGGGGAGTCTCCGTCGTGCCGTCCGCGCTCCTCTTGCGCGGTTGGAGCGGCTCCCTCGAAGCGGTGGTCGACTCCCGGGGCTGGCACGACATCGTCATCAAGCCCGCGGTCTCCGCCGGTTCGCACATGACGCTGCGCTCCCGCGGCGCTGGCGCGGAGGCCGAGGCCCACTTGAGGAGCGTGGTCGCAACGCGCGACGCCCTCGTGCAGCCCTATCTGCCCGAGGTCGAGGCGAGCGGCGAGCGCGCGGTGGTCTGCATTGGCGGCGCGGTGACCCACGCGGTGCGCAAGAGCCCACGGTTCCTACACGACGACGAGTCTGTCTCCGGCGCCTTGCAGGTGAGCCCGGCCGAGACCGCGCTGGCCCGTGCGGCCCTGGACGCGGCGGGCTTCGGCCCCCTCCTCTACGCCCGCGTGGACATGGTGCGCGACGGTGACTCGATGCGACTCATGGAGCTGGAGCTGATCGAGCCGTCTCTCTTCCTGCGCCAGCACCCGCCCGCGCTGGAGGCGCTGGTCACGGGGATCACAGGGGCGCTGGGGTCAGTGCCGAGCTGAAGACGGTCGGCGCGACCTCTTCCTCCTCGTCCACGTCGCCGGAGGATCCCGAGACCAGGAGCCGCATCATCTCGTCCAGGCTCAGGGAGGCTGCCGCCCCGGTGCCCTCCAGCACCGCGTCCACCAGCTCTCGCTTGTCGGCGTGGAGCGCGAGGATCCCCTCCTCCACGGTGCCGGTCGCCACCAGGCGAATCACCGTGACGGGGCGGTCCTGGCCGATGCGGTGGGCGCGATCCGTCGCCTGATCCTCGACGGCGGGATTCCACCAGGGATCGAGATGGATCACGTAGTCTGCGGCGGTCAGGTTGAGCCCCGTGCCGCCCGCCTTCAGCGAGAGCAGGAACACGTCCGCCTCGCCCCGCTGGAAGGCGTCCACCTCGGCGCGGCGCTGGAGGGCCGGCGTGGCACCGTCCAGGTACCGGAGCCGGGCCCCATCCTGCTCCAGGGCCTCCCGCACCAGCGCCAGGAGGCTCGTGAACTGGCTGAACACCAGCGCCTTGTGGCCCCCCTCCCGCAGCTCGGCGACGGTCTCCCGCAGCACCTGGAGCTTGGACGACGTGGCGCGCGTGTTGGGGTCCACGAGGCGCGGGTGGCACGCGAGCTGGCGCAGGCGGGTCAACGCCGCCAGGATCTGGAACCGGCGCTTCTCCACCGGAGTGCCCGGGTCGTCCCCAGCCAGCGCGGCCAGCGCCGAGGCCCGCAGCGTGTCGTAGAGGCGCCGCTCCGCCGCGGACAGCTCCACGTCGACGCGGACGTCCGTGCGAGGCGGAAGCTCCGGCGCCACCTCCGCCTTCATGCGCCGCAGCACGAAGGGCCGCGCCAGGTGCGCCAGGGAGCGGCGAGCCCGCGCGCTCTTGTACCGCTCGATGGGCACGGCGAAGCGGCGCTGGAACGTCTCCTGCGAGCCGAGCAGGCCCGGGGCGACCGCCCGGAACAGGCTCCACAGCTCGCCGGTGTGGTTCTCGAGCGGGGTGCCCGTCAGCGCCAGCACGAAGGCCGTGTCGAGGCCGTAGGCCGCGCGGGCGCGCTGCGTCGCCGGGTTCTTGATCGCCTGCGCCTCGTCCAGGACGACGGTCGCGAAGGGCAGCGCGTGCAGGATCTCGTCGTAGCGCGCCAGCAGGTCGTAGCTGGTCACGATGACGTCGCCGGCCTCCGCGTGCTCGATGACGTCAAGGCTGTCCCGCCCGCGAAACGCCGAGACCCGCAGCGTCGGCGCAAACGTCGCGGCCTCCCGCGCCCAGTTGAAGCCCACCGACGTCGGCGCGACGACGAGGGCGGGCCCCAGCGCTGCCCGGTCCAGCAGCACGGCCAGCGCCTGCACCGTCTTGCCGAGCCCCATGTCGTCGGCGAGGCATGCCCCCTTCGCCCAGCGGCTCAGGCGCAGGATCCACCGCACACCGGCCTCTTGATACGGGCGGAGCGTGGCGCGCAGGTCCGGCGAGATCGCGGGCTCCTCGGTCGACGCAGTGCGCATGGCCTCCACGAGGGCGAGCCACGACCCGTCGGCGTCCACCTGGGCTCCGTCCTCCCGCAGGGCGTCGACCAGCGGCGCCGCGAGGGTCGGGAGCCTCAGGTCGTCGGCCAGGGCCGCCGCCCCCTCGAGCTGCTGCCGGAGCGCGTCCCCGATGCGCACCCACGCGCGGTCCCCGACACGCACGAACCGGTGCTCGTCGCGGACGGCGGCCAGCAGCTCCGAGAGCGGCACGACGCCCGCGGTGGTCTGGAGGGAGCCGCCCAGGGAGAACCACGTCGCCCCGCTGCCGACGGTCACCTTGAGCTGCGCCGCCGTCGCGTCGGCAACGACTGGGCGCCGCTCGTCGGCCCACAGGACCTCGGTGTCCAGCTCCTGCGCCGCCGCCACCACCTCCAACGCCAGCTCCGACGGCGGCAGCGACCACGAGTGGGGCGCGACGGCTGCCTCCTCGGGGAGCTCGAGGCGGGCGGCCAGCGCGCGGGCGGCGGCGCCTTCGAGGGCCAGGTCCCGCACCCCGCAGACCGTGCCATCGTCCCGGTGGACGAAGACCTCTGGGTAGCCGATGCCCGGCATCACGGGCAGCGCGTCGGGCAGCGGGCGCACGCGCACCTGCACGTCGAGGCGGCCGTCCGCGGCCAGGGCGAGGCGCACGTGGGGCGTGGTCGAGGCGGGCACCTCCCTCCCCCGCAGCGACGGGTCCACCTGCACCCCGACCCGCTCGGCGAGGCGCGGCAAGCGCTCGATGAGCGGCGCCGCGGCCTCGGGGGGCAGCTCGTGGGGTCGAGTCGCCAGCTCCCGGACCAACCGGACGAGCACGGGAGGCACGCGAAGCAGCACCACGCGGTCTCCCCCCTCGGGCAGCCACAGGGCCCGCCCGCTGTCCGCACGGGAGAGCGGCTCCCAGGCCTCCCGGGGAGTGACCACGGTGTCGCCCAGGCGCACCAGGATGCGGATGGCCTCCCCATCCCGCTCCGTGACAAGGGACGCGTCCTCGCGGACCAGGGGGACGGGCGCTTTCCCCTTGTGGCGGAAGATCATGGGATGGCCGACCAGCAGATCGACGGCGTGGAGCGTCGCCCCGAGTCCGCAGTCGAAGGGACCCGCGGCGCCGCGTGGCAGCACCAGGTCCAGCGCGTGGGCCTCGGCGGGGGTGAGCTCGACTCCGCCAAGCTCCGTGCGCCCCACCCGGGACACCTTGTAGCCCCCGCCCTTCTTCGCAGGACTTGCGAGGGCCGGTCGCACCCGCGGCTGGACGCCCGAGTCGTCGACGATGAAGGCCATACGCCCCTCGGCCACCGCAGGGGCCTTGGCGTCCAGGCAGCGGTCCAGCGCGGCCAGCGTCCGCTCCCAGACGGGGGCCCCGACGGCTGCGAAGAACTTCACGGCGAGGTCCGGGTTGTCGGGGCCGCCCGCCAGGATCAGGGCAGACTCCACGGCGCCCAGCAGCACCTGGCACTTGCGCTCCTGACTCTGGCAGCCACACTGAAGCACAGGGAACGCCCCGGCCTCGCCAAACGTGAAGTACGCGCGCCCTCCAGGGTGCCCGGCGCAGCCACGCTCGCGGCTCGACTCGTAGCTGAGGCGCGGGGGATCCAGCTCGATGGTGAGGCGACCGGCGGGGGCGCTAGGGAGCGGGGGGAGGAGCGCCCGCAGCCGCGCCCGCTCCGCCTCCAGCGCGTCGTAGATGCGCGCCCCCACGGGATCCGCGGGCCTCGCGAGCCGCGCCAGGCGCTCCCGCTCGGCGTCCTCGACGGCCCGCCGCATGGTGGGCCGCGCGACGAGCCACTTGCAGACCGCCGCCTGGACCTCCTTCAGGTCGCGCGTCGTGGCGTTCGGCAGCGCGATGATCTCGATGACCGTCCGGGAGTCGTAGGCGGCAAACCAATGGGCGCTGCCCGCGAGGCCCAGCTCGCTGGCGATGTGGCGCACGGACCGCTCCGCCTCCTCGCTGACCCCGGCCCAGCGCGCCCAGGCTCCCGTGGCCGCCTGGGACGTGCCCGGCAACGGTGGGGTCGGCGGAGCCGCGGCCACCACGGCGGCCCAGCGCCCGAGGAATTCTCCGTTCAAGGTCGCCCCCGCAGCACGCCGCGGCCCGAGGGCCACCGTCCCCCCATCGCGCACGATGTCGCGACCAAGCGCCTCCCACAGGAGGAGGGTCGCCGCCGCGTGGGCGCAGGGCGCCGCACCGCAGTCGCAGGCCGCGGCCAGCGCCAGGCCCGGCCGGAGCCCCACGGAGCACCGGTAGACGCGCCGATTCTGCGCCGCGACCACCCCGACGAGCCGAAACCGCTCGGTCGTGACGGTCTGCACCGCGCCATCCAGCGCCAGCCGAGCCGCAGCCGCGAGCACGGCGGCCCCCACGGAGGGCGCGAGGTCCTCCGCCAGCTCCATCAAGCGCTCCTGCACCGCCCGCATCGCCTCTTCTTTAGTCGCCATGGGCGCAACCCATGGCACAGCGGCAGGGGCGGGGTCAATGGGAAATGCAGGTGGTCGGGGGCACACGCCGCAGGCATGAGCGCCGACCCGACCCTGAGCGACCGCCTCGCCGGATCAGGGACCCTGGTCTGAAGGCCCCTCCTCGTCCGCCCCCCGTTCGTCGGGGGGCTCCCCCTCCCCCACGTCGAACGCCGAGTACCGCCCCGTCGTCGCCTGCGCCATGAGGCCCGCGGCCTCCAGCGCCTGTGTCAAGGTGAAGGGCCAGGCGAGGTCCGTGGTGCGGCACTCGATGGGGCCGCCGGGGTCGTCCAGCCTCCCCTCGAGCCATGCGTAGAGCCCCCGCCGCCCGACCCGGCGCTCGATGGCGTCCATCAGCATGTAGCCGACCTTGTACTCGTTCCAGGGGCGACCATCGTCGGGCTGCATGGTCCCGCTGAGGCGGCGGGACAGGAGAAACTGATGGTCCGCCCAGGTGGCGTGGCCTTCGATGACGAGCTTCCCCTCGAAGTACCGCTGGGCCTCCGGCGACTCGACGTGGCGCCCGCGGTCGAACAGCCCGGCCTGATGCTGCCAGTTGTGGGTGTACTCGTGGAGGATGACCTCGCAGATCCAGTCGTCGGAGGGGTGGGGGCGCACGACCACGCGGTTGTCCGTCGGGTAGTAGTAGCCCCAGACCGAGCCGGGAAAGTCGGGCGCGGCGCCCCAGGTGGCGGGACCCACCCAGGCCGGGTCCAGCACCATCTCGGGCGCGAGCAGGCGGGTCCACTCGCCGTCCGCATACCCACCGGCCTCCGTGCCGATCATCAAGGCCCGCAGGCGCTCCAGCCGGTGGGGGGCCGCCAGGGTCGGGTCATCGTCGGCGAGGGTCCGAGCCTCGCGGAGCAGCTCCTCCGTGACGGAGGTCGGGTCCCGCCCGAGCAGCCCGCAGACCAGCTCGAAGGCCGCCCAGCGCGAGACCACGTCCGCCTCGGTGAAGGTGCGGCGGTCTCCCGCGCCCCACGCCAGGAGCGAGATGGTCCCGAGGCCGCCACAGCACGCGGCGCAGCCGTCGGCGCACGCACAGGTCGCGAGCCTCCGGGCCATCCACCACAGCAGGTCGTCGACGGCGCCGGCGTCACCGAAGACGTCCCGCTCCAGGGAGTCGGCGGCGCCCCAATCGTCCGCCCAGAGGGGGTAGATCAGGATGCGAGCGCCGGCGCCCGACACCGCGACCACCCGGAGGGTGTCGTCGAAGAGCAGGTACTCGCGGCGAAGCCGGGCGGCCAGCAGGCGTGCCAGGCCGCGGACGCCGGCGGCGCTCCGGGCGGGATCGCCCGGGAGGTCCACCCCGCCGAGGAAGAGGTGCAGCGCTGGCGTGGACACGGTCCGGGACGGCGGCGCGTCGGCCAGCCCACTGTGGCGCATGAAGCCGTCGTCCTCCACGAGCCGCTCCGTGGTGGAGACCACGTCCCGAAGCGCTTCCGAGAGCCGGACGGGCCACCGCCCCACGGCGAGCGTCACGGACGGGTCCGCCTCGGGGGCGGCGACCGTGAGGCGCCAGGCACGGGCGGGTCGCGCGGAGACTCCACTGGCGGGGAGGAGCCCCTCCAGGGGGACCGCCGCGAGCGCGTCCGGCTCGACCACATCGGCGCGCAGCGTCGTCTCGACGCGGGCGAGGCGCCGGTCCACCTCCAGGTCGAGCTTCATGGTCTGGCTGGCGACCAGGAGCCGCCCCACCGCGCCGGGCCGCGGTGCGGGCAGAGGCTCCCGGCGCCGCACCCGCACCGAGTTTGGCGCGTAGCGGAGCACGACGCCCGGGTGCAGATCGATGAACACGCGCGCCGCGTCCACGTGGTCGGCGAGCCGCGGAGTGCGCGCCGCGGGACCGCCCGCCGTCTCGTCCCAGACCTCCAGGGTCTCCGCCGTCGAGCAGGACCAGGGGACGGGCCACGCGTCGCCCGTCAGCGCCGGGTCCCGGCGCACGTAGGAAGCGACGAGGCGCGGCTCAGCGACGGTGGGGCCTGGCTCGAAGACCTGCACGAGGGCGATGCGCCCCTCGCGCACCCACCGCTCCAGAACCGGCGCCGCCACCTCCCGCGTGAACGCCGCGAGCAGCCGGTCCGCCGGGATGGGGTGCCCGCCGAAGTCGCCGAACAGCCTGCCCAGCTCGTGCAGGACCAGGTCGGCGCCCGGGGTAGGCAAGAGCGCGCTCGGCCCGCGGAGCGCGTCCGACGGGGAGCCCGGCCAGGTCCCGTCCCCCATCTCCCGCAAGGTCTCCAGGTCGTCGGGGGACGGCGTGGCGAGCAGGATCAGGGCGCCACCGTCCACCAGCGCCGCCCGGAGCGGAGCCAGGGTGGCCTCCGGGATGGGGCCCGCGCCGAGCAGGATGACCACGTCCCACTGGGCGGCCCGATCGACGGCCACGTGCGCGCTGGAGAGGAAGTCCCAGGCGAGGGAGGGCGCCACACCGGCTCCGCTGGCCACGGCCTCCACGACCTGGTCGCGCAGGCGGCTGCGGGCCTCGGGGCCGAGCAGGGGCAACGGATCCACGAGGGCCAGGCGCGGCGGCCGCTGGTCTTCCGCGTGGAGGCGGCTCCAGCAGCGCCCGATCTCGACGAGGACGGAGTGGACCTCGCCCATGTAGCTGCCCCGCGCGAACGTAGGACGCTCCGCAGCGGAGTCCACCAGCTCCATGGGCGCCATCCAGCCGACGACCGTGCTCGCGCCCACCCAGGAGAGCAGAGAGACCGTCTCCACGTGGGCCTCGCCCAGCAGGTACTTGGCGAAGGCGTCCTGGTTCTGCATGGGCGGCAGGATCAGGACCACCGTCGGGTTGGCTCCGAGGGCCGCTGCGGTGATCCGTAGCCGCGCGAGGGCCACCCGCAGGCGGAGGAGCTCGTGGCGAGGCAGGCGCTCCGGGTGGTCGACGACGACGAACCGGAGGCGCCGCAGGAAGGCGGCCGCCGCCCCGTTGGCGTGGGCGAGGACCCCCCGGCTGAGCATCAGGGCGTCTGCGTAGAGCACGTCGACGCCCGTGAGCTCCACGCTCGAGGCTGCCCCGTAGAGGGCCCTGTCGCACACGTGGCCATCGAGCCCCGCCGCCGACAGCAGCCGCCGGAGGACGACCCGCGGGTGCCTCACGGCGCCGCGACCACGCAGCCGCGTGTCGGCGTCCACGCCATCGTCGGGCCCCGATGGCGTCACGCAGAACAGCGCGCCTTCCCGGTGCAGGATCGCGCCGAGGGCCACGAGGCAGGCGACCGTGGTCCGCCCCGAGCCCACGTCGCCCATGAGGATGACGTCTCGCGCGTCGCGGTGCTGGTCGGCCGCGAGCAGGGCGTCGACGGCCCGCCCCTGCCCCTCGGTGAGCGCAAGGCCTGCGGCGCGCACCACCTGGTCGAGGCGCGGCCACCTCCGTAAGAGCGCAGCGAGGGGCTCCCCGGAGGCCTCGGCGACCCGCTGCACCGCGCTGAGGTGGCGCTCCACCACGACCTGCCGCCGGTAGAGGCTCGACGCCCGGAGCAGGCGCAGGAGCTCCTCCGCCGTGGCCTGGCGGGGCGGATCCGGCACCGTGGGGGTCACCGCCGTGGCAGCGGCGGGCTCCTCCAGCACCCGCGGCAGCGGGATGAGCGTAGCGATCCCCAGCGCCCCGAAGAACAGCGCCACCCCGAACACCAAGGGCGCCGCGGCGAGCGTCACCAGGCTCGTCAAGAGGATGGGGACGCTGAGGGCGCCGGCGAGCGCGAGGGCGAAGCCGGCTAAGAGGTGCAGCAGCGCGGCTCCGGCGGTACCGTGGGACGCGCGGCGGCAGAAGCGCCCGAAGCCCGAGGTCTCGCCACGGGTGAGCGCGAGGGAGCTCGCGGCCGGGGCGGCGGCCATCCACCCGAGGCCGATGGCGAGTATGAAGAGCGCTGCGCAGAGGAATCCCGCCCACAGGATCCGCGCCCCGCGTGCGACGTCCCCCGCCTGGGACCGGGAGCCGACGAAGCCCTCGAGCGCCGCGCGCGCCCACTCGGGGAGCAGCGACGCCAGCGCCGCGTCCGCCTCCGCCAGCACGGCGACGGCGAGCAGGACCCCGATGGCCAGCGCGAACAGACCGCTGCCCACCAGCACGACCTTCGCGCGCCAGGCCCGGACCGAGGCGTCGAGGGTGGCGCTCATAGAGCCTCCGGTGCGGGACGGGCGGCGCGGTGTCGGACCTGCACGACCAGGAGGCAGCCCGGGGAGACGGCACCCTCCAGCGGGAGGACCTCGGGAAGCTCGACGTCGCCGAGGGCCGGAGCCACCAGGACGCCTGCGATGGCGTACGTGTGGGGGGAACCACCGGGGCCCCCGGGCAGCCGGTGCGAGTCGCTCGCCCACCGGACGGCCCGCCTGGCTCTCTCGCACAACGCCGCACGAAGCACGGCGACCCGCCTGCCCTCGACCACGAGGTCCGCGAGCAGGGGCCGCACGAGCGCCAGGTGTTCGTCACGGGTGATGCGCGTGGGGGGCTCGGACAGGGTGACGCACCGGTCGAGGCGCCGGAGCCAGGCGTCCAGAGGCGGCGCGTCCGCCTCGCCGATGAGCTCTGGACCAACGGCGAGAGAGAAGCGCCCCGCCTCCTCATCGTCGTGGGCCCGCACGTGCAGGGCGGAGTCCAGCGCCAGGTGCTCCTGCTGGAGGATGCGCCGGAGCCCGGCCACCTCGGCGATCAGGCGCGAGCGGGCGTGGGCCACGTCGCGGAGCAGCGCGCCCGCGGCAGCATAGCGGACCTCATGAGCGACGGCCTCCGCGCCACGCACCAGGACCCCACCCACGGTCTCCGTGGCGTCGCGCACCCCGGGCTCCTCGACCTCCTTCGTCCAGCGCTCACCCCACTCGCGCTGCTGTGCGCCCCGGGACCGGAGCTGAAACACCCCCACCAGCGCCCCGAGGAGCGTCACGCCGCCGACGATGGCCGCGGCCGTCCCCGCCGTCTGCACTCCGGCCACCAGGGTCCCGACCCAGGCGGCGGCGGCGAAGCCCAGGACGGCAGCGGCGACCTCCAAGCGCGCGGCGAGGCGCGTGGGGACCGTCGCCACCGCGCTCAGGACGCCACCTTCATTGCCGAGCCACGACGGCTGGAGCTGCCGCGCCGTCCGGGCGGCGTCCGGCACCCCGAAGCGGGGCGGGGGCGGCGAGGTCGGGCGCCGGCGCCGCACGGCCTCGGCGAGCCCGTCGAGCAGCGCCAGGGCCTCGCCGATGGCCTCGCGCGGGACGCCGGCGAGCCGGATGTCCTTGTCCACGTCCTTCGCGAGCGCCCCAAAGGCGCCCGTGGCCTGCGTGACGGCCGCGGCGACCACCTGGTCGAGCACCTGCGGGGCCCCCGCCTCCACGGACTGCGCGAGATCCTCCGTCCAGAACGCGGCGTTGTGGGGTAGCACCAGGTTGGCGGCGCCGGGATCGCGGGGGTCGTCGACGGCGGCGCCGGGGCGGAGCCACCCCCCCGACCGCCCTCGAAACGCCCGCAGCGTCTTGGTCTCCACCTCGGCGTCGAACACGGCGCCGATGGCGCGGCGGTGCGTGTCCTGGCGCGTCGCCACGGCCTTCGCGATCACCCCCATCGCGTCCTCCCCGAGGGGCTGGCTCGGGTCGGGGACGCCGCGCTTGCCCGCCAGGAGCGCAGCGATTCGCGCGCGGGCCAGGGCCTCGTGGACGGGCGCGTCGAGCAGCGCGCACGCGGCCTCCACGGCCTCGACGCCGGTGCCTGGCGCGCCGAGCAGCTTGTCCGCCTCTCCCCCGCTCGCGGAGACGGCGTGGACCGCCGCCATGGTGGCGACGAGCGAGGCGAGGCCGTGGCGCTCGAAGGTCCGCGCCCGCGCCGCCCCGTCCCGGGTCCCCTCCAAGAGCGGGATCGCGCGGCGCCCGGGCCCGGCGAACAACGAGGGCGCGGTGACCGGGGTTTCGGGCTGCTCCGTGAAGGCCCATGGAACGAGACGCAGGGTGCCCTGACCGAGGCCCGGCCCCACATGGTCGAGCCAGGCCTCGAGCGTCCGCCAGACCTCGTCCAGCTCTGCGAGCGCTCCGTCACGCTCGTCGCCAGCGCGAGGGAGCCTCAGCGCCGGTGACACGACGATGATGGCGCCCCACTCCGTGCCACGCCGCAGCGCGCGCTCCATGGCCCCAGTCAGGCGGTCGGCCAGAGGGGCCTCACCCTCGAAGGGCACCACCAGGAGCGGCTCGGGGCGCACCTCCAGCTCGCCCGCCCTGGAGAGATCCCCGCCGATCCGGCGCGGCTCGAACGAGGCGAGCGAGACGAGCTCCTCGACGGCGCGCTGGGCGCGCTGGCCCGCGAGGCCGCGGAGTGGGATGAGGACCAGCGCCACGGCGCCCCTCCGCGCTCAGCCTGCCCCGACGCGCAGCACGGCGGGGATCTCCGCGCCGGCGAGGTTCACGAGCTCCCGCGCCAGGTCGTCCATGGCGCGCGCCTGCCGGTCCAGCGCCTGGCGGTGGAGCGGGTCCACGACGGCGCTCGCTCGCTGGCGCAGAGCGGCGGCCAGATCCTGGAGCGTGTCGGCGGGGGCACCCCACCCGGCGCTGGCCGCCTGGGCCCGCAGCGATTCCCAGAGCAGCCCCCGGAGCCCGTCGCGCAGGTTGGTGGCCTCGGTCGTGCTCCCGCCGAGCCAGTCCAGGAGCTCGACCTCGCCGGCCGGACCGACCTGACCCGCGGCAAACGCCCGCCGCCCCGCAGCGGCGTCGCCCGGGATGCGCCGCGTCAAGGTCCACGGCCCGCCCTCGCTCCGCGCCAGGATCCCCTGGCCCTCTGCCAGGGCGAGCAGCGGGGCTCCCCAGTCGGTGGTGCTCCCCGTGCCGTGCAGCATGCTGCGCGCCGCCTGGGAGTACTCCCGCGTCGTGTGGGGCCAGTAGGTCTGGTCGGCGGCCGGCATGCGCTCGTAGAGGTCGTGCTCGCTCTGGAGGTTGAGATCGAAGAGGGACGCCCCGACGTGGGCCTGCGCGACGAACACCGTGCGGGGATCGATGGTGGCGCTGGCCGTCGCGTGGATGGTCGGCAGGTCGGCCCCGGCCATGTGCTGGCCATGGGCCTGGATGGCCGGCCCGATGAGGGTTGCCTCCTTCGGATAGATGACGAAGCAGTAGCGGGTCGGGACACCGCGGGCCTGCGGCCGGAGCGACCAGAACGGGGTCGCGAACGAGATCGCCTGCCCGATGCGACCGGCGAGGTACAGGTTGCGGGCCGTGAGGCGGTCCGCCTCGGCGTCCGCGAAGGTGAGGTGCCCCATGGCCGCGGCGGCCGCCCGCCCGGCGCGCCCCTCGACCTCCTGCTCCCAGGTGGTCCGCTCCTTGCGGTCGATGGCGTCCCGCTCCGCCGTCTGAATCTGCTCGAGCCGCCGGACGAGCGCGGACGCCTCTTCGAAGAGCAGGGCGTCGATGCGGGTCTCGCTGCGCAAGGTCGCGTCGGCCCGGGCCGCGATCACACCCTCCAGGGTCTCCCGGAGGCGGTTGGCCGAGTCCGAGGCCACCTGATCCAGCGGAGTGACGCCCTGTCGCCGCCAGGCGACCAGCTCCTCCTGCTCCGCGCGCGGCAGCGCGAGGAGCGCAGCCGCGAACCGCTCGCGCAGGGGCTCCGACAGGGACCGGAGCACGGCCTCCGCCGAGGTGGAGGCGCCGCTGGCCACCCGCGCGAGGAGGCGCCGCCGCGTGGTCTCGCCCCCGCCCACGGGGATCACGGGCCGCACGGCGTTGCGGCCCGTGTCCCGGGCGCCCCTGTCCGCGCCATCGAGGGCGCTGGCCTCGGTCTCGGCCACTGCCTGGAGCTGCCCGAGCAGGCGCGGCGCCCGGAGCAGGGCGCCGAGCTGATCCGCTGCGCTCCCGAGGGCCCGCAGATAGCCGATGGCCCGGTCGTAGAGGTTGGTCACGGCGCCGATCTTTGTGTCCCACAGGTGGAAGGTGAAGAAGCGCCGGGCGTCGTCCTTCACCTCGGCGCCCAACTCCACGATCTTGCCGCGGCGGAACAGCGACCAGAAGCCCTCGGCCTCCCGGCGGAGCGTCGTCAGCCGGGCCTGGAGGTCCAGGTTTCCGTCCTGCGGCCGGTTCAGCCACGCGCGCGTCTCGTGGATGGCGATGGAGTCCCGGTTGCGGGCCAGCTCGTCGCACAGCTCCCGGATCCACACCTGGAGCACCCCGATGGCGCCGGCGTCCACGAAGCGGCCGACGCGCTGGTCGATGAGCCACCGGAGCCCGGCGTCCGCGGGGTTGTCAAGGTTGGGCGGGACCCGGCTCCACCGGCTCCGGGTGCCATCCAGCAGGGCGGCCGTCCGCGCCGCCGCGAGCCCCTTGACGTTGCGCTCCACCCAGTCGACGAGCTGCGAGGCGGCGGCGACGGCGTCGTCGGGCTTCTCCGCCCCGGCCAGGTTGCTCGTGACCCGGTCGAGCCCCTTCTTGAGGGCCTCGTCGTCGGGCCCGAACAGCTCGAAGACCTGGTTGAACTGGTTGCCGCCGTCCGGGCCCACCTCGCGCATGCGGAGCACGTGCTCCAGGAAGAAGTCCACGCTCGCGTCGACCGTCGCGGCCTCGGGGAGCAGCCGCTTGGTGCCGTCCGGCGCGACGTCGGCGAGGACCGCCCTCCACGGCCCGTCGGCGGCGGACAGCGCGGTGCCGGCGACCTGGGCACCCCACTCCGCGACCAGCCACTTGGTCAACTGCTGCGCGGGCACGGCGAGGGTGACGCCGGCGAGGCTCCCGAGGCGCCGCGGGCTCGGGCTGGCGGCCCAGGAGTCGAGGAGGCGCTGGGCGTCGTCCACGCCGGCCACCAGGTTGGCGAGCCCGTGGGCCGCCATGTGGATGAGGCTCGGGTAGTCCAGGGTCTGGCCCGCCAGGTTGCGCCCCTCCAGCAGATAGGCGCCGTGCAGGGGCGGGTCGTCGGGCGACGGCGAGAAGGACCAGGTGCCCTCCGCGGCGCGGAGGGTCCGCGGCGACCGGGGACGGACTCCCGCGGCCCCGTAGCGGTTGAACTCGTACTGGAGCTCCAGCAGGGCGCCATAGCCGTTGGCCCCCACCCGGTCCGCGAGGCGCCCCGAGTTGCCACCCCGGGTCACCGAGCCGGCGATGAACACGCCGGTCCCGTGGACCTGGACGTTGGGCATGTGGCGCGTCACCTCGGCCCGAGCGATGGTGGCCACGTCGAGGAAGCTCCCGCCGCAGGTGCCGTTGCCCAGGCTCCCGACGACGAACACCCGCCAGTCTCCCCCCAGGGCGCCCACGCTGCGGATGTTGAGGGCGGTCACGTCGTCGAGCATGGCGCGGACGGTCGCCGCGACGTGGTCGGCGTAGCGAAAGGCATAGTAGCGACCGAAGGCCCGGATGGCGCCGCACCCCGAGCTGAAGTCGGTGTCGCCGCTGGGCATGAGCGTCTCGGGCCACCAGTCCAGGAGCCCCGCGACCCGCTTCTCGTGGAAGTCGTCCACGAAGCGGATCGCGTAGTTGGGGCGGAAGTGCAGGCCCGGCACCCGCCCCCCCTCCGGGGCATCCACCTTGGCGTCGATGACGCCGAGGGCCACGTGGGCGGGGACCCTGCCCCTCCACTCCTCCAGCAGGGACTTCACCCCCTTCACGATCTGGGTCCCGGTCCCGCCCACTCCTAGAATCAAGACTGGCATGACGCCCTCCGGTGTCAGTGTTCCTCGACTCGAATCGGGTACGCGGTGGTGTCGACCACCGACCCGCCCTGCAATTCGCGCAGCATGATCGAGCGCCCGCCGTGGCGAGCCTCGTCCAGGGTGATCACCCGCGCCTCCCGCTGGATCCGGCGCCGAGACGGGCGCCGAAGCCGCGGCAGGGGGTCCGTGTCCCCATCCAGGGACGCCTCCCGATCCAGCTCCCCTTCCCCCGCGGGCAGCGTCGCGTCCCACAGGCGGAAGGTGCCGGGCATGGACCCGGGCAGCACCCCGAGCACGGGCATGCCGCGGGCCAGGTCGCTGCCGGTGAACGCCTCGCGGGTGGCCTGGGTGAACCCGCCGGCCTGGAGGTGCACGAAGAGCGGCTGGCGGCGGATCAGCGCCCAGGCGCCCTTGAGGCCGGCGCCGTGGGCGGTGCGCAGGTCCCGATTGTCCGTCGAGGTCCCGATGAAGAGCCCCGGTGGGAGCTGCGGGCGCGTCGCCCACAGGACCGCGAGCACCAGGAGGAGGACTCCCGCGATGCCGATTGCCACCCACCACAGCCAGAAGAGCGGCGGGGACTCGATGACCAGCGGGATCTCCACGCAGTGCTCGCCGGCGCTCGCCGCCGGAGGGACGCAGTCCGGGCAGCGCACGAGGACGGGGCGCGCGGGCATCGGGGGAGCCGCAAGCTCGGGGCGGAAGCAGGCGCGGGCGACGTAGCTGCCCGGCGGCGGGTCGAAGCCGAGGCCGAAGGCGCGCTCCCAGTGGTCTTGTCGCTCCGCGGGAGACACGACGTGGAGGTCACCGCCGCACGCCAGGTCGATGACCCCGGAGCGGGGGCCGCCAGGCACGGCGATGATCCGGGCGGCGTCGGCCACGTCCTTGCCCGTCTCGTCGGTCAGGGTCACCCGCGTGGGGATCGTGGCGGGGCCACAGCGCTCGTCACAGGACACGCCGAGGCGGCGGCTCGCCTGCTCGTAGACGTGGAGCCAGTCTGCCCGGAGGGGGCCGAGAGGGGCGTCGGGGCGCATGGAGTCTCCGCCGACGACCGTGTAGAGGCACGGCGGAGGCGGAGGCGGAGGCGGGACATACACCTTGACGGAGACGTCGCCGAGGCGCAGGAGCCCCCCGTCGTCGTCCTGGGGCAGCACGAAGGAACTCCCTGGCCACGCGCGCTTGAGCTCGGCGCAGAGCGCGTCATGGACCAGCCGGACGGGCGCGGCGCCCTCCGGCACGTCGCCCGCGGGGAGCACCGCGGTGGTCGCGCCCTCGATGCGCGGGCGCAGGGAGCCACGCTCGAAGCGGAGTGTCTTCCGCTCGCCCTCTACTCTGCGGGGCGGAGCGGTGATCGACCACTCGGCGGTCCGGGTGGTCCCGACCCGGACGTCCCACCGGACCTCCGCCTGGACGGCCAGGGTCGATCGGGGAGACGGGGCCGGGTCGGCAGGCTCTCCGCGACACACGAGCAGACTCGCGGCCTCGTCTGATCGAAGCCCAGCGCCGTGCCCCCGCGCCACGAGCCGCAGCGTCCGGGGCACCTCCAGCTCCACCTTGTGCCCCTCGGGCGGCTTGGTGGGGTCGTAGACCGCCGCCAACGTTGGGAGGCCAAAGAGGACGTCGTAGACCACGTGGTCGGGCGGCGGGGTGGTGCAGGCCGGATGGTCCGCGCAGTCTGGATCGTCACAGTCGGCGCGCCCGTCCCGGTCCTCGTCGATGCCGCCGGTGCAGATCTCGGGCGGCGGTGGCACGTAGACGTCGCAACGATCCCACCGCAGGCGCAGGCGCCGCTGCTGGCGTTCGACCCACTCCACGTAGGGGCGGTTGTCGAAGCCGCGCCGCACCTCTTCTTCACCGTCGGTGACCACGCAGATGTCGAAGAGGCTCGCGTCGTCGGGGATGTCCTTGTCGGTCGTGAACTCGGCGCCCAGCTCCAGCTCCGTCTTGATGACCTGGAAGATGGAGTAGGAGATGTAGCTCTTCGGCGCGTTGTAGAGGCGCGCGTCGTCGCTGAAGGCGGCGTCGACGCGCGAGGCGGCCTCGTCGGGCAGGAGCCCCACGGCCCCGCCGATGGGCGCGTGCTGGTCCTTGTCACCGAGCTGCCAGAAGCTCACGCGGACGTCGTCCCGCCCCCGGTGCCCAGCGAGCAGGTCCCGCGCCCGCCGTCGCGCCCCCTCCATGGCCTGCGTGAACGAGAAGGCCCGCGGCTGCCCGGTGGCGGGGTCCTTGGCCCACGACATGGAGCCGCTGCGGTCGACGAGGAAGAGGACGCGGCGCTCGGGCGCGGCGTCAGCCACGGCGGGCGCGAGGAGGGTGGACAGCACGAGGGAGGCACAGACGAGCGCCACGCGCGGCCAGCCCAGAACCCTCAGGTGTGCACCCCGCTCGACCATGGCCGCGACGGTAGACCACCACGGCCAATCTGGCAAGGCGCAAGTGGCATAGAGACACAACGAGGCACTCCTCCCGCACGGCAGCACTGTGAGCGGTTTCTGGGCGCGATCATCCTCCCTCGCCCGCTGCGCCGCGGCCCTGGGCGATCAGTCCAAGGAAGATGCCACCGAAGACCGACATGGCCGTCCACATGACGACCGCAGCGAACCAGACGTCGGACCCAAGTTGCAGCGCCCCGGCACCGGCACCGGAGAGCAAGGCGGCGTCCGTGTCACCCATCGCCACGAGGAGTCCTGCACTCTCGAGCGCCGCGATCACGACCGCAACGCCATAGACGGGAAGGATGCGCCGACCGACCAGGCCCCACGTTCCACCGGTGGGCGACTGCACGCGCTTGCGCAGGTCGAAGGCCAGGAAGGCCAGCCCCCCAAAGAGCGCCAGCACGACCACGGAGACATAGGAGATGCCTCCGGTCGCCGCCAGGTCGTTCCAGGTCTTTGCCAGGCTCAGCGTGAACATGCCGCCACCCAGCACGCCGGACCACAGGGGTGAAAAGCGCGCCAGCATACCCGGCGCGTTGACCTCGGGCCGCTCCTTCTTCAGTCGCTGCTTCAGGAGGCCCGCCATGTCGAAGCGGAGCTGACGCAGCAGGAAGCCGTGGGCCTCGACCAGGAGCCTCGGGGACGCCGCTCGAAGTGCGTCTGCGGACCTGTTGTCGTTGGTTGACGGGTCGCCCACTCCCAGCACCGCACACAGCGCTGCCTCGTCGAGTGACGCGAGGGCACGCTCCAGGTCTTTGTCCGCGTTTCTGCGAACCATGACGGAATCGCGCACGGATGTCGCCCACCCGTCGAGGTCGCCCACCATGGTCTCGAAGAGGGCCATCTCCGGCCACGCAAGCCCCGCCGAACGAAGCGCCGCGAAAAACCGCGGCAGCTCCTCCCGCATCGACTCAAGCTCGCCCGCATCCAGACGGTCCGCTTCACCTCGGGCAACGACGACCCTGAGTCTTGAAACGATATCCCTCCCCGCGGCCCGGGCATCCGCAGTGTCACCACCGAGCGCGGCTGCCCAACCCAACAACCCGGGCTCCTTGTCGGGACTCACTCCCAGAAGCCGCTCCAAGTCCCATGCCCAGTCACTGACACGGGCCCAGGTCGCGGGATGTGCCGTCACGTCCGGGAGAGTGGGTCTTGTCTCCGGTATGGTCTGGATGGCCTCACCCAGATCGACCGCCCCCATCATGGCAAGTGCGTCGGCAACGGCGTGCAGCCGAGCGCGAAGTCGCACCCAGGCCCCTTCTGTTCCGCCCGGTCCGCCGCGGACACGCGCGGCGTCCAGCGCCCTCATCGCTCCGAGCAGCACGTGCATCCGGGTCCCGCTCCAGGGTAGGACACTCTCTGCCTCCTCCCAGAACGAGTCGGGCGGGTCGAGGCGAAGCAACGCCCACAGGAGCCGCACACTCTGCACCACGTCGGGGACCAGCACCTCCGCGTTCTGCGGCAAACCTTCCAGGAGTGACGCGAGCCCGATTGCCGCCTGATCGATCAGGAACTTGTCGCCATCGTCCCCTGCGTCCGCCCTCTCGCATCCCTTCGCAAGCACCGCGTGAACCGTCGCAGCCGTGACCTGGTGGTCGTGCAGGAGCCACCGGAGCCCTCCAACACCCGCGCTCGTGAGCCGCACTGCCAGGTCGGCGCGTCCCACCCGTCCAGCGGTCGCGTCAGGCGTGCCCCCAAGGTGCCACACATCCGGGAGCCCCGCCTCCTCCAGCAAGGCGCCCCACGGCAGATCGCGCGTCGCTGGGGCCTCGAGGAGCAACACGAGCTCCGCCACCCTCGCCGCGAGCCACAGAGGGTCGCGCAGCGCAACCACCGATGAGCGACACAGCCGGAGACGCTCGATGACCGCGTCCGCGTCTACCCGGGCCACGGCGGGCAGCCCGCGTCCGAGAGCGAGCGACGCTGCCACGTCGAACGGGGCGAGCGCCGCCACAGCGGCATCCACGTCAGGGACCGCCTCGGGGGCGTGAGCGACGACGAACGCCAGACTCACTGCGGCGGAGCACCCGAGGTCCGCCGCCGGCCCGAGACGACCCCCATGCCTGGCGAGGAGCCCGGGGCTCAGCATCGCGTCCACGACGAGCTGGCGAGCACGGGGATAGGCGGTCAACGCACGCACGAGCGCGCGCAGACCCATGTGGTGCTGGTAGCCTGGCGTGCCCTTGTGCATCAGAGTGCGGCTGAGGGCAGTGATGGCGGCAATCCAGGGAGCCTCCCCCAGTGGACGCGTGGCAAGCTCGGCGAAACCATGGAGTGCCGCGGACTGGTCGAATGGATCCTCGGGCAGCGGTGCCGCGAGCAGGACCTCCGCGTCCAAGCCCGGCAACGGCACACCTCGCCCAGCGAGGGCGCAACGCAGGTGGATGAAGTGACGTCTCACGTGCTTGCGGCGGAGCGGGTCATCACCAAACCACCTCTCCACCAGCGGATCGGGGTGAGCGCCAGCGCTCAAGCGCTCGTTGGCGGCGGCGAGCTCTTCGTGGAGACTCGGGGAACGACTCGCCAGCGCAGCAAGGGCGCAGGATGCTGGAATCCACGTAGAGCGGACACGCGCGTGGAACGCCTCGCGGACGAAAGTGACAATCGGCTCAGTCGGCGGAGCCCAGCACAGCGCCAGGAGGGTCGGGGCCCATGTGAGATCTTCTCCGTCGCTCCTGCGTGGGCGCGGGACGCCCCGTGCACCAGCCGAATTGCCCTCGTCGACCGGTCCGCGCCTGCTCACAGGCGCCGCCTGGGCGTCCGCTCCTCGGGGAGCGAACACCCACGGAAGCAGGCTCGGGTCGTCGAGCAGAACGCCGGCCCAACTCTGCGTCACAGGGTCGAGCGTGGGCCACTGCGCCACGAGCGCTGCTCCGCTCTTTCCGACGAGCCGTACGAGCTGGGCTACGCGCCGCACGGCCTCGGACGCCGGCTTCCCGCGCAGCGGCGGTAGAGTGCGCAGCGCCGCGCGGATTCGCGACGCCCCCTCGCCCGACCCGTCCCAGCCGTCCAGCAGCGCTGCGGCGGCCTCGTATTCCTCAGAAGCGTCGGATATCGCGACCATGTCTGCCCTCATCTGGTCCCAACTCGCCTTTGCCTGGGTGCCGACGGTGCCACTCCCGAGTCGACGGGTCAACCCTCGTGGGTGTACTGCGGCCTCTTAGAGGGTGTATTCAAAATGGCCCGTCGCGAGCGCGTGGGCGCGCCCGCATGGCAAGGAGCGGGCTTCCCGACGAGGGGGCGCGTACTCGTGGTACTCGTCCCCTCGTCGGGAGGCCCGCGACGCGGCCAAGCGGGATGCGACCGCGCGCGTAGCAGGGCCATTTTGAATACACCCTCTTAGGCGCCGGTGCATAATAACCTGATCCATCGAGGGCCCCGATGCGCCCCGCTGGCAGTCTGGCGGGACCGCAGGCAGGGCCAGGTCCTTCCAAGGTCTCGCCAGGCTGTCAGCGGGGATGCAGCGGGGGCCGAATGGCACAGGTTATTGTGCACCGGCGCCTTAGTCGTAGCGCACCTCCCCGAGGCACCTCCAGGCCCAAAGCTCCCGGGGGCCCAACGCGTGCGGGGACCACCAATCGCCAGGACCACCAGCGCACTCCCACCACCGGACCCGGGCTTGACAGGAACGCCGTGGATGAAGCACCGTAGCGCAGTCGGCACCGTAAGCGCCCGTGCAGTAATGGCCGGTCCATTCTGCCCCTCCTGCATCCCCGCTGCAACCTGGCGATACCCTGGAAGGACGCGGCCCTGCCTGTGGATTTCCGAGGCTGCCTGCTGGGCGCGTCGAGGCTCTCGATCAATCAGGTTGTCATTTACCGGCGGCTGATTGGTCTTCGGGACCGTGTCTCAATCATGTCGGCAGAGAGGGGTCAGACCCGACGCCGGGAGCGTTCACCACGCTGGTCCGGCAAGCACATCGGACCCCGGGCGAGGGTCCCGTGTCAGAACCGAGGTTCCGAGCGCTCTACGGAAGCGGTCTGAGCAACGGCGCTGAGCCCACGAGCGGCGGGGGGAACACACCACGAAGAAACGGGGAGGCGACTCAGGCAGTCACGGCGCGTGAGAGACGTGTCAGACGCGGCGTCGAGATGACTCTACCGTGGAGTCATCGACGGGGCGGCCGTCGGACGGTGACCCACTCGGAGGTGTCCCATGAGCAAGGGTGCAGTGGTCGGGGTGGTGATGGCGCAGGTGGTGGTGGTCGGGGGCCTGGGGATCTGGATGTTCCAGCGGGGCCAGGAGCAGGCGGAGCGGCAGGAGCAGCGCCTCGCAGATCTGGAGGCGGTGACCTCCGAGCGCGTCGCGGCGCTGGAGGAGACCGTCGAGCAGCAGGGCCACGCCATCGTCGCGCTGGAGGTGGCGGTCCGGGCGGGGAGCGCGGCCCTCGCCGCGCGCGTCGACGCGGTGGAGTCTTCGGTGGCGAAGCTCGACGCGGAGCGCGTGGCGCCGCTGGAGCGCCGGGCGTCGGGCATCGAGAAGGGGCAGTTGCAGCTCGCCGAGCGCGTCGACCACAACGACGCGGCGCAGGCCGCGAAGGCGGAGCAGGTGGTCGCCGAGATCTCCTCGGTGAAGGAGGACATGGCGGCCCTGAAGGAGCGCGTGGTCTCCGTGGAGCGGAGCGCGACCTCGACCGGAGTGGACCTGGCGAAGCTCGCTGCGCTCACGGGGAAGAACGACCGCCGCATCCGCGACCTGGTGGACGAGCACGCGGCCCTGGTCGCCACCGTGGAGCAGGTGCGGAAGAGCGGCACCCAGGACTCGCGTGAAGCAATCGAGGCCATGGAGCGCAAGCTCGCGAGCCTGGACGCCGCCGTGCGCCTGGCCGCCGAGCAGGTCACGAAGGAGTACCTGGAGTCGCATCAGGATGACTCCAAGGCGGACATGGCGCGGGAGATTGCTGCCCGCACGCGCTTCGAGGTGCTGGAGGGGGCGCGGTGACGGGTGCGGGCGGTGGCGCCGCGGCCGCCCGCGGCTCCACCTCTCCGAGGCTGCGCGACGACGACCCTGGTCCGCGGGGCGATGGCAGCAGAGAGCCCTGCAGGAGGAGTGGCGATGAGGGTGACAATCCTGGCTCTGGCGATCATCGTCGGCGGATGTGCGACATCGAGACGGCACGCTCCGGCGACACCGCAAGCTACGTCAGCGAGCTTCCCCGGAGGCGCATCAGCGCAGGGCGGCGGCTGGGCCACGAGCCCCGTCGGGACCTCCACCCCCGACGTGGAGGTCCTGTGCGACGGCGCAAGGCCGCAGATCCGGTTCGACGACGCCGCGCGCCAGCGTCTCTTCCCGAAGCACGAGGTCGTGTGGGTCCTGAGCCCCTTCGAGGGAGGCGGAAAGTGCCGGCTCTACGGCCTCGTGCGGAGGCCCCACCGGGGAGCGACGTTCCCCGACGACGTGCGCCTTCGGGCGACCGCCACGTTCCCGGACGACGGCGACCGGTGCCGCTGCGTCCCGACCAAGGCGCGGGCCCACGAGGGGTGGTTCCCGTCGGCGATCTCGGAGGTGAACCCATGAGCTTGACAGGGCCCCGTGCCCCCGAGGGGGGAGCCGCGCAGCTCGACGGCCCGGACGCGACCGGCGGGCTGCGCGAGCGCCTCGGGTGGGTGCGCCTCGGTTCGGAGGCCGAGGTCCGCGACCTGCTCACGTCACACCCGGCCTGGGAGGCGCTGGCGCCCATCCGGCAGAGCGCCACGGACGCCCGGGGGGCCATCGCCGACCAGGGCTTCGAGGTGGATCCCGGCGCGCTGGGCCTCACCCCCATCCTTGCCGAGGCCCGAGAGCGGTGGGGGCTCGCGCTGGACCTGCGCCTCTTGATGGTGCCGCGGCCGGAGTACAACGCCTTCGTGCTGGCAAACCCCTTCGACGGAGAGGTCGTGCTCGGGGCGTCGTGCTCGCTGGTGGAGGACTTCGAGCCCCGGGAGCTGGCCTTCGTCATCGGGCACGAGCTCGGCCACCACGCCCTCGGGCACACGGCCATCGCCGGCCGCCGCCGGCAGCTCGCGGATCACGTGGCGCCCCACCACCCGCTGCGGCTCCTGGACGCGTCACTGGGGCGGCGGCAGGAGATCAGCGCGGACCGGGCAGGCCTCGTGGTCTGCGGCTCGGCCGCCGCTGCGCGCACCGCGCTGCTCAAGGCCGCGACCCAGACGCCAAACCGCCGCCTCGCGGCCGCCGTGCTCGCGGGCGGGCCCGACTGGGCCTTCGTGGACCCGGAGCTGGATGGGTTCGCCCCCTGGGCTCAGTCCCACCCGCCAGCGCGGGTGCGCGTCCGCGCCCTGGAGGGCTTCGCGCGGGACGCTGACGGCCACTCCCTCGCCGACCTGGACGCCCGCTGCGACGGGTGGCTCGATGCGCTGGAGGCCGACGCCCTCAAACGGGATCGGGCCACCGTGGAGCGATTCGCCGCGGCGGTCGGGGCCGTCGTCGGGGCGACCGCAGGCGTGGCGGAGATTCCGGCGCTCTTCGCGGCCCATGCAGGCCCCTGGCTGGGCCAGGCAGGCGACCTGGAGGACGCCTGCGCCACCCTCCGCGAGCTGGCGAGCCCGGGGCGCCGCCTGCGCGTGCTCGCGGCGGCCATCAGCGTGCTGTCCGCGGACCTGCGCCTCGGGGCCGAGGCGGGCGCCCGGACCCGCGCGCTGGCGACGCGCCTGGGGCTGCCACCGGAGGCAGCGGACCGGCGCCTCGCCGCGGCCCGGGAGTCTTTGGCCCTGCGAGGGACGGAGTGAACCGCGGAGGCACCCGAACGGCCCCGCAATCCAGGGACTCTCAGACACCCGATGGACTCGTCATCGCACCACGACGCGGAGGAGCACCCATGAGGCGCCGTACACGCCCGACCCCGACCGCAACCATCACACGCCGCGTGGCATGGTTCCGCCTGATGCGGCCCGGCGCCACGCTGGACGACGTGCCCGCCGCCATCGTGCGGGCGTTGCGTGAGCTGGGGGACGCGCACCCGCTGCGCCTCGCCGTCACGACCCTCACCGGGACAGACAGCCCGACGGTGGACACATGGGTGTCCATCACCTCCGACCAGGAGGCTGCCTCCGCTGCGCTGAGCACGCTGCAGGAGGCGCTGGGGTGGTTCTCTCTCGGGACGGCCGACTGCTCCGCCGCGCTCCACGAGCACCGGGAGCGCCTCCCGGAGCAGCTCGCCCTCGTGCCCCACCCCGCCGATGGGAGCCTGCTGCTACCACGAGGGCCCGCTGCGGTTCAGCCCCTGCCCGCGCTGCTGGCGCACCTGGCTCGGCAGGGCACGCCCACCATGGTCCAGGTGGAGGCGAGCACCGTGGGCCGGGACGAGGCCCTCGCGGTCGTCCCGGCGCTGCGCACGGCCCGCGCCGTCGCCGACGCCCTGGCTCCGCACCGCCTGGACGTGGCCTCACCGCAGGACCTGCTCGCGCCCCCGATGGCCCTGCGCGGGGCCGACCCGGAGCGTCTCATCGCCGACGTGGTGGGAAACCTGTGGCGGGTCCGCGTCGCGGTGCGCTCCGCGCGTCCCCTGCCCGAGCGCGTCACCACGGCCATCCGCCTGGCCTTGGAGGAAGGCGGCGTGCGGCTCGCGCAGGAGGCGACTTCCCCTGCCACGGGCGCCGGCATCGTACACACCACGGTCCTGCCGGCGGTGTGGCAGGTCCCCGTCGTCACAGCCCCGTGCGGCCACCTGCGCGTCGAGGACCTGCCGCGCCTGCCTGCCCCCGTCGGGGCGCTGGACAAGGGCTTCCTCCTCGGCGAGACCGACGACGGCCCGCGCACCCGGGAGCTGCGCCTGGACCCGGAGGTCCTCGGACGCCACGCCTACGTGGTGGGCAAGACGGGCACCGGCAAGACCACCCTGCTGGAGTCTCTGGTGGCCAGCGCCATCGAGCGCGGCGACCAGGCGGTCATCGTCGTCGACCCCCATGGCGACATGACCGAGAAGCTCCTGCGTTGGCTCCCCCGGGAGCACGCGGACCGCGCCTTGGCCATCGACTTCGGTGACCCGGAGCGGCTGCCGTCCCTCAACCTCCTCGAGGCCCGCGACGAGCAGGAGCGCGAGTTCGCCATCGGCGAGCTGGACGCGCTCTTCCTCGACATGTACGGCCCGGAGATCTGGGGGCCGCGCCTCCAGGACACCTTCCGCAACCTGGCGTCGCTGCTGAGCATCGACCCGGAAGGTCCCGGCACCCTCGTCGACCTGCTGTGGGCGGCCAACCTGCGCCACGACCCCATCCGGCACCGCCTGGAGGCCATCGCCGAGTCGTCCGGCTCCATCTCACACCGGATCTTCCTGGAGCAGATCCAGCAACGACAGTACGGCGACGGGTCCCTGCAGGAGCTGGTGGCCTACTACCGCTCCAAGTTCTCGCCCTTCGTGGACAACAAGACGCTGCGCCTCGTGCTCGGGCGCCCCAAGTCCACCCTGGACATCGCCCGGTTCATCCGCGAGCGCCGCGTCTGCCTGTTCAACCTCAACAAGGGCCGCATCTCGTCCCGCTACGCGAGCCTCATCGGGCGCATCCTGACCGCGCGCATCTTCCAGGCGGCCCTCGCAAACGGACGCCTCCCCCCGGCCGAGCGCCCACCGGCCCTGCTCGTGCTGGACGAGTTCCAGAACCTCGTGTCCCCCACCGTCGAGGACATCCTGGCCGAGGCGCGCAAGTACCGCCTCAGCGTCGTCCTCGCCAACCAGCACCTGGCCCAGGTGCGCAGGAGCCGCACCGACGTGCGGGGAGACCGCTCGTCCATGCTGGACGCCATCTTGGGCAACGTAGGGACGCTCGTCGCGTTTCGGCTCTCCGGGCTCGACGCGACACAGCTCGCCGCGGAGCTGGGGGGCCACGTACCGGCCGAGACCCTCTCGTCGCTGCCGGCGTGGCACGCGGTCTGCCAGGTGAGCGAGAGCCATCGGTGCGTGCCCCCGTTCCTGGCGCGGACGCGCCCGATTGGCGCGTGTGGAGACCCGAGCGTCGCGCGATCTGTCAGAAGCCGCAGCCGGCGGACTCTCTGTACCCGGCTGGACGACGCGGAGCGGGCGATCCGCCAACGCGTGCTCAGCCGCATGGGCATCGTGGACGTGCCGGACGACCCCGTCGGGCACCTGCTGGAGAGGCTGTGATGAGCAGCGAGCCAGTTGACCGGGCCAGGCGCCGGGCGCTCCCGCTCCTGCCCGCGGCGCTGTGCGCCATCGCCGACGGCGCGCCCACCGCCGCGCGCCGGGTGGCGTTGCTCCGGGCGATCCGCGCCATGGGAACGCCGTGGGAGGCGACGGCGCTCCTGCTCACCATCCTCGAAGAGCGGGCGGTCCGCCCGGAGCACATCCGCTCCCTCTATGCCCTGCGGGCGCTCCTGGTCGAAGAGAGTGCCACGGAGGCCCGCACAGAGGAGGCGCTCGGCTACGCCGCCGATGTGGCGCTCGCGGGCGGGCCGGGCGTGGACCAGCTCGCGGTGCTGGCGGCGGCCACCAGCGCGCTGGATGGGGACTGGGAGGTGCTCTCCAGGCGCGGGATCCCTGGCCGCCCGACCTCCGAGGATACGCGCGCCACGATGCGGAGCATCCTCGCGCGGGAGGTGACGCCGCCCCACGAGAACCCCATCGACCTGTTCCGCGGCGCCCTCCCCATCGCGGGCCTCCCGACCCCGGGCAGCGCGGACCCTGTGCGCTTCTACGACGGCCTGGCCGGGTCCATCTCTCTGGCTCCACAGGAGCGGATCGCCGTCGTGGAGAGGCTCGGGAGCCTCACCCAAGTCCAGATCGACGCCCTGGTCGGGATCTTCGAGGAGGAGCGCGTCAAGTTCCTGTCGCTGGACGAGACGCACTACCCCCAGCTCCGCAGGCTGGCCGTCGAGTTCGGGGTGCAGTGGATCGAGGTCTACGAGGGCCTCACGGGGCGGCACGTCGTCACGCCCCGGCGGCGCGCAGGCGACGCTTGACAAGAAACGACGCGAGCGCTGTGATGCGCGGCGGTGGTCTGCCTCTTGACGCCGAAGGGAGACAACCGCCGGACGCAGAGGAGTCGGGGATGGCGACAGACCGCGCAGACAAGGAAGAGGTCACGCAGGATATCCAAGACGAGGCGCAGCGCGCCGTCGCGGAGCGCCTCGTGGAGCTCAGCTCGCGGGGGACTGAGCTCCCCAAGAACCACGGGACGGTGATGAAGCTCGTCGTCACTCGGCTCCGCAGAGCGCTCAAGCAAAGCAAGGTGCAGGAGGACCGCTCGTCGATCAGTGCGTGGTGCCGCGCGGACACCTGCGCCACCGCGCTGCGCGTGCGCTACATGGAGGATACGGGCACCGACCTCAGGGACGCTGCCAGACGACGGTACACCGGGCTCGGGTTCAGCCCGGAGGACGCGGAAGAGTGGGCGGGCCGCATTGAGATTCGGTACTATGAGTCGGGGCCCAGCACACAGTTGGGGGAGCACTCGACAGAGTCCGACGTCTCGTACGTGACGCTTGCGTGGCTGAAGACGGTCACCCTGAACGACGCCCTCAACCGTCGGCGCAGGGGGTGGAGGGTCACGGCCTGGGACGACGCGGACTGCCCGGCCGATGAGGTCACCGCGGCCGGAGGCCCGCAGGGTGCCCCACCGCCGGCACCGGACAAGCTGGTGGAAGCCCGTAACATGCTGGACCGCATTGCAGACCTCGTTCCCACGCTCCAACGCCGCGTCGCGCTCGTCGCGTCCGACATGCTGGCCCACCCGGACGACGAGCCGGCCGAGAGGGCGCTGCGACTGAACCTGACACCAGGGAACATCCACACGCAGACCTATCGGTTCAGGCAGGCGCTGGCCGCGGCCGACCTCTGCCGGCGGTCCAGTACAGCAGCAGTGACACCCGAGGATCCGGACGACGGCCCCGGGGGAGCGGGGAGAGGAAGGAAGACCATGAGCGCGCGAGACACGGTCGGAAAGGACCGCGCAGCGAAGAGCCAGCGCACGGCTCCACGGACCCAGACACCAGGCGGAGCCACGGGACCAGGCCCGGCGGTCGACTCCGCCACGGGTCAGGCCCCGCTCCTCGCGGAGGCTGCCCGAGTGGTCGGGGACCTCGTGCTGAGCGGCCAGCGGGTCGACGCGGAGGCGCTGGCCTCGGAGGCGCGCGGCGCCCGGGGAGCCGTCGAGGCGGCGCTGGAGGCCACGGACGGCGCGCTGATCGACGAGGCCATGCCCGGGCTCGCGGAGACCGGCGCCTGGCTGGCCGCGCACCCGGACCCCGCCACGCTACCGAACGAGGTCGCTGAGGCTTCCCTCGCGGTCCTCGAACGGCGACACCATGTGGAGGCGCTGCTTCTGGGGGCCGAGCAGATCGTGGGACGCCGCGTCGCGAGCATGGACCTCGCGACGTCCCTGGAGGCCTTCGACACGGCGGGACGCGAGACCCTCTGGGCCTTCGTGCCCTTGAACAGTGCGCGACGCGCGCGCGCCGCGGCGCTCGACCCGGAGGCGCGCGAGAGGTGCTGGTGGTGGTCCGAGGGGGCAGACCTCGCAGAGGACTCCGTGCTCGCGCTGCGCAAGGCAGCTCGACTCATCGCGGTGTTCCCGGCGGCGCAGGGGGAGCTGGACGCGCTGATCGCGGCGGCCCGCGAGACCCGCGCCGAGGCCATGCGGACCACGAAGGGACACTCCGCCAGGCGGATGGCGAGCCGCGGGAGCCCGGAGAGGAGCGCACCGGGCGACAAACGTCTCAGGGTGGGAGACATGAGAGTGACCACCGCCGCGGGGGCGCCGGACAACGACGCCGAACGGCTGGGCGTCGTGTACTTCCTGCAGTTCCGCGCGGTGCCAGGGCACGACAATGAGCGCCTGGTCGCCCACGGCAGCGAGGAGGAGGTCGTTGTCAGACCGCTCGACGGAGTCACTCTCTCCGTGGACGACGACGCGCTGATCATCGACTATGAGATGTCCTGCGACCCCGACCCGAGCAGACCTCCGGTGCTGGAGCCGGAGCGAGGAGCGATCATCGTGGCGACAGAGCCGTTCACTGGGCGCTTCGTGCTGCCATTCCAGTCCATGGACACGGCCAGCACGACCGCGATACTCCGCGTGCCCCGGCGCGACCAGCCGGACCTGGTCGTGCAGATCCCCTGGGAGGTGCCATGACCCTGCCGCTCGCAGCCAGGGCGCTGCTCGACCTGGGAGTCCCGCGGTCCGCGGCGGCGCTGCTCGCCTCGACCAGTGACCGGGGGCACGAGATCGGCGCGCTCCGCTCTCAGGCTTACAAGCGGCGGATGAGGCGGCTTGCCGCGGGCTTCTATGGGGTCGTCGTGCATGCAGACGTGGGACTGGTCCTTCCGCTGCACGTCGAGCGAGGAGTGGCGCGGGGCGCCCGGGACGACGCAAGCCTCGCCGCCTCCCAGCGGCTGGCCAACCAGCACGCGCGAGCGCTCTTCTCGGATTCGTCACGGCTCCCATCACTCATCGTTCGCCTGCCCGAGGACCTCGGTATCCAGGGAAGCTCCCTCGGCCTCGCGTCCTTCCTCGCGTTCGTCGCGCGCCTGGCTGGCATCGAGCCACGGCAGCCCATCGCGGCGCTCGGCGACCTGTGCTCGGGGGACACAGTCGGCTCCGTGGGCAGAGACGGGCCCAAGCTCGCGGCCATATCGCGCGACCTCACCGGCCAGGATGGCCTCGTGCTCGTGACTCCGGAGGACTCCTCTGCGATCCCCCGTGACATCCGGACCATCCAGATTGAGACCCTCGGCGACGCCTTGCGCGCGGTCTTCGGCCGGACGAAGTTCAGGGCGGCGTTCGAGGTCGTGTCGCTGGAGGACATGCTTCGGACCTGTCGCAGAGAGACCGACTCGGAGCGGGTAGTGAAGCATCTGGGCGGGATCCGCACCGACACCCTCCCGGTCGCCGATCAAGCCGAGGTCTTGATGCTCCTCGGGACTCACATGCGACACTTGGGCCGGACGGACGAAGCCCGAAGCTGCCACGAGGAGGCCGCGACGCTCCTCGAGGAGGCGGAGCCCGCACTGGGCGCCGCTCACATCGAGGACCTGCGCATGGAGTGCCTGGCCACCGAGGTCGACCGCTTCGAGCTGGAGGATCTCGAGTCCCGGCTGCGGGCGCGCCTCGCCGAGCCCTTCGCGACGCTCCACAACCGGGTCCGGTGCGCGGGAATGCTCTCCCAGGTCGTCTCCATGCGCGGGCGCCCCGATGAGGCGCTGCGGATCCGAGAGCCAAACCTGGAGATTCAGACTCGGCACGCCGGCATGCGGGACGAGATCCCGTGGACGTTGTGTGCCCTGGTGCTGGAGGCCGCGAGGGCCAGGAAGACCGAGGCGTTCCGCCGCTTCGGGGTGCGGCTCCTCGAGGAGACGAGCGCGGGCGACGCGCACCAGGAAGGCTTCAACACGGCGGCACTCTCCCGCGGCCTGGCGTTGCTGGACCCTGCCGCGCTGGTCGCATGGGCGGACGGCGGCGACCTCTGGTCCCACGCGGCACCCCTGCACCTCCAGGCTCTGGCCAGCGGGCACCCCGTCGATGGCAACCCGGGCCTCTCGACTGCGAGGGCGCTGGTCCGGGCGCTTCGGGTCAACGGGCAGCCGCACCGCGCGGTCGCTGTCGCCCGCTCCGTCGCCCTGCCCGCGCACCCGCTGGCGCGATGGGTGGGGGCGCTCGCGCTGATCGAGGGGGCGCTCGCAGCCGCAGAGTCAGGCACAGACCCACTTCCCCTGTGGACGGCGGGGCGCCGGACGCTGGAGTCAGCCCACCCCGCCGCCGCGCGATTCCACGCGGAGCTGGGGATGCTGGACGCGGCGCCGCCGGCGCGGGAGGCGGACGTCGCAGCGCTGGAGTCACACATCGACCACGTGTGGTACTGAGGGGGAGAGGCTCACCATGTCCACCGGAAGGACCATCATCATCGGAGACGTCCACGGCTGCATCGACGAGCTGGAGGCGCTGCTCCGCCACGTGTGCCTGGAGCCCCGAGACCGCCTCGTGTTCGCCGGCGATCTCGTGGATCGTGGGCCAGCCTCGGTGGGAGTCGTCCGGAGGACCAGGGAGCTCCTGGCGCGGCACCCGGGGAGCGTCTGTGTGGCGGGAAACCACGAGACGAAGGCGCTGCGATGGCGGGATCGAGGCGCGCCGAGGGAGTGGGAGCAGCCCATGCGCGAAGACGACTGGACGTTCCTCGACTCCCTCCCGCTGGTCATGCGCCTGCCCGAGCACGGCGCCACCGTCGTGCATGGCGGAGTCTTCCCGGCGTTCTTTGAGCGGTACGGGCGCATCGGCGAGGTCCCTCCTGACTGGCGCACGAGCCGCGACAAGCGCTGCGACCGTCTCCGCCGCTTCGTCCTGGTCCGGCACGTGGACTTGCGGGGAGAGATGACGGCGCTGGGATCGGAAGGGCCCGACACGGTCCACTGGACGGCACGCTACGACGGCCGGGAGGGCCACGTCTTCTTCGGCCACGACCCGCAGCTCGGCGGAGAGCCACTACAGACGCCGAGCGCGACGGGGCTCGACACCGCCTGCTGCTTCGGGGGCCGCCTGACCGCAGCGGTGCTGCACCCGGGGCAAACCGCGGCGGAGGCCGAGTTCGCGAGCGTCCCCGGCACCCGCTACGCCGAGCCGCGGTGCATGCTCGACGAGACCGGCGCGCTCTGATCACGAGGGGGGCCCAAGGTGGGGCCCTCGTCAAGCGCGGGGACACCCCCCGCACGGAGGAAACCATGGGAAGCCTGACCGCCTGTCCGCGCTGCGGACGCACACTGACCAAGTCACTTCTGGGAGGGGCCTTCTTCCCGGTCTCCAAGTGCCTCAAGTGCGGCACGAAGTACTGCAAGGACTGCGGCGGCACGAAGTGCCCGAAGTGTGGGGCCTCCGACCGCATGGAGACCGACAAGGTCTACGCGCGCTGACCCGTCAGGGTCTCGGCGGTGACGGGCAGCTCGATGCGCGTCCGGCAGCCCTCGGTGCAGTCGAGCGTGAGCGTGGAGGAATCGGGGTCCCAGCCGCGGTATAGGAAGAGCCGCTCGGTGCCACAACCGCGGCAGTGAGCGGACAGCGCGAAGGGACCCGCCGAGAGCGGTGACGCGCCGCCGCGCAGATACACGTAGGTCAGCTCTTCGTCGCCGAGCCAGAGCCCCGTCTCCAGAGACTCGGCGCTGAAGACGACCCCACGCTCCTCACGCCGCGCCAGATCCGTGAAGCGATAGACGTGGAGGGTCGTGGCCGCGTCGTGCCCGAGCTGGTCGATGACCGCCAGGTCCACCGCGCGGAGCGCCGGCAGGGCCTCGACGAGGCCCACCCAAGCGGCCCGCAACTGCTCGACCTGCCGCGGATCCGTGATGGGGCGTCCGTGGGCCTCGTCGTTGCGGGCATCGCGCAGGGAGCGGAGCGCATCCGAGGAGAGCACCGGACCCAGCTCCGCCGCGAGCCGGACCGGGAGGGCGGGGGAGGCATCCCGTACGGCTCGGCCCAACGCCCGCTGGAAGGACGTTCGGATCCGCGCGACGTCCATGAGTCCTCGGCGACCGCGGCTCAGGTGCTCCATCACGCCGTCTCCACCTCCTGGAAGCCGCCGGAGCCCGAGGATCAGGACCAGCTCGATGAAGGCCAGGAGCTGCTCCAAGTGAGTCACGACGGCCCGGACGACCGCCCCGGAGCGAGCGCGTGGTGAGGCCGCGATCACCGCCTGGCGACGAAGAGGCCAGGGAAGCGCGGCCGCGCACCAGGCTCTGCGAGCTGCCTCCCAGGACGTGGCAGCAACGGTCTCCAGCTCCTCCCGAAGGCGCGCAGGAGCGCCTGCAACGACCCCATGCAGCGCGGCCAGACCCCACGCCAGCTCGATGAAGTGCCAGGCCCGCACCTCTGGGAAGTCGGGGCACGGCCGCCGCGTCTCCCGCACCTGGAGGATGTGACGCGCCAGGTCCAACAGGACGACCCGGGTCTCCTCCGTGACGGCGCCGCCATCGATCGAGAGATCCAGCAGGGTCGCGAGGCACGCCAGCCGGGGCGCGTAGACGAAGGAGAGCTTGTATCCCTCGGCCGTGAAGAAGGAGTCCTCCTCGGCGAAGCGAGGAGACACCAGCTCCGCCATGAGCCACCGGCGCGCCCGAGCCTGGGACTCGGGTGGGATCGCGCCTCGCAGCGACGTGAGGGCGAGGGACGTGCCGAGGCGACTCGGAGGACCGCCCGGGCGAAAGGGCCAGGCACCGGTGTCGAGCTGCAGAGAAAGTAGCCGCGCATGGTCTGGAGTCACGTCACACGTGTTGGAGAGCGCGAGGATGGAGTAGGCCGTGCTGTAGGTGCGGACGTCTGGACTATCGTCACTGACGCCCCAGCCTCCATCGGGGAGCCGCGCACCTTGGAGCCACGAGCGCGCTCGCTCGATCACAGACGATCCGCGGCCGCGGGCCCCCGCGCCGAGCAAGAAGGCCGCGGTGGCGTCCACGATGGAGACCGGTCTCCCACACGCGGGCTCGGCATAGGGGAGACCGGCCTGGCTTCGCTCCAGAGCGGCCTCCAGGAACCGTTCAGATGTCTCCAGCGCGAAGTTCAGAGTGTCCGAGAGCCGGGGAAGCGCCGCGAGGGCCCCATAGATCTCTGCCGTGGTCCAGCAGCCGCTCCGGTCCCCTGCGTAGGTCTCGGGAAAACCCCCGTCCGGGTTCTGCCACGATGCCACGTCGTCGAGGGCGGTCAGCCCCACGCGCAGCAGCTCGTTCACATGGTCACCGATTGGCCGAAGGGCCGGAGATGCCCCAGGACTGAACCTCGAGAGTCGCTCGTCGATGGATGCTCAATGGACCACCCGGTCGGTCTGGCAGATCACGTAGGCCTCAAGCGGGGAGCTACACTCCTTGCCGCGCACGAACCGGCCCTTGACGGTCACGCGCGTGCCGGTGGGAGGGGGCGATGCCCCTTGGACCCACACGCTCCCCTCGTCCTTGACCACCTTGTACCAGTCGAGATCCACCACGGGCGTGTCCAGGCGCAGGCTGACGACGCCGCTGACACACACCTCCTTGCCGAGGAAGGCCGCCGGATTCCCAGCCAGCTTCGCTGGGTCCTCGCAGGCAGCCTCGTAGAGGTCGCTGCAGCGGCAGCCCGCCACCCAGATCAGAACCACGCCCAGCGCCAACACCATCCACTTCATGGGCTCGCCTCCTTGGTCATGAGAGCCCCACGCCGAGGCGATCTGACAGACAGACGCCTGCCACCGGCGAACCCATCGTTCCAGGAACGTGGGACGCGACAGGCACCATGGGCCCTCACGAAGACACCGGCGATGATCGGACCATGCGGAAGCCCGACGTGTCGTCGTGCCAGTCCGGCGTCGAGTAGTGGCGGAGCGATGCACGGAGCGAAGCCGCGGTCGAGACCCAGGATCCGCCCCGCGACACGCGGCCCGTGCCCTGGGCCGGGCCCGTGGGGTCGTCCACGGCTCCCGCGGGATACTCACCATAGCGATCCCAGCACCACTCCCAGACGTTGCCCAGTACGTCGTGGAGACCCCACGCGTTGGCCGCTCGCTCCGCAACGCGCTGAGGTGCGCGGACTGCGTCCGCACGGCTCCAGGCAATCGCCGGAACTGCCCCATAGGTAGGGCCGGTCGAGCCAGCCCGGCAGGCGTACTCCCACTCCGCCTCGGTGGGGAGCCGGTAGCCCCCCGTGTGGTGGGCGGCGAGGACCCTGTCACACCGGAAACCGGCTCCCGCCGCGCGACCGTTGCTCCCAAAGTAGGCGTAGCACGGCGTCAGGCCCTCCTTCAACGACAGGGCGTTGCAGTACCACACGGCGTCATACCAGCTCACGTTGACCACCGGAGCCAGGGGATCTCCACCCCTTGCCCCGCCCGGGAGGCTCTGTAGCAGCCCCGCCCACTCTCCGTTGGTGACGGGGCACACCTGAATCAGGAACGGGCGCGTGAGGGTGACGACGTGCTGGCGCTCGTCCCCGAAGCGACCGGGCTCGTCCCTGGGCGCCCCCATCGGGAACTGGCCAGGCTCGACCCGCACCCAGCCAGGCGGAACGGAAGGAGGCTGCGGGCCAGGGCCGCCCGGATCGACCGGGTACCCGTCCAGCACCGCCTCCACATCGTCAGGGTGGACGCCCACGGCCACACCGCGCTCCGCGAGGACCGCGCGCGCCCGAGGCGTGATGGCACCGTAGGCGCATACTGCGAGGTCAACCGCGTCGCGAAACCTGGCGAGAGCCTCTGGGTCCGAGAGAACGAACGTGAGGTCGGACACACGCACCTCCTTGCGGGCGGCGAGTCTACTCGACTTGTGGGGAGCTGGGAACCCGCCGTGCACATGGGACCGCAGCACCGGGAATGAGCGGCGTCAGGACGCGGTCGCCCACCACAGGGCGAGCGCCGCCAGGGTGAAGCCGCAGAAGACATCGCCCCGGCGCACGGCCCCGCGGACCTCCTCCTCGGTCAACGCGAGGCGCCGGACGATGCGCTCGTCGGGCTCTTCGTGGTCCCGCGCCCGCTCCGAGCCCAGGCGCACCAGCACGACTCGGATGGGGTGCATGCAGAACGTCGTGTTGGGGTTGCACCAGCCGATGGGAGTGGCCAGGTGTGGCTCCATGCCCGTCTCCTCCCGTGCCTCCCGAAGCGCCGCGTCCTCGCAGGACTCCCCGGGCTCCGGGAACCCTCGCGGGAGCTCCAGGCTCATCGCGCCCAGGTTCGACAGGTCCCCGGGAGGATACTGAGGAGTGCCTCCCGGGGTCAGGGCGGCGGGGCGCCACTGCTCGACGAGGACGAGGCGCCCATCCGGGAGCACGGGCACGACGACCGCCCCGCTCGGCGGGTCCGCCCAGAGCGGGAGGTCGTAGCGAGGCTCCCCAGCCTCGTCGCAGGCAACGGCGTGGACGATGGTGCCGTAGGTCGGGTTCGCGAGCACGGCGTCTGGCGGGCTCGGGCGCCACCCAGGGTGAAATGGCGTGCGCTCCACCAGGGTCGACAGGGGACGGACCTTCACGGGACCTCCCGGCGCCCCGCGGGCGCCTCACAGGTACAGGACCAGCGGGCAGGCCTCGATCCGCTCCTGCGCCGACTCCTTCGACTTGCAGCGGGCGAGGTGCGCCTCGTAGACGGCCCGCGGCAGGTCGATGGGGCGGCCGATGGACGCGCGGACCCTCCGCAGGAGGCTTCCTGCCACATTCACCATCTCGGCGTCCAGCACGGACCAGAGGGTCACGACCAGCGCGCCGCTCCCGGCCGCGATGAAGGCGCGTAGGAAACCGGACACTTCGCCACCGGGCGCGTCGGCTCCCTGGCCCGTGACGCACGCACCGAGGACCGTGAGCTTGTTGCGGGCGAGGCGCAGAGACGCGGCGATGTCGAACTGCGTGAGCACGTCTCCCTCCAACGCCAGGGCTGGGCCCAGGGCGTCGAGGCGGCGGTCCCAGAGGCCGTGGCCGGTGTAGACGAAGACCTCGGGGCGGGGAGCGGTGAGCCGTCCCAGGGTCGCTCGGCTGGCGGGACCGACGGGCCTGACTCGTGGCGCCCACTCCGGGAGGGTCCCCGCCCAGTGGAGGTCCTCCCGAGGCCAGTCGAGGCCCTTCAGCTCGCGCCCCGTGGTGTTCTCGTCGAGGAGCGCCAGCACGCACAGGTCGTCGCCCGGCTCGATGGTCTGCACACGGAGCAGGTGGCGGGACCGGCTCACGAAGGCGGCCGCGCTCACGGAGAAGCAACAGGGGAGGGATGCCGCCAGGGGCCACCTCGTCTTCGGCTCGAAGGCGACATGGAGCGGATAGCGGAACAGCTCGCCACAGGGGATGATCACGAGCAGCTCCGGCGGAGCGGCACCTCCGCACACGTGCTTCCAGAGCGGCGCCAGCAGGTGATCGCTCATGGCCTGCGCGAGCTCGACCGTCGGACCCGTGTCAGGGTCCGCCTGGAGGCGGCCCTGGTAGGCATCCCATGCGAATCTGACTGGTGCGAGCTGCAGGTCGTCCACAAACTCCATGCGGGCACCGCGGAACACGAAGGCACCCAGCGCAACTCGCTCTCCCTCGACATGCTCGAAGTAGCGGATCACTGCGACATCCGGGTGGTTCGTCGTGAAGCCGCGCACCGTCCGGCCCAGGTCTTCGTCATGGCCGCTGGTCGGGATGGGGTGGTTCAGCATCCACTGCTCATAGAAGGTACGGCGTTGCCCGATGGCTGCGTCGACGCCCGAGCCCGACACCCCGTCGGTCCGGCGCATGGTTCCCCGGCGCCGCACGCGCATTCCCTTCCTCTTCCTGGCGGGCTGCGAGACCTGGATGTCCGCGAAGAGAGGCACCTCCGGCAGCGCCGCGATGCCCTCGGCGGGCGCACGGCGAGAGGCTCCCTGCATGAGGTCAAGCAGCTCCCGGGCGCTGGCCTCCTCCACATAGGCGAGGGCGTCCTCCCGGCTCTCACCCACGGAGGGGACGCGCTCCGACCTGAGGGGGGCCCGGCGGAGGCTGGCCGCGACGGCCTCTCGATACACCGGCGCCACGTGGCTCGCGAGGGCGGCCTTGTGCTGGCCGACGGTGACGACCTTCCGCTGCGACTCGACCGTGCGCAGCCGCTCTCGCAGCCAGCGGATGCGGGCACTGGAAACGTCATCGCCTTGTCGCTCCATCTCGGTGATCACCTTGTGGTAAGCCGCCAGCGCGAAGGTCTGGCGGTCCAGATCGAAGCCAGCCTGGGCTGAGGGCCGGGCGCGCGCCTCCTCGAGCTCATCCACGAGTCCCTCCACCAGCGCCCGCGCTTCACCGACATCGCCTTGAAGCAGCCGGATCTCCGCCAGGTTCTGTCGAGCGATGAGGCGCCCCCGGACCCAGGGGAGCACGTCGATGGACTCCCTGCACAGCCCTGCCGCCTGATCGAGGTGGCGGGACCTCTCTTCGCCGGACGACTTCTCCGCCCTCGACTTGTGCAGCCGCGTCTGATGGCCGAGCGCCTGCGCGAGCCGGTACGCATCTCCGTTGGCGCGAGCGATGACCTCTGACCCCCGGGACCACGAGAGCGACAGCTCCTCGTCCGACGACGACAGCTCGTCGGACCCGTTGTGGTACAGGCTGCACAGGCCCCGGAGATGCTCGCGGTCCCTCGGAGACTCGGGGGGAGTGACCTCGCCGACTCGCAGCGCGGCAATTCCATGGAGATTGGCCACCCTGATCGCATCCTCGATGAGCGGTCGGTAGCGCTCCTCGGGCGGGCCAGGCGCGGTGCCGACCGTCCGCTTCTCCTGCGTGGCACCGCGCTCCAGGTTGCTCCTCAGGTCCGCCAGGCACCACCACAGGTCGTGCTCGACGGCGACCGTCACGGCACGCTCGAACGACCGCCGCCCCTCCGTATGGTCCCCGGCCCGGTAGCTGGCCTTGCCCGCGCCGTCGAACCACCGGGCCGCCGCGTAGGCGTGCCACTGGACGTCGGGATGCTTCGTATCCAGACGCTGTTCGAGGGACTCGGCCAGCGCCCGGGAGCGGTCGGCGAGCTGGAGCGCCTCGTGGTACTCGTAGGCGACGTCCGCGCTAACGATGCGGCACCACCACGCGCCCACCGCGCAGGCGAGCTGCTCCACGGGGTCCGACGGAGACCGAGGCAGGAAGGCGCCAAGCGATTCGAGGTGGCCAAGGCAGACGTGGTGGCGGTACTCCGTGTCGTAGACCGCGTCGAAGAGCTCGACCAGGCCTCGCACCCTGTCGCGCACGCCGGGGTCTCCGAGGTCGGTTCGGGCGGTACCAGCCAAAGCAACCGCTGGCGCGCTCGGGGGGAGAGGCGGCTGTCTGCGCGCATCCGCCCGCGCCGGCGGCTGCGTGAGCACGGAGGGAGACGACGAAGCCGCGTCGAGCGTGTCGACCACGGGGGCGCCGCTGGGGGGGGTCACGACGGCCCCCTGGTTCATGGCCACCGGGGGCTCGGGAAGCATCGGCTGCTCCTGTCCCGGCGACTTGCCCGGACGCGGCGTCTTCGGGCGGGCGCCGGCGACGGTCGGACCACGCGACGAACCCGGAGGTGTCGGTCCGCACCAGGCGTCCAGATGCTCCGGAATCAGCGCCGGCCCCGGACGCCCCTTCTCCACGTCGCCATCTCGCCACTGACTCACGGTGGGTGCGCCGAAGAGGGAGCGCGCCAGAGACTCGTAGAGCTCATGGGACCAGCCGCCGACGTTGCCGTGCACCAGGTCGTTGCGGCGATTGCGGAAGGTCGCGATCACCTCGCTGCGTCGCTGAACGGATCGCGGCCGGGCGAAGAAGTCGCGACGAAACCACTGCTCCAGGGCAGCCAACTGCTCCGCGGTGCCCTTCTTGCGGACGGCCCCGTAGGCGATCTGGAGGGACTGACAGGACCCGAGCGTGGGTCTGACCCGGCCCTCAGCGAGAGCCAGGAGCTCCCTGCGGTGTATGTCCTTGATCGGAGCCTCGGCGAGCAACCTGCCGTGCTCCAACGCGGCGGGGACGAGCATGTCTCGAAGCTGCCTCTCGGTGGCGGCGCAGAGGAACATGGCGCACGCCATACGGAGCGGATCGAGGCTCGCAGCGGAGGCGGGCTGTCTCATCAGCCCCTCCAGGGCGACGACCACACCGAGGTGACTCACGACGTCCTCGGAGAGCTCCTTTGGGAAGGGCGCGGCCGGGGCCCCCCGTCGGGTGAGGCGCCTTCGGCTCGCTTTCCCCATCAGCACGGCGTTTTTCGCGCGAAACGCGGCGAACGCCTCCTCGAACTGGCGATCCTCCTCCTCGGCTGCTTGCGCCTCGCGCAGCAATCGAGCGTCGAGGTCTTCGCGGTCTCCTCTCCGGCTCATCTTCCAGTCTCCCCAGGATCTGCGGATGCGGTGGCGGAGTCTCGGACCTCGATCCTCCCTGCCGCACCACCTTACGTCTTCGCCCCCACTTCCGGCAATCACCCCGCTCCTGCCTATGCCCCGTCCCCATCCGTCACGCCGGGCCGCAGCGCGCCCGGGTCGTCGCGCACAGTGGCCGCCACGAGGTCGAAGAGTCGGTCGCTGCCGCCGGACACCGCGCGGAGCAGGAAGCGTCTGAACGCGCCTCGCTCAGCCGCGCGGCGCACCTTCTCCATGGACACACCCTGGTCGAGCAGCGCTCGCAGGGCCGGCCTGAGCAAGTGACGCGCGAGGCGCCGGGAACCGGCGGCGTGCGCATGCTCCAGCAAGGTGGTCAGGCCAGCCTCTCCGCGCACGCTCAAGTCGCGCGCGTCGATGCGGTCGAGGAGGTCCGCGTCCACCTGGAGCCGGGGCATTGCCAGGAGGAGACGCACCAGCGCCGCCGGCGCCACGCGCCCGAGGGCCGCGCGCTCGATGGCGTCCACTTCACCCGCGTGCTCTCCGGCGACCAGGCGCCAGCCCTCGGCCTTGGGCCAGCGGCTGGCCCTCGCACGCCACGCCGGGTCCGTGGAGGTGAGCAGGACGGCGAGAGGCACCACATCGAGCGGCGGGGGATCCGCCTCTCCCCACAGCTTCAGGGCGAGCCAGACGTGGGCTTCAGTGGACGCCGCCCGGAAGAGGTCGGACGCCGTGTGCGCCGCGCTGCCGCGGAGGGCGAGGAGCGGAGCCAGGATGCCTCTCGCGTCGTCCATGTCGAGACGAGGCAGAGCGGCGCCCCGCAGGCAGGCGACAAGGTAGGAGAGTCCCGGGTCCCCCACCACGCTCGCCGGGTCCACCTGCCTCGCCCAGTCGCGCGCACAGAGCAGGAGCTCCCGTCCACCGTCGGCCGCGGCGAGCAGATCCCGCGCCACTCCGCGATCCGCTTTGGCCCGCTCCAGGGTCCACTTGCGGCCGACGTCCGACGCCGGGGCGCCACGCGATGCCCGCTCGCGCAGGAGGAGCCGGGCCCACGGATCACCGACCTCCGCGGCCACGCGGGCGCGCAGATCCCACACGTCCAGCTCACGCTCCACTGTGTGCCAGTCGCGCAGGAGGGCATCGATCATGGTCGCCGAGACGGGACCGGCCACACTCCGGGCCAAGGCGACGGCCGCCCGCGCCCCGTGGCGCTCCGGCAGCCGCGCGGCGAGCGCGCCCAGACCCACCGCCTCCGCCAGGCGCCAGGCACCCGTGAGGGACCCGCGCGACACGCCCAGGTCCAGCAACCGCGTGACCGTCTCCTCGTCTTCCGGGGCGAAGCACCGCGCCAGCTCCACGAGGTCTTCGGCGGCGGGCTCGCCATGCGTCAGCGCGCGCGCCGCTCGCCACGCCCCCGTGTCCAGCTCCGCGGCCCACGCCCGGTCGCTCCGCCGCCCGTGCTGGGACCGCAGCGCCGCCCACGCGAGGCGCCCCTGGGCCAGCTCTCTCCACCGCCGCACCCACTCCGCGTCCCCCGCGGCGGGCGCGGCGAGACCCTCCACCTGCCCCGGCGGCACGCGGTCCAGGAGCCGCGCCACGCGCTGCGCGGCCTCCTCCGCCGCGTCCAGGTGCTCGCTCCGGACGTCGTCGAGTAGCTCCGGCGCAGCGCCCGCGTGCACCTGCACCGTCCCCAGGAGCACGCCCAGCGCGCGCACGGACCGAGAGGTCTCCGCCGCACGGCGCCACGCCTCGGCCCACTCGGGTCCCCGCGTGCCAGCGAGCGCGGCCGCTCGCTGACCCCGGGGCGCAGTCGCCACCGCGTGGAGCGCGTCCAGGTGCAGCATGGTCACCTCGACGCGCGCCGCCGCTCCGCAATGGAGCGACCTGCGGAGCCCATCGATGTGGTCCAGGTCCTGGGCCAGCTCCGCGGCGCGCCTCGCGGCGACGGGCCATGGGTCGCCAGGCGAGAGCCGGAGCCCCCCCAGGGCAGCGTCGACGCGCTCGCACAGCTCCCGCAGGGTCGTCGCGCCCGCACCGATCCGTGCGACGTGCTCCGCGTAAGCAAGCCCTGGGAGCGCCGCCTCGTCCGCCCCGCGCAGCACACCGTCGACGATGGATACTCCGGTGGCCACCGCCTCCCCGAACCCGATTGCCACCGCGTCCGTGACCCGCGCGAGACCAGCCCCGAAGGGCACCCTCCACGCCACTTCCCGGGGGAGGCAGGCGAGCACCACCGCCGTGCGCTCCAACTGCGCCTCGACCGCGCCCCGGTCCCGGATCCCCACGGCAAGCCCCGACGCCACCACCGCCAGCAGCAGGCGCACCTGCTCCGCCCACCCATCGGGCAGCGCGATGTCGGTGGGGGACACCACCAGCGGGGGTGCGGCGGGGTCCACCACAACCGGAGGCTCCGGCGACAGCGGGACCGCGGGCAGCAGGGCGCGGTCCCACGCATCAGGCCGGCACACGCCGTAGTGCGCCTCCGTGTAGAGGCGTCCCGGCGCGCCCTCTCCGGCCTCCGAGCGCCCTCGGATGCGCCCCACCACCACCACACCCTCCACCGCGGCACCCACCACCCCACCGTCCGGCCACCGGTAGTGGTCCCACGTGAAGCCCGCCCCACCACCGAGGCCCAGGCGGTCGGGGCGGCACCACCGCACCACCTCTGCGGTCACGCCCGGGGACCGGACCGTGCAGCCGTGGTCGCACCCCGGGACGATGGGTCCCCGAGGGCTCTGCACCAGCTTTCCGTAGCGGACTTGCAGGAGCTCCATGGGCACCTCACGCCGGCATGCAGAAGACGCCCTCGGCCTTGCCCGTGGCGGCGAACACGAAGGGGTCGAGCACCTGGAAGGGCTGCCAGAGAGCAGCCGCTTTGGGGAACCCGCAGGAGGGCGCGGTGTGCCTGAGACCGCCGGTCTGCGGGTTGAAGTTGGGCGCGCCCTCGGCGAACCCGAACACGGAGGTCCAGCAGACCCCGAGCAGGGTGGGCTTGCGGCAGAGCAGCTCCAGGGATCGGAGCCCGGCGGGCGCCATCAGGCTGCGCAGCACCGAGACGGGGTCACTGGAGCGCGCCTGGGAGAGCGCGCGTGGTCCGTGCGCCTGGAAGTGCTTGTCCGCCTTGGTCAGGCACACCACCACGCGCTCGAGGGGGGACTGGCGGCGCTGGATCACCTCCTCGAGCAGCGCCGGCAGCTCCACGAAGAACGTGGGCAGGTCCTCCGGGTTGGTCGGATCCACGCACAGGATGAAGCCCCGCGCGCGGGACAGCTCGGACAAGAGCCGCTCCCGGTGGGCGTCCTCCACGTCGGCGTCCAGGGACGCACGGCCCACCTGAGGGAGCAGGCTCGCCCCCGGCCCATCCAGCAGCTCGAAGCGCGTCTCCGATGCGTCGGTCCTGCCGAACAGCCGCCGGCGCGTCGTGCGCAGCGAGAAGGAGTACCGGCACACGTCGAGGGTGCCGTCGACCGGCGGCAATCCCTCCTGGCGCGTCAGCCCCACGCCATAGGTCCGCAGGAGCTGCATCATCTCCTTGTTGGGCGTCACGATGTCGTGGGACAGGTCTCCTTCCTGCGCCACGTTGCGCGCGGCGATCTGCAGCGCGCCCACCATCATGGTCTTGCCCGACTTGGACGGGCCGAGCACTCCGTATCCGCGCGACTCCAGCGCCATGGGGCCTCCTCCGTGGGTCAGGGGTGGGGGTCAGCGACGGTCCAGCGACCGCAACGACCGCTTGATCTCCTCCAGCAGGTCGATGGCCCGGGAGAGACCATCGTCGATGACGGCCTCGTCGCCGCCCTCCGCCGGAAGGAGGCGGGGAACGAGGTCCTCCACGACCTCGCCTATTCGCAGAAGCTCCGCCCGGGTCATGTCCACGCTCCCTGGCACTCCCCGGCGACGCCTGAGCGCGGCGGTGACGTCTCCGCGCAGGCGGTGCATTCGCCGGTGGCACAGATCGCGGATCCCCATCAAGTGCGTTCGGACCGGGTGCTGGAGGCTCAGACTCGCCCGCGCCGCCAGCAGGGCGTCGTCCACGCGCAGCCATGTGCGTACGAGCGCGCCCAGCTCAGTGCGGAGGCCCTGCTGGTCACGCCACCACGGCGGAAAGAAGATCACCCAGGCGACCGCCCGATCCTCCTCGGAGTCTCGCGGGCTCGTGCGGGTGGTCAGCGCCGCCCAGGTGATCAGGCCGGCGCACAGCGTGACGCCAGCGAGCCAGACCCAGGGCCACTCGCCGATGAGGCCCACCGACACGAGGACGACGCCCGGAGACAGCCCGACGAGGATGCGCCCGAGCAGATATCCGAGGAGCATCGCCTTGAACCCCGCGTCGCGTGCCGCGCGGCTCAGCTCCCGCCACGCGGTCTCGATACCTGCCGAGACCTGCGCGAGCACGGTCATCAGCCGCGCGGCCAGGTCGTTTGCCAGCCTCACCAGCGATCCGAGCCAGTCTCCCATCGGTAACTCCTGTCCTGTGAGCATCGCTGTCGGTCTCGCCCACCGCCGTGCCAGCTACTTCTCTCGCCTCTGCGCCCTGTCGAGGATGGCGCTCAGCGGATCCGCCGCCAGGGACCCGCGTTCCCCGGCCAGCTCCGCCAGCAGCGCGTCGGCCTCGTCTCCGCCGCCACTCTCGCCCGGGAACGCCCAGGGGTCGGCGTCCAGGTCTCGCCACGCCTCCTCTTGAGACTCCAGCCGCTCCACCCCTTCGAGGAGCGGGCCCCTCCAGTCCGCCTCGCCGACCCGCCCCAGGCCGTCCGCGGACTCACGCAGGTGGAACGCGGCGCCGGCCCGCGCCTCTCGCGCGTCCGCCCACGCCACCTCCAGCTCCGCCTGCCGCGCCTCCGCGTCCAGCGCGTCGAGCTGCCGCTCCAGGTCTGCGACCCGGGCCCGATGCTCCCGGGCCCGCGCCGCCAGCTCCGCCGCGCGCCTCCGGTGCACGACGGCCCGCTCCGCGGCCAGGCGGGCCGCCACGGCGTCTCCTTGGTCAAGAGCGGTGCCCGCCGCGGTCCGCTGAACCCCCTCCTTGTGGCGTTCCGCGTCCAAGTCCCGCTCCACCAACGCCAGGTGCGCCATGGCCACGGCCACATGCTGGGACCCGTCGCGGTGCCGCCCCCTCACCTCCTCGACGAAGCGCCGCGCCCGCTCCCGCGGGTCCACCACGGCCTTCCTCCGTCTCCACCACGCGGCGACTCGCCTCCACATGGGTCGTCCTCCTGGGTCACGGCTATCGGAGAGACTCGACCGCAGCGCATCTGACACGAGTCTCACGTTCCGACCGGGAAGGCGGACATCTCCGTCGGCACCGGGCCGGACGGCACTGAGCCGAACACTCCGGACGAAGGAGAGCCCTGGTCCCGGCTGCGCTGACAGCGTTCGGCGAACGAACTTCACGGTTGACAATCCGAGCCAATCGCGCTGTGCTACGGCTCCGACGAACCCACCCCGGGGGACTCAGCAGCCTACTTGCATGGAGGGAACCACCATGGCGACGACAGTCCGCGAGATCGCAGGCTTCCTGGACGAACGCGGGATCAAGTACGACATCAAGGGAGACTCCCGCATCGTGACCGGCTTCCGCACCAAGTCCTTCACCAACGTGGAGGGCGAGAAGTCCATCGTGGTCGTGATCCTGCTCCAGGAAGATGGCCGATACTTCCAGGTGTACGCGCCTCTGGCCATGCGCGCGGAGGGGCCCCACCAGGAGGCCTTCATGAAGGCCTGCATGGCCGTGCAGTGGAAGACCAAGCTCATCCAGTTCGAGATGGATCCCCAGGACGGCGAGATCCGCCCGACCGTGGAGTTCCCCCTGGAGGATGCGCCCCTCACGGCGGCCCAGCTCCACCGGAGCATCGGGGGCCTGATCACGCTGCTGGAGGAGTACTACCCGGTGCTGGAGAAGGCCCTGAAGACCGGGCAGGTCGAGTTCCCCGAGGAACCCCAGGACCGCATGATGCGCATGCTCCAGGAGATGATGAGGACGGTGGACCCCCTCCGGATGCAGCTCGCGGCGACGGTGGCGCGCATCACGGAGCTTCGTGAGACCGGCGGAGATGCCGTGACCATCGGAGTGCTGGAGCGGGAGGCGCAGCGGCTCCAGGCGGCCATCGCTGCCTCGTCGGGGGGACCAACGGAGCTATAGGGACGCCGGTGAAACCGGGGGGGGCATCCAACAGCATCGTGAGGAGTCCACGTGGCCGAGATTCACGCAACGACCCGGAGCATCCTCGCCTGGGCCAAGCGCGCGGCGCTGGCCGCCAGGCGCGACTCGCTGACCCTACCCGACCTGCTGTGCGGCCTCTACGCCGTGCGGGAGGACACCACCGTGGCGCCGCTGCTCGCAGGGCGAGCGCAGCACTGGGCCGACCCAGTGGTCTCTGGGTGGGAGAGCGCGGCCGGAGTCGACGAGACGGACCGCAAGTTTCCCCTGGACGACGTGGTCCGAGACTTGGTGCGCCGGGTCCACGACAAGGACCCGGCGCTTCCCCCGGCGCTCCTGCTGGAGGAGCTGCTCAGGCACGGCGAGGCCTTCCAGCGGCCGGCGGAGCGGGCGCTCTCGCCCATGCTCCGGCGCCTGGACGAAGCTCGGGATCTGGCGGACCGTCTGGTCGCTGCGCTGAAGGAGCGCGTCTTCGGCCAGGACCAGGCGATCCGCGCCCTGGGGGAGGCCGCCTTCCACGCGACCGTCTCACCACCTTCCCAGGGTCCCCGCGGCGTGCTCACCTTCCTCGGGCCCTCCGGCGTCGGCAAGACCTGGCTCGCCGAGTGCTTCGCCGAGGAGCTGGCGCGCATCCGGGGTGAAGCCATCGGCTTCCGCCGGTTCGACATGGGCACCTTCGGTGGCCCACAGAACTTCGAGCAGCTCTTCGGCACGGAGCAGTTCTACAAGGGGAGCCGCCCGGGGACCTTGACCGGGTTCGCGAAGGACACCCCCCGCGCCGTCATCGTCCTCGACGAGCTGGAGAAGGCCCACCCGACGACCCTGCAGGCGCTGTTGGCGGTGTTCGACAAAGGAGAGGTGGTCGACAAGGCGCTGGAGCGCCCCGTGGACTTCCGCGGCACGTGGTTCATCGTGACGACCAACCTGGGGCAGCAGCTCTTCGCGGGCCCCAACAGCGCTGGCGTGCTCCACGCCGGCGGCGCGTCCCCGGAGCTGGTCTACGACATCCTGACCGCGCGGGGCGAGGCGGGCGCAGAGGGCTCTACGCCCGGCCTGCCGCCCGAGCTGGTCTCGCGGTTGGCGAAGGGAGGCGCCGTGGCGCTCGGTGCGCTGGAGACACGTCACACCTTGCGCATCGTGGGGCGGGCGTGCGAGACGGCGTCGGACACCCCCAGCGTCCGCCCGTCCCGCGATGCGGCGTTCATGCTCCTCCTGTCGCTGCTCCCCCAGCTCGACGCCCGCCGGGTGGCCGCCCGCACCTCCACCTGGGCCTCGGAGCTGGTGCGCGGGGCCCACCAGGTGTGTCGCAGCGAGCTGCACGCCGCCAACCCCGAGCGCCTGTCGGTGCGCGTGGAGGTGGTGGGCGAAGCCGCGGCGTGGCTGCGCGCGCGCCTGGAAGCCCCGAGGCTCCGGGTGCTGGTCGTCGACGACGGAGACGATGTGCGGCGCCTCGTCGCGGCGGAGCTGGGGGCAAGCGTCGAGGTGCAGCGAGCCACGTCCGGGGAGGCGGTTGCCCTGGCCCAGCGCCTGCGGCCCGATGTGGTGCTCCTGGACCTGTGCATCGACCAACCCCAGAGCAGCGCTGTGGTCACGGGCGGCGACGCCGTGCTGGAGGCGCTGCGCACAGCGCTGCCCTGGCTCCCCGTCGTGCTCTTCAGCGAGAACGTGGATGGGCGCGGCGCCTTCGAGTCAGTCGTCGCGCGCGTGCTCGCACGGGGCGGCGCCCGCGCCTTCATCCCGCTCCGCCGGGACCACACGGACCCGCTCGCCGCCGAGGATCTGGTCGCGCGGGTGCGGGCGGTGGTGGACGATGTGCTGCTCGACCGGGTCCTCCGCGAGCAGGTCCGGGCCCACAAGGCGGTGCGGCTTCGGACGGAGTTCGCGTGGGACGCCGGGGCCACCGAGGTGGTCGCCCGCATCGTCGGGGTCTCCGAGCAGGTGGCCATCGCCGCTGCCGACCGCTCCGCGTCCATCCGCTTCGCCGGCATCCCCACCGACCGCCTCGACGACCTCGTCGGGCTGGAGCGCGCGCGGCGACGCCTGCGCCAGGTCGTGCGCTGGCTGTCCGACCCGAGCACCCTCGAAGCCTTCGGCGCACGCCCGCCGCGGGGCTTCTTGTTGGCAGGTCCTCCCGGGACGGGAAAGACGATGCTCGCCCGCGCCCTGGCCGGCGAGGCGGGGCTGCCGTTTCTGGCCATGTCGGCCGGCGAGCTCCAGTCCAAGTGGGTGGGGGAGTCGGAGGAGCGCATCCGCGAGCTCTTCCAACGCGCCCAGGCCTACGCCCCGGCCATCGTGTTCATCGACGAGATCGACGCCGTGGCGGGGCGCCGGGGCGAGGTCGCGACCCACGCCCACTCGGTGCTCAACCAGCTCCTCGCGTGCATGGACGGCTTCCAGGTGGCCGACCGCTCGGTGTTCGTGCTCGCCGCCACCAACCACCCCGAGGGGCTCGACCCCGCCATCCGGCGCCCGGGGCGCTTCGACGAGGTCATCGCGGTGGAGCGACCCAACGCGGCCGCCCGGCAGACCTTCTTCGAGCGCCGCCTGGCCCCCCTCGACGTGAGCGGGGCCGATCTGCCCCGGCTGGTGCGTGCCACGGCCGGTTTGACTCCGGCGGAGCTGGACCGCATCGCCCGCGAGGCGGCCTACGCGGCGGCGGCCGACGGGCGGCAGAGACTGGAGGGAGCCGACCTCCTCGACGCCGCCCGCCTGGTGCGCTTCGGCGCCGAGCGAGAGGACCTGCAGGTGCGCCCCGACGAGCTGCGCGTGACCGCCTGGCACGAGGCGGGCCACGCGGTAGCCCACCTGACCCTGCTCCCCGATGATCCCATCGAGCTCCTGACCATCGTTCCCAATGAGCGGGGCGCCCTCGGCTTCCTGGCATCGCAGCGGGACGAGGCACGGCACGACCTGACGCGGGACCGGGTCCGGCGTCAGCTGGTCGTCGCACTCGCTGGGCGCGAGGCCGAGCGCCGCCTGGGCGGCGACGACGCATTGACCGCGGGCGCCCGCAGCGACCTGGAGCAAGCGACCCGCCTCGCGGCGGCGGCCGTCGGGGAGTGGGGCTTCGACGAGGCGGTGGGCCCCCTGTTCGCGCCGGCCCTCGGAGACCCGGCCCTGGTGCGACGCCGCGCCCGCGTGTGGCTCGCAGAGGCAGCCCAGGCGGCGAAGGCGCTCCTCGACGAGCGCCAGGACCTCGTCGCGGCGCTTGCCGAGGCGCTGCTCGAGCGCGAGTCCCTGGACGGGGCGGCGGTGGCGGAGGTAGCGGCGGAGGTGCGGTAGCCGCCGCCTGCGGCGGGTCGACGGGTGAGTCCTGGCCCGTGGCGCGACGCTGGGCGCGACCCTCGGCGGCCACCTTGGTTCTTGCGGCCGCCTCGACGCGGAGCACTCCGTCCATGTCCGCGTGGCAGCCCCACTCCATGCGCCGCGGGACCTCGGGCGCGGAGGACCAGGCTCAGAGTGGCACCGAGAGGGGCTCGCCGCCCGGTGTCGAGCCGAGGCGTCCGGGCGCGAAGAGGCGCAGGACGGCTTGCGCGTCGGGCGCCTGGTCGCCGAGCCGCGACCGCAGCCGCGTCGCGCAGGCTCCCGCGAGCGACGCGATCAGCGCCTCGTCGCCCGCCTCCAGGGCACGCGGCGAGAACCAGGCGGCCTCGTCGAGCAGCGCGAGGGTCGCCTCCCGGGCGCTGGTGTCCTCGCCAGGGCTGGCGTGCAGCAGCTCAGTGCGCAGGGCCGCGACGTCTCCGCCGGCAGCGCGCACCTCGCCGCGGACGGACAACAGCCGCGCCACCTGGGACGCGCCGCAGGGCAGCCCCAGCGCGGCGAGGGTGAGCGCGGCGACGGTGAGGGGGAACCGCTCCGGGGCCGGGCCGTCGGGCACGCACCAGGCGCCCTTGGGCTTGATCCGCAGGTCGTTCGCCTCCTCGTCGCGGACCACCTCGCACAAGCGCGGCACCGACAGGGGGATGGCCTTGAACCCCTTGGACTTGGCGAACCCGTGGTCCGCTGGCATGAACGCCGGCTCCAGGAGCCGTATCGCTGCCCCGATCTTCGCGAGGCGCGGCGTCGGGTCTCCGGCCAGCACAAGAGCCTCGATGGCCCACCGCATCAGGCGCACCGCGTCGCCGGGGGTGCGATCCTCACTCGCGGGGGCACTCGGGGCCGTGACATCCGCGGCCGCGGGCGCCCGATCCCGCTGCGGAGCCGCAGCCACCGGGTCGGCCTCGGCCACGGGCGCCGGCACCGCGGGCTCCGTCTTCGCCCGCACGGGCCGCTCCGCCAGCGACTCGGGCAGCACGTGCAGCGTGTCGCACCACACCCGCACGTTGCTCGCGACCGTCCCCTTGCGGGCGACCACCTCGACGCGGCGGCCGTGCTCCCGCAGCTTCTCCATGAGCGGAGTGAAGTCGCTGTCGCCCGTGACCAGCACAAAGGTGTGCAAGTGGGGCCGCGTGAGGAGCAGCTCCATGGCGTCCACGCACATGCGCATGTCCGCCACCTTGCGGCCCGCGCCGCCCCACGCCGTGGCGTCGACCATCCCGATGCCACGACGCGCCAGGGTACGCCGCGCCTCCTGGAATCGCCCCCAGTCCGCGTAGGCCCGCATGACGCCGGCGCGAAGCCAGCGCACCAGGTGGTCGAGCAGCTCGGCCCCACCCCACCGGGCATCGGGCACCAGGTTCTCGTAGTCGATGAGCAGGGCCGTCCCGGCCAGCTCGCGCTGGACCTCGCCCGCTCCCTCGTCCGCCCCCCTCACCCCCTCGATGACGCTCAGCCTGTCTCCCTCACCGCGCTCTCGCATGGCCGTCCTCCGGGTTGGTGTCGTGAACACCCCCAGAGAGGCGCAAGCGGAGTCGATCTGACACGGACGGAGAAGGCTCCCAGCAGGATCGTTCCGAGGATGGACGCCGCGATGGCGCCGGGGGCTGCCAGTCACCCCTTGCGGCGCAGCAGGGCGAAGGCGGCGATCAGCACGAGGACGCTGCCCCAGAGCGCCGGGAGCACCCCCTTGTCGGTGAGGTCCTCCATGGTGCGGGCGCCCCAGGGCAGGGCGAGCACCACCTGGATGACCCCCGCCAGGCCGATGACGAAGAAGAGCAGCTCCGCGCGGCGGTCCATGAGGGTCTCGGCGAGCTGATCCAGGCGGTCGAGGGAGTCCTGGAGCGCGGCACGGTGGGCGTCGATGCCCATGGAGCCAGCGAGGCGCTCTCGGGCCTGGCGCGCCAAGGGGGAGCCTGCGGCCTCGTGCCTCAGGTGCCGGGCGAGGAAGCGCAGGTACGCGCGGCGCACGCGCTCGACCCGCGCCAGGGACGGGCGACGGCGCGGCGCCCAGCGGCGTCCCTCCCGGGGCGCGTCGAAGACCTCCGCCACCTGCCGGTCGAAGTGGGCCAGGGTCTCGTTCAGGAGCGCGCTGTAGGTGAACGCGCCCTCAAGGTCCTGCGCCGGGGTCTCCGCCAAGTACACCACGGTGCGGCCCTCCACCTGGAGGGGAGCGTCGCCCGCGACGGGATTCACACCGCCGCCGAGGCGCTCCAGGACGGCCCGGGCAGGCGTGTCTCCGGGCGTGACGCGCACCAGCAGGTAGCGGTTGCCCTCGGCGCGCAGTGTGTTCAGCCACCCGGCCACATCGTCCAGGCAGACGCCCTCGCCCGTGAAGCGACGGCGCCGGACGCACGGAAGCGGAGCCGCCCCCGGACCGCCGAGGAGCGAGGCGCCAGCGTTGCCCGAAGGAAAGCCCAGCGCCAGCGCCTGGTCCACCTCCGCCACACCGGACGGCCGCGCCAGAGGCGGACCCGCCAGGACCTCCGCCGCGTGAATCTCATAGGCGGCCGCGACGGCGTGGGTCTGGTGGAGCGGCTGCGGGCAGGGCTCCAGGTGCTCGAGCAGGATGACCTCCAGGGAGGGGAGGCGCGCCTTCCAGAAGGGCCCGGTGCCGATGGCGCAGATCGCCTCGTAGGTCAACACCGTCCCGTCCCGCGGAGAGTCGACGATGGTGTGGCCGTGTCCGCGCCCGTCGTACCAGGGGTCGGAGCAGGTGCAGTCCGGGTCGGCGAAGCGGGGCGTCCGCGGGCGGGTGTCGCCGTCCTTCTGCGCTGCGCGGGCGGCGACCTCCGCCTCTTCGAGGGCCCGGCCGAGGCCCGTCAGGAGAGGGGCGCGGCCGTCGGCCCTCCAGCCTGGATCGAGGGACAGGACCACCCGGGGGAAGCGGGGCTCGCCGTCGACCAGAGTCGCGATGCGTGAGCCGCACTCCGCGTAGGGCCAGATCAGATACGGGATGCCGCTCCCCCGCACCCAGTACTTGGACAGCTTGGAGACCGGCGGCGCTCCCAGGACGAGGCCCGGCACACCCTCGATGACGCCGGACGCCGACGGCAGGGAGACCATGATCCGCCGCGCATGGGGGAGATCCGCGCTGAGGAACGTCGGGAGGTCCGCATCCAGGATCGGCGCAATCTCTGCTCCGACCCCGTCTCGCCGCCAGGCCGAGACGCCCGGCTCGCCAGGGAGCAGGTCTGCCATGGCATGGATCGGGCGACTTCCGGCGGTCACCCGCGCCTCCGCGACCCTGCACATTGCCGTGGCCAGGAGCTCGATACCCGTCCGCATCTGCCAGGCGTCGTCCCGCTCCGGGTGCTCCTTGTCACGCAGGGTGTCGAGGGCAAGAAACGCCATGTGGACCGCATGGGTAGCGGTCTCCATGTGGTCTGTCTCGACGCGGTAGCGGCCAGCGTCCACCAGCGTCGAGTAGGCGACCAGGGCCGCTGCGTAGGGGGGCAGATCGCCGTCCTCCACGAGGCGTATTGCCAGGTGGGCAGACACCACGCCGTCGAAGTCAGGGAATTGGTGCGTGACGATGGCCGGGGACCACGGCGTCCCGGCCAGCGCCTGCCCGTCCCGGGCCCTGCGGTTCCAGTCGGACATGAGGTGGTCGTAGACGTACTCGGGCCACCGCAGCACCAGCTCGGACGTCGAGGCGCCGAGGGCGTCGCCCTGGTGCTGGTCGAGGATGCCGGGGCCCAGGTGGTTTCCCACGTCCAGGATCACGGCGTCGGAGATGGGCTGCAGGGGTGTTCCGTGGTCGACGAAGCTGAAGCGCCAGTCCGTGACGAGGCCCAGGTCTCGCGCGCCCGTGCGTAGCTTCCCCATGGCGTCTCCTCAGGCTCCCGGCGGGAGCGTCCTGCACACCCGGAACGTGATCTCGGGGTGACGGGTGTCCGGCGGCACCGCATAGCGCCAGGCGATCCGGGCCATATCGCCCGACCCGCCGCGCACGACCCGGAGCGTGCCCGCCTCCGGCCCCGCGGGGTCCGCCCCCCCGCCGTAGGGAGCGTACCAGTCCCAGCACCACTGCCAGACCGCGCCGAGCATGTCCACAAGAGCGCCGCTTCTGCAAGCCCGCTCCCACTCCGCCTCGGTGGGCAGGCGGAGGCCCGTGGAGGCGCGGTCCCACAGCAGGCGCCCCTGCTCCACGCGGTAGGCGGGCGGCAGGCTCCATGCGCCGGAGAGGGCGTTGCAGAAGGCCGCCGCCTCGAACCACGTGCGGGCCGTGGCGGGGCGGTCCGGCGCGGTGGGGCGCCGGAGCACGTCCGCGATGAGGGCCTCCGTGACCGGCGCAGCCAAGAGCGCGATGGGGCGGGTGAGGGTCACCGCGACGGGTCCCTCGTCGGGCAGGCGGCCGGGCTCGTCGAGGGGGGAGCCGAGGGTGAAGTGGCCCGGCTCGACCCGGACCAGCACCATGGGGGGGCGCCGAGAGGACGCCCCGGTCACGGAGTGCGCTGCATCAGAGCGTCCGCCGTGGTGCGCTGCCGCCGGTGCGAGCGCGGGCTGGGCGGGCAACGCCGTGGGAGTGACCATCGGCGCCGGCGCAGCGCCTGGCTGCGCGGCCGGCGCAGCGCCTGGCTGCACAGCCGGCGCAGCCGCGAGCGCCTCGCGCCGCGCGGCCTCCGCACGCTGCCGCTCTGCGGCCTCGCAGAGCTCCCGTAGTCGGGCCTCCGCCTCGGCGGCGCTCGGGCGCCGCGCTGGGTCCGGGTCCCCCATGGCCCGCAGGAGCGTGGCCACCCGGCCCCGGCGCAGCCCCTCGCCGGGCCGCTTCGGCGGAGAGCCCCGCAGCAGGCAGTGGATCACCGCCGCGGCGCCGTACACGTCGGCGCGGTCGGTGACGGCCGCGGGATCCTCCTGCTCGGGGGCGGAGTAGCCGCGGCTGCCGAGGCGCTCCAGGGGGCCGGTGAGGGTGCTCCCAGGCAGGCGCAGGACCCCGAAGTCGGAGAGGAGCACCCGGTCGTCGTCGCCGAGCAGCAGGTTGGCGGGCTTCACGTCCCGGTGGACGAGCCCCCGGGCGTGGACGTGGGCGAGGGCAGAGAGCAGCTCCGCGCCCCAGCGGAGCGCCCGCGGCTCGTCGATGGGCCCCTCGGCCAGGGCGTCCTCCAGGCTCCCGCGCCGCAACACGGGCATGCGGACGAAGGGGCTCCCGTCGTCGAGGACTCCATGCTGGAGGAGCGGCACCACGTGGGGGTGGTAGAGGGACTCGAGGGCCGCCGCCTCCCGCCGGAACCGCTCCCGCAACGCCTCGTCGGCGGCAAGGGGGGCGCGCATCACCTTGACGGCCCACTCCCCGTCGTCGGAGTCCCGCACGAGGAGCACCGCCCCCATGGCGCCGTCGCCGAGGCGACCGACCACGCGGAGGCGCCCGCCGTCCAGGGAGGACCCGGGCGGGTGCGGATCGAGCGGCAGCGCCAGCGGGCTGCGAGCGTGGCCGTGGGTCAGGGCGAGGGCGCGGCGGCCGGGGGCGAGGGCCCCCGAGAGCGTCGCAGCGGGGCCCGCCCGCTCGGCCTCATCGGTGCAGACCAGGGCGTCGCCTCGAAGCGACGAGGGTGTCCACCACGCGGGAGGCGGGGCTGTGCGGGTCGCGGGCGGGGTGGGTCATCGGCGGCTCCCGGGTGGATGGGCCGGAGCAGTGGCCCGCTCCGTGGCTGTCGAGGTGTCCGTGCTCCCGTGGATCATCGCAGATCTCCCGTCCTCTCGGGGTCACCTTCGCAGCCTGGCTCGTGCCCCCCACCCAGTCAGAATCTCGCGTGATCGGGGCTTCGCCCCGAGCCCCACCAGGGGCCGCTGACGCGCCCCCTGGACCCCACGGGGGGCGGCTCCGTCGTGAGATCGCGCCGGCGTCGCGGTCGCTGGCGCTCCGAGGTGAGTCGCGGAGAACCCAGGTCAAGGGCCCAAGGGTTCAAGAGCCAAGGGTTCGCCTCGCGCCTACGGCGCGAGCCTGGAGAGGCGGATGCCGAGGCCGTCGTTGCGGTTGACCGGCTACCAGACACCCCACCAGCAGCTCCTGCCACGAGCCGCTCACCCCCTCGGGCACAACCACCGGCTTCGCGACGTGCCCCATCATGATCTGCTTGTCCGTGCCCTCGAAGGGGAGCCGACCCGTCAGCAGCTCGTAGGCCGCCACCGCCAGGCCGTAGACGTCCGACGGCGGGCCCACCTGGCCGTCGAACATCTCCGGCGCCGCGTACGCCATCGACCCCTGCCCCGAGTGCCGCGACAGGCTGTGCTCCGTCGCCTTCGCCAGCCCCACGTCACCCACCACCACGCGCCCCTCCACGAACAGCAGGTTCGCCGGCTTCACGTCCCGGTGCACCACCCGCTGCCCGTGCAGATACGCCAGGCCCTCCGCCGCCTCGCGCACCACCCGCGCCACCTCCGGCCCGGGCACCCCGCCCTGATAGGTGCGCAGCAGGTCCGCCGCGCTGCCACCCTCCGCCAGGTCCGTCACCAGGTACAGCCGGCCGTCGTCGTCGAAGGCGTCCCGGAAGCGGAGGACGTGCGGGTGAGACAGCCGCGCCAGGAGCCGGATCTCCCGCAGATCGGCGCCGGCCCGCAGCCCCTTCACCGCCACGTCTGCCACCGCTTCGCCGGCCACGAGCTGCTCCGCCCGCCACACCTCGCCGAAACCACCCTCCCCGAGTCGCTCCACGAGCCGATACCGCCCGCCCACCACGTCCGTCGCCCGCATTCCGTCTCCTCTGGTTACCGCCCCGAGGTGCTCTACCTCACGCTGCCTTGGTCCAGGACTCCGCCCGCCGGGATCCCACGAGCCATCAGCCCGAGGGCTCGACGACTGCCGGCGCCCTCCTGCGGGGGCTCCGCCGCTCCCCAGGTCTTCGCCGCGCCGCCCCGGCAACCGCCACCGCCACGCTCACGTTGTCGCGGCCCCCGGCCCCCAGCGCCGCGTCCACCAGGCGGCGCGCCCGCTCCGCCGCCGCCCCGTCCGCACACGCCAGCTCCGCGATCCGGGCGTCGCCGAGCTCGCCCGTGAGGCCGTCAGAGCACAGGAGCACCACGTCGCCCAGCTCCACCTCGAAGGATGCGCCCTCCCCCTCCTCGGGCGACAGCTCCACCGACTCCCATGCCTTGGCCCCCAACGACGACGTGAGCTGACCCGCCATGGGGTGCGACGCCGCCGCCTCCGGTGCGAGCTGACCGAGCTCCACCAGCACCTGGGTCACCGAGTGGTCCCGGGAGCGCAGCAGCACCGCACCACCCCGGAGCCAATAGAGCGGACTGTCCCCCGCGTGGAGCCAGGTGACACGCCTCCTGTCCAGGAGCGCCGCCACCGCCGTGGTGCCCATGCCGCGCAGGTCGGGCTCCTGGCGCGCCCGCTCCACGACCGCATCGTGGCCCCGCCGCAGCGCCTCGTGGAGCGCCGCCCGCGGGTCCCCCTCGGCGGCTCCGAGGGCCGGCAGCGCGGCCTCCACCACCAGCGCCGAGGCCACGTCCCCTCCCGCGTGGCGCGCCATGCCGTCGGCGAGCACCAGCGCCGCGCCGCCCGGGCGCGGCAGCCACCCCACCGCGTCCTCGTTGCGCGGGCGCACCCTCCCGGGGTCCGTCTGACATGCCACGTCCCACAGGATGTCCGCCATGCTCGCCTCCCTGCACCCGGCCTTCCGGGGCGCCTTGCCCCACCAATTCAATGGGCCCCGCCCTCCGGGGGGCGACGTGCCCCACGCGCCAAAACGCCGCTAGCGTACCCGCCATCACTCCGCCATGAGCAGCCGCCCCGACCGCCGCGCCGCCACCAGGGACTCCGCGGCCCGGCCAGTGTCGAGGGCGCCCGCCTGCTGGAAGGCTGCAAGGTCCTCCTCGAAGCGCGCCGCCAGGTCCAGGTTCCCGCTCCGCCGCGCCGCATCTGCCATCAGCCCCGTCAGCCGCGCCTGCGCGCCCGGGGAGCTCTCGTTGGCCCGGAGCCACCCGTGATAGCCGATGTCGCGGGCGATGCGCAGGTTCTCCGCGTCCCGGTGGCGCCCGTGGACGCGCCGGTCTCCCCCCGCCGCGAGCTCCAGGCACAGCGGCGCCTCCTGCGCCGTAATGACGTCGCCCCGGACGGTCGCGGACGCGCCGATGCTCCCCACCGCGTAGGGCCCTGGCGCCGCGCCGAAGGGAACCGCCACCGCCACCTCGAGCACGTAGGCAGAGACGGGCGGCTCCACCGCGCCGAGGGGGATGGACCAGGACCCGAGGCGGTCCACGGCCTCCAGAGGCAGGAGCTCGGGCAGCACCCGCACCGCAGACAGGAGCCGCACCCCGGCGACGGCGCGCAGATCCAGGCGGGCGGCGACGGCGCTCACCTCCTGGGCCGAGCGCACGCGCTCCTCCAGCTCCGCCGCGAGCCCCGCCGGCTCCGGGGCATAGCAGAAGCTCCCCCGCCCCGCGTCCGCCAGCGCCGCCAGGAAGCTCGCCTGCCAGTGGCGCGCGTCGCCGAGCCCGAGGGTCCCGATGACGGCCCCCTGCGTCGCCGCCCGCCGCGACGCGGACAGCACCGGCGTCGGGTCCTCCAGCACCCGCCCGTCCGGCCCGGTCGGGTGCCCGTCGGTGACCACCCACAGGAACCGGGGCCCGTCCACTGCCAGCGCGTCGAGCGCCCGCACGCCTGCCTGGAGCGCCTCCCCGAGCAGCGTGACGCCCCCGGCGGCGCAGGTGTCGATGGCCGCGAGCACGTCGCTGTCCGCCGTCCGACCCTTCTCCGCCCCGTCGACCAGCGAGGTCACACGGCTCGCGAAGGTGAGCACCGTCAGCCGGTCCCCAGGCCGCAGCGCCCGCCACACGGTCCGCACCGCGTCCTTGGCCGGGTCGAGCCTCTCGTCCATGGACCCCGACACGTCGAGCAGCACGACGGCCGCCAGCGAAACTGGGGTCGCCGGCGCCCCGACGCGCACCGCGAGATAGTGCGTCGTGGCCCCCGCCACACCCCGCACCGGCTGATTCCACTCTGCTGTCAACGTGAGCATCGCGCACCCTCCGGGAGCCTCAGGTGCGGCGAGCGTAGCAGATCCTCGGCGAGGGCGCAGCAGCCGCGTGCGCGCTCGGGGGACCGATGAAGCCTGTCCCTCAGCGACCTCGGAGACCCCGGCAGCCCACAGGGCACCACGGCCCAAGGAGACGCGCTCGATCCAGGCCCCGATCTCGAGACGGGCCCACTCCCTCACCCCTCGTGCAGCGAGGCCCGCGACAGATAGAGGTGAACGACCACGGTGGCGAACAGGGCCAGGGCGGTCCAGGCGAGGAGGACATGGGGGTACAGCGCGGTCGAGACGACGCCCGCGAACGCGTCCGGGAGCCTGAGCTGCACCTCGAACGGGAGCCCGAGCACGTCGCTGCCCGCCAGTCCCGCCTGCTCCAGCTTCGCGAGGTCGGCCTGTGATTCCCCCGTCATCACCCGACCCGCGAACAACTGAAAGACAAGAGCCACGATATAGCTCTCCGCCATGGTCACGCCGAAGAGGATGCGGGTGCGGCGATTCACCTGTGACATGCCGTCCCGGCCGGACCACCCTCCAGAGGAGCGGCCGTCCATGGGGGCAACCACGCGAGAGGCCACCTCACCTTGCATATAGCGCCAGGTCAGGCTTCCCCCGATGGCGACGGCGGCCAGGACCCCCAGCGGGCTTGCGCACAGGAGGAGTGTCCAGAGCTCGTCCGAGAGGAACAGGCCGGCGACGACGACGAGCATCGCCCCAAGGATCCTTGGCGCGACCATGCGGACGAAGGGCGTGACCCGCGTGACCCGTGCTGCACCATCCGTGGCACGGAACAAGCGCCCCGCTACGCGAAACAGCCAGTCCAGCGAGACCCACAGGACAGCCACGGCCGCAAGAAGCGCGAAGACCGCAAGCTGGACAGAGAAGGCCCACCCGGTCACGGCCGCGACCTGGCCAGGCGCAAGAGAGGCTCCCGCGAGCCAGGACGCAAGGAAGGGAGAGACGACGATCAACCCCACCAACCATGGGCGGCGGACGACAGCGAAGAGAGCCCGCGACGGCTCGAGCCACCGCGACGCATCTGCCGCTGCGACCTCGTCGAGCATGAACCGTCCAAGCATCCAGCGACCCAGGACCTCGCGCAGGCGCGCCCTCTCTTCGGAAGCAATGGACTCCGGGACCATGAGGACCGAGTGCTCTCCCTCCACCCATGGGCGAGGGTCCTCTCCGAGGCGCATGTGCAGGTCCTTCACGGAGCTCTCATCGTTCTCCGCAAGGAGGTCCCGGACGGTGGTCAGCCAGTCGCACCGCTCCTGAATGCGGGCACGCAGGTCCGACACCGTCTGGTTGAATGCGTCGACCAGAGGCTGATAGAGCGCAGCTCTGGCTATCTCGATCAGGCCGGTGGCGGGGTCATCGAGCTCCCGTAGACACTCCTTGAGCACCACGACGCGTGCGGACAGGCTGTCCATGGGCAGGCCCGCCTCGTGAGCCAGGCGCCCGATGATCTGGTCAGCGCGCGGCAGGATCCTCCACAACCCCACGATCTCACGGCTGCGCTCCCGTTCCGGGAGCTTCCGCACCTGCTCCTCCATCTCCTTCACGTAGCCGGCCAGCCGCTTCCTCCCGCCCGCTTCCGCCACAAGATCCGACCAGGAGCCGCCCGCCAGACACGCGAGCTCCGCCAGCCCATTGAGGGCGTTCTCCTTGGCCCTCACATAGGGGGTCGAATCATCGGTGCAGCGCGCACCGTCGGCGCCTGACGCCAACGTGGCGGCCAGGTCCCGGAGCGCCTGGACTGTCGGCCCCCGGGCGCCGCTGCCCACCGTCCCCATCAGCTCGTGGAGCGCCGGCAGGAGCCGGTGTGTGTTTACGTGCGCGACGCGCTCCACCATCCGCTCGATGACCCTTCCATCACAGCCATGGGCCATCAGATCATCGAGGAACCGTACGGTCCGGTCCCAACGAATCACGGACTGCGCAGGGGTAGAGTTCGCCCAGCCACCGACCACGACCCGCTCAAGGACGATGTCCACGAGGTCACCCACCTTCTTGGGGTCTGTGACAGGACCCCGGACCAGCTCCAACACCCTGTCCTGCAAGAGGGGATGCAAGTTGATGGGGTAATCGGACCGCTCGAGCTCCACCAGGCTCCCAGCGACGTCCGGCGTCTCCTCCAACGTCCGGGCCAGGGCTGCGATGAACGCGTTTCGGTACGAGGAGTTCGTCGCTCGGGTTTCGGCGATCTCCCCGAGGCGCTCGAGCATCCACTCCACGAGGGTGAGCAGCGAGACGCCCATCCTCCGCGCTCGCCAATCGTTGCCAGACATCAATAGTCGCGCTCGCGCTATGGCGTGGGACGTCCGGATGGCCTCGATCCCCCAGACCCGCAAGGCCTCCAGCGCCGGGTCACGGGCGCCGAGGTCAGACAAATCGAACAGTGGCGTCGGAGGCGGCGCAGGCTCAGCCGCGGGGTTCGCTGCGAACGCGACCCAGTCGCGCACCCTCCCGAGAGCGAGCGTCACCGCCGGACCGGTCCCGAGAATCTCCAGAGCCCGTGCTTCATCCAAGGCAGCGACGCCGTGAATCTGCGCAAGTTGCAGAGGAGCATGGAGCTGCAGCGCGCGTGCCGCAGCGCGCATGACGGCCCACGAGTGCCCCTCGTCGCGCGCCGCCAGGTCGGCGATGCGTGGCGGGAGGGCCTGCTCCGTCAAGAGCACGATAAGGGCGACGGCGTGGCTCCGCGCCGGGCACTCTTCCATCGATGAGAGGGCGGCCAACACCCGCTGCGACATCCCCGCGAGGTGAAGCGACCGGACCCCCAGCTCGACCGCGGCAAATCTTCGCTCCGCGTCGATGAGGCTGCCACCGCCTCCGCTCGTGGCTTGCGCACACGCCACGACCGCGCCGACCAGCGTGTCACCGATGGCTCCGCGATCCGCGATGCCCCGGTGCAACGCCTCGGAGAGCGCCTCGATGACCGCGGCCTGTACGAGGGAGTCTCGCTGAGCGCCCACGTCGTGGGGCCAGAGCCCATCGATGCGGTGGGACACCCGCGAGATCCCGCCTTCTTCAGATGTCACGGTCAGGCCGCAGCCGGCCACCCAGAGCAGCGATGCCAGGTTGGCGGCGGATTGGGGGGCCTCCTCCACCACCCGGCCGACATGCTCCTGGAGCCGCTTGCGCACACCTCCCGCCGGCTCCGCGGCGGTCTCCTCAGGCATGACCCGATGCACCTCGATGGCGCGAGGGAGACCGGCCAGCAGAGACCTGTGGAAGGGCGGCTTCGCTCCTGCGGGAGCACCACGGCGCGCTCCCTTCCCTGTCTTGACGCTCTCCGCCTTCGCGGGCGGCAGTGCGCCCAGGGTCCCCTGAATCAACAGCTCCGCAGCGCCGAACCTCTCGGCATGCACATGGGCACTCGACCACTGGTCCAGCGTGGCCAACGCCTTTGCCGCGGCGGAGGCGGACTCGAACACGGGCAACCGCGCCTCCCGGTCGAGCCAGTCGCGCACCACGCCCAGCGCCCTCTCCGGCGGAGGCGTCCCCTTGCCGCGTTCCAGCTCTCCGATGACGGAGGCCAGCTCGCCAAACTCCCTCTGGCCGAAGTGCGGTAGAGCCTCGGCCAGAAACCGGAGGACCCCGGAGCGGAGGGCAACAGGCCCGAGCACGGATGGGTAGTGCGACGTCCCTGGCCCCTTGGCCGATGCTCCATCCGCCACGTTCAGTGGCCTCACCGAGCGAAGGACGAGGCGTACGGATCGAATGGCGAGGGGAGCCCAGCAGACGCCGTCCGAGATGCTCGTCCAAGAGGCCGGATGTGAGAGCCACCACTCGAGGGCGCAAGCATCCCGCGAAGAGAGAGTCTTTGCGCTGGCAATGCGTGCTGCGCAGCTCGCAAGCGCAGTCGCTAGCCCGATTCCGCCGGAGCCCGTCTCGCCGTCCATATGCCTGCCCCTCGCGTGGAGTGTGGAGGCGATAGTGTATGTCCACTTGAAGCCGGCGCGCAATCGTGGATCGGTGGGCGAGAGGCGAAGGCGTGGGACCAAGCTCGGAACCTTGACGGAGCCGCCATCCGCGGGGAAGGAAGCCGCAGGCAGCGCCTTGACCCGCGAGAGCGACTCCGGTCGCTCCGCTACGCGTGGAGGATGGTCACCGCCACCCCTCGGCGAGTGCGGGCGTCCTCGAAGCGGGTGCGATCCTCCACCGGGGGGGCGACGCTGCGGCGGTCGAAGACCACCAGCCAGCCATGATCCAGGCTGAGGTGGGTGAGATACGCCTCGATCTGTCGGAGCCCCTCCGCGGTGGGGTCGGCCTCCCCGTCGCGGCGCATCTTGAGCTCCAGGGCCTCCCGCTGCCAGCCTCCCTGGTGGGGCCACCGGACGAGCACGTCGATGCGGCGCATGCCCACGCCGTACTCGCGGTCGACGAAGCCGCCGCCGTTGACCACGCGCTGGAGCCAGGCGGAGAGCACGAGCTGCGCCGCCACCTCGTGGTAGGGCATCTTCGGAGCGAGCGCCGCACCTTGCTCGCGCCAGAATCCGGCGAAGGCGTCGAGGAGGGTCCGCAGGTCGAGGCGCCCCGTGCCGTCTACCCACGGGCGGTCCGGGAGGGAGATGTTGGACTCGGCGGCAGAGGCCAGCACACGCACCAGCACCTCCCGGTAGATGGGGTTGGCCACACGCAAGGGCTTGTCCACGACCAGACCCAGGTCGCGAACGAAGGCCACGTCGTCGTTGTACGCGTCGCCCCCGATGGAGTCTCCGGAGAGCAAGGGCTCGATGACACGGCGGACGCGGGGTTCCTGGAGCCGGGCCACGAGGGAGTCGAGGTGGGTCTGGCGGGCCAGGATCAGGCGCTCCTTGGCCTCGTCGCAGTGAGCGACGGTGATGGGGGTCGGCGGCAAGATGCCCACCTCCTCGATGATCTCACGCGCGAGGGCGTTGGCGAGCCAGGGCTGCCCGCCCGTCAGCTCCAGCGCCCGATCCAGCGCCTCGCCGGAGAAGGGCTGACCCGTCTCGGCCGTGTGCTGGGCATACAGCGCGGCGAGATCAGCACGGCCGAAGACCCCGAGACGCAGCGACTTCGTCTTGACGTTGAAGGGGCTCGACGACCCGATGTGGTCCGGGTCCGCAACTGCCGCCATGCGGTAGTCGCGCACGTCCCGCAGGCCGCACAGGGCGACCGACCAGGGGAAGCCGCGCCCGCGGTACTGGAAGCCCGCGCGAAGCTGGCGCAGCACGGAGAGCAGGCTCTCGCCCCGCAGCGCGTCGATCTCGTCGAACAGCAGCACCAGCGGGCGCGGGCAGGAGAGGCTCCACTCCATGAGGAGGTCGGTGAGCATCCCCGCGGGCTCTGCAGGGATCAGGGTCGGAGGGCGCAAGTCGTCCGGGAGATCCAGGCGCGCGGCCACCCTGAGCTGGTGCAGGATCGCGCGCTGCGCCGCTTCGGTGTCTTCCCTCGCGCCGGCTGCCGTCTCGCAGGAGAAGGCCAGCGCCGCGTAGCGCCCCTCGGCGGTCAAGGTGTGCGCCAGCGCCCGAATCGAGGTGGTCTTGCCGGTCTGCCGCGGCGCGTGGATGACGAAGTACGCCCCCTGGTCCACGAGCTTGCGGGCGTCGGGGATGCGGTCCAGTGGCGGGAGCATGTAGTGGCGGCCTTCGATGCAGGGCCCGGCGACGTTGAAGAACCTCATGGGCGGCAGGGTACGCCCCCACGGGCCGGGCGGCAAGACAGGCGACGTGTCGTTCTCTGGGAGTAGAGCCGGTGGAGCGCAAGGCACCGCTCGTGGACCGTCGCGCCGGGGCGAGGAACGGAGGGCACGGCGGCAGAGTTCTGGACACCCTCGTCACGTCTGGCGTAAATTGCCGCCACCACGACCCGTTCGGAGCGGCCGGGCCACCGCCGTCAGGAGGGGCGCTCATGAGCGCGAGCCATCGCTGGGCCACCGTCATCGTCGCGCTGGGCCTCGCCGGCGGGTGTACCGACGACGCCACGCCCGGGGCCTCCGTGGGCGGCGACGGGGGCACGGTGAGCGATGGACGAGACGCAGCGAGCAGGGTGGACGCCCCAGCGGACGACGGACTCACCGGTGGGGCCACCAGCGACTCCTCGCCGACCGAGACGGGCGACTCGGCAGGCACCGCGCTCAGCGGGTGGGCGCAGCTCACGGGGCCGGTCGCGGGCGCCGTCGTGGAGGTCTGGTCCCTTGATGAGGAGCTTGCCCCCGTCTCGGTGGTGGCGACTGGAAGTACTGGCGAGAACGGCGCATTCTCGCTGGACCTGGCGCCGGGCGTGAAGGGTTGGGTGGAGGTACGCCTGACCGGGACCAAGGCACGGTATGCGGTCGGAGGTGAGGCGGAGTCCTTGGACCCGGACGACCGCCTCGCCACGCTGGCCTCGGTGACACTTGGGGCAGACACGGCGCACGTCGCCGTCCACGGCTGGACCACCATGGCGGTCACCCTGGCGCGCGCCTACGCTTCGAAGGGCGACGGGGGGGCGGCGGCGATCCAGCTCGCGTACAGGCGGCTGGAGGACCACCTGTGGCGCCCCGAAGACGCTGCCATGGGCGCCCAGCTCGTGACCCTGCCGGGCGAAGCGGCCTATGACCCCGACCGGCCCGACTCGCGCCTGGGGCTCACCCACCTCGGCTTCGCGGGGCTGGCGGCGCGGTGGAGCGCGACGTCCGGAGACTCCGTGAAGGTCATCGACGTGGTGACGGCGCTGTCCCGCGACCTGGACAACGCGCTGTTCGACGGCCTGCGCCACGCGGCAGACGGGAGCCTGCTGCCCGTGGCCGTCGGCGAGTCGAAGCCGCTCGGCGTGGACACCACGCGCCGGGACCTGGCGCGGGCCATCCACGAGATGACGCAGGGTGTCGACCAGGCGCCGCTGTTGGCGGCGGGGGGCATTTACGAAGATCTGAGCCTGGACGACGGCTTGCTCTACCCACCCGCGCCCTCGCCATCGGCCTTCGACCCCGAGGCGCCGGACCTGGCCTGGGAGCCTCCAACCCCGGCGGAGGGGAGCATCGTCTCGCACGACTTCACCGCGCGGGTGACGGCGACCGACCCGTCCGGCGTGACCGAGCTGGTGGCAGCGCTCGTGGCGGGCGACGTGGAGACTCCACTGGTCCTCGCGGAGCTGGGCGGGATGGGCACCGCCCGCACCGCCGAGGTCGCCGTCACGGTGGAGGGGCTCGACCAGGGACAGCACGCCGTGCGCGTCACCGCGCGCGACCCCGACGCCAACACGGCGACCATCGAGCGCGCCTTCCACGTGGACACGGTGGCGCCGTTCGTGAGCTTCGGATCGCTGCTACCGGCGACCGCGTCTCCCACGATCACGTTGGGAGGTGCGGCGAAGGACCCGGAGCCTCAAGTCGGGTTGTCCGCGGGCGTCGCGGCCGTGGTGCTCTCGGTGGGCGGCGTCGAGACCGACGCCGTGGCCAATGGAGCGACCTGGTCGGCGACGGTGGCGTTCCCCGGACCCGGCTCCCACGAGATCCGGGTGACCGCGGAGGACGGGGTAGGAAACGCGGCGACCGTCGCACAGATCACGCTGTTCGACCCCAACCCGCCGCAGCTCACCATCACGTCGCCGGAGGAGGGCCAGTGGGTGAAGGCACCGGCCGGGGTCGCAGGCACCGCCCCGGACGCCGGTGTGGGAGGCGTCGCCGTGACAGTCACGGTCAACTTCACGACGCTGGACGCCACCTTCGGAGAAGACGGCGCGTGGTCCGTCCAGCTCCCGGCGCTCCCGGACGGGTCGTACTCCGCCCTCGCCAAGGCGACCGACGCGCTGGGCAACCAGGCGGTCGCCGTGCGCACGCTGCTCTTGGACAACACGCCCCCCGTGATCGGGGTTGCCCCTGGGCTCGACGGCTCCTTCACCGCGAGCGACAGCGTCGTCGTCAGCGGGACCGTCAGCGACGCGGGGAGTGGACCGGCGAGCGTGACCATGACCGCCGACGGGCAGCCTGTGGTCACAACGTTGGTCGCGGGCGTCCCCACGACCTTCTCGGCCACGGTTCCAGTCTCCACGGCCGGCACGCTGGTCTCGATCACGGGCCACGACAACGCGGACAACTCCAGCGCTCCGTTGACCCTCACCATCACCCGCGACCTGACCCCACCCGTCGTGGCGGTGACGGCGCCGGCGGGCCCCGAGGTGTGGACCAACACGGCCGTCCTGATCGAGGGGACGGCAGAGGACGCGGGCGCCGGCGTGGCGGCCGTCCATCTGGCTGTGGACGGTGGGCCACCGAGCGCGGCGGCCATGTCGGTGGACCCGGCGACGGGCGTCGTGACGTGGTCCAAGTCGTTCGCGCCGCTGCCCGGCGGCACGCTCGCGGAGGGGCCGCACACCATCGAGGTGTGGGCGGTGGACATGGTGGGGAACGCCTCGGTGGCGGTGGGGGTGGGCGTTGTGGTGGATGTGACTCCGCCGGTGTTGGGGTTGGGACCGGACAGCGGTTATGTACCCGAGGACCTCTGCTCGGTGGAGTTTGCTGGTGGGATCGCCACGTATCACTGCCCCGACGGACCTTCGGGAAGCAACATCCTGTCCAACCTCTGCACCACATCTTGCGGCCCCCTCAAGAAGTTCCCCCAGCGACTCGGACACGGACTTTCGAGCCAAAGCGTATCTGCACTTCAGGCGAACAACATTCCGCACTTCGCTCCATGGGCCAACGACAACTCAACGTCATGGCTGGGGGGCGCACTGCCCGTTCTTTCCTACCGCTTCCGCTTTCCGTCGGCGCCAGGACTGGCGGAGATTACCGCCTGGCTCCCGGTGGCAGCGTCGGGAGTGGTTCCGATAGCCGTGCAGTCTTGGGGGGGTACAAGTACCATCCCCGACTCTTCGACCAAGCTCCCGACCGGCATCGAGTTCCGGGCGATGGACAAGGCAGGGAACACGACCACCAGCCCGCTCTACAGTTTCGAGATAGAGCTGCTGACGCCTCCCCCCCAGGTCGAGCCCATGTCCCTCCCCGGGACGCCGCTCCTCGAGACTGGAAAGGCGCTCTCTTTTGCGGGCCTCACCCTCCATGAACCCTTCATGACCCCGGCGACGGGCATCCGGGTGGCGCGTCTGCTGGTCAAGAACCCGTACCCCATGCCGCTCGGTGTGACGGTGAAGGTGCCCAACCCGGCGGCTGGGGCGCTCCTTGCAACGGCGTCCGGAGACCGGCGCTACGGCGAGGCGACGCCGCTCTCTTTCGATGGCCTCTGTACACCGGACGCGAGCGTCTTCGACTTCCAGTGCCAGGCAGGCGAGTCCTGCCCGGCGGGTTGCAGCGCCAAGGGCCCCACCGGTACGGCTTGGACCAGGAGCGCAGCGGCGACGAGCTACACGCTGCGCACGCTGGACCCGGACACCGGCCTGCAGGCGAGCCTGGCCTCGCCCCTGGTTCCTGGTCAGTCCGTGTGGGTGGACCTCTACGCTTTCTTCACGGGCACGTGCGTGGTCATGGCGCCGAAGAACGTCCCCGGGTACGCGACGCCCGCGAACCACGTCTATCTACGATCCATGGGAACGAACTGCGCCGGAGCCTCGCCGGTCACGGGCGGAGACACGGTGACGAGCTGGTATCACGACAAGTGCGGCTACGACTGCCCGCTGTCTGGCGCGCCGCCGTGCAGCGCGTGCAAGGACCACCAGTTCCTGCGGCCCGCAGCCTCGCTCGTTCAGGCCGTGGAGCTGGCGACGGGGGACAAGAAGCCACTGCTGGTCCCCATTCAGGCGGCGGCGGACGGGGCGAAGCCCTACGGGCAGCTCGATGCGCCCAAGGCCGCCAGCCTCGTGCTCAAGCACAAGGTCGACACCACCACCGGGGTGGACGCGCCCTACCCGTCGTGGTAGGTCGAAGCTCAACTGTGGAGACGATGGCCCATGAGAACGCCTATCCTTCGACTCCTCGGCGCCGCCTGGCTCCTCGGCGCCTGTGGAGACGACGCAACCGTTGGATCCGGCATGCCAGTGACCGCCGGCGAGGTCACCTACGACCGGGTCACGAGCGGGCTCTCTGCTGAGACCGTCCAGAGCGCTCTGGACGAGCTGGCTGCGCGGAAGCCCGGAGACACGGGCTCGCTGGAGCCGCGCATCGCGGACCTCGAAGTAGCCCGCGTGCAGCTCGAGGGCCGCGCCGACCAGCACGACGCGGCCCTGGAAGCGCTCCACAAGACGGTCGGTGACCACCAGGCGGCCCTCGATGGGCTGGGCGCCAAGGATGTAGCCATCGTGGATCCCGGCATCGGTGCGACCACGGTGCAGGAGGCTCTCGCTGCGCTCCACACGGCGCTCCAGGAGGAGAAGGCGGCCCGACTGGCCTCCGACGATGCCCACCAGGCCGCCATCGAGGCGCTGGAGGGAACGGTCGCTTCCCAGGCAACCCTGCTGGCGGAGCGCAAGTCGCAGCTCGAACAGCTCGAGGCACAGCTGGACGTCAAGTGGAAGACGCCGCGACCATGCCCCGCTGATATGGTCGCAACGTCCGACTCCACGTGCGTGGAGGATACTCTCCGTCCCAAGTCGGTGCTCATTGGAGCAATGGGCGGGTGCAACGCCGCCGGTCGCCGTCTGTGCTCAATGGAGGAATTGATGGGCCCCTGTTCGACTCTGGCGGTGATTCCTACGGACCCGATCGCCGCCGTCCCAGAGTGGACCGGTGACGCTGCTGACGTGCTCACCGTGCTCGGTACACACGTGCTCGCTGCAGTGACAATCGGCGGGGAAGTGGGCTGCCAACGAGGCAAGATTGTCGCGTCTCAGACCGCCAGCACCGGCGTAGAGAACCCCGAGGACGTCAACAGCCTCCAATACCCCTTCCGCTGCTGCCTGACCCGCTAGCCACCCGCGGAGCCTCGTCATGCCCTACTCCAACGAGAGGCCCCACCGCGAACACGCCGCGCCTGACCACGGCCTCGCCCACCGCCTCGCCCACCGCCTCGCCCACCGCCTCGCCCACCGCCTCGCC